>NZ_RWIO01000093.1:0-628789 GCF_009764655.1 Pseudomonas sp. PB105
AAGCCCCCTCCCACATATGGGAGGGGGCTTGCCCCCGATGGCGTCAGCTGAAACAGTGCAAAACCTTCAGGGATACCCCAACACCTGCTTCACCGAAGCCAGATTGCCTTCGATCCAGCGCCGATCAATTGCGCCCCAATCACGAATCCGATAGTGCCCGGCATGGTTACGGGCACCGTCCTCTTGCTCGAATTCACACACGATATCCAGGTCAGCCAATGCCGCAATCGTGTCCTGCGCCGTGCGCCGAGGCATGCCGGTGGCGTCGGTCAGCGCCGGCACACTGCTGGCCAGCCCACTGTCGATCAGGTACGCCACGTACAGGCGGCGGTAGAAGCTGCTTTTGGTCTTGCTCACATCCATGGTCAGTCGCCTTGTGCGGTCAGGGTTTGCCCTGCAGGTCGCGATACGTGAGGTACACCCGCAGGTCGAATTCCACCTGGTGGTAACCCGGCATCATGTAGTCGCAGAGTTTGTAGAACGCCTTGTTGTGGTCCGATTCCTTGAAGTGTGCCAGTTCGTGCACCACGATCATGCGCAGAAATTCCGGCGCGGCGTCCTTGAACAACGCAGCAATGCGGATCTCTTTCTTGGACTTGAGGTTGCCGCCCTGCACCCGCGAAATCGTGGTGTGCAGGCCGAGGGCGCGGTGGGTCAGGTCCAGGCGATTATCAAACAGCACCTTGTCGATGGCCGGCGCGTTGCGCAGGTGTTCCTGCTTCAAGGCCAGCGCGTAGGCGTACAGGGCTTTGTCGCTCTGCACCGCGTGGCGCTCGGGGTAGCGCTGCTCCAGGTAGGCACCCAACTGGTCCTTGGCGATCAGTTGGCGTACTTGCTCCTGGAGGGCGGCGGGATAGGCCTGGAGGTATTTCAGCGCGGTCATGGAGGTCTGCAACAGGGTTCGAATGGGCGCCAGTGTAGCGAATTCAGCGCATGCGGGCGCGAGACCAGTCGAGCACTTCATCGGCCATCAGCGGTTGTGCGGCCCACGGCCCTTGGATAAACGGGCAGCCATGGGCCTTGAGCCACTGAGCTTGTTCCTGGGTTTCCACGCCTTCGGCCACCACGACCACATCAAAATGCCCACACAGCTCGATAATGCTGCGCGCCATCGCCGTGTCCCTCACCGAACCCGGCAGGCGCGCAACCAATTGCGGGTCAAGTTTGAGGGTGTCGAACGCCAAGTCACGCAGATGCGACAAGGAGCACTGCCCCGCGCCGAAGTCATCCAGCGCAATGCGTACGCCGATGCGGCGCAGCAATTTAAGCTGTTTGGCGGCCTCTTCCAGGTTACTCATCAGGCAGTCTTCGCCGATTTCCACCTCCAACTGGTGCGTCTGCAGCCCATACCGCTCCATCATCTGCTGCAACTGGTTCGCCAGGTTGGGCATGTTGAACTGGCTGCTGCTCAGACTCACGCTCAATACCAACTCATCATCGAAGGCGCTTTGCCACATCTGACGCTGGGCAGCGACCTGCTGATAAATCCACGCGCTCAGTTGGCTGATCAGCCGCGCCTCTTCCAGCAACGGTAAAAACAGCCCTGGCGGCACGTCGCCGACGCTGGGGTGCTGCCAGCGCAACAACGCCTCGACGCCGCGCAAGCGTCCATCCGCCAGGGAAACCTGGGGCTGATAGACCAGGGTGAACTCCCTGTTTTGGATCGCCGTGCGCACACTGTCTTCGAGCATCAGCCGCGAGCGCGCACGGCCGTTCATTTCCTGGTCGTAATAACGATATTGCTGACGGCCTGCGCGCTTGGCTTCGTACATGGCGATGTCGGCCGCACGCAGCAAACCATTCAGATCCGAGCCGCAATCCGGGTAGGTCGCAATGCCGATGCTCACACCGAGCATCACATCCAGACCGTCGACCTGCTGGCACACCGAGACGCGCTCGATCAACTTCTCCGAAATCTTTGCCGCCTGCTCCGGGAATTCCAACTCCAGCAGCGCGGTAAATTCATCCCCGCCCATGCGGCCGATAATGTCGTAGGAGCGCAGGCAGCCCTGCAATTGCTCCGAGACCCAGCGCAGCACCCGATCACCGGCGTCATGGCCCAGGGAATCGTTGACCCGCTTGAAGCCGTCGAGGTCCAGGTACAGCAACACCAGGGACTGCTCCGTGCGCTCGCTGCGCAACAGTGTGTTTTCCACTGCCTGATGGAAGCCGCGCCGGTTCAGCAGCCCGGTCAGTGGGTCGGTGACGGCCTGGAATTCCAACTGCTGATGCAAGTGGCGGACCTCGGACATGTCCAGCACCGTCACCACCATGGCCTTCTGCTCGGCGGGCAACGGCGCGCAGGACAGTGCCACCGGCACCTGCTGGCCACGGCGGGTGCGCAGCAGCGCATCGTGCAGACGCCAGGTTTCGCCCTTGCGATAACCGGCGTACATCTGCGAGTCCAGCCAGGCGGGCACATGGGGTTTTTGCAGGAAACTCAGGAAGTCCTGATCTTGCAACTCCTGGATCGTGGCGTTGAGCAGCCGCGAAATCGCCGGGTTGGCGTATTCGATCACGCCCTCCTCACTCACCACCAGAATGCCCTCGGCGGCGTTATCCAGCACCGACGCATTAAAGGCCCGCGCGGACTCCAGGTCATGGCTCAGGCGCTGCAACGCCCGGCGATTGCGCTGGTGCTCCAGCAACGCCTGGACCTTGGGCTTGAGGATATGCGGGTCGAAGGGTTTGAACAGATAGTCGATGGCACCACTGGCATAGCCTTCCAGCACGGCGGCGGGCGACTGGGCGTTGGCACTCAGAAAGATGATCGGGGTCATGCGCGTGCGCTGGCTGCCGCGCATCAACCGCGCGACTTCGAAGCCGTCCATGCCGGGCATCATCACATCCAGCAACACCAAATCGACTTCATGTAGCAGCAACAACTCCAGGGCTTCCATCCCGGATGCGGCGGTGATCACCTGCCAGTCATCGCGTTGCAAAAGCGCACGCATGCTGATCAGGTTTTCCGGGTAGTCATCGACCACCAGAAGAACCGAACTGCCATCGCCGTGATGTGGAGCGCATTCCATGCTGGGACTCTTCCTTAGGTCTAATCCGGTCATTTCTGACAGAAAACCCGGACAAACATCAAGGCCTCACTCTAGCCCCGGATCCTGAAAATCAGAAGTGACGTGGATGCCATCATTGCGCCAAAGTTCAGTCAGCCGACTAACGGTCAACCTCTACAGCCCACGGTTCATGGGAAACATGGCTTTTTGGCATTCCTATGGCGTCAATAAATTGCCAGCAAATGTTTAACAACTGGACGGCCACCGCCTATAAAGAACCTGTCAGGCCCCCGGGCCAAAGCCGTCACCCCCTGTAAAAGGCCAACGCCATGATCGACCTCTCCACGTGGAACCTGAGCATTCCGGTCGGCTCGCCCCCCGCGACTATCGACACGCCAAAGCTGCTCAGCGGCTTCAACGACCAGTATTTCCAGGCCGAAGGCAGCAACGTGCAATTCTGGACCCCCGTCACCGGCACCCGCACCGAAAACGCCATCTACCCGCGCAGTGAATTGCGCGAAACCTACGCCGACGGCCGCCTGCGCAACTGGACCTACCCCGACGCCGACAACTTCCTGCGCGCCACCCTGGCCGTGAACCAGGTGCCCTCCAGCGGCAAGATCGTCATTGGCCAGATCCACGCCTATGACAGCCAAAAACCACTGATCAAGCTCGAATACCAGTTCAAGGAAAAGACCCAGACCGGCAACATCGTCGCCAAAGTGCGCATGCGCCCGGATGAAGATGAAAGCCGCGTGATCATCGTCGCGTCCAATGTGCCGCTGGAGAAAAGCTTCACTTACGTGATCAACCTCAACAAGGCTGGGCTACTCAGCGTGTACGCCGCCGACAGTGAATGGAACGAGCGCATCGGCGCGGCCTGGGCGGCCAAGCCGCTGTATTTCAAGGCGGGCGCGTATGTGCAGGACAACAGTGGGGACAGCAAGGAAGGGGCGAAGGTGACGTTTGCGAAGTTGGATATAGATCACGAGTGAAGTGTCCGGTGGTGCCAAGGACGATTCCTCGGTGAAGCTACCTTGTTAAACACACCGCGATTCCTGTGGGAGCCGGGCTTGCCCGAGATAACGGCAGAGTTATGCTTAAAGGCTGACACGTAACTCTGTGGTGAGCGGGCTTGTCCCGCGCTGGGCTGCGAAGCAGCCCCAAAACCTTCACCTCAAGTGATTCTGGCATTCTGCGGTGACCAAGTTGGGGCTGCTGCGCAGCCCAGCGCGACTTGAATAACGTGGCCAATACCGCACGCATTCCGGTGCAGGACGTGAGCGATGTGTTTCGAGTGATTGAACATCGGGGTTTCTATTCAACACCTGCAAGCTGATCAAATCCCAGACAAAAAAAGCCCGCATCGCTGCGGGCTTCTTTGTTAGACGCTTGAGGCTTAGTTCACCTTAGCGTTCAACTCACCTTTCAAATACCGCTGATACATTGCTTCCAACGATACCGGCTTGATCTTCGAAGCATTACCCGCAGTACCAAACGCTTCGTAGCGTGCGATACACACATCACGCATCGCGGTCACGGTGGCGCCGAAGAATTTACGTGGGTCGAATTCGCTCGGGTTGGTGGCCATCAGGCGACGCATTGCGCCGGTGGACGCCAGGCGCAGGTCGGTGTCGATGTTGACCTTGCGCACGCCGTGCTTGATGCCTTCGACGATTTCTTCAACTGGTACGCCGTAGGTTTCTTTGATGTCGCCGCCGTACTGGTTGATGATCGCCAGCCACTCTTGCGGGACCGAGGAAGAGCCGTGCATCACCAGGTGGGTGTTGGGGATGCGCTTGTGGATTTCCTTGATACGGTCGATGGCCAGCACGTCGCCGGTAGGCGGCTTGGTGAACTTGTAGGCGCCGTGGCTGGTGCCGATGGCGATGGCCAGGGCGTCGACCTGGGTCTTCTTGACGAAGTCGGCGGCTTCTTCCGGGTCGGTCAGCATCTGGCTGTGATCCAGCACGCCTTCGGCGCCGATGCCGTCTTCTTCGCCGGCCATGCCGGTTTCAAGCGAACCCAGGCAACCCAGCTCGCCTTCAACCGAGACGCCGCAGGCGTGAGCCAGGGCCACGGTTTGTTGGGTCACGCGCACGTTGTATTCGTAGTCGGTCGGGGTCTTGCCGTCTTCGCCGAGGGAGCCGTCCATCATTACCGAGCTGAAGCCCAGTTGGATGGAGCGCTGGCACACGTCAGGGCTGGTGCCGTGGTCCTGGTGCATGCACACCGGGATGTGCGGGAATTCTTCGATGGCTGCCAGGATCAGGTGACGCAGGAACGGGGCGCCGGCGTATTTGCGCGCACCGGCCGACGCCTGGACGATCACTGGGGAGTCGGTCTTGTCAGCGGCTTCCATGATGGCGCGCATCTGCTCAAGGTTGTTGACGTTAAAGGCTGGGACGCCGTAGCCGAACTCGGCTGCGTGGTCCAGCATTTGACGCATGCTGATAAGTGCCATTGTGTTGTCTCTCCCGGTCGAGGGTCGTTAATCGTGCAAGCCTGCCGTAGCGGCGGCTGCTATTCAAGTTATTGCCGGTCAGGTTTTGCATGCCTGGCCTGCTGAATCGTTATTGCTGTCAGGCTTATTGGGCTTTGCAGCCGCGCCCGATCAAATCGTCGGTAGCCACCCAGTAAACCAGGCCTTCCTCACCTTTCGTGTGAAACGCCAATTGGTCGTTGCTGTACAGCACGCCAGAAGCCGCAACATCCTGTTTAAGGCGGTAAACCTGGTCGGAACCACCGAGGCGTACATCCACCTCGGATTTGGCCGCATTGGCAAAGCGCCAGTTGACCTCGGCCTTGCTGTCGCAGGTCCAGGTGGTCCACTTGTCGGCAGGCTCTGCCTTGTTGAACATGTTCATGCTGCTGCAACCGGCCAGTAGGGCCACGGCTGCCAGGGCGAAAACGCCTTTCATTGCCAATCCTCGCAGCGGCGCCAAAGGCCGCCGATGCTGTCGGTTAGTTGATCAGACCCGTCAAGGGCAACCCTGTTCCTGACCGTTGGGCGCGGAGTCGTATTTCTCCAGCCGCTCATTGCCGATGCGCTTGTTGATCACCGGCATGGTCTCGGCTTGCCAGTCCGCCTGGTAGCAGCTCGTTTTCTGCTGCGATGCCGGCTTTCCAGCCTGCTGCGCCGCGCTTGGCGTGCTGCCGCAACCGGCCAAAAGGCCCGCTGCGATCACCAGTGCCAACGACTTGATCATGGGAATGCTCCTTTTCCTGATCACGGGCCTTAACCTTTGGCTCGGGTTTCCAGCACGTCAACGGCAGGCAGGACTTTGCCTTCGACGAATTCAAGGAACGCGCCACCACCGGTAGAAATGTAGGAGATACGGTCAGCCACGCCATATTTATCGATGGCCGCCAGAGTGTCGCCACCGCCGGCAATGGAGAAGGCCGAGCTTTCAGCGATGGCGTTGGCCAGCACTTTGGTGCCGTTGCCGAACTGGTCGAATTCGAACACGCCAACCGGGCCGTTCCACAGAATGGTCTGGGAGGCTTTCAGCAGTTCGGCGAAGTTGGCTGCAGTTTGCGGGCCGATGTCCAGGATCATGTCGTCTTCAGCCACGTCAGCGATGAGCTTGACGGTAGCGGCGGCGCTTTCGGCGAATTCCTTGGCTACCACTACGTCTACTGGCAGCGGCACACTGACTTTGGCAGCAATGGCGCGGGCGGTGTCCAGCAGGTCCGGCTCGTACAGCGACTTGCCCACCGGGTGGCCGGCAGCGGCCAGGAAGGTGTTGGCAATGCCGCCGCCGACGATCAATTGGTTGCAGATCTGGCTCAGGCTGTTGAGCACGTCCAGCTTGGTGGACACCTTGGAGCCCGCCACAATGGCAGCCATCGGCTGGGCCGGTGCGCCGAGGGCTTTGCCCAGTGCATCCAGTTCAGCAGCCAGCAGCGGCCCAGCAGCGGCGACCTTGGCGAACTTGGCCACGCCGTGGGTCGAACCTTCAGCACGGTGGGCGGTACCGAACGCGTCCATTACAAACACGTCGCACAGGGCCGCATATTGCTGGGCCAGTTCGTCGCTGTTCTTTTTCTCGCCTTTGTTGAAGCGCACGTTTTCCAGCAGCACGAGGTCGCCGGGCTTCACGTCAACGCCACCCAGGTAGTCAGTCACCAGTGGCACGTTGCGGCCCAGGGCATTGCTCAGGTAATCGGCTACAGGCTTGAGGCTGTTTTCTTCCGAGAACTCACCTTCGGTCGGACGACCCAGGTGGGAGCAGACGATGACGGCTGCACCTTTTTCCAGGGCCAGCTTGATGGTCGGCAGCGAAGCCCGGATCCGCGCATCGCTGGTGACAACACCGTCTTTGACTGGGACGTTGAGGTCTTCGCGAATCAGTACGCGCTTACCTTGCAGATCGAGGTCGGTCATCTTCAACACGGTCATGGGTCGCAGTTCCTGAGTTACTGTTGTTGAGGTTGTTTAGAGGCGATGTGCAGATAATGTTCCGCAACATCCAGCATACGGTTGGCAAACCCCCATTCGTTGTCGAACCAAGCCAGGATGTTCACCAACCTGGGGCCGGAAACGCGAGTCTGGCTGGCATCGACAATCGCCGAATGCGGGTCATGGTTGAAATCACAACTGGCGTGGGGCAACTCGGTGTAGGCCAGCAAGCCTTTGAGCGGGCCGCGGGTGGCGGCGTCGCGCAGAATCCGGTTGACCTCCACCGCATCGGTGTCGCTGACGGTTTGCAGGGTGATGTCCAGGCAGGACACGTTCACCGTCGGCACCCGTACGGCTTTGGCCTGAATTCGCCCGGCAAGTTCCGGCAGCAGGCGCTCGATGCCGCGGGCCAGACCTGTGGACACCGGAATCACTGACTGGAACGCCGAGCGTGTACGACGCAGGTCTTCATGATGATAGGCGTCGATCACAGGCTGGTCGTTCATCGCCGAGTGGATGGTGGTGATCGACACGTAATCGATGCCGATCGCCTGATCCAGCAGGCGCAACAGCGGCACGCTGCAGTTGGTGGTGCAGGAAGCGTTGGATACCAGCAGCTCATCGCCGGTCAGGCAATCCTGATTGATGCCGTAGACGATAGTGGCGTCGACATCCGCCTCGCTGGCCATCGGCTGGGAAAACAGCACACGCGGCGCGCCGGCATCGAGAAAACGCTGGCCATCGGCGCGGGTGTTATAGACACCGGAACATTCCAGCACCAAGTCGACGCCCAATGCTTTCCAGTCGATGCCTTCGGGGGTGGCACTGCGCAAGACCTGCACGCAGTTGCCATTAATATGCAGACAATCGTCTTCGACCCGCACTTCGCCAGGGAAGCGGCCGTGAGTGGAGTCAAAGCGTGTCAGGTATTCGATGCTGGCCATGTCGGCCAAATCGTTGATCGCGACAATTTCAAACCCGGCAGCCGCCCCTCGCTCGAACAGAGCACGCAAGACGCAACGACCAATGCGGCCGTAGCCGTTGAGTGCAACTTTGTAGGGACGCGGTTGGGGCATGGGGTTCTCGATCAAGGTTAGTTCGGTGTCGAATGTTCTGACGCCATCGCGGGCAAGCCCGCTCCCACATTAGACCGCGATCCAAATGTGGGAGCGGGCTTGCCCGCGATAGCGCCAGTACAGACAACGCAGACTGACTTAGTCTTCCAGCAGCTCTTCAGCCTGACCCAGGATGTTTTCCAGGGTGAAACCGAATTCTTCGAACAAGGCTGGCGCCGGCGCCGACTCACCGTAGGTGGTCATGCCGATGACGCGGCCTTCCAGGCCCACGTACTTGTACCAGTAGTCGGCGTGAGCCGCTTCGATGGCAATACGCGCGCTGACCTGCAACGGCAGGACCGATTGCTTGTAGCCAGCATCCTGGGCTTCGAACACGCTGGTGCACGGCATGGACACAACGCGCACGTTACGGCCCTGGGCAGTCAGCTTGTCGTAGGCCTGAACGGTCAGGCCGACTTCGGAACCGGTGGAGATCAGGATCAGCTCCGGCTCGCCGATACAGTCCTTGAGCACGTAGCCGCCACGCGCGATGTCGGCGATCTGTGCGTCGGTACGCACTTGGTGTTGCAGGTTCTGACGCGAGAAGATCAGCGCCGACGGGCCGTCCTTACGCTCGATGGCGTGCTTCCAGGCCACAGCGGATTCCACCGCGTCGGCTGGACGCCAGCAATCCAGGTTCGGCGTGGTACGCAGGCTGGTCAGTTGCTCGACCGGCTGGTGCGTCGGGCCGTCTTCGCCCAAGCCAATGGAGTCGTGGGTGTAGACATGGATCACACGCTTCTTCATCAGCGCGGCCATACGTACTGCGTTACGTGCGTATTCCATGAACATCAGGAAGGTCGCGCCGTACGGCACCAGGCCGCCGTGCAGCGACACGCCGTTCATGATGGCGCTCATGCCGAACTCGCGCACGCCGTAGTACATGTAGTTACCGCTGGCGTCTTCGGCCGAGACACCTTTGCAACCTTTCCACAGGGTCAGGTTGGAACCGGCCAGGTCGGCCGAACCGCCAAGGAACTCAGGCAGCAGCGGGCCGAAGGCATTCAGGGTGTTCTGGCTGGCTTTACGGCTGGCAATGGTCTCGCCCTTGGCCGCAACTTCGGCGATGTAGGCCGAGGCTTTTTCCGAGAAGTCGGCAGGCAGATCACCGGCGAGGCGGCGCACCAGCTCATTGGCCAGCTCTGGGAATTCGGCGGAGTAGGCAGCAAAACGCTGGTCCCACTCGGCTTCGGCCGCCAGGCCTTTTTCCTTGGCGCTCCACTCGGCGTAGATGTCAGCCGGGATTTCGAACGGGCCGTGGTTCCACTTCAGCGCTTCACGGGTCAGGGCGATTTCCGCGTCACCCAGTGGGGCGCCGTGGCAGTCTTCCTTGCCTTGCTTGTTCGGCGAACCGAAACCGATAGTGGTCTTGCAGCAGATCAGGGTTGGTTGCGCGCTCTTGCGAGCGGTGTCGATGGCGGTCTTGATTTCTTCAGGATCGTGGCCGTCGACGTTGCGGATCACCTGCCAGTTGTAGGCTTCGAAACGCTTTGGCGTGTCATCGGTGAACCAGCCTTCGACTTCGCCGTCGATGGAAATGCCGTTGTCATCGTAGAAGGCGATCAGCTTGCCCAGGCCCAGGGTACCGGCCAGGGAAGCGACTTCGTGGGAAATGCCTTCCATCATGCAGCCATCACCCAGGAACACGTAGGTGTGGTGATCAACGATGTCGTGGCCAGGACGGTTGAACTGCGCGCCCAGGACTTTTTCAGCCAGCGCGAAGCCAACAGCGTTGGCCAGGCCTTGGCCCAGGGGACCGGTGGTGGTCTCGACGCCTGGGGTGTAGCCGAATTCCGGGTGGCCCGGTGTGCGGCTGTGCAGTTGGCGGAAGCTCTTGAGGTCATCAATGGTGACGTCGTAGCCGGTCAGGTGCAGCAGCGAGTAGATCAGCATCGAGCCGTGGCCATTGGACAGCACGAAGCGGTCACGGTCGGCGAACGACGGGTTGCTCGGGTTGTGTTTCAGGTAGTCACGCCAAAGTACCTCGGCGATATCCGCCATGCCCATCGGGGCACCGGGATGGCCGCTGTTGGCTTTTTGCACGGCATCCATGCTGAGGGCACGAATGGCGTTGGCACGCTCACGACGGCTGGGCATCGCTGTTCTCCTGAGGATTTGAATAAAGAGTGAATAAAAAGAAACGCAAAAAAGGACCGGCATTTTCCCTCAGCCACCGCCTGCGGGCAATGACAGATAGTCACTTGAGGCTGTTTTTCCTGTGCGTTGCCGGCAATCGCCTGCAGAAATCGGCAACTTGTTCGTCTAACGGTTATAGCGGCGGCTTATAACCGCCACTTATCGATCAATATCAAAACTTTTTGATATTGGCCTTGCGAGGATATGCACCCGTCACTAGACTGCTGGCCTTATGAACCTACCCGTGCCCTCACTGCGTCCCGACGACGGCGATGAACTGGCAGCCTTGTGCAAGGCCGCTGGGGACCCGTTGCGCCTGAACGTCTTGCGTGCGCTGACCAACGATTCCTTCGGCGTACTGGAACTGGCGCAGATCTTCGCCATCGGCCAGTCCGGCATGAGCCACCATTTGAAGGTGCTGTCCCAGGCCGACCTGGTAGCCACGCGCCGCGAAGGCAATGCAATTTTTTACCGCCGCGCCCTGCCCCACACCGACCTGCTCGGCGGCAAGCTGCACGCCGCCCTGCTCGAAGAAGTGGACAACCTGAGCCTGCCAACCGACGTACAGTCGCGCATCGGCCAGGTCCACGGGCAACGCGCAGCGGCGAGTCAGGACTTTTTCGCACGGGTGGCCGAGAAGTTTCGTGCGCAGCAAGACCTGATTGCCGGCCTGCCGCAGTACCGCGACAGCGTGCTGGCGCTATTGGACAAGCTGAGCTTCAGTGATGAGGCGACGGCATTGGAAGTCGGGCCTGGAGATGGCGGTTTTCTGCCGGAGTTGGCGCGCCGCTTTCATCAGGTGACCGCGCTGGACAACAGCCCGGCGATGCTCGAACTGGCGCGACAGCTGTGCGAGCGTGAATCGCTGGGCAATGTGACCTTGCAACTGGCTGACGCCTTGAGCGGCACGCTGATCAAGGCCGACTGCGTGGTGCTGAACATGGTCTTGCACCATTTCGCCGCTCCCGCCGACGCATTAAAGCAAATGGCCGGGTTGCTGCACCCCGGCGGTAGCCTGTTGGTTACGGATTTATGCAGCCACAACCAGAATTGGGCCAGGGAGGCCTGCGGTGATCTCTGGTTGGGTTTTGAACAGGACGATCTGGCCCGTTGGGCCACCGCTGCGGGGCTCGTTCCCGGGGAAAGCCTCTATGTAGGCTTACGTAATGGTTTCCAGATCCAGGTTCGCCATTTTCAGCGACCGGCTGGCGACACTCACCATCGGTAATATCAGGAAAACATCGAGATGAGCGAATACTCCCTTTTCACCTCCGAGTCCGTGTCTGAAGGGCATCCGGACAAAATCGCCGACCAGATTTCTGATGCGGTGCTGGACGCCATCATTGCTGAAGACAAGTTCGCCCGTGTGGCGTGCGAGACTCTGGTGAAAACCGGTGTAGCGATCATCGCTGGCGAAGTGACCACCACCGCCTGGGTTGACCTGGAGCAGATCGTCCGTGACGTGATCACCGAGATCGGCTACACCAGCTCCGACGTCGGCTTCGACGGCGCGACCTGCGGTGTGATGAACATCATCGGCAAGCAGTCCCCGGACATCAACCAAGGTGTCGACCGTGCCAAGCCAGAAGACCAGGGTGCCGGTGACCAAGGCCTGATGTTCGGCTACGCCAGCAACGAAACTGAAGTGCTGATGCCAGCACCGATCACCTTCTCGCACCAGCTTGTGCAACGTCAGGCCGACGCGCGTAAATCCGGCCTGCTGCCTTGGCTGCGCCCGGACGCCAAGTCCCAGGTGACCTGCCGCTACGAAGGCGGCAAGGTGGTGGGTATCGACGCTGTCGTGCTGTCGACCCAGCACAACCCTGACGTGTCCTACGCCGACCTGCGTGAAGGCGTGATGGAGCTGATCGTCAAGCACGTACTGCCGGCCGAACTGCTGAGCAAAGACACCCAGTTCCACATCAACCCGACTGGCCAGTTCATCATCGGTGGCCCGGTGGGCGACTGCGGCCTGACCGGTCGCAAGATCATCGTCGACAGCTACGGCGGCATGGCGCGTCACGGCGGCGGCGCGTTCTCCGGTAAAGATCCGTCCAAGGTTGACCGTTCGGCCGCCTACGCCGGTCGTTACGTGGCCAAGAACATCGTTGCGGCTGGCCTGGCCGAGCGCTGCGAAATTCAGGTGTCCTACGCCATTGGTGTGGCCCAGCCTACGTCGATCTCGCTGAATACCTTCGGCACCGGCAAGATCAGCGACGACAAGATCGTCAAGTTGGTGCGTGAGATCTTCGACCTGCGCCCGTACGCGATCACCACCATGCTCGACCTGCTGCACCCGATGTACCAGGAAACCGCAGCCTACGGCCACTTCGGTCGTACCCCTGCGCAAAAGACTGTCGGCGACGACACCTTCACCACGTTCACCTGGGAAAAAACCGACCGCGCCAACGACCTGCGCACCGCCGCCGGCCTGTAAGCACGCGCTGCACCCAAAAGCCCTGCCGGGTTCGCCCGGCGGGGCTTTTTATGGCCTGCGCGACCCCTTTCACATTTTTTGGATCCAAACCTTGCAGGCCCAATGATGGCCCTCTAGAATCCGCGCCCTCTCGGGCCCTCTAACCTTATCTGGATATTGACCTGCGCCAGCCCGGGATAGACACGTGCACAGGCAATCGAACATTGAGGTTTTTCATGCGCATCTCCACGCTCGCCCCTGCTGCCCTTCTGCTCAGCCTGTTCGCCCTGCCGGCCCACGCCGCTGACCTGAGCGCACTGAGTGGCGCCCTGACCTCCCAGCTGGGCGGCGGCAACTCCGGCGACTGCCAAAAACAAGCCGCAGACCTGCAAACCAAGATCGATGCGGCCGAAGCCAGCAAAGACACCTTGAAAGTGAAGGCCTTCAAAGCGGCGCAAGACCAAATCAACAAAGGTTGTGACAAACTTTCCGAGGCCCAGGCCAAAGCCGACGCCAAGCAGCAAACCCAAGAGGCCAAGGCTGATAAGCCGGATGCCGTGAAAGCCTTGGGCGGTCTGTTCAAGTAAGTAGAAACACCCGGTAAAAAGCCCCGCACTGTCGGGGCTTTTTTGTGGCCGTGAGGTTCATTTAGGCTGGGCACCCTTTCCGAGCAAGGATGCTCATGATGCGTTTATTGGTTGCCCTGTTACTCAGCACGTTCCCCTTATTGGCATCGGCCGAAGACTGCCCCGACGAGGCCAGGGCACAGGTCGACACCCTGGCCGAACAGGTCCGCCTGTGGGATGACAGCTACCACCGCCTCGGCCAATCCCCCGTCCATGATGAGCTCTACGACCAGGCCCGCCGGCGCCTGACCCATTGGCGCCAGTGCGTCACTCCAACCCCCTCGAAACCTGATAACCCACTGGCTAGCGCTCGGGGCACCTTGCCACACCCGGTTGTGCATACCGGCCTGGAAAAACTCCTGGATGAACAGGCCGTCGGCGCCTGGCTGGACACCCGACACGACGTGTGGATCCAACCCAAGGTCGACGGCGTTGCAGTGACGCTGGTGTACCGTCAGGGCCGCTTGAAGCAGGTGATCAGCCGCGGCGATGGTACTCTCGGCCAGGACTGGTCAGCCTCCGCCCGCAGGATCCCCGGTATTGTCCAGCAACTGCCGGAGCCCATCGACGTGGTGCTGCAAGGCGAGCTGTATTGGCGCCTCGACGACCACGTGCAATCCGCCCTGGGCGGGCTCAATGCCCGCAGCAAGGTGGCCGGCCTGATGAACCGCCGACAGTTGAGTAACGCCGACGCCGCCGGTATCGGCCTGTTTGTCTGGGCCTGGCCGGACGGCCCGGCCGTTTTTACCGAACGCCTGGCCATCCTGGCACACTGGGGTTTCACCGACAGCCAGCGCTATAGCCAGCCCGCCCGGACAATCACCGAAGCCGCGCACTGGCGCACCTATTGGTACAACCACACACTGCCCTTCGCCAGCGACGGGGTGGTACTGCATCAGGCATCACGGGTGCCCGCCAAGCGCTGGCAAGTCAGCGCACCCTACTGGGCTGTCGCCTGGAAGTACCCCGCTTCCAGGGCCTTGGCCCTGGTCCGCAAGGTGCAGTTCAAGATCGGCCGCACGGGGCGCATAACGCCGATTCTGGAACTGGAGCCAGTGCGGCTGGACGACCGACAGATCAGCCGGGTCAGCGCCGGCTCGCTGAAACGCTGGCAGGCGCTGGATATTCGCCCTGGCGACCAGGTGTCCATCAGCCTGGCAGGCCAAGTGATCCCGCGACTGGACCAGGTGATCCTGCGCAATACCAAACGGATCGACCTTCCTGTCCCCGACCCGCAGGACTTTCACGCCCTGAGTTGCTGGCAACTGGACCCAGGCTGCGAAGAACAGCTGCTCGCACGCCTGACCTGGCTGAGCGGCAACCAGGGCCTGGCGTTGCCGCACATGGGTCGCGAGACATGGAACATATTGATCCAGGCCGGTCTAATCGCAGGCTTTCTCGATTGGTTAACCCTGGATACGACAGAGCTTGCTAACATTGATGGCTTGGGTGAGCGCAGCCGCGCACGACTGCTCGACAGCCTTCACAGCGCTCGGCAACGACCCTTTGCACAATGGCTCAAAGCCTTGGGTGTGCCGCCTGCGGCCCGCAGCAATCTGGAGGGCAACTGGCAGACGCTGGTCGCCAGAGATACCCAGGCCTGGTTGGCCATCGATGGCATAGGTCCGGGGCGTGCAGCGCAACTGAGCGCTTTTTTCCGCGATCCACAAGTACTGGCTTTGGCTGAAACATTACGCGTGGCAGGAATAGACGGGTTTTAAACCCCGCCCAGCCACCCTTAAACCACCGCAGAATTCACCCTGCACTTTGCGACCCTGGAGCTCCACATGAAATTCCTCGCCCCTTTTGCCCTGCTGACCGTCGCAAGCTTCATGGCCACGCCACTGCTGGCCGCTGAAGAAGCCCCCCAACTCACCGGCTGCGCCGCCAAGCGCCAAGCCATCAGCACCCAGATCGAACAAGCCAAGGCCCACGGTAACAGCGCCCAACAGGCCGGCCTGGAAAAAGCCTTGAGCGAAGTCACCGCCAACTGCACCGACGCCTCGTTGAGAAAGGAGCGGGAAAACAAAGTGCTCGACGCCAAGCACGAGGTCAGCCGCCGTCAGGCCGACCTCGACAAGGCGATGAAAAAAGGCGACTCGGAGAAGATCAACAAACGTAAGGACAAACTCGCCGAGTCCCGCAAGGAACTGCAGGACGCCGTGGAAGAACTCGACCAGTAAAACCGGTCAGTGGTCACGAAACTGTTTATGGCAGGCACTGCAGGCGTCTTCGACTTTCTGTACGGCAGGCGAAAGGTTACTGGCCTTGTAGGGCTGCACCTGGCTGGCGATCACCAACTCGCCGGTGGCCGCTTCCAGGTCGCGAGCCAATTGCTGGAATTGCGCCTGTTTTTGCCACACGTCATCCTTGGCGCTGGTGTGATCTTGCTCGCGCACGCTCGGAAAATGCTTCCATGGTTCATGGGACAACGCATCGAGCTTGACCGCGCCTTCGGCGAATTTCGCGCCGTCGAACGGAATGCGTCCACGCAACATGCCGCCCAGGTCTTCGCCGGTCTTGAGCATCTGCTTGAAGATCGCCTTGCGCTGGCCCAGGGGCGAATTCGGATCGACGCCACCGCAGGCAGACACCGCCAGGCAGGCCAACAGTACAACCGTCATTTTTTTAAAAGTCATGGTGGCTCAGGGTCACGGGAAACGGCGGCCAGTATCCTCGCCCCGCCCGCAAAGACCAATAGCCCTATTAATAACAAGGGTTGCCCAAGAGCGCCAAGGCGCGGGCAATCGTTTCAGGAAATACGTGTATGAGTCTCATGTTGAAACCCTGGAGCCGCCGTCTGGCGTGGGCTCTGCCGATGATTGCGCTGCTGGCCGGCTGCGACGCAGGCAAGGACACCGGTAAAGACACAGCTAAAGATGAAGCAGCCAAACCCCATGCCGTTGCCACTTACGTCAGCGCCCCCTGGGAAGCGCTGCCGACGGTATCCGACAGCGACCTGCTGGCCGGCTTTGAATCCTGGCGCAGCGCTTGCCAACGCCTCAAGGCCGACCCGGTATGGGGCGCGACCTGCGCGGCGGCAGCCAGCGTGCCGGGCAATGCCGTAGCGGTGCGCGGTTTTCTCAAGGAGCGCCTGGATGTGTTCGGGCTGCGCTCGGCTGATAACACCCCAAACGGCTTGATCACCGGCTACTACGAACCGGTCTACCCCGGCAGCCTGACCAAGACCGCCGCCGCCCATGTGCCGGTGTATGGCGTGCCGGATGACCTGATCATCGTCAACCTGGAAAGCATCTACCCGGAACTCAAGGGCAAGCGTCTGCGCGGTCGCCTGGAAGGCCGCGTGCTAAAGCCTTACGACGATGCCAGCGCCATCAACGGCCAAGGCTCCAGCGCCAAGCCGATTGCCTGGTTGACCCAGCCGATGGACCTGCAATTCCTGCAGATTCAGGGCTCGGGGCGCATTCAACTCAAAGACGGGCGTCAACTGCGCGTCGGTTACGGCGACCAGAACGGCTACCCCTACCGCCCTATCGGCCGCTGGCTGGTGGAGCAAGGCGAGCTGAAGAAAGAAGACGTGACCATGGGCGCCATCAGTGCCTGGGCCAAGGCGCACCCGGAGCGAATCCCGGAGTTGCTGGCGAGCAACCCCAGCTACGTATTCTTCAGCGCCCGCCCCGACAGCAACGAAGGCCCACGCGGTTCGCTGAATGTGCCGTTGACCGCCGGCTACAGCGTGGCGGTGGATCGCAAGGTGATTCCGCTGGGCAGTTTGTTGTGGTTGTCGACCACCAAGCCTGACGGCACGCCGTTGGCACGTCCGGTTGCGGCACAGGATACGGGTGGTGCAATCACCGGCGAAGTGCGTGCGGACTTGTTCTGGGGCACCGGCGATGCGGCAGGGGAACTGGCCGGGAATATGAAGCAGCAAGGGCAAATCTGGATGCTGTGGCCCAAGGGCGCGGCGTTGCCACAGGTTCCGGAGACCCTCTAAGTCAAATGTGGGAGGGGGCAAGCCCCTTCCCACAAGTGGATCTGCGTCACAGGTCAGATCGAGACAAAGAAGAAACTCGCAATCAACGCCATGCCGACAGACCACACCACCGAGCGCAGTATCGCCCAGTCGGCCAGGTAGCAAATGATGTACAGCAGGCGGCTGGTGATAAACAGCACGGCCAGCACATTGATGGTCACCAGCTCGGCCGTACCGGCCAGATGCGCGATAATCACCGCCGCCGCAAACGCCGGGGTGACTTCAAAGCCGTTGAGTTGCGCACTGTGGGCACGCTTGGCAACCCCTTGCAGGGTGTCCAGAAAAGCACGCGGGTCGTGGTTCTGCCGAGGCCCGAACTTGCCCTGGCTGAACTTGGCCACACCCGTACACAGGTAAGGCAGAAAAATTGCGATCAACACACACCAGAAAGCGACCGTCATCACTCATTCCTTTTGTCGTTTTAAACAGCGATTAGAGTTTTAGCACTAAACATACCAAACCGCACTTACCCGCTAAGAGCCGCCCCGCACCAAAAGGTTCTATCGTGCGCGGTGCAACCTCATGCCGCTGCTGCGGTCCATCCCCCCACTCATCACTGATCTTCCTCCCACTCCAAGGACCCCGGATGCTTGAACTTGTCGCCGCCTTCATTTGCCTCACCACCCTGCTCACCTACGTGAACTTCCGCTTTATCGGCCTGCCGCCCACCATCGGCGTCATGGTCACGGCCCTGCTGTTTTCCCTGATCCTGCAAGGCCTGAGCGTGCTCGGCTACCCCGGCCTGGAGGAACGCATCCAGCAACTGATAGGCCAGATCGACTTCGGCGACCTGCTGATGAACTGGATGCTGTCGTTCCTGCTGTTCGCCGGTGCCTTGCACGTCAACCTCAGCGACCTGCGCAGCTACCGTTGGCCCATCGGCCTGCTGGCGACCTTCGGCGTGCTGATTGCCACGGTAGTGATCGGCAGCCTGGCGTACTACATCTTTGCCCTGTTCGGCTGGCACGTGAGTTTCCTCTACTGCTTGCTGTTCGGCGCGCTGATCTCACCCACCGACCCGATTGCGGTGTTGGGTGTGCTGCGTACTGCCAATGCGTCGAAACCGCTTAAAACCACCATCGTCGGCGAGTCACTGTTCAACGACGGCACAGCGGTGGTGGTCTTTACCGTCCTGCTGGGCATCGCGCAATTGGGCGAGACGCCTACCGTGGGCGCCACAGCCATGCTGTTCGTCCACGAAGCCGTTGGCGGCGTGGTGTTCGGCGGGCTCATCGGCTACCTGGTGTACCTGATGATCAAGAGCATCGAACAGCACCAGATCGAAGTCATGCTGACCCTCGCCCTGGTGATCGGCGGCTCGGCCATGGCCACCGAGCTGCACGTCTCTGCACCGATTGCGATGGTGGTGGCCGGGCTGATCATCGGCAACCTGGGGCGCAAGCTGGCGATGAACGACATGACCCGGCGCTACCTGGACGGTTTCTGGGTTTTCCCAAAGGGGTCAGAAAATCCTCAATTCTTGTCACATCGAGAGGGGGCGTACAACGCCACTTGAGCTGACAATCCCCCTCTATTCCTGCCAGGCTGACTACACTAACCGCCATACCTGCAACACCCTTCAAACCCCAAACTATCTAGGTCGTGGTCACTGCCCAGCCAAGACGCCTGACACATTCCCCCCGAGCCTTCCATCGGACAGGTGATCCTAGGTGAAACATCCTGCTGGAAAACACCCCCTACAAGTGTATATTCATACAGTAGTGCTTTATGGCAGAGACTATGGAAGACCCTAGGCATAATGCTGGAAAGGTGCTTATATCGATGATTGATGTCATGTAGCCACCAACAAGGATGGGGAATTAGCTTGGCCACTCTTACCGATAAAGAAATAGACGCCCTGAAAATCGTGAATTTTATATTTCACGTGGTACATCACCGGGCCGACGATCCCATACTTTTTGACGACACGCCCCTAGGGACATTCGAGCCGTTCTTCATTGAACGTATCAAAGAAACTCTAAAAGGCAATAAGTTCTCTTTCGCTGAAATATCCCAGGTCAAGGCAAAGCTGAAAGGGTGGGAGAAAGGCGAGTCTGATTTTGTCGACGTTTCTAAGAGCCTAGCACGTCAATTTCACCGACTTGGTGATAGACGGATGAAATCAGGGGTGCTAATTGTTATTGGGTTGGTTACAGGAAACAAGAAATTCTACTCGCTTATTAAATATGACTCTGAAAAGGTAGTAACATTCCAGACGCAGGGAGCTAAAGCCATACTCCAAGCTGTAACTAATAACTTTACGGAGTCACCAAAAGCTCTTCAAAAGTCCGCGCTAATTGATTTGGATTCGCATGACTCCGAGGTAGTAATCATCGACAAGATGAGTCGCTCCGGAATTAGCGATTTTTTCAAAGAATTCCTAGGTGTGGAGCGCCTGCGAAACTCCAAGGAAATGACAGCGGATTTTGTCAAAGCGATAAAAAAGACTGTCAGAGCGCATTTAAGCGACCTACCGCCCGCCATCACCTCTAAGGTTGCTGAAAAAGTTATTGAGATAGCGAAGAAGCGCAAGGAGTTTGAGGTCGAAGAGTTTTTCACCGACTTTTTTGGCATCAATGGCGGAGATGAAATTAGAGAAACTTTCAACAAAGATTTGGAAGATCTCAACCTGACAGGTGAGGTATTTGCTTATGATAACGATGAACTACCAACCAATGAAGCGAAAAAATACGTAACAAGCGAAGGCATAACCATCAATATGCCTGCACGGGCAAAGGGAAGTTTAACTATTGAAAACAAAAAGGATGAAACTGTCATTACTATTCGTACAAGTCGTTTGCGTGAATCATGAAACAGCTAGCGCTAGAACTTCGCAGTTTCTTTGAGCGACTTACTGCGTCGGGTGGTTCTGCGCAGGTCGAAACCGCAACTGTTCTTCGAATTGATGAAGTAAGCGTTACTTCCTCCGATTTTGTCCGAGAATTGAAAGATCTTACCTTGCGCCTTGGCTCTGAGGGCATCGGAACGATAGAGCTTTTCGGAGAGGTGTCCGATAGCATCGACATCAAGGATTTCGATTTAGCGGATGTAGAGAATGACAGACTAACGGTCATCCTGGAAAAACCAGCGAATGATGGCTGGTGTTATTTTCTCACCATTAAAGGTTTCGAAAATTGGCTGAGGACAAATCAATTTTCAACACAGAACTCACAGAAAAAGATGTGTGTATGGGTTGCAGGAGAAACTTTTGAGTTTTCTACTCATCAGTTTTTAGTGAAAGAAATTGGTGGGGATAAAAATTTACCGACCGCCACTCAACATCCTGAAAAGCCTTGGAAGACGGTACGGGATCTTACCCACTCCCTTACCCCTCAATCGCTTGAGCCATGGCTGCTCACTGCTGAGCCAATTTCTGAAAGCGACCCTTTTTCGGCCTGGAAACGCGTGGCGGTGGAAAAGCTTTCATTTTGCTTGCCTGCTGAGATTCGCAAGGAAGATGATGAGACTCACGTAATATTCCGAGGCGGGCGCTCGCTCCCCATACCTATAGACCAGCCTATTAACTGGGCTGATATCGAGTTTGAAACACTTCACGACACCTGCCAGTGGATCTACTCTACCCCTAGGGAGTCTGAAACGAAATTTCAACTTTTCAACAACCACATTGCTATCAACTGGATTAGTGGGACAACATGGCCATCTGGCTCAACGACGCTATTAAAAAATAGTCTCTCCGGGGCCAAGGAAGCGTTCGCCTTTCATCTCCAGGATCAAAGCAAAGAGGCTGTCAAAAGCCTGGGGGATCTGCGCAAGGGTTTGCAGGAAGAGGTTAATAAGACACAAACTGCGACAAGGGATTTAATATCAGCTCTCTGGCGTGATTTCGCGGTGGCGGGTGTTGTCTTAGCTCTCAAGACTCCGATAGCGACTACAGGCGTAGCCGATACAGCAACCACTATTCTTTATCTCGGCGTTTCTGTGCTTCTCATATTAAGCATAGTTATCAACACTCTATCAACCTTGCGTTTTAACAGCCTTGCTGACAGCAGTCGAGAAGGATGGCGGAAGAAGATCTACAACTTCATGTCTGCGGACGACTGGAAGCGTTTGGTTGAAAAACCTATATCCTCCGGACGTACAGTTTACTGGCTTGCTTGGGCTGTGTGTTTCTGTCTGTACGCAGCGATTGTCCATTACTTCCTATCACTTGCGGCACCTAGTTTTGTAGCGAGTTACATCAATTATTATTTTTTCTGCGCGTGGAACTACATTTCAGCCTTTTTTTCATAAAGCTATAATACAACTACGGTTGGCTTTTTATGGTTGCAGGCTGAGGTAAGAGTTGTAGTCACCTTTGTCCGTATCCCGTTGCTCAGCGTAATGTCCCCAGATAGGGTCATTAAGCCTAAAAATGACGGTTAATGTGCCGTATTGGGGACATTAAATTTGCATCTCAGAGCACCCTACCACTAGGTCTCGACTCTAATTGGCAGTTAACTTTCTGATTCGCTGGGCTCTTGGCGAGCCCAGCGCAAGCTAGCTATCGACATGAATTGCCTAATAGCCAGCGCTCCACGTTCATTTCTGGCTTTCGACCCAGGTAAGGTCAGCGCTGCCTCTACCTTGGCACGACTCGCTTCGTACATTGCAAATGCGTTGAACTTAGAATCAAGCAGCACCAAAAGCACAATATCGAAGGGCTGTCGTAGATCAATTGCACCCATACGGCCAGTAATCTTTAGCGGGTTCAGGATACAGCGGCCCTTGATCTGGATTCTCGCGACGCCATCTTCCAGCGTCTCTGTAGCGTCGTAACCTGCTTGCCTTGCTGGATGTAGTGACAGCCCGAGTCTAGTAGCAGCTTCGTACTCTGCCACCTCGCCGGTCACGCCCAGCGGCTTGCCGGTGAGGCGATAGAATCTACGCGCGAGCACCTTGGCTTCTTTCAGAATCTCTAGGATTTCATCCTGTATTAATGCAGCCTGGTGAGGTTCCTGGCCATGACTGAGCTCAGTCATCTGCAAATGCCTCGAGCGCAGCGAGCAGCTTGGCTAGCTCAGTCAGGTTGGCTGCAGTCACGATGTCATATTCTCCTCGACTACTCAGCCGATACACCTCTCGTGCCTTTTTAACGCGCTCGAGAAGAGGGACGACGATGCCTGATGCCCGCTCTAGGAAGTCATTAATGTCCGCACGTGTTTGGGGAATTTTATAACCCTTAACGGCGCTAGAGATGATTACCCCCGCATCGCGAAGTTTTGCAACGCCACTGGAGCGAATTCTCTGGTCGTTGACCTCTCCGAAGCCACTATCTTTGAGGTGGGCAATGATCTCTGCAGTTGGCACGTAGTCTTTGGTGACGAATTCGCTCTGAAATCTCAGGAATCGTAAAATGCTTAGCTGCAGGTGCTCATTCTCATCAGGATGCTCCTCAACGCGCTCGCTAAAATGGTCTGCTTGGCGTAAAGCTTCCTGGTGTATTTGATAGTCTGCATATCCAGCCTCATTCGTTGGTGGCGGCAGAAGAGACTGGTACTTGGATGGCCACTCCAGCATTCCAAGAGTCAGGCTGCGGAGGATCTTCTTATAGGCAAGAACTGCTTCTTCCGATGCTTTCTCCTCGTAAATCTGAGCCACTGAGCCAGCAAAAAAATCTGCGACCTGAACCAAAACGTTGTCCTTACTGGCTACCGCCTGGAAGGCATCCTTATCGCCAAATAGGTCGTCGATGAACCGTTCTGCAACGTAGCTTTTGAGGCTCTCCTGAAATTCCAGGCCACCATGCTCGTCTACGATCATCTGAAGGTCTGGGTATGCGCGGAACAAACGATCATAGAGCAACCCGTTCACGTATTTTATGAACGAGGTTTTGATACGGAGGCCACCGTCTTTGTGAATTCGGGATTTATCAACGACAGTGAAATAGAGCTTGAATGGCAGCTCGGCTAGCTCGTTGAGGATTCGGGCACGGCGATCTGAATCCTTCGGCTTTAGATTGCTGGATTTGATCTCACCTGTTTGAAAATGACGCATGCGGAGTGCTTCAGCTTGGGTATAAGCAGCTTCCAGGTCTTTCTCTGCCACCAGAATGGAGCACACGATGAAGAAGCCCGAGCTTCCTCCCTTTGACGTATCAAGGTCGGAATTCCCGGACTCATCCACGAAGGCATATGTTCTGTCCATGAGCATGCTCCATCAACAACGTACTGAGCGCGGTGGGTCGCCCAATGGCAAGGTGGTGAACTTAGTTCGTCGCAGTGGTAGTGCCTGGAGCGGGGCCTTCGCTGAACGTGTAGTTGATGACCACGTCATTTCGGATCAAGACGTCGAGAGTTTTCTGAGTGCCTGTAGTCGTAACCTTCATGGTAACCACGTAGCTTTGAGCATGGGCTGAGCCATTGGTGTAAGTGTAGATCCACTTCTCGTCAGTCTCGCTGACTGCGCTCTTAGCGTAGGGCTCACCAAACAGCGACTTCAACTCAGTAGTCGTCGTTTTACCTTTGGTGATGCTCGCTACACTGGCCGACGGAAAGTCTCGCCCTGCGGTGTAGTGGGACGTAGCGCAACCGCCAAGTGCGACACAGATCCCCATTACTGCGATGAGCTTTTTCATATCCATCCTTGATCGTAGGAAGCTCCAAATCTAGCTGGCATCGAGGCTAAAAGCCATCACCAAGGTGATCAGCTACTTTCGTGCATTCGCAGATAATGCTTTGCACATGTAGCAAGCCGAGCCAGGGCAAAGCCCCCTGAACTGCTCCGTCTGAGAAATCAGAGGCGGCGCAGAGACTCGTTGATTTACTGCATAGCCCTGCTGCTCAAAAAAGCCTGACGCAGTTGTTGTCAGCAAATGAAATCGAGCGATTCCTTGCTCGGCGGCTATCGCTTCAATTATCCGAAGCACGGCGACACCGACCCCCTTCGATCTGTAGGCCGACACTACGACCAAGGAACGCAGCAACCCGTCCGTACCATGCGTTTCAAACCCTCCCCATCCAACAGTCTCACCATCCCGTGAGAACTCAAAAAAGGTTCGGCCTGGAAGATCAATATCGTCTGCTGGAAGGTCAGCAGATTTCAGCGCATCGCGAAAGCGCTGCCACTGTCCTCCGGCTATTTCCTTTGCCTGGATCATCATCTTCCCCTCCATCCTCTCATCTCCGTTATGCCGACACGCATGGAACGTTAGGGCACATGCCAAACAGCAGACATCATATTCGCTTTACCGAATATTCGCTAAAGCGTATATTCGATTTCCCATATGCATCGAATTCCACCATGAGCCCTGCTATCAAAGTGCTTTTCGTGTGCGTTGCCAACTCAGCCCGCTCCCTGCTTGCAGAGGCTTTGCTGCGGCACACCGACCCGCGCTTCGAGGCCTTCAGCGCAGGATCTGAACCGTCTGAGGTTGATCCGCGCACGACTCAAGCATTGGAGGCAGTTGGAGTCGATGCTACGGGCCTGCACAGCAATTCCATCAGCGAGTTTCAAGCTGATCGATTCGATTACGTAATCACTCTTTGTGATAAATCCGCAAGCGAGTGCCTACCAATGCCCAGTGCAGGTGAAGTCATTGCATGGGATTTTCCTGACCCAGTAACTAGCGATGATCCTGGCGCATTTCGCCACACGCTCCACGACATCCACGAGCGCATCAAGCTCTTCGTTTTGGTCAAGACCAAACACCTGGAGGATCTATGACAGAACCCTTGAACCCCACCACCTTATTCAAGTGCCTGGCGGATGACACCCGAGCAAAAATTTCGCTGCTTGTCGTGAGTGAAGGTGAGCTTTGTGTATGCGAGCTAACGGCAGCACTCGACCTGAGTCAGCCGAAGATTTCTCGTCATTTGGCGCTACTGCGCTCTGCCGGTTTGCTGTTGGATCGTCGCCAAGGCCAATGGGTGTACTACCGGCTGAATCCTGACTTGCCCACGTGGGTGACTGCAGTTTTGAAGGAAGTGGTAGACGCCAATCAGCAATGGCTAGAAACCGAGGCTAAGCGCCTCTGCGGCATGAACGACCGCCCGATCAACCAAGCCGTGTGTAGCTGATTCGCGCCCAACCGGATTAATGAAATGCTGATTGCCGTATTGATCTTTATCGCAACCATCGTCCTTGTCATCTGGCAACCCAAGGGGCTTGGGGTTGGCTGGAGTGCGATGTTCGGTGCCATCGTGGCGTTGCTGGCAGGCGTCGTTACCCTCGCAGACATACCGGAGGTATGGCGCATAGTCTGGAACGCTACCGGAACGTTCATCGCGGTCATTATCATTAGTCTGTTGCTTGATGAGGCAGGCTTTTTCAAATGGGCTGCGCTGCATGTGGCCCGATGGGGAGGCGGGAGCACCCGCAAGTTGTTCGCATTTATCGTCCTGCTGGGCGCAGCGGTGTCTGCCCTGTTCGCTAATGACGGAGCAGCGTTGATCCTCACACCCATTGTGATCGCGATGTTGTTGGCGTTGCGTTTTTCTCCTGCTGCTACGTTGGCATTCGTCATGGCAGCCGGTTTTATCGCGGATACGGCGAGCTTACCGCTGGTGGTTTCCAACCTGGTCAACATCGTTTCTGCCGACTACTTCGATATCGGCTTCAACGAATATGCTTCGATCATGGTGCCGGTAAACATCGTCAGCGTGGCGGCGACGTTAGCCATGCTGCTGTGGTTTTTCCGCAAAGATTTACCAAAGACCTATGACCTCAACCAACTGGACAATCCGGACGAAGCAATCCACGACCGGGCCACTTTTGTAGCCGGCTGGTGGGTGTTGGCACTACTCCTGATCGGCTTCTTTGTCATTGAGCCATTGGGGGTGCCAATCAGCGCCATTGCAGCGGTCTGTGCATTCATTCTTTACGTCATCGCGGCTCGTGGTCACGCCATCAATACAAGCAAGGTGCTCAAAGAGGCGCCATGGCAGGTGGTGATTTTTTCTTTGGGTATGTACCTGGTTGTTTATGGCCTGAAGAACGCCGGTCTGACCGACCACATCGCGCAGATCCTGAACGTGTTCGCCGGTTATGGCGTTTGGGGCGCGTCCCTTGGTACAGGGCTGCTAACAGCGTTGCTGTCTTCGATCATGAACAACATGCCCACCGTTTTGGTAGGCGCCTTATCCATTCATGCCGCCGAAGTCGATGGTGTTGTCCAGCAAGCGATGGTTTACGCCAACATCATCGGCTGCGACCTGGGCCCGAAGATCACCCCAATTGGGAGCTTGGCAACTCTGTTGTGGCTGCACGTGCTCGCCCGGAAAAATATAACGATCAGTTGGGGTTACTACTTCAAGACCGGGATCGTGCTGACCGTGCCCATCCTCGTCGCCACATTGTCCGCCCTGGCACTGCGCCTCAGTTTTTGAATCAAGGAAATCGTCTGATGAAAGTCTTGTTCATGTGCACCCACAACAGCTGCCGCAGCATTCTGTCCGAAGCGCTTTTCAACCACTTGGCGCCCGAGGGTGTAGAAGCCGTCAGCTCAGGAAGCTTTCCCAGTGGCAGGGTGAATCAACGGGCATTGCAAACGCTGGAGGCGGCGGGTATCTCCACGGCGGGCTTGAGCAGCAAGGCTTCGGATGCTTTTGAAGCCTCACCTCCAGACATCGTGATCACTGTCTGTGACCGGGCAGCGGGTGAGGCATGCCCAATCTTCTTTGGGCCAGCTTTGAAGGCGCATTGGGGTCTGGCCGACCCGTCTGACGCTAGCGGTTCGGAAGCCGAGATCACCGCAGCTTTTGAAACCACACTCGCCAAAATTCACGAGCGCGTGAGCGCATTTCTTGCGCTGCCACTGAAGACCATCAGCGCTGAACAGTTGAAAGCTGAACTGAACCGCATCGGTTCGCTTTAAAGATCAACCGAGGCGGCACCCAACCAGGCGCCGCCGTAGGAGTTTATATGCAAGACACATTGCCGAACGTACACGCCGACCTGATCGACATTCCGTCGCTGGAGCAACTGTCGCCTCGCACGCCTTCGCTCCATAAACCTCGCATTCTTCTGCTGTATGGATCAACGCGAGAGCGCTCATTCAGTCGGTTAGTCACGCAAGAGGCGGCACGCCTGCTGAATGAGTTTGGCGCTGAAACCAAGATCTTTGACCCATCGGGTCTGCCGCTTCCGGATGACGCTGCCGATACACATCCCAAGGTCGCAGAGCTGCGCGAGCTGATGCAATGGTCTGAGGGGCAGGTGTGGTGCTCCCCTGAGCGTCACGGTTCTATGAGTGCAGTATTCAAAGCCCAAATTGACTGGGTTCCGCTGGCGATAGGTGCTGTACGACCTACGCAAGGAAAGACCCTTGCAGTGATGCAGGTCTGCGGTGGCTCGCAATCTTTCAACGTGGTTAATCAGCTGCGCGTACTGGGCCGATGGATGCGGATGTTCACCATCCCAAACCAATCTTCGGTTGCCAAGGCATTTACCGAGTTCGACGAGGCAGGTCGTATGAAGCCGTCCTCGTACTACGACCGTCTCGTGGACGTGATGGAAGAGCTGATGAAGTTCACCCTACTGTTGCGGGATCGCCAGGATTATTTGGTTGATCGGTACTCCGAGCGTAAAGAGTCCGCCGAAGAGCTTTCCAAACGCGTCAACCAGCGCTCCATCTAACGTCAGTACGAGGAAGCGATATGAGCCAGATCACGATCTACCACAACCCCGAATGCGGCACCTCTCGCAACACCTTGGAGTTGATCCGTAACAGCGGGGAAGAACCGACGGTTATCGAGTATCTGAAGACCCCGCCTGATCGCACCACACTTGTCAGACTCATTGGGGATATGGGTATCGGAGTGCAGGCTCTTTTGCGTATCAAAGGCACTCCGTACGAGGAGCTGGGATTGGGCGATGCATCGCTGACTGACGAGCAGCTCATCGATGCCATGATGGCTCATCCTATCCTGATCAATCGCCCCATCGTCGTGACGCCGTTGGGCACACGCTTGTGTCGCCCGTCAGAGGCCGTTCTCGACCTTCTGCCTCAGGAGCAGAGCGGCAGTTTCGTCAAGGAAGACGGACAAGTCGTCATTGATGAGAATGGCAACAGGGTTTGATCCCACCCGAAGTACGTGGCCTTGGAGTCCCATTCGCACTCCACTTGGCCACCGTCTGCATTCGACCTAACCAGCAATTGCATCTCGTTTGACCTGCTCGCTTTGTCAACATCATAGCAAAGAGCGGCCAATAGCAGAGTCCTGATCATCCTGTTTCGCCCTTCCTCCTATCTGAAGCCAGTTTCGGCAAATAGCTGTTTATGAGCTTTCCGTCAAACGGCGCTTGCATAGGTATAGGGGGTATACCTATGATGCGCGTATGCACAGTCAAAGGGGGTTCTCCCATGGGCCATATAGCTTCAAACAAAGACGATCTTCTCAAGCGCGTGAAACGCATCGCGGGGCAAATCCAAGCCGTTGAGCGTGCACTGGAATCGGATGCCGATTGCGCGAAAACATTGCATCTCGTAGCTGCCACACGTGGAGCTATCAACGGATTGATGGACGAAATTATTGAGGATCACGCCAGAGAGCATGTAGCGAGCCCAACGCTTAGCGATGAAGAGCGCAACAAGGGTGTCGAAGAGCTTCTTGAAGCCATTCGCCGCTATTCCAAGTGAAAAATCTAGGTACATGCTCATGAGCAGCAGCCACAACATCGAAATTAATCACGTACATGACCATGTGTTCCTCGGGTCAGCACACGAAGAAAATGCCAAACGTACCCTTTGGGTTGTGGCGCTAACGGTGGTGATGATGGTCGGCGAAATCGTCGCCGGCTATATCACTGGCTCGATGGCTCTACTCGCCGACGGCTTTCACATGGCAACCCATGCAGGCGCTTTGGGCATCGCTGCAGTTGCGTACAGTTACGCAAAACGCCACGCCTCCAGCAGTCGTTATAGCTTCGGTACGGGCAAGGTTGGAGACCTGGGTGGATTTGCATCGGCGCTCATTCTCGGCATGGTGTCCTTGGTAATCGCCGTAGAGTCGGTCATGCGTCTTTTGCAGCCGACGGAGGTTCAATTCGGAACCGCTACGCTCATTGCGATTGTGGGTTTGATCGTAAACATTGTGAGCGCGCTTCTGCTTGGCCACGGTCACAGTCATGGGCACGATCATGATCATCATGGGCACGGCGATAACAACCTGAAATCAGCTTACGTCCATGTGATAGCGGACGCTCTGACCTCCGTCCTGGCAATTGCAGCACTGCTCGCTGGCCGGTATCTCGGATGGGTGTGGCTGGATCCGGTAATGGGCATTGTGGGCGCCATAGTTATTGCGCGTTGGGCATGGAGTTTGATGGGCGTCACCTCGGCTGTACTGCTGGATCAAACTGATGAGCACGTTGCAGATGAAATCCGCGAGCTGGTAGAGAAGCCGGGTGATGCAACCATTACAGACCTGCATGTCTGGCGGGTCGGGCCAGAGGCGCATGCGGCTATTGTCAGCGTCCTCGGCGAATCCACTTTGAACGCTGAAAGCATTCGTGAACGACTGAAGCCTGTCCACGAAGTCAGCCACCTTACGGTCGAGTTTCGATTAGTTTGATTCACCGGCTCCCCAACCTCGACTTCATAGGAACTCCTAATGCCACTAGGGAAACGTGAGCTTGCGCGTATCGAACGTCGATTAATTACTACCCTCACCGAAGCGTGCGAAACAGCAAAAGGGGAGATCGAAGGATTTACGTGGCTCACTCACACCGCCGACCTGAATGCGTTGAGTGAAACCCTCAAGGTAGTCTGGGTGTTCGAAACACTGGCTGACAAGAAGCTCGCCCAGGCTATAGCGAAGGCGCGCATTGTTGAGTTGACCTCTATCGCGTTGAACGAGGCCGACATCGATCTGAACCTTTCAGACCGCTATGTCTGCTTTGACTCTGAGGAGGAGTGCCAGCGCACGCATGGTGGCAACTGGAAAAATCGCCTTGCTCAATCAGGCGCGACTAAAGGGGACTGACAATGGCTAAAGAAATCGAAAATCCCTGTATCTCGACTTGCCAGCTAAGTGGTGATCTCTGTGTGAGTTGCGGGCGCAGCAAGGAAGACATTAGAAAGTGGAAACGCATGAAGCGGCCTGAAAAAATGGCAGCTGTGCAAAGAGCGAACGTGCGATTGAAAGGGCTGAAAAAAGCGCAAGGTTAGTCACTTCCACAGGATGACCGTTGCCCGAGCTGTGCTCAAGCAGCTGCAAGGCCACCTCACTGCCGAAGTCTGATAGTCACAACGCACAGCGAGTGAACCTACTGCGATGCAACCTCAAGCTTGGGGAAAAGAATGGGTTCCAACGGAGGGGTTGCCTGACACAGCCCAAGCCTCCAGTAACCGACGTCGTGCCATTTTCCAAGCTTGAAGCCCACTTCTGGATACGTCCCAATGTGTACGAATCCTAGCGACTCGTGCAGACCGACACTTCCTTCATTGGGCTGCGCAATTCCGGCGTAAGCTGCGCGAAACCTCTGCTTTTCGAGAATCGGAAGCAAGGTTTCATAGAGTTCACGGCCAACGCCCTGCCGGCGAGCCGACTCGGCTATATACACCGTCACGTCCACAGCCCATCGGTAGGCCGGACGAGCGCGATGCTGGCTTGCGTAGGCATAGCCCTTGATCTCCCCACCTTCTTCGGCCACCAAGTAGGGATATGTCAAAAGCGTTGTCGCTATTCGCTGAGCGATTTCCTCAGCGCTTGGCGGAATCTCTTCGAACGAGATGGCCGTTGTCGAAACGATGGGGGCGTAAATGCGCTGGATGGCTACAGCGTCTGCTACCGTCGCCGTACGGATTTTCAAAGCCATGCAAGTCGTCCCTGATTCGAAAGCTGAACATTACCCTTTTTAGATCAGCCTTGGACATGGTCGAAATGTGAAGATGTTATGAGCGCCACCATTCGCCTGAGTAGTTCAGCTAGGCCTCTACATCGATCTGACTGATACGACCTCAACATATTTGTACTTCTTCCTTGCAGCCCTCACGGCCTCCTGCTCCGCAAGCAACGAGCTCAACGTATCAGCCTCGTGAATCAACTCGGTCATTTTCCCCTCAAACTCGTTCCCAACCCGGAGCGTGACCCGCAGCCTGGGCGTAAACGCCTTCGTCACTTTCTTCTTGGCTAGTGGAGCCTCTGCGGGCTTCGTGAAAACGATCTCTGGCACAGGCTCCAGCACTAGCGGAGTAGAAACTTGCTCCTTTGGCTGAGGCGTACCAAAAAGGGCACGACGCATTTCTTCTTCGGTTAATTCAGAGTTCATAGAGCATCTCAAAGGGGTGGCACTTCACTGGTAAAATTCTACAAGGATTGCTGCTGACCGGCGTCCATCGGGAAACTGCTTGGACGTTAAATCCCCAGTTCGATTTCAATACATGAGCCTCGCAGGGCACGCGAAAGCTGCGCCTTTGGTAGCAATGTGATGAGCCCATCAACCAAGCTGCTGGCGTGACGAGCGTATAAGGTGACTGTGCCTGCAGCCCGAATTCGACCCGGTACGAAGGCACCGACTCGTTCCTGGGCAATTTTCAGTATATTCAAGACTTCTTGGCTAACCTTGTCGTGGGATAGATGCTCAACGACTGGTCTGGACGGGCACCCGGCGCGGCTCCACATTTCTATGACAGCTTCGAGGAGTCCGTCTGAGCCAAGATGCTCGAGGGCCATTTCCCATAGCTGACCTTCCTGCACCATATCCAGGCGAGCCCTAGTCATAACGGAGTTCCAGCAAAATGAGGCTCTTTCTTGATTGCGAGTTCACCAAGCTCTCAGCCACAGCGAAGCTGATATCACTCGCACTGGTAGCTGAAAATGGACGCGAATTCTACGTGGAATTGCTCGACACATGGCGAGAGGAAGATTGCAGCGACTTCGTCATAGAGATCGTTCTTCCGCAGCTCTGGGGCGGTGGCAATGCACAACCCATTATCAGGGCAAGAACTGCACTGCTCGATTACCTAGCCTCGTTCGACGAAGTCCTGGAGATTGTCACAGACGCTCCACAGTACGACTGGGAGCTTTTCTGCGAACTCGCATATGACAATGGTACATGGCCAAGGAACGTTCGGAATTACCCCACCGATGCAACCACTCTAGATGCCTCAAGTGACGGGGCTCCGCTTCCGCATCACGCTCTTCTTGACGCCCGTATCATCGCTAGCATGTTCACCGAAAGCGATCTGAAGAAAGGGTAATGAAGTCCTAAGAGGCCAAGGTGAGCTAAAGCTGTCTTTCACAGCAAACCTTCCTGAGGCATTTTCAACCTGGTGCTGGTCATTCAAAAATCAGGCCTGTTCGGACTTGCTGGTCAAATACCTACGAATAGTAGTTTTAGACAGACCCAACGCTTCCGATATCTCAGTCACTGACACTCCCTCACTGTTCAGGCGATTTGCCTCTGCGGCTTTCTGCGCTGCTCCGGATCGCGCCGGTCGACCAGGAGGAAGCTTCCCTGCACTTACCAACGACTCCATCTCAATATCTACGCTGTCCTTTTTTATCCTATTTAGTTGCTTATTCAGACGCTTCAGCCCCTCCCTAAGCGGCTCGTTGGACTGTAGACACGTCGCCATGAGAATCAATGAGGCCGGCTCAACCTCAAGCAGCGCTGCGAGACGAATGAGCACATCAATCGTGATGTTCACCTCCCCACGCTCAATCCGGCCCCAATAGGAACGGTCAATAGTGATCAGGTTTTCTTGCGTAAGACCTTTTTTTCTACGCAGTGCTCGCACCACTACAGCTAGGGCTTCTGCGGCCTCCATGACATTTCCCCACGCAAATCGAGGATAAGGCCATATTGCGACGCACCATAACACGGGCTATGATCCGTATTACGGCGCTATCAGCGTTTTTGAGGCCTGCTTTTCGATGCATATACATCCGTAAGCGGAGCTAAGCACCTTGCTTGCGGCAGCCATCTGCTCGAGTGCGAGCGACAACAAGCGGGATTGAATTGTCAATTTCCCGGTTATTAATGAAAGGAAGCCCTATGGCTAGCGTCGAAGAACCCGACTTCATGAATGCGCCACGGACACCACTTGAGGGCCTGTCGAGCACCTCTGCAGCTCGAGCTTTAGCAGTCGAACGCTTTCCTAAAAAGCCTTACTGCCTAGTCCGCGACTGGACAATATTTCGCATTGAAGTCACCCGCGACGAACTCTTCAAATGTCATGCAGCGGGCCAGCTCCCGATGATCCTGTTTGCTCACAACGTGGCCGAGGACAGCCAAGGCCGTTTCGAACGCGGCGATTGGGTTCGTTCAAGCATGTGCACCGGTCTCCACGACGGTATTGCGTTCGAGACCAGAAACTCTGTTTACGTATTGATTGGCCCTGGTCATGAACAGCTCGCAAGCCTGAAAGACGTTTTCTCCCTCTTCTAACCTGCGCTCTATATCGGAGCCCCTTCAGGCCAAGGACATACGATGTTTAGAACACACGACGCCGACATGCTGGGCCTACCAGGCATGTTCGGTGAGGGTCAGTACCAATGGCATCAGGTATCCAAAGTGCTTCGTAATCACTGGTATCACGTAACCGTCCAGGCCAAGACCAAGGGCCGAATTTCAGAGGCGGTTCTGATGATCGACAGCGAACCACGGCTTCAGCAACTGCTGATTGCCCAGGACTCGGAGACGATCATCACAGAGGTGCAAGTTGTCACACCTGCCCACATGAATGGCACGGGAGTTTGGCGCATGGAGAAGCTGACCAAAGTGACGCTTGGTGAAGACCAAAACGAGTGTGTTGTGTGCCTGCTAGAGGTGGAGACCGGCTCCAAATACCACAGCTCTCACCAACCTAGCTTCAACACTGATGTGCTGAGCAACCTTCGTCCGATCTATCACGCAAACATGATTCGTACAGCCTGAGATTTACCAAGATTTCTGCACGATACCAGCACAGATGGTTGCGTGTGGAATTCCTGGTTACGCCGTATATACCGCCAACGGAGTGCAACAATGCTGAACATGATTGGCTTGGATTTTTATGGGAAGCGCCACACAGAATTCGACCTAATACGAATCAAAAAAGCTCAGGCGCAAGGCTTCGATAGACCGATCACAGCGTATCTTTGCAGCGCCTCCATCAAAGCCCGAACGGGCATAGGCGTAGTGTTTGGTCACAACCGTAAAGACCAGTATGGGCGGTTCGGCGACGGCCATTTGATCCGCACTTCTGATGTGATCAAAGTCGAGCGTGAAGGCAGGTTTTGGGTGATGACGACGGAGAATAGTCGTTACGTCTTGGCGACGTTCCAGAGGGGTAATGGACGTGCAAGCCTGCGTGAGTTTCTGCGGCTTTCACGGGGGATGCACCACTTCACCCCGCGAGGGTTACAGTAATGGTCGTGGTCTTCTTCCACTGGCGAACCCTCCTGAATGGCTTCGAGGTGGTGTCATGATCGTCAAGGCAGGCGAAGTCATCTGCATTGCCTCGGGCATTTTTGAGAATTACGACCGCGCTGGGCCCTTTGTTGCAACGCAGGACTTCGACCTCGATTCATTAATAGCAGCGGCAGTGAAGCCGCTCACAGAGAAATGGGAAGTGTCGAGTTTGTTTGGCGATATACCCAGGGTGCTTTTCGAAAACGGGCTTATCACCAAGCTTCCTTGTCGCAAAATTTACCTAGGAGCGATGGGCGAAGTCGACATTCGGGAAGAGCAGGATGACCTTTGATGACGACGCTTCAAGCATTTTACTAAAGCGTCATGATGGTAGCGATAGAGCTGAGATGGTTTGCCTTGCAGTAGCCGCAGTTAGGATCGCGGTAAACGTCGATGACTTCAGCGGCTTGTGCCGCTCCGGTCATGGGTAGTGTCGTGAACGCGGCAATTCGCAGACTGGCATTCATGCGAGTTCTCCAGTTTATTACTAATTCTTACCGGCAGCAGCAACCGCCGCCGTTCCCGCCACAGCCCGAGTTTTTCTTACTCGCTACGCTTTCCACTGTCGCCAGCTGTGCTGGATAGCCCGCGTTCTCCAGGGCTGTAAGCAGCGCATGGCTGTGCGAATCGCCGCTGACCTTCACCCGTCCGGCTTTTAAATCCACCGATACGTAACTCACGCCTTCAACTGGGCGCAGCGCTTCGGTGACATGTTTGACACATGAACCACAGCTCATGCCTTGGACTTGCAGTTCAACAATTTTCATTGGTGACTCCTCACAACAAAGTTGATCATGGAAAGACTAACGCATGAGGCTTTTTTGCGGCGTTGGCTTATCCTCAACCTTGCCGCCATGGCAAGGTCAAGCGGTCGTTGTCACTCAATCAATGGAAGCCTGGCGCAGACGTAAGGCGTTGAATACTACCGACGCCGAGCTCACGCTCATGGCCAGTGCGGCAATGAGCGGTGACAGAAGGTGACCGGTAAGTGGATAGAACAAGCCGGCAGCCAGTGGGATGCCCATGGCGTTATAAAGGAAGGCGAAGGCCAGGTTCTGGTGCATATTTCTCACCGTCGCGACTGACAGGCTGCGCGCCCGTAGGATACCGAGCAGATCCCCCTTCACCAGAGTGACCTGAGCGCTGTTCATCGCCACGTCAGTGCCAGTGCCCATGGCGATTCCTACATCAGCGCGAGCCAGTGCGGGGGCATCATTAATGCCGTCGCCGGCCATCGCCACCCGGTGTCCGGCTAGTTGCAAAGATGCCACCAGACGTTCTTTATCTTGCGGCTTGACCTCGCCGTGAACCTCCTCGATGCCCAACTGGCGGGCTACCGAGCGAGCAGTTGTAAGGCCGTCGCCAGTGGCCATGATGACCTTGACGCCATCCGCCTGCAGACGCTCGACGGCCAGCTTCGTGGTGGGTTTGATGGGGTCGGCAACAGCCAGTAAACCCGCCAGGGCGCCGTCCACTGCCAGGTACATGATGCTCGTACCGTCGCCGCGTAGCTTCTCGGCATGTTCTTGCAAGCTGTCTGTGGAAACGCCGGCTTCCTGCATCAACGCGGTATTGCCTATCATCAGTCGGCGACCCTCGACCTGACCGCTTACACCAATACCTGAGGCTGACTCGAAGGTTTCAGGTGTCACCAGTTTTAGCCCTGCGGCACGAGCCTGCTCGACGATGGCGTGGGCCAATGGATGCTCACTGCCCTGATCGAGACTTGCGGCCAGGCGCAACACTTCATCCTGAGTAAATCCGGGTACGGCCTCGACGCTATGGAACGCTGGTCGACCTTCCGTGAGGGTGCCAGTTTTGTCGACTATCAAGATGTCTATCTTGCGCAGGTTTTCGATAGCGGCGGCATCGCGAAACAATACGCCGCTGCCAGCAGCCTTGCCGGTGGCAACCATGACTGACATCGGTGTCGCTAGGCCAAGGGCACAGGGACAGGCGATGATCATGACCGCGACAGCGTTGATCAGTCCGAACACCCAACTTGGCTCGGGCCCCCAAAGCCCCCAGCCGAGTAGAGTCAGCGCGGCGATAGCAATCACCACAATCACGAAGTAACTAGCAATCACATCTGCCAGCCGTTGCATCGGCGCTTTTGAGCGTTGTGCCTGCACAACCATCTGCACAATCTGTGCGAGGAGGGTCGCTGATCCTATCTTCTGCGCCTGCATCACCAGACTACCGTGGATGTTGAGAGTGGCGCCGATCAGCGCGTCGCCGGCCCTCTTCATGATCGGTATCGGTTCGCCGGTGAGCATCGACTCATCTACAGCGCTTTCGCCTTGCAATACCTGGCCGTCTACAGGTACTTTTTCTCCCGGACGCACACGTAATGTGTCGCCGCTGTGTACGTGTGTCAGAGGGATGTCTTCTTCCGTGCCATCGGCATTGATCCGTCGGGCAGTTTTTGGGGCCAGTCCAAGCAGCGACTTGATGGCAGCCGAGGTTTGCGAGCGAGCCTTGAGTTCAAGCATCTGGCCGAGAAGGGTCAGTGAGATGATCACAGCCGCTGCTTCGAAGTACACACCGATGCGGCCCTCCATCATGAAGTTGCTGGGGAATACATCGGGGGTCAGGGTTGCCACGACGCTGTAAAGGAAGGCCGCCGCCGTGCCGAGGCCGATTAGCGTCCACATGTTCGGACTTCGCTGAATCACCGAACGCACACCACGCACATAAAACGGCCAGCCAGCCCACAGCACGACGGGTGTAGCCAATCCCAGCTCGACCCAATTTTGCGTGGTGCCATGGAACAACTCCAGGGCATGGCCACCCATAGCCAGCACGGTGACGATCACTGTCAGCGGCAATGTCCACCAGAAGCGCCGGGTGAAGTCCTTGAGTTCTAAGTTCTCTTCTTCCTCCAATTCGGGAATCACCGGCTCTAAGGTCATGCCGCACTTAGGGCAGACGCCGGGGCCGATCTGGCGAATTTCCGGATGCATGGGACATGTGTATTCAGCGGCACCCGTTAACGGTTCTGCTGTTGTCTGAGGGACTGGTTCGATTTTCGGTTGAGATATTCGATAACGCTCGGGCGCTGTCCTGAAGGCCGTTTGGCATTTCAGACTGCAGAACCGGTAGTGTTGCCCCTCATATTCCGTGCTGAACTGGCTGTCGTTACTGACGGTCATGCCACATACCGGGTCATGGGAGCCAGTGGCTTGGGGTTCAGAGTTCTGTATTGGGCCGTGCTCTTGACGAACCTCAGGGGTGTGCATGAGCTAACTCCTGTTCGCATCCTTGGTTGAGACTGAGGTTTCGCCGTGATGATTGTGACCACCGTGGTGGTGCCCGAAAAAATGCATCAGCGGGCACAACAGCAAAATCATATAAGGCAGTAAACCCAGCATATGGCCGTAGTGTTCTCTTGCCAGATAGAACAGCACGATCACCAGCAGCATACCCAGCGCTATGCCGGGTTTGCTCCTCCAAAATGTTGGAGAGGTGTTAGCGGAATGTGGCGAATTCACCATGGTTCTGTACTCCTGAGGGAGTGCGGTTTAGTGATACGTCGTATAGGTGCAACGGGCGGCAGTTTTACCCTTGGCATATTGGTTAAGGTAAAACCGTCGCTGCATTGCCTACAGGCTTGTGCGCGTCACTTGCTCGTCGGCATGTTCATCATGCTCGTTTGCTGATCCATCATTTTCATCATCATGTTCATCATTCCCATCTCCATGCCGTCTTTGTTGCTGCCCATGCCCTTGCCATGACAGTTCTTATGCATCATGTCCATGCTTTCCTTCATCGTCTTCATGCTCTCCTGCATGGCGGCGTGTCGCTCGGCAGGGGTCTTGGCGGCGGCTGCCTTGTCGTGTGCAGCCTGCATTTTTTGCATTTGCTCGGTCATGACATTGTTTTGCATCGGCGTAGCTGCTTCGCTTGTCTTGGCGGGCGCGGTCTGCCCCTCCGGGTGATGCTCATCGACTGCCGAGGCGATAAGTGGGCTGCTCACGAGCAGGGTGGCGAGGATAAATTTCAATGTGGCATGCATGGCAATCTCCAAAGGGTCAGGACAATTCAGGTAATACCAAGCCGCGCCAGGTTGGCGCAGTCAGACAGTGCGCCGAAGATCGGCGCGCAGAAGGTCGGATTAATCGTTGAAACGGACGAAAATCAGGCGGGCAGGAGGTCTGGCCGGTACAGGACGCCGTAATGCAAGAAAGGCAAAAGCGGAGGGATTGGCGGGATACAAAATCAGCAACGCTGGGATAAGGAGCAGAAACGTCCAACTGAACAGGTCAAATATTTGAAGATGGAGCGAAGGACTTACAGCTATTGCCGCATCGGAGCAGTGCTGAAGGCAACCGAGGGCATGGGCGTCGTGGCTATCGTGATCTTGCGTGGTGATCAGCGAGACATGAGTTGTAGCCGGATTGTGGCTGGGCTGTGCCAGACATCCCTGGGTCGCTGCCAGACCAAACGCTAACACCCACAGCACGATGGCGAGGCGTATGAACGTTGGTTGACGATGGCGAAACCAGAACATGGAGAATCTCCGGTACTGATTAGCGGATTTTGATTTTTCAACATACTCCACATTGAAGTGCCACAGTTGATCTACATCAATTTATGCAGCCGGCTGTCGGTTCTGTGGTGCGGTCAAATTTTATGACGCCCATCGATCTTTCAGATGTTGAGTTTCTCCGGGTGCTGTCAAAAGTGTAATCACCGGCTAAGCGTGCTGACAGGTACGTTCCCTCATCATCCTCATCGAGCTGACGCTCAAACTCTCTGGTTTCATCGAGAGTCAATTCCTTGAAGGAGATGCACTATGAAAGCAACCAACGTTGTGATTCTTACACTCAGTTTGGCTATATCGTCCCTGGCCTTTGCCGAAGGTGGCGGCGACCGTGCGGTTGAGCGCATGGAACGAGCTCGCGAGACGGCAATGGCCACCGGAAAGTCTGCCCCCGGAGCTGAGGCGCAAGAAAATATTGCACAAGAGAAGCTCAAGGCTGAAAAGCAGCCTCACCATTGCTGAGCCAACCAGCTTACTGAAATGTAATCACCCCGTTTGCTGGCTTATGGCATCTTCCGATACATCAAGCGCACTAGCTCGTCTAGCGTTAGCCCTTAGGGGCACGCCCAGTGCGCACATCTAACATCCGACTGACGGGACATGAATCGGTATGCAAGCCAAAACCTCTCGGCGCACCTTTGTGAAAGGACTCACCGCAGGCGGGATTCTCGGTGGTTTAGGCCTCTGGCATACCCCTATCTGGGCCGCCCCTAGAGTGGGCGATGCCAATGTCTTGTCAGGTACAGAGTTTGACCTCTTCATCGGAGAAACACCGGTAAATATCACTGGGAACTCCCGGACGGCCATGACCATAAATGGCGGGATTCCTGGGCCCCAGCTGCGCTGGCGTGAGGGCGATACCGTGACCTTGCGGGTCAAGAACCGCCTCAAGGATATGACTTCTATCCACTGGCACGGAATTATCCTTCCGGCAAACATGGACGGTGTTCCAGGCCTTAGCTTCCATGGAATTGAGCCTGATGGCACGTACGTCTATCAGTTCAAGGTCAAGCAGAACGGAACGTACTGGTATCACAGTCACTCCGGCTTCCAAGAACAGGTTGGTGTGTACGGCCCACTGGTCATCGATGCCAAAGAGCCTGAGCCTTTTGAGTATGACCGCGACCTCGTGGTGATGCTTAGTGACTGGACTGATGAAAATCCTGCTTCGCTGATGAAAACACTGAAGAAACAGGCGGACTACTACAACACCCATAAGCGAACAGTGGGTGACTTCATCAATGACGTGGCTGACAAAGGTTGGTCAGCGACCGTCGCTGATCGCAAGATGTGGGCCGAGATGAAGATGAATCCTACGGACATTGCGGACGTCAGTGGTGCGACGTACACCTACTTGATGAACGGACAGGCTCCGGACTCCAATTGGACTGGCACCTTCAAACCTGGCGAAAAGCTCAGGTTGAGGTTCATCAATGGTTCAGCCATGTCCTACTTTGATGTACGAATTCCAGGTTTGAAGATGACTGTTGTGGCCGCTGATGGCCAATACGTCAAACCGGTAAGCGTGGATGAGTTCAGGATCGCCACTGCCGAGACTTTCGACGTGATCGTCGAACCCACGCAAGAGGCCTACACACTGTTTGCGCAGTCGATGGATCGGTCGGGTTACGCCAGAGGCACCTTGGCTGTCCGGTCTGGCATGACTGCTCCAGTGCCTGCGCTAGACCCTCGTCCTCTAGTCACCATGGCCGACATGGGTATGGCCGGTATGGATCACGGTGGGATGGCCGGTATGGGCGATATGGCTGGAATGGATCACAGCAAAATGGCCGGTATGGGAGACGACTCGATGCAGGGTATGTCAGGTATGGACGGCGGAGCCATGAAAGATAGCTCTGGTGCTATGCAAGGCATGTCCAGCATGCAGGGAATGGATCACAGCAATATGTCCATGGGCGGCATGAATGGTATGGGAGAAATGCAGTCGCACCCAGCCACAGAGTCCAACAATCCCCTCGTCGACATGCAAGCAATGTCGACCTCTCCGAAGCTCGATGATCCTGGCATGGGCCTTCGCGACAATGGACGAAAGGTGCTGACGTACTCTGATCTAAAAAGCACGTTTGAGGATCCAGATGGCCGTGAGCCAAGTCGCACTATTGAACTGCACTTGACCGGTCATATGGAGAAATTTTCCTGGTCTTTCAACGGCGTGAAGTTTTCAGACGCCGAGCCGGTAAAACTGAAGTATGGCGAGCGAGTTCGGTTCGTTCTTGTGAACGACACCATGATGACTCACCCCATCCACCTGCATGGGATGTGGAGCGACCTTGAAGATGAAAACGGGCAATTCCTTGTCCGCAAACACACCATCGATATGCCGCCAGGATCAAAGCGCAGCTACCGGGTGACTGCAGATGCGCTGGGACGCTGGGCCTATCACTGCCATCTCCTATACCACATGGAAATGGGCATGTTCCGTGAAGTGCGCGTGGAGGAATAAGGAGATGGCTATGAGTAATTTCTTAAGCGGGACTCGCATGCACTCGGCTGTACTCACGGTCGCTCTCACTGCTGGTGTTGCCTTGCCGGCAGCTGCTGAGTCTAGCCAGGGGGTGGCCGCTGGGCAGATGCAGGGCATGGATCACAGCCAGATGCAGGGTATGGATCACAGCCAGATGCAGGGCATGGATCACAGCCAGATGCAGGGCATGGATCACAGCAAAATGGAGGGTATGCAGCCCGCCAAGCAACCACTAACTCAAAGCCGGACTCCGATACCACCACTTACCGATGCTGACAGAGCCGCAGTCTATAACGCCCCTGGTGGTCATGAAGTTCATGACACTGCAATCAACTCATTTTTTATATTTGAGAAACTGGAATGGCAGGATGCTGACGATGGAAGCGCGCTGAACTGGGAAGCACAAGGTTGGATAGGGGGAGATGTTGATCGGCTATGGTTGCGCTCCGAAGGTGAGCGCACCAATGGGAAGACTGAAGAAGCAGAGGTTCAGGCACTTTGGGGCCACTCCATTAGCCCTTGGTGGGATTTAGTCGGTGGGGTTCGTCAAGACTTCAAACCAGGCGACCCACAAACGTGGGCTGCTTTCGGTATTCAGGGCCTGGCTCTCTACAATTTCGAGGCCCAGGCTACTGCTTATCTGGGTGAAGGTGGCCAGACCGCTGCTCGGTTGGAGGGTGACTACGACATTCTCCTTACCAATAAGCTGATTCTGCAACCGACGGCAGAATTCAATTTCTATGGCAAAAACGATCCTCAACGCGGGGTCGGTTCAGGGCTGTCTGAAAGTGAGGTTGGTTTGCGGCTTCGGTACGAAGTCCGCCCGCAATTCGCACCTTACGTCGGTGTAACTTGGAATCGGGCTTATGGCAGAACCGCAGACTATGCCCGCGAGGAAGGCGAAGATAACAACGAAGCACGCCTAGTGCTCGGCGTCCGAGTGTGGTTCTGAAACAAAGTTAGCGGTACTAAATAATTATCTAACCTCATTACAACAGCTTCGCGCTGTGAGGAGCCTTGCATGTCCGTATTCAAATCCTGTGTTGTGGCCGTCGCTCTTTCTTCTAGCCTGCTGCTCAGTGCAGTTGCCCAAGCTCACCCGAAGCTGCTGTCTTCAACTCCGGCTGAAGGCGAGAGCGGCCCAGCTCCTGCGAAGATTGAACTGCATTTTTCCGAAAACCTGGTTACTCAGTTTTCCGGGGCCAAGTTGGTCATGACGGAAATGCCTGGCATGTCACACTCCCCTATGCCCATGAAAGCCAGCGTGTCTGGCAGTACCGATCCTAAAACCATGATCTTGACCCCGGCCTCTCCTCTCACCGCTGGTACTTACAAAGTCGAATGGCGAGCGGTCTCCTCCGATACCCATCCGATTACCGGCAGCGTTACTTTCAAAGTGAAATAAGCGTGGGCGACCCATTGAATGTGGCGCTGCGCCTCGCGCTTTATCTGGATCTAATGCTCCTGTTCGGCCTGGCGGTCTTTGGACTGTACAGCTTTCGGGGTAAAGAGCGCGTGTCCGGAGCGGTGCTGCATTTTGGGTGGATACTGCCCGGCACCGCTGCTATAGGCATGCTTTTGTCCGTAGCAGCTTTCATGATTATCACAAGCAATATGAGCGGCGCCTCCGACTGGGACGAGCTGCGGCCTCATCTGGAAATGATGCTGTACGAGACTGAGATCGGCTATAGCTGGGTGACGCGCATGATCTCGCTGGCAGTGGTGATTTTTGTCGCAAGTCAGAGCAAGCGATGGCCAACAGGGAGTCTCTGGGTTGCTACCTTGGCAGGCAGCATCGCCTTGTCCACGCTTGCTTGGACAGGTCATGGGGCAATGGACGAAGGTACTAAGCGGTTCTGGCACTTTGCAGCTGATATTCTGCACCTCCTCTCCGCTGGGGGCTGGATCGGAGCTCTTGCGGCGTTTGGCCTGATGTTGAGGATTAAAGGGGCTAATCCGGAGCAACTCGTAAGAGTGCTGTCACGAGCGCTTAAAGGATTCGAAACAGCGGGTGGATTTATTGTTGGCACAATCATAATTACTGGCGTCGCTAATTATCTCTTCATTGTCGGGCCGACAGTAATCGAACTCGTAACTAGCACCTACGGCATTCTCCTGCTGATGAAAGTCCTGCTTTTCGCTGGGATGATTGGGCTTGCTGCACTCAATCGTTTCTACCTGAGTCCCTCACTTGAACGTTCTTTGAAGGCTGGGGATTATTCTCTGGCAGCAACTGCCTTGAGAAAAAGTGTGATGCTCGAATCGACCTGTGCAGTTGTCATCGTTTTCTTGGTGGCATGGCTAGGAACGTTGAGCCCTTCAATCGAGATGGCTCAAGGGTGATTCATGAGCCAGATCTGAGCGTCACTATGGACGCTCAGGACTAGGTAAAAACTATCGGCTCGAGGGGTAGTCAGCGACCACTTCTTGCGCACCTGCCTTGGTGAGCCCCAATACTTGATAAGGTTGATGATTCTGGCCGTAGTCCATGCCGGGGGAGCCTGCTGGCATGCCTGGTACTGCAATTCCTGCGAGGTCTGAGCGGCCACTCAGCTTCTTGATTTCTTCCGCAGGGACATGCCCCTCTACGAACTTGCCGTCAATAACAGCCGTATGGCATGACGCGAGTCCCTGCGGCACTCCTAAGCTCTGCTTAATAGCGCTCATATTGCTTTCAACATGGTCGACCACCTTGAATCCATTCGATTCAAGGTGCTTGACCCACTCCTTGCAGCATCCGCAGTTCGCGTCACGATGCACATCGATTGTGAGCGGCTCAGCCGCCTGCGCGACAGCACAAATCATCAAGCCCACGGCGAGCGATAGCTTTCGTTTGAACATTCGATGCACCTCGTAGCGTTTTAGTATGCGGTTGCTCTGCAAGCCCCCTAGCCTTGGGCCAGCCGTCATGCTTCCACAGTGGTTGGAATTAGGTTAAGCGCAAAAAGCTCAAATCGCTGATTACATTTTTGTAAGCCGCCTGCCAATTCACTCCATCCAACCCATCACACACCGACCTGTCGTGGCATCGGGCGATCCGTGGGCTGTTGAGGCAATTACATTTACGTAAGCTTGCGCACAGATGTCAGATTGGTAGCACACTAGAACACCGCAAACCGGAGCCCGTGCATGAAACTCTTGGTCGCAGAAGACGAACCCAAAATCGGAATGTACCTACAGCAGGGTCTTGTGGAGGCTGGCTTCACTGTCGACCGAGTTGTTACGGGAACAGAGGCGTTGCACCATGCGTTAAATGAGACCTATGACCTTCTGATCCTGGACGTAATGATGCCCGGCCTGGACGGCTGGGAGGTCATTCAATCTGTCCGCATAGCCGGGAACTCAGTTCCTGTTTTGTTTCTGACAGCCAGGGACGGGGTTGATGACCGGGTCAAAGGGTTGGAACTAGGAGCGGACGATTACCTAGTCAAACCCTTTGCATTTTCCGAATTGCTTGCTCGCGTCAGAAGCTTGCTCCGCCGTGGTTCCGCCGTACCCAACCAAACATCTATCAAAATCGGCGATCTGGAGGTCGATCTTCTGAAACGACGTGCCTCCCGCTCAGGTCGACGCATTGACCTCACCGCCAAAGAATTCTCCCTCCTAGAACTCCTTATGCGCCGTAGAGGGGAAGTCCTGCCAAAATCACTGATCGCATCGCAGGTTTGGGATATGAACTTCGACAGTGATACCAACGTGATCGAAGTAGCAATTCGCCGGCTCCGGGCCAAAATCGATGATGATTTCGACACTAAGCTGATTCAGACCACCAGGGGAATGGGCTACATGCTAGATGCGCCGGATACTGAATGAAGCGTGTATCTCTTACCTTCCGTTTGAGCATGATGTTTGTCTGTGCCGTGGTAGCCGTGCTGGTTGTAGCAGGCTTTACCTTCGATGCTTTTAGTAGACATCACTTCAAAGCGCTCGACCGTCAAGCGATGACGGAAAAGCTCGTATCCATTCGGCAAATCATGGATGGCGAGGCCGGCTCCGTAGACTCTTCAGAAGTGGTGTTACAACTGCAAGCCCTGCTGGGCGCCCATCAGGAGCTTTCAGCATCGATTGTCACCAACGGAGGGAGGACGATCTTCGCTACTCCCAACGGAACTGCACAGCCTACCGCTGCGGTTCATGAGGCTGGGGAAGGTTTGTTGGAGTGGACGGCTGGCGGCCATACGTATAGAGGCATGAAGGCCCAAGTTCATTTAGTGAATGAAGCTGAGCCACTAACCGCATGGTTAAGTATGGATATCACCAGTCACATGCACTTCGTTGAAACTTTGCGTTGGTGGCTGGTCATTGGGCTGGCTATCAGCGCTCTGGTCAGCGCAGCGTTAGGGTGGCTGGTGGCGCGCAGCGGGTTAAAGCCGGTCGCACAGGTGACGCAAGTCGCGGCCTCAATGTCAGCCGGTTCGCTGAAAGAACGCATCCCGATGGACTCGGTGCCTCGTGAGCTTGAGAGCCTTGTCTCTTCTTTCAACGCCATGCTTGCTCGCCTTGAAGAGTCTTTTGTTCGGCTGTCCAACTTTTCAGCCGATATTGCGCACGAGCTACGAACCCCTATCAGCAATCTGCGTACACACACCGAAGTCATCCTTTCAAAGAAACGTGCACCGGACACTTATGAAGAGAATCTCTATTCAAACCTGGAGGATCTGAACCGACTCTCCAGCATTATTGACGGCATGCTTTTCTTAGCAAAATCGGACAACGGTCTGGTTCTACCTGCCAAAGAGAAAGTCGAGTTGCGTTCGGTGGTCGAAAAACTTTTCGAGTATTACCAGTTGCTGGCAGAAGACACCGGAGTAAAGCTACAAGTCTCCGGACACGGCGCGGTCTATGGTGACGGTACGATGTTGGATAGGATGATCTCGAATTTACTTTCTAATGCGCTCAGGTATACCCCTCCTGACTGCACTGTCTCCGTAAAAATCGAGTCGTTGGGTAGCATAATCAGCTTGTCAGTGAAGAACCCCGGCGAGGAAATAGCTGGAGAACATCTGCCCCGGTTGTTTGACCGTTTTTACAGAGTCGATCCTGCACGTAGAGAGGGTGCTACGAACAACGCGGGGTTAGGTTTGGCAATCGTCAGATCACTGGTTGACGCCCATGATGGCGCCGTTGAGTGTGTCTCCGGAGGAGGCTATACGACCTTTGAGATCCGCTTACCTGCTTGGCCTGCTGACTGAGAATAAAAGAAAACTCCCGTGCCTCTTCTTTGAGGAACAAGGCCGCAATGCGGCCTTGTTTATTTACGGCGTCACTCGTGTGAATGGCCGTGCCCAGCGATCTCAGAAGTTGCGTCTTTTTCATCGCCTCCGCAGGCCGTCATCAAACCAAGGAAGCAGATCAGGAGCATCGAACGGATCATGGTTGTTGGGGTTTTCATTGGAATACTCTTCAAAAATGGATGAAATTGAATGACATGTGGTCAAGCAGCACGCTGCGTTTCTTGCCGTAGCACAGCCATCGCTGCTTCTGATTACTGTTTGACGCCCAAATAATCGCCGCTGGTTTTCAGTGTGATGGTCACGTCGTTAGTGCTGCGATTACGCCAAAACCAACCATGGGTGCCGTCAAAGATGGCGGTAAATTCACCCTTATCACTTTTGACCTGCTTGCCCTTGTTGTAGCTATGGAAGTAACCCTTCTCACCGTTGTAGGGTTCGCCATGGGTATCGAAGTTCACAGGCCCACCAACCGCAGTCCATTCGTAGCCAACAGACTTGCCCTTCAAGACTTCGAACTTTATTTCAGTCCCTTCACCTGGCTTGAGCGTGACGCTCATTTGATTAGTCTTCAAAGCTGAAGTGGGTGTGGGAGCCGGCTGAGCAGCAGGTTTCGCAATAGGCTGGACTTGCGCAACCTGTGGAGCTGGAGCTGGAGCAGCAGCTTGCGGTGGCGCGGCATCCGCCAAAGCTTCCTGAGCAAGGATGATCTTCAATTCGCCCATTTGGGTCAGTCCCAGTGCTCGGCCCACACCCGTTGGATCGACGGCATATTCCGAAGGCATAACCACTGTCACCAGCAGGCCGACCGCAGTCAGCAGTGCAATGACAGTGGAGCGCACCAGTTTGCGAGTGCTTGGCAATTCATTAACAGTGGGAAGCGGAGTATTGAACATGGTCAGAATTCCTTACGCGGAGACAAACAGGCCGGTGATCTGGTAACCCATCAAGAGGAAACCGGCACTCATCATGGCGACGTTGGCGGTATAGGCGTGGCGCCAGAAACTGCCGGTGCGCCGCCAATACCCCATCAGAATGAGAATCGCGCTGAGGGCCAGTAACTGGCCGATCTCAACACCAACGTTGAAGGCGATCAGGTTCGGAATCAGGCCATCAGGTGAGATCTCGTATTCCTGGATCTTCGTCGCCAGACCAAAACCGTGGAGCAAGCCGAAGATCAGCGTGGCCACTTTGGTGTTGGGTTGGAAACCGAACCAGCGCTGGAATGCGCCCAGGTTATCGAGCGCCTTGTACACCACCGAGAAGCCGATGATGGCGTCGATGATGTACGAGCTGATGCTGACCTCTGTAAGTACGCCAAGCAGCAGCGTGACCGAATGACCTACAGCAAACAGCGTGACATACAGCCCCACGTCTTTCAGGCGATAGAGGAAGAAGATCACCCCGAACAGAAATAGCAGGTGGTCGTACCCGGTCATCATGTGCTTGGCGCCCATGTAAATGAAAGGCAGCAACATGACGCCGGAGCTTTCCTGGATGAAGCCTTTGTCACCTTCCGCGACGGCGTGAGCCATCGCCTCGGGCATTCCCAGGAAAAGTGCAGCGATAAGTAAAAACAACGTAACCGTCTGGCCAACTCACCTCTCAGCACACAGACCAGCTCAGACAAGAACGGGTGGAAAACAAAGCCTTGCCCGCAGGTATACCCATTGAATAAGCCTGTATCTGACGTAGCTCATGCGGAGCTTGGCAGCGGGTCGCAATCGACGATGGCTTCATTGTATACTTCTGCTCCGCATACCCCTTGAGCTACAGGAACATCAGCATGACTGTACTCCAAACGATCTACTGGCAGCCTACGCCGCCTTAGCGCTACGCCCCCTCGCAACAACCTGCTTCCGCTAGCCTCGCTCGCGGGTGCGCACTGCTGTACGCCTGGTTATACGCCTTAAGCACACAGCAAAAAAATCCTCAAAATTTGAATTTGTATCGATTCGCTCGCCATTCCCTTGGCGTGCGCGATGCTTTGCCTTGGATATTTTCTATGCTGCAAAAACTTAGACAAACGTGGTTTTCCAACGTCCGTGGAGATGTGCTCGCGGGGCTCGTAGTCGCACTTGCGCTGATCCCTGAAGCCATCGCCTTTTCCATCATCGCCGGCGTTGACCCAAAGGTCGGACTTTACGCCTCCTTCTGTATCTGTGCTGTTATTGCCTTTGTCGGCGGTCGTCCCGGCATGATCTCGGCGGCTACCGGCGCCATGGCACTTCTCATGGTCACTCTGGTTAAAGAGCACGGACTTCAGTATTTGCTGGCAGCCACGTTGCTCTGTGGGGTACTTCAAATCCTCGCGGGTTACCTGAAGCTAGGTTCGCTGATGCGCTTCGTCTCTCGCTCTGTGGTCACGGGTTTTGTGAACGCATTAGCGATTCTGATTTTTATGGCGCAGTTACCTGAATTGACCAACGTGACCTGGCACGTCTACGCGATGACCGCAGCGGGCCTTGGAATCATCTACCTGTTTCCGTATATACCTAAGATCGGCAAGCTGGTTCCCTCACCACTGGTGTGCATCCTGACCCTGACTGCCATCGCCATTTATCTGGGGCTAGATATCCGTACCGTGGGGGACATGGGCCAACTGCCGGATACGCTGCCGATTTTTCTGTGGCCTGAAGTGCCGCTGAACTTTGAAACCCTGCGCATCATCTTTCCTTACTCCGCTGCGCTGGCAGTTGTAGGCCTACTGGAGTCGATGATGACCGCGACCATCGTCGACGACCTGACCGATACCACCAGCAACAAAAACCGCGAGTGCAAAGGCCAGGGTGTGGCCAACATCGCTGCCGGCATGCTTGGCGGCATGGCAGGTTGCGCCATGATCGGCCAGTCGATCATCAACGTGAAATCTGGTGGCCGCACCCGTCTCTCGACATTGTGTGCCGGCGTTTTCCTGCTGCTGATGGTGGTATTTCTTGGCGAATGGCTCTCCAAAATCCCTATGGCGGCACTCGTGGCTGTGATGATTATGGTGTCCATCGGCACCTTTAGCTGGGATTCCTTGCGCAATCTGAAAGAGCATCCGCTGTCGACCAACCTCGTCATGGTGGCGACCGTCGTGGTCGTCGTGGCCACTCACAACCTAGCCTACGGCGTACTGGTAGGTGTGCTGCTGGCTTCGCTGTTCTTTGCCAATAAGGTTGGGCACTACCTGGATATCAAGAGCACTTTGGAAGAGACGGAATCGCATCGGACTTACCGCGTCGTGGGCCAGGTGTTCTTTAGCTCTGCGGACAAGTTCACTGAAGTTTTTGACTTCAAGGAAGCGCTCAACAAAGTCACCATCGATCTCACACAAGCGCATTTCTGGGATATCACCGCCGTCGCAGCGCTGGATAAGGTCGTGATCAAGTTCCGCCGTGAAGGCGCTGAGGTTGAAGTGCTCGGTCTCAATGAAGCCAGCACAACAATCGTTGACCGCTTCGGCGTGCATGACAAACCCGGTGCCATCGACAAGCTCATGAGCCACTAAGGAGAACGACAATGACCCACGTAATGGCATGCATTGATAACTCACAATCCTCATTGGCGGTCTGCGATTACGCAGCATGGGCCTCGCAACGACTCAGCGCTCCCCTGACCTTGCTCCATGTGCTGGATAGGGAAAAATATCCTGCATCCGCTGACCTCAGCGGCAATATCGGTCTCGGTAGCAGAGAACATCTACTGGAAGAGTTGGCCACGCTGGATGCGCAGCGTGCAAAACTGGCCTTGGAGCATGGGCAGCACATGCTTGAAAAAGCTCGCGAGCGAACAGTCATCTCTGGCGCCATGTCACCTGATCTGAAGCAGCGCCATGGCCATCTCGTCGAGAGCCTGAGCGATCTCCAAGACGATATTCGATTACTGGTGATTGGAAGAGTCGGTGAGGACAGCACGCGCAGTGCCCAAAGTCTTGGCAGCCAGATTGAAGCGGTAGTCCGAACAATCCACCGCCCCATCCTGATTACAACCAGCCATTTCAGGAAACCTGAAACGATCATGGTGGCATTTGACGGCAGCGCTACAGGCCACAAGACCGTACAGATGCTTGCTTCAAGCCCGCTGTGCGAAGACCTGCCAATTCATATCGTCATGGTTGGTACGGACTCTGAAGAAAACCAGAACGAGCTGGAGAAAGCACGAACCACACTTGCCTCTTCTGGCCCGCTAGTGCATGCCGAGATCCGCCCAGGCGAAGTAGAGTCGGTACTTCATGCGTATCAGGCAGAGCACGGCATTGACCTCTTGGTCATGGGGGCGTACGGGCACTCACGCATCAGGCAGTTTCTGGTAGGCAGCACGACCACGACGATGCTGCGAACATCCACTTTACCCGTATTGCTGCTTCGCTGAGCCAGTTCCACTGGCCACAGTATTTCCAGAACTGCGGAAATGCCGTGGCCACCCTGGACGATGACTAACTGATTTTGCCGTAACGAGACCACATGCAACTCATAACTGAAATTGTTCACCCCGAGCTGAAATCCAAACAGGGCAGAGTATTCCGTCGACATGCAGCACGCGGCATCGTGATGCGGGATGAACAGATCCTGTTGCTGTTCACCGAGCGCTATAACGACTTCAGCTTTCCTGGAGGCGGCCTTGATGGTGACGAGGACATTGTCACAGGCCTGAAGCGTGAGCTTGAGGAAGAGACTGGTGCTCGTGACATAAAGGTGCTCCAGCACTACGGTTACATTGAGGAGTACCGGCCCTACTGGGGGCCACAGTACGATCTGATGCACATGACCTCGCATTTTTATCAATGCGAAGTAGCGCCCCAGCTAGAGCCCGTGAGAATGGAAAGCCACGAAATCGCTAATGGTATGCGGCCTGTCTGGATCAACCTGCATGAAGCCATCACGCACAATGAAGCCGTTATGCAGCGTCACGAGTCTTCGATGGGGCAATCAATTCTGCGCGAAACCTATATGCTGAGAAAAGTCGCTTCCGAATTGTTGATACAAGTCAGCCTTTGAGCTGACTATTTGGCGAAGTCCACTTAGCCTGTCTCAGGCAAGCATCCAATGCTGCGGGAGTAATTGCGTGATTTCGCTCGCCCGCTGTGTCGGCAGCCGCATCAGCACATCCTTGAGATAGGTATACGGATCGTGCCCATTCATACGCGCCGACTGGATCAGGCTCATGATTGCCGCCGCCCTTTTTCCACTGCGCAGCGACCCGGCAAATAACCAGTTCGAGCGCCCAAGCGCCCACGGCCGGATCAAATTCTCGATCTGGTTATTGTCGATGGGTACAGCACCATCTTCCAAGTAGCGCGTCAGCGCTACCCAGCGTTTAAGGCTGTAATCCAGGGCCTTGGCCGTGGCCGAACCCTCGGGCACAAGTTCGCGTTGGGCCAACATCCACTCATGCAGTTTTTCAGCGATGGGCACCGCTGTTTCCTGACGTAATCGCCAGCGGTCTTCGTCGCTCATTTCCTTGGCGTGTCGCTCGACTTCATACAACCCGCCAATCGAGTGAAGCGCCTGCTCCGCCAACTGGCTTTTATTGGCTGCATGCAGGTCGAAGAATTTGCGGCGTGCATGGGCCATGCAGCCGATTTCGGTGATGCCCAGCTCGAAGCTGGCCTTGTAGCCGGCGAAGTCATCGCAGACCAGCTTACCGTTCCACGTGCCCAGGAAGTTACGCGCATGTTCGCCGGCACGGCTGGGGCTGAAGTCGTAGATTACGGCCTTGAGGGCCGAGAAAGGCGTGGTGCTATAGGCCCACACGTAAGCGCGGTGGGTTTTCTTTTCGCCTGGTGCGAGCATCTGAACCGGGGTCTCATCGGCGTGGATCACGCCCTGGGCCAACACATGCTCACGCAGCGCATCGACCAGAGGCTGGAGCTGCACACCGGTCTGTCCGACCCATTGCGCCAGTGTCGAACGGGCGATGGGCAGTCCGGCCCGACCAAAAATCTTCTCCTGCCGGTACAGCGGTAAATGGTCGGCGAACTTCGCCACCATCACGTGGGCCAACAGGCCTGCGGTCGGGATGCCCTTGTCGATCACTTGGGCCGGTACAGGCGCCTGGATCAGTGTTTCACACTGACGGCACGTCCATTTTCCACGCACATGCCGCTCAACGGTGAACACGCCCGGAGTGTAATCGAGCTTCTCGCTGACGTCTTCGCCGATTCGCTGAAGCTGGCAGCCGCACACGCACTGAGTATTCTCTGGTTCGTGACGGATCACGGTTCGCGGAAACTGCGGCGGCAGTGGTGCACGCTTGGGCTTATTACGTGGCTCGGCCGGTGCGGCCGGCGGATTGGCTGCCTTCAGCTCGGCTTCGATAGCTGCGATATCGGTATCGAGCAGATCATCGAGCAGACTGCCTTGGTCGGGGCTCAGTTGCTCGCTGCGCTTGGCGAACTTGTGTCGCTTGAGGATGGCGATTTCATGAGCCAGTTGCTCGTTGACCGTTTCGAGGCGTTGGATTTTCTGGCTCATGGAGTCGACCTGGGACAGCAACTGCATAGCCTGTTCGGCCAAGCCGCGCAGCTGTTCCGGTGTCATCTGGTCGAGATTGGGCGAGGAAGTCATGCCGCTGATTGTGTCAGAGCAGGTCGTCAACAGCGATAAACCGATGGGCTAATGGCAGGGGCTAAAGCACTGTGATCGCGCTGCCTGCGCCGACCCGCTGCCACGGCAAACCCAGTACCAAGGCTTGAAGTTGCTCGTTATCGAGTTCGACTTCCGATCCGTGACGGATGCCGGGCCAATGAAACTTGCCTTGGTTCAATCGTCGCGCTGCCAGCCAAATGCCCACACCGTCATGCACCAAGACTTTCATTCGGTTGGCACGGCGATTAGCGAAGAGGTATGCGCAGTGCGGCTTCGCCACACCGAACACCGCGATCACCCTGGCCAGCGCGGTCTCGGTACCGGCGCGCATGTCCATAGGCTCGGTGGCAAGCCAGATGGCATCGATCCGAATCATACCAATAGGTCTCGCAGAAAGGTGGCACAGGCGACAGCGCTTTCGGTCGGCCAGTTCACTTTGACGGTGCCACGCGGGTGCTGGATTTCAATGCAGATACTCGATGAAGCTGCCTGCGAATGTCCTCCGGCTAGCGGCAAGGGCACTGGAATGAAAGCAGGTTGCAGCGCCATGGTTTTGTTCGTGAGTACCCTAATCCATTTATGGACGAGGTTCGCGTTAAGGCTGTGCTTCTGCGCGACGCTGGCAATCGATGCGCCGGGCTGGGCGCACTCTTGGACAACTTGGGCCTTGAAGGATTTTGAATAGGAACGGCGTTGTGACTGCATGGAAAGACCCGCTTAAAAGGCTAGAAATGGTGTCCACTTAAATTAGGTGGACACCATCGCCTTTGGCGTCGGGGTCAGGAAGGTGAGTTGGCCGGACGGTTACAAAACAACAGCAATACGGGGCGGTGCAAAGGCGCAGTAATCGCGCCGACGCCGCTCATCAAGTACGAATGCATATATCAATCCTATGTTGCAGAGATCGAAGGCCGTAGTGCGGCCAAGGTCAAGATGCGAACGAAGGACGGGGTGGACGCTCGATCAAGAATATCGGCGGCAGGGGAACAGAGTGTCGAAGCGCATCGACCCGGATGGATAGCATCGGGGATGTCGCCAGCATCAACGCCGCTGTGAGTTGCGGTGTTTCGTGCTGGTGATCAGGGGTCAATGGCGAATGGTAGTGATCTGAAAGACTCGAATAGCTTGATGAAGCCTCTTCGCCGTGGGAGTGATGGGCGTCTTGCGTGATCTCCCAGGCTGGCTGTTTCGACGCCACTGATAACGAATAGGTATGCCCGGCCCAAGCCACCAATATGGCGAGAGCAAGCGCGATTACCACCGTAGTTGTCAGTGTTCTGCTGAACATGGCGTTAGGGTTTCAACTCGGTTTATAGGGCTTTTACGCGTTTGACCGGATCCCCCTAGGGGGGATAGGATGCCAGCGTAATTCATTGAGGCCTGAGGCTCAAGTCATGAGTGAGCACGAACACGAACACAGCCATCCCCACACCCACCAAAGTCATGAGGCGATCATCAAACGTCTCAAACGGGCGGATGGGCATTTACGCGGCATCATCACCATGATCGAAGAGGGTCGTGAGTGCGTGGACATCGCCCAGCAGCTGCATGCGGTTGAAAAAGCAGTGTGCCAGGCCAAACGTACGCTCATCCAGGATCACATTGATCACTGCCTGGAGGACACCGTTTCGGCGCTAGGCAATGGCGAACGCGCACCACTGGAAGCTTTCAAGCAAATCACCAAGTACCTCTAGGTCTGTCATGCCCAATTTTGCTGAACTGCTGCAACAAGGCGGGGCTCACGCCTGGCTGTATTTCCCGAGCGCGATCCTGCTCGGCGCCTTGCATGGCCTGGAGCCGGGACATTCCAAAACCATGATGGCGGCCTTCATCGTGGCCATCCGTGGCTCGGTCAAACAGGCTGTTTTGTTAGGTTTGGCCGCGACGTTGTCGCATACCGCAGTGGTGTGGTTGGTCGCCATCGGCGGCATGTACCTGGGCAAAGGCCTGGATGCGCAAACCACTGAGCCGTACTTCCAGCTTGCCTCTTCTGCACTGATTATCGTGATTGCGCTATGGATGCTCTGGCGTACTTGGCGCGGCGAGCAGATGTTCAAGTTCGAGCAAGGTGATGATCATCACCACGGCGAGCACGACCATGGTCATCATGACGAGACCCATCGAATCGATACCGGCCATGGCCGCATCGAGCTGTCGATCTTCGAGGAAGGCATGCCACCGCACTGGCGCCTGAAGACACTGACCGGGCACGCTTGGGCTGCCTCAGATGTTCGCCTGATGACTACTCGTCCCGACGGTAGCAGCCAATCGTTCTCTTTCGTTGAGCGCGACGGCTTCCTGGAGTCGACGGTCGATATTCCGGAACCACATGAGTTCAGTGCTCGCTTGAGTCTTGGACATGCAGATCACTCCCATGATTACGATCTCCAGTATCAGGAACACGATCACGGGCATGCTCATTCCGAATTGGAAGGCTTAGAGTTGTCGAATGATGGCTACCAGGATGCGCATGAACGTGCGCATGCCAGCGATATCCGCAAGCGCTTCACCAATCGCGAGGTCACTACGGGCCAGATCGTTATGTTCGGCCTGACTGGCGGTCTGATTCCTTGTCCGGCAGCCATCACCGTTCTGTTGCTATGTCTTCAGGTTAAAGAAGTTGCGCTGGGAGGCATGCTTGTCCTGTGTTTCAGCATCGGATTGGCGCTCACCTTGGTCACTGTAGGTGCTGCGGCGGCAATTGGTGCTAAGCAGGCCTCCAACCGTTGGCCTTGGCTGGGCACCGTGGCTCGTCGTGCTCCGTACCTGTCCAGCGTGCTGATCATTTGTGTTGGTCTGTACGTGGGTTTCCATGGCTGGATCGGCCTGAACGCTTGAGGCAAGTCTTTCGTGCTTGAACTTACGAGCTACATTGGTCTGTTCGTGGCGGCATTCGGTGCCGCGACGTTATTGCCAATGCAGTCTGAAGCCGTGCTGGTCGGGATGTTGCTCTCCGACCGGTACGTCGTTTCTACGCTATTGGCGGTAGCCACTGTTGGCAATGTGCTTGGCTCCGCACTGAACTGGCTTCTGGGCCGTTCCGTTGAGCGATTCCGCCACAAGCGCTGGTTCCCCGTGAGCGAGAGCAAGTTAGAAAAAGCCCAGCAGTCCTATCTGCGCTACGGGCGCTGGTCACTGTTATTGAGCTGGGTGCCCATCATTGGCGACCCGCTGACAGTCGTCGCTGGAGTCATGCGCGAGCCGCTCTGGAGTTTCCTGTTGATTGTCACCCTGGCCAAGGGGATGCGTTATCTCGTGCTGACCGCCGTCACTTTGGGATGGACATGACGACTGCTCATACAAATCCGCCTTCTTCACTCAAGAGCCGAAACGCCAGCCTGGATCTGATCAAATGGCTGGCAATGCTCACCATGGTTATCGATCACTTACGATTGGTCTGGCCGGAAATGAGCAACCTGTTCATTCCAGGAAGGCTTTCATTCCCGCTGTTCTGTGTCGCCATTGCGGCAAACGTGGCACGCTCTAAACAGGGGGAATTGCTGACTACTGCGAACGTTCGATACCTTGCGTTGATGCTCTTGTTCGCCGTCATATCAGAAGTGCCTTACCGCTACATCAGCACCTCAGGATCATTCAATGTGTTGGTGACGCTGGCATTGGGGCTGGTGATTGCCTGGGGATGGCAACATCGCACCCTATTGAGCAGCGCTATGGCATTATTGGCCGCCGCGATTGCCTACGTGCTGGATGATCCACTTATGTACGGATTCTACGGTGCACTTGTTCCAGCGGCTGTCTTAATAGCAATCAAAGGCCCCGGTGTTCTTTGGCTGCTGCCAGCGGCTCTATGCCTGATGAGCAATACTCGAAGTAGCATCGTAACCAGGGCGCTGGACTTGGAAGTCTATTCAATGGTGGCGTTGAGCACCGCGTTCGCGGCGCCGCTGATAGGACTCTGGCTACTGCGTCAGACCTTCACCTTCAAGGTCTGGCCGGTGCGGCAATGGGGATATTGGTTCTATCCGGGCCACCTTGCCGCTTTGCAAGCGCTACGGTTGCTGGTCTGAATACCGGTCACCAGCTTTAGCAAGCCCTAGGAACTCACGATCATCTGTTGGGCCATCGGCGATGCTGATCATCGATCACGTATGGATGTTCGTGATCCACACCGTCCTGGCCGTCGATGTGTGCGTGATCGCCCGGCAGATTCTCATGGGTGTGTTTGATCGACTCCTGATCATGAGCTGGGCGCCAGATCACGATGCTGACCAGTAGTGCACTGCCTGCCACCACGGCGAGGCCAACAAACGACGCCGTGAGGCTGATGTTGGCTCCCAGCCATCCCGCCAGTGGATAAGTAATCAACCAGCAAGCATGGGACAGCGCAAATTGGGCGGCAAACAACGCCGGGCGATCTTCGGCATGTGCCGAGCGACGCAACAGGCGACCGCTCGGAGTCTGGGCCAGCGAATAGCCCACCCCGAGCACCATCCACAGCGGCAGCAGGAAGTTGTAGGTGGTCAGGTTGATGCCGACGGCCAAGCCTACGACCAGTATTCCTCCGCCAAACAACATGGCCGTTCGGTCTTTGATGTTTTTCAGCAGGCGAGGCAAGACCAGGGCCGAGATCATGGAACCACCACCAAACGCAGCCAGCGCCAATGCCGTTGAGCTTTGAGGCAGAGCGAAGCGCGACTGAACCATCACCACGGTATTGACGATGACCATGGCACTGGCAGCCGCTACCGTCAGGTTGAGAGCCAGCAGCCCTCGCAGGCGGGGCGTCGCTAGGAATATGCGCATGCCACGAGTAGTTCGTTCATAGATGCTGCGTCGTGGTACTTGCTTCGCCTTTGGCAACAACACCGTGGCGACTAGGGCGGCAGAAGCGAGGAAGCCGATGACCGTGCCGGCGAAAAGGCTGTGGAAGCTGATCACCGTCAGGAGCGCGGCAGCGAGCATCGGGCTCGCGACACTTTCGAGATCGTAAGCCAGACGCGATAGCGACAAGGCACGGGTGTAGTCGTCTTCATCCGGCAGGATGTCTGGAATGGTCGCTTGGAACGTTGGAGTGAACGCTGCCGATGCGGACTGAAGGACGAAAATCAGCACGTAGATTTGCCAAACCTCGGTCACAAACGGGAGAGCAAGCGCGACCAGCGCCCGCACCAGATCCAGCGAGACCAGCATGGCTCTGCGAGGCAGGCGCTCTGCAAAAGCCGCTGCAATGGGCGCTACGCCAATATAGGCCGTCATTTTTATAGCCAACGCCGTGCCGAGAACGGCACCTGCTTGGGCGCCTGCTAGATCGAACGCCAGTAAACCGAGCGCGACGGTGGCAAGGCCAGTCCCTAAGAGTGCAATCACCTGAGCCAGGAAAAGATGGCGATAGGTTCGGTTGGCTAGGATTTTCAGCATGAGAAATCTCAAAAGGAAGCGCGTACGACTATCTGGTTACTGAGATTTCCCGAAGATAAAAGAACTACGAGTTTCTCGTTTTCAGATGAATTCATATCCCCCCTAGGGGGATATGAATTCATCCTAAACCAGAGCCAGAAGTAGCTCAAGAAATAAGCATTCGACCTTTGATCGAGTCTCCGGAGAAGTAGCTTGCTCAGTGAAGGCACTTAGCCATACGCTGCCGGGCGTGAGACCTCTCACGGATATAAAATATGAGCAAGGAGCAAGCCCTGATGAAACTGTCCGCCATTTTGATCGCCGCTTTACTTTCGATTACGTCCGTTGCTGCCTTCGCACACAGCGGCGGTACTGATTCAAAAGGTTGCCATCGCAACCATAAAACCAACGACTACCACTGCCATTAAATGGCCAAAGCCCAGCGTCAGGCTGGGCTTTGGTGTGAGCTGGTCACTTCAGATCTCTGGGTGTCTGACGGACGCTGTTTAATCCGCTCGTGATCGCTAGCGCAACAGATGTACTGCCAGACCAGCGAGCGCACAGGCCATCAGTACCTGAATGACGCCGCGCTTGAAGCGGAACAATGCTATTGCGGCTGCGATGGCGATCAATGCAGAGGGCCAGTCGAGGTTACCGCTGAAGCCTTTCGGCCAAAGCACGTGATACCCGAAGAAGCACGCCAGATTGAGGATCACCCCAACTACGGCGGCGGTGATGGCGGTAAGCGGTGCAGTGAACTTGAGTTCGTTGTGGGTCGACTCAACCAGAGGGCCACCCGCAAGGATGAACAGGAACGAAGGTAAGAAGGTGAACCAGGTCACCAGGGCAGCTGCGACAGCTCCGGCCAGAAACACCTGATCAGCCCCGAACACTTGCGAGACATAGGCCCCGACGAAGCCGACGAAAGCCACCACCATGATCAGCGGCCCTGGCGTGGTTTCCCCCAGCGCAAGGCCGTCGATCATCTGTGTCGGGGTTAGCCAGCCATAGTGACCGACTGCGCCTTGATAGACATACGGCAGTACGGCATAAGCCCCGCCGAAGGTCAGCAATGCAGCTTTGGTAAAGAACCAGCTCATCTGGGTCAGGGTTCCTTCCCACCCAAAGAGCGCGGTCAAAACACCCATCGGCAAAGCCCATAGCACGGCACTAATCAGTGCGAGTGAGGCCAATTTCAACCAGCTGAACCGAGCATGTTCGGGGGACGGCGTGTCGTCATCGATTAAGGCCGGGCCGAAGGATTTTTTGGCGGCGCTATGGCCACCGGCTCTGAATTTTTCGGGTGCCATTCGCCCCCCGAAATAGCCAATCAACGCTGCCCCTAAGACGATCAGCGGGAACGGAACATTGAATGCAAAGATGGCGGCAAATGAAGCCGCTGCTATCGCCCACAGCCAATTATTCTTCAGTGCCCGAGAGCCGATTCTATGCGCCGCCTGCACCACGATGGCCGTCACGGCGGGCTTGATGCCGTAGAAAAGTCCGGCTACCACGGGTACTTCGCCGAACGCGATGTACATCCACGACAGCGCGATCAGGATGAATAGTGAGGGCAGTACAAACAGCGCGCCGGCGATCACGCCTCCCCACGTTCGATGCATCAGCCAACCAATGTAAGTCGCCAATTGCTGAGCCTCGGGCCCTGGCAACAACATGCAGTAATTGAGGGCATGTAGAAATCTGCGTTCTGAAATCCAGCGTCGCCGCTCCACCAACTCCTGATGCATGATCGAGATCTGGCCCGCAGGCCCGCCGAAGCTAATGAAACCGAGCTTCAACCAGAACCAGAACGCCTCACGCAGACTAATCTGTTCAGGCCTCAACGGATTCGCTTCAACCTCTGGTGCCATAACTTTACTCATTGGGTTGCTCCTCTTTCACAAACCCGGCGAGCAGGCCGTCGAAGATGGCGCTCGCGGCAGCCAGAAGTTGGTCGTCGTCGGAAATGGTCTCTCGCAGCCCAGCAAGCACCCGCTCAATCCCGGCAGCCTCCACCGGCTGAATACCGCCAACATCGAGGTAATGCACAAGGGCAGCAATGCGACCTAGACCTTGTATCTGGATTTGAAAACTGGCCTGTAGGGTTTCAAAGGTGACGCGGTTACCAACATGGCTGAAGGTTGCGTCATCAAAATCAAACCCCAAGGCGTTGACTGGGCAGTCCTGTGGAGTGTTCAGCCAGACGATCTGAGCTTGCGGGTCGATGAAGCGGCGGATCAACCAGGCACAGGCGAGCCGGTCGACCCAGGGACGTTTACGCGTTGCCCAGATACGGCCCTGATAATCGCTGAGATTGAGTACCGATATCGGTTGATTACTGCTGTGCGGCTCATCCGGCGACAGGGCTCTACTGACTGCCGTCTCTAACTCCTGTAGAGCCGCATCAATCTGGTGCTTTGGTTCACCTGGGAAGTAATCGATGCTCGCTATCTGATCGTAGGCTTTGCGCAGCTTGCGGATTTGTTTGGTCGTCGCCAGCGCATTTTCAGCATTCAACTGCTCACGGCAGCCTTCGATCTCTCCACCAAGTTTGGTGTAGTCATCCTTGCGGTCGAAAAACTCGATAAAGCGCTCACCGTTGGGATCAACTACAGGCAGGAGGTAGGCGGTGCCATTGATGGCCAATATGTCTCGTTCGACAGAAGTCAGAGCTTCGCGGCAAGCGCTGGTATCAGGGAGCAGGTAAACACCGTCACGGAGTACAGCGGCACCTGAAGCTTTCAAGGCACGCCAGGCTCGCATGCGCTCGGTGGCGTTGGCGGTGGGTAAGCCAAGGATCAATGCGAGCCAATTTTTCATGTAGGAATATCTACTCGATATGTAGTAATCGCTACGCTACTCCTTGCTGCAAGGCTTGGGAAGCGGTGCTCAACAAAAGCAGTTGTTCAGAGGGCATTCGGAAGAAGGAACAGACACGCAGACTTGCGGTGGTCATTGCGAGCGAAGCCAAGCTTCCATTTTTTGCAACCTTCCTCTACGTAAAAGCACCGGTTTCCCTAAATCCAACATCACCAACAATCCCTGCCTTTCGCATGTTGAAGGGAACCAATCAGCGATTTCGACGTTGCAGCGTTTGGCGTCACCTACCGCCCACTTAATAATCATGTCTGCTGCGGCACGGTAGTGATCCGCCATGAACAGCCTTTTGCCGTCTTCTGACCAGCCTCTCATCGCAAGCTCGTCGGTTACGTCGATGAGTCCAGCGTCTCCAAAGAAATCGGTCGTATCTGGATAATGAATACCTGCCAAGGACACCTTGGCCACGCCGGATTTTCGGTCGAAGTAAGACAGGAAATGCCATCCTCCCGTTGTACTACCTGGATCTGGAAAATTGATCGCAGCTTTGCCAGTGATGTAGTGCGTGCGGGAAACGCGTTTGAGATCAAAATCGAAAAGCGGCTGGTTCATGGGAGTGTTTTGAGCCGGGCCAGCCCCTGTTTGATATGACCAGCGTTCTCACCAATTGTGTAAAGCGCACCACGGACGTTGTCGCCGACTTCCGCATGTCCCTGGGCTTCCACCTGGAGGGTCAGCTCCATGAGCGCAGCCTCAAGGGCCAGCTGGTTTTGGTACATCCTTTCCAGCACATCTGATAGCGAGTATTCACTGGGCATCTACATGGACTCCTTGATGTCGACCCAGCATAGCTCGATGATGAGTCAGCAAGTGTCTTGCGGGTATAGGCATACCCTGAGAGCACCTTATGAGCGTCCCGTCCCTAAGTAGTCTCAAGGTGTTTGATTTGCAAGCTAGAACAGCAAGAAGCCCGAAGGACAGAGATGCCCGCTAGACACTTGGTCGGTTTTTATTGACCCGCCGTACCGGATTTATCAGAGGCCGGGCCTCCATTGAAGCTAAAATCGGTGGTGCCGTTGGTGATCCATTCGACCAGCTTTTCCTTGTGAGTGTAAGCCACCACTCCACGTTTTTGAGTCGGATCGAATCTTAAGACGCGCCATATACCGAAATCGGGGCCGAAGTCGATGAACACGGGTTTGGAAACCCACCAGCGAGCAAAAAGCTTGCTGCGGGAATGCCAGCTAAATGAAGCCAGTCCATTCTCCGACACTTTCGACAAACCCATTCTGAAGTTGTACCTGTCGAACTCAGTCCGCGTGCCATCGATCACCCAGATCATATTTTGATAGTAGTTTTGCCTCGCGATTACCTCTTCAGGATGTATCGTCGATCTCTGAAACTCAATAACCATCCCTGAAGGCGTTCGGACATCTGCTATATGTCTCTCCCCTGAGGACGCTTGCAACACAACTTCCTGCCACTCGGTTGGGAACATATTCTTCCAATCGCGATGCCATGCCGTTTCCGTTTCCCACCACGGATCGCAATTGTCCAAACGTTTATGAGCCCAATGCCAGACGACATGGTTCCCGCATTTAGCGACAGTCTGGGAACCACAAAAACTGCAAACACCACGTGCTTTTGGAGTGGCCTCTACACGAGCGCCTTCAAGCAATGAGTATTTCATTTTCTTCCTTGATGATAAAAATGAGGGGCGGTAGCTCTTAACTTCCTAGTTGTCAGTACCTTGTGACCCACAGGACGAAAGACAAATATCTGAACACGGTAGTCGTCGTGTCGCTCTGGCCTCTTTCAACAATTGCTCAGCGTACATAGCCGGATCATCATCTGGCAGCGGGTAGCCTGCAGCAGATAGAGCTTCGGCGCGCTCTTCAATGAGCAGACGCTCGGGATCGCGAACCGTTTGGTAGGCTCTGCCTGGTACGCGTCGAGTCGTGTCCATTCTCGGCTCCCCAGAAGGCTGATGGCTAAGAGCGACTAAATTACTTTTAGAACGATAACAGAACGCTCTGAATAGCGATGCTCCGCTGCGAGTCACGAGGGAGGGTGCGTTACGATCTATGTTTCACAGAGACGCAAACACCAAGCAAGCGGAGCGCGCAGGCGTGAGGGATGCGAGCCCGCAGGGTCGAGACACGCCTTGGCGGGGCTCGATTTACGGCAGCCTGACGCCGCAGGCGGCACGCCATCAACGCCAACAAGAGGTAACTCAAATGCCCGACGATGAACTGCGCGAACTGGAGGCCAAGAGACGAAAGGCTTTGTGGATACTTGCGCACATATCTCCAGGCGATTCGAAGGCGTTCGATGCCTTATCCATCCTTGATGACCTTGACCTTCAAGAACGGAAATACTCCCCCAATGCTGACAAGGCACTTGATCTCAACCAGCTTCGGGATTGTGTCACGCTGCAGCATCACAACTCCGGAATCGACATCATTTTGGAGCAGACTATCCCCCAGCCCTGGAGGGAGCGCTTCAATCAGGCGAGTATCGGGTCGACCAGATTGTTAGATGGGCCTTACGCTGCGGACTGGTATAAATTCCTGGCTTGTTGGGAATCAGAGATGCAGCACCTCGAGGCACACAGAACTGCCAGAAGTAAGCCCAAGCTGGATTGATGCAGACGGAGAATAGACGTGGAACGAGACAGCGATGACACCGTGTATTGCGACATCCAAATGCCGGTGGCTCAAGGGCGTGAGCTATTGGCGTTAGTGAATGCCCTGCGAGAGTCGAAAGCTCATCCAAGTCTCGACAGAGTTTTTGAACACATGCAGGACGAGCTCAGCACCTCAATCGACATCGTTAAGAATCCGCCATCGTGGGGCCCATGGGGGCCGACGCATAACTGAGCCTTTAGTCGGCTATCCTTTCCATTCAGACGAGCAAACGCTGACTGGGAGCATGGAAGACTCAAAAAACGTCGCTCCGGCGCCCTATAACGGGGCGAAAATAACGGCAAAATACACTTTAAGTGGGTGATTGCCATATGCCATACTCGGTTATCAACGATTTTTCGCCCAGCTTGGCCACCTCCCTGATGGAGGTTTTAGTCGCTATGGTAACGACTAGCAGGAGAAGAGCCTTAATGGCGTTCCTGAGAAGCGGAGCTGTGACGGGGCTGCCGTTTGCCGAGTTCTGAGGCTGCTTGTTTATTGAACCTTGGGGGCTTTCGCCAAGTCTGAACTATAGTCGTAAAGCCGCTTGTCGGCTGACGGCAGGTACTGCTTGTGAAGCTTGGTGAACGAGCTCGATAATCCGCACCGCTTTTGCTAGCGAGGCAGTATTACGTTTTTTTCCATTGAAAGCAGTGGTCGCGCATTGGAATTCGTTGATGCACCGTGGAACAAAATTCTTAGAGGATGGAGCTATGACTCTTGAGCGTATGATCGAAGAGGCCCGTAACCGTAACGGTTCTCATGAAGCCAGCCTAAAGGCGGCTCGTGATCGCATGGCCGCGACTAACCACCGTCTGGCACGTGAATTCGCTAAACAAGAAGTCACTGCGACGCTGCTTGCCAAGACCTGCAGCCTCTAATAAATCCCTTCATCCGAAAGCAGCCTAATGGGCTGCTTTTTTTTGCGCGATCACAATGACTCCATACCTCATCACCAGCTTCGAAGAGGCGACGATGGCAGCGTTGATTCATGAGCCATACGGCTATGATCACGCTGACATCTTCAAAAAACCTCAGATCAAGTACATCTATAACTACTTGAAGTCCTTCATGCCCGAGATTCCGAAGGGTAAGAAGACGGTAGGAAGCATCCTGCTTGAGCACGAATACATCGACCGAGACTTCCTCGAGGACTACTCGCGTTTTTACCTGGGGCGTTTCGGCAACGATGGCTACAAGTGCGCTCGGCTTCACTTCTTCAGTTGCGATCTGACTCACAAGCGGCTCGACGCTCTACTGGCGGGTGACGTGGGAGAAATGTTAGATGATGCTGAGGATGACAATGCTGTAAAAACTCTAGAGCAACTCCAGTCGCACTACCTCGGTTTCATGGTTATCAAACCTCTCACCAGGACATTCGTGGGGAAAACCTGCCTTCGTGTCAGTGGTGACCGAGGTGTGGGCAAGAAGAAAATTGACAAGCCTTATGATGTGAATCTCTTTGGCATCAAGCTGACAATCGACTCAATTGCATTCCAAGAACAGGACAAGGTGGTTGCCGCGTGTGCTACCACCGCCATTTGGACAGCGTTGCACAGTTCGCCTGGTCGTAGTGTTAAGGACATTAAATCCTGCAGTGAGATCACCACCGCCGCCCTGAATTTTGTGGACGGTTCCAGTAATGGATTCCCAAATAAAGAGCTTACCAATAAGCAGATCCAGCGAACGCTTGATATTGAGGGGCTGCGATATCACAACAATAGCCTTGAGGAATCAACTCCTGAATCTTTCCGAGAGTCCCTCGTTGCTCACATTAATAGCAACCTGCCCGTCATTTTGACGGGAAAAGTATACGGCGTGGAACCCAACGAAGCTGGTGAGTACGTCAAAGCTGGGCACGCAATTACCGCCCTTGGTTATGACTTCCGGGGTGATTCGAAATGGGTATACGTTCATGACGACCGACTCGGGCCGTACGCACGAGCAGAAATGGTCATGCTTGACGAATTTTTCGGGGAATCCACTCCTGAGGCCGTAAAAGGTCGTTGGGGGCTGGCGATGTCCATTCGAGAACCGGATGCCACTAACTGGGTGGCTCCCCATGAGATTATTGTTCCAGATATCTCGATCATCCCGGCAGATAGAAAGACGCGCATCGACTTCAAGTTCGCTCATGGCACAGCAGAGCGTATTCGTGATCAGGTATTGGGATACCTGGAAGATGAAATGTGTCCTCTGCTTGAGATCCCGGTTCCTTCGGTCAGGTACGAGATCAAACTGGCATCGATTGCTCAAGCGCGAGACGATGTCCGTAAACATTACACCCACCGCAAGGTCAATGACGTGTTGGGTACTTACACCCTCGATGAAGAGAGAATGATTCGCTGGCGTAAGGAAAAACTCAGTTTCTTGACTGGCAGCCTCGCACGCTTACAGTGGCAAATTGATGTCTACTGGGATTCCGAGTGTGCTTTCCAGGTGTTCTTGGATGCGACTGACATTCCCTTGGGCAACGCTGTATCTGGCATTTACATTCATGACCCAATTTATGCAGATGCGATGCTGGCCGGCTTCAAGGGGCAGGAGAGCCAGATCGCCGGTCTAGATGATCAGCACTTCTTCCCGGCGTTCACCAGGGCTGTGAAGCAGCGCCGAGATGACTACGAAAGTCATCTCAATAGCATGTATGGGACATTGCGTGCGCCCAACCACATTAAAGAGAACGAGGTCTCGCGGAACGGAAAAGGCACCAACAAGACCGCGAAAAAATTCTGGGATCCGCAACAAATCCGTTTGGTTGATGTTCACGAGGCCTACAAGAAAGTGGCCGATTCAGTGGCTAACGACCCATCCTCTGAGAGTAAGCTTATCTGGGCCATAGGTAAGGACGGCGTGTTATTCGTCGCTGAGGACATTCCAAAACCTGATGAGCTCGGTCACCCAAGTATGACTGGGATGCAGGCCGCTCGGATTGCGGGAGAAATACGGCCAAAGGCTGGCTATTGGGAGGTCAACTTCTTCTCTGGAAGGTACAGCGGTGATTACGCCGATATAGAGAAGACTCAGTTTCTTACAAACGCCGTGTACAAAATTCAGTCACTCTTCCCGTATGACAAGTTTGAAGCTTTTTACCCTTATGCCCCTTCCTCCCAAGGTCTGGTTTCGCCTGATCTAGCGGCACAGGGAGGCGGTGACGATACGGCGGAACCCGCTGCTGTGCTCGCTTAATCCGAATAAACCCGGCTTCAGGGCATCGCCCTCGGTCGGGTTCACTCCTATCAAGCTGTTCACCGCACTGGTGAATGCCCTTTTCTCAGCCTGCATCCAATCTGGGCGTTTATCCCTTCAGAAAGCCAGTGCCAGACTCACGTTTGACTTTTCAATGGATCAGAATGTGCGAGCTACAGGCACTGTCCAGGGAGGAACTGATCTCTGCATACCGCAAGCGGAGCGCGCAGGCGTGCGGGATGAAAGCCCGAAGGGCCGAGACGCAGGCTTTGCCAAGGCTCGGTTCACGACAGCCGCTACCCGCAGGGGCACGCCGTGACCGAAAACTCAGGGTCATCAGAGCTCCGCATTCCATGCATCCATAGCCTCGCTCACAGTCGCGTACCAGTGGAGCTTACCGAGCTGTAGGGCATTCGCGATTTGCCTGTTGGTATTGCCGTCGACCCAAGTCGGGAGACTCTCTATCGCTTCTGTGAACAGACTGGCTGTAGCGACAGCGAATCGCCCCGTACTTGTAGACTGGAGGCACACGTAGCGCACAGCAGCGCCACTAGAGAGCCGACGCCAAACTACCACCTCCATACAGTCCAATGCGCTCACCGGAGCCTCTAAGGTAGGACTCTCTTCCTGATCCACCGTGACGTGTACCGCTGCTTTTAATGACCTGCCAGGCGCACCAGGTGTGTGGACGAGATGCTTGAGTTGCTCACGTGAGGCGATTATCTGATCGCGGAGTTCTTCAGGATCGATGGACATTCCGCCCTCTGGTGTCACCTTGAGGGTGTTCAAGGAGTTCGCCACCCGGATGAACTCGCGTTCACGCGCTTTCTCCCACTCTGGGCGGCGGTCGGGGCTGATAAGGTTCCAGAGGCGTGAAAGCAGCAGCAAAACGTTCTCCTGACCTACAGCCTAAGGCTTGAATCCATTGGTAATGAACAATGGTATCTCAACACTCGTCCCAGAATTCATCGAATCATTCGTGGCCAGGCAGAATCGGAGCGATTCCTTTGACCGTTTTCTCTCTCGCAAGCTCACGTGCAAAGTCATCATCCCTTAAAGTCTCAAGCTTCTCCATCTCTACGTTATACTCTTGAATTGTAAGGGTAGAGCCGAGCTGAGCCCGGAGTTTGCGAGAGTATTTATCGAACTGCTCCATGGCTCGCATTAGGAAAACATTGCTAACTGTAGTGCTATATCCCTCAATCTGCTTGAATGCCGCATGCACATAGCCCATGACAGTCGCAACTGATTTCTGACCGGTATACATCTTAACTTCCTCAAGATAGCTCTCATCAGAAAGCAACCTGACTTCAAAATCTCCGGCACGCCTATATCTATCCCGCTGCACGAACTCCATTACTAAATTCGTGATAAACGAGTGGCGAAACATGTGTGCGCAGGCCTGCTCCTCGATACCAGCAAACCTGCGCACTGAACCGATCTCGTTGCCCAGGGAGGTTTCTGAAATCGGAGTTCCGGTTGATGATGATACAAAGACGAAACCATGATCTTTAAAACTGGAAAATTTATTTCTTACAATTTTATCCCTGTGAAACTCAATGTATGATACCAGCTCATTGAGAAACATCTTATTTACGGGTACTTCTCTTTCCTCATTATCGTCACCCTTTAGCGTGATAAACCTTAGCATAGGATGTTTCATTTTATACGCGGCCAGGACATCTACTACTTTAAGACTCGCCACCTCTGACAGCCTAGCTCCAGAGTTTTCCAAAGTTGAGATAAATGCATGCCGTCGAATCTTGATGAAACGCGAGCCACCCATTTCATCAACAGCTTTCCTGAGCTGGTCGATATGAACAGCTGGAATTGCATTCCGCTCGTGCCTCCTACCACCAGGTGGAAATGCGTGATGCCACACGCTATGCACAGCATAATCACGACCACGCTTATCTTTCTTCACCGTAACATTTTCAGTAACTTTTATTCGCCCTCCAGTCGCGACGAAATTGGGCTGCTCATAAAGCCCGCCAATGTACTTCAGGAAGTCTATGCATACAGTCCCAACGTCTACAACCGTGAGTGTGGCTTTCCTCTTCTCACGAAGATTTTTGGGGTCAACTTCCGTCCCTAGATGATGAATAAAACGCGTAAAATCATTATCTGATAGATCTATAAAATCAATATTTGAAGCATAACAGAATCTCACCAGTTGACTGATTTTCTGAGCGTATTCACCAATCGTCCCACCTTTTCTGCCCGCACGGGCTAACCCCTTACGCTTCATCCTATTGGGCCGAACCGTAAGGGACAGCATGTACAGATTCGCGCTAAAACAGGGCGCCCCGTTTGGCCAATTGATGAATGTCAGGTTGCTCGCATCCCTAGTCACAAGCTTCCCCAGTGCGTTGTGGTCAAACAACTCAAGCTCAGGAATCACTGAATAAAGCTTACGCTCAGGGAAATTACTCACCCCGCACCACCTTTAAAGATTGGATATTCTCGTGAGACGGGATCACATCAAAAGGAGACTCATTAAGCGAGACTATTGCCAGCAGTGCATTTATAGCTTCGCTGGCGCTTTTATTTCTAACAGCCTCACTAGAACCATCCCTGGTTTCTTTGATGCCTGAGATAGCAGCGGAAAGCCCTTGGAGCAACCTGAAATTAGAGCGGCGTAGTGCGACCACTGCGCATTCCAACTCGCTATTAATCTGCTCCAACCCGTACTTGGTCTTTTTGGTGGGTTTGCTGTCCTTTCCGGCATACGCAGCAACTGCATCTTTAGCCACCCCCCTAAGACGCTCTAGCCCTGCAAAACCGTGATGACCAAGCAGTTCATCAGATTTCTTTTTGAGAGTGTTCAGACTTGTAGAGTCAATCGCGTATTGCTGTCCAGCCAGATCGAATTTATAAGAAAGGGAAGCCAAAGCGCCCTGATTTTTTAGAGCAGCAATGACAATCTCATTTAAGGCGTATTTTTTTATATCGGAAAGTACATCTTCCAACAGAACCTGCCGCGCCTTGATTGATTCATTATGAACTTGAATTTCTGATCTAGGCTTACCCATGACTATGCGCCCTTTACGTGAACAAGAACCTGCATTTCTTTGCCATTAGTTCCAATAACAAATACGGGTTCAAATCTTACAATACCTTTACTCATCAAGTGTTCCAAGCGCTCTGAAAAGGACTCTTGATCTACAAGGCGAAGATCATCCGTTCCAAACTGCTCCTTCATCAACGCACGTAATGACTTATAATTATGCACATCACCAGAAAAGAATTTCTCAGCAATTATTTGAGCTTCCGCACCACGGAGGGATGCTCCATCTGTAGCAGATGTAATGTACCTCCATGCGTGCTCGATATCGTTATGCCCGAGAATCCAACGCAGTGTATCTATGCGTCCTTTCCCATACGCGTGAAAAAACAACAAAGCTGCTACACGTCGCAACTGGTGTTGTCTGATGTAATACCGAAGACCGACCTCATTAACTTCGCTCTCGAAATAATCACAAAAGAAGTCGAAGCAGGTACTCATGCTTGTTTTCGTGGCCGAATATAGTACCTTTCTTCCATGCAGAGAAGGAACAGAGAAAATAGTAGGAGCTTCAGCCGAGAAACCCGCATTAATCAGCTCCTCTTGGAGCCGCACTAATTGCGCAAGCATCTGTACAGCAAGAGGATCTATAGGCCTAGCATCATACTTACGGAGACCATACGTATTTACTGTGCTCTTTTCTCTCTTAAACATCAGCCATGTATTCGTGGAGTCGAATGCTTGTGCTGATGGGATCTGCAAAAGCTCGTCGATTCGCCGAGCCATAAGTAAACCAACAACGAATTGAATAACTCCAATATAAACATAGACAAGTTCTAGCAAGCCTACATTGGATCTGAGCCGCTCAAAATAGTCCTCTTTCGCTCCCTTGCGATTTTCAAGACCACTGCCATCGACATCACTTGTATTTCTACAACCAAGCCCCAGCTTCGTTACGCCGTGACGCTCCAAATCACTTCCTACAATTGAAACAACCTGTTCATCTGTTAGGCTTGTAAGCGACTTGTCATGCTCATCACAGTATCGAGCCAACCTGCAAAATCCCTCAACCACGAGCGGGCCCAGCTCGTAATGAAACTCGACAGCACCTTTGAATAACTTAAAAATGGTGCCAGACGGGATTGTCACAAAACGACCAGGCTTGGCGAGCTCTGGCGTGTAACCTTTAATTCGATCCAAGACTCGCTCACTAGGCCCTGGCATACCAAGATCTTTAAGCAGCCCCATTCCATATAAGAAATTGTAAAATAGCCTGTACTGGGACTCAGCCATAAGACTCCCCGAACTAGAAACAACCTTGACCCCCTCCATCTCACGCTTATAGGATTCTCCAAGCGGATAAAAACTAAGGATTTCATGCCTCGGTTTGGCCAAGCTGCCACGGATAGTATTTTTGTAAATTTCGTTTGAGATACGTACAGAGTTTACCGTATAGCCAGCACCTCTATGTCCGTCGTAGTGGCCTTTATAGTATAAAGCGGCCCGAATACGTGGAACATTATCAACCGTAATATCAAGCTCGTTAGACTCGAGCTGAGTAGAACTTATCTCTGACATCGACGGATTCGCTTCCAATAGGGAAGCAATCGTCTCGCTCGGGATCTCATTCAACAGTGCTAGAGCATACTCACACAATTTGCCTGACCAATCATACAGCGCTTCGGCCACGGAAGATTCTGAAGACAGCTTATTTAGTATCCATTTTATATCGCCTTCAGACAAACCTGCCAACCCTGCACTTGAAAGTTTAAGCGCACGTGAATGTATTAGCAGACAGTCAATAACACCTACAGCTGCGTGAAACTTCCGCCTTAATGTCTCAACACATTGAGAGTTAGCCATTTCAACCAGGCTATTTCGCGTGGCGCCAATGAGCGAATATTTGAGACCATTCAATAGATCTAGATTCTCGTCATCAGTCAGGTATGAATTGTTGTCTAGAGCGACCTTCCAGTTGAGTGGGATGGGATCACCGCTGAAATTCACATGCCAGACGGAAGCATTAAAATCAGTGGTCAGCCAGGAAGCTTTGCGAAAAGCTTCTGCCGGCGCCAAGCGAGGCTCACTTAGGAAGCCAAGTTTAGAGGGCGCATTCATAAACAAATCTCTCCATAGACTCTGCGTTTGCTATTAATGACGCCCTGTAGAGTTCGCTCCGATAAGTTGCATCTCGATGCTTACTGATCTCCCTCTCAAGAAAGCCTGTGTAGGTCGCCCAGTACACGGCCTTAGCATTAACTTTCTGATTGGTTGGCGCTTGCTCAACAGCCTGTTTTATCGAAAGCAGCACGCTCAAAATATCTGCAGACACTAACGCATATACAGTCCCGTCGTTCTCAAGCTTTTCATGGCGGCCCTCTGGATCTTGAAGATATGCAGGGACATCCCCAAAAGCATGATTCACTAGGAAAGTATCTAATTCAGCCACGCTTGAAAAATTACTCGCCCGAAATAAAAACGGGCTATCTTGAAGGCTATGACAAATTAATATTTTATTGAATACTCGCATGCGCCTCTCATGAAGGAAATCGATGATCACTTTGGGGAGGTAGTGATCCATGAGATTAGGATCGTAGCTCTCATGACCTAAAGCCTGAGAGGTAGTTTCAGCGCTGTGCGTCTTAATAAATATCTCGGCGACTCGGGATGCGCGCACTGAAGATGCACTCACCATCTCCAAAAACTTAACGAGGTCATCTTCGGGCATTTCTGTGTGAGGACGAAACTGAGTTAAAAGATTAGTTCTCAAGTATGTACCAGGTCTGAGTGTTGACCTCGACCACGGTGCTAGGGTGCTCTTGACTGGCGGAGAAAATGCGTTACCGCATGTGATGAACAATTTTCTCCATATGGGATTACCCTGCGACTTCAGATACTCACGTAGGGGCGCAGTAATCTCAATAATTTGGTCGACCAAAGCTTTAGTTTCTGGGGTTAGCGTAATTTTCTGCTCAGACCTTCCTGCCCCCTTACGATCTTTGTACCCCACCAGCTTATATACCGCCCCATCCAATACATATCCTGATCTCTGCCCCAGCTTATTCCAGAGATCGAAATCAACCAGAAACTCTGACGTAATTATCGGATGCCTTAGGATAAGTAGGAGCTGAAATGGCATGAGGCTTCCGGCCAGTGGCATCCCCATGTAACTAGCCAAATCATAAGCAGGCGTCTGAGAATCTTTTGTATCCACTGATAAAGAAGCGTAGTGACTGTAAGGCTCTCCGTAGCCGTACGTCTCAAAAATGCAGCAAATATTGGGAATTATTAATAGGTGTCCCTTCTTACGCTTAGTCGTGTCTACTAATTCGCCCTGCGCAGCGAGCTGTTTACGACGAAGAACCCTACCATATAGATCAGCAATCTGCGCTGTGGCCCAGCTCTCAATAATCTTCAGCCGCTTAGATATGGAAATGAATAAAACTTCAATAGCTTCAGACTCAGTAAGATGTAACGGTATTTCCAGTACGAGCTTTACCTTTACATCAGCACCATCATCATTCGTTCGAATGTTAGTCGACTGACCATCAATTCGCTTCGCAGGTGCCAAAGGCAGTTTTCCGCCCAAGGGCTCGACCCATACACCTGGAAGAATAAATATCTTCTCGACGAACCCAATATATTTATTCCAGGTTTTCATTTGTGCGTCGATATCCAGCCCTAGGGCCTCGCCACTCATGAAAAAACTCTTTCTGAAATCCCAGAAGAAATTATAAATCATTGTCGAATCGTTAAACGTGTCCTCAGGCCAGGAATCACTATTCTCACTCAGGAAGTCAGCCATCTTATTGGGCATAGTCAACTGTGTCGTCCCATACCCGGAAATATGGAATCGCAACTGCTCATACAGACCATATGTAAAATCATGACCATGGCTGTTATACATATTGGCAAAGTGACAATACAAAGTGGTGCCTTTACGGTTCTCTACAGGCCATCCAGTCCAATATTTGACTTTACCCAGGTCAACACCAAGAAGTATTTTTCTCCACTTCGGATTATATTTTTTTCTTAGCCCGCTCCCAAATTCAGTCGGCGGCATGGAAGGGACGTAATTACGTGCTTCGAGCAGAATATCTTGTAGATAAACGGAAATCTTCGCGCGCGTCACGTCAGACGTACCGACCAAATCCTGTTCAAACAACGCTCCTTGAAAACCCGCAACGATGTCAGTCAGCGCTGATGATGAGAGCTTCAAAAAAGACAAGGTCTGGTTGGTGATGTCACAAAAGCATTCGAGAAGCTTCAGTGTCGTTGTTGACGGCACCTTCCTAAGCTCAGCGCAGCGCTGAAACAACTCCACCACCTCAGGCGCCAGGGCTCGGAAGGGATAGGTTTCGATGGGTGACCCTTTTTTGACGATTGTCACTTACGAAATCCGTGCTCAGCTGGCTAAGATGCCTAGTCTACAGGCAACACAGGCAACTGACAAAAAAATGCGAATGGCAAAATTTGGGAGTTGCTCGACGACATGCTCAACGCCTTGCTGTTTGCACTGATCGGCATGGAACTGCTGCTGTTGCCGTTCAATTGGCTGCACGTATTTGCGGCCAGTTTGCTGGCAGTGGCGATCCTGCTTTCGCGCTTGCTGACCGTAGCCCCGGCGATCCTGCTGCTGCGCCGCTGGCGCGCGGTGCCGCGCGGGACCATCCGCATCCTGACCTGGGGCGGCTTGCGCGGCGGGGTTTCGGTGGCATTGGCGTTGGCCCTGCCGCTGGGCCCGGAGCGCGACTTGCTGCTGAGCATCACCTACATCGTGGTGCTGTCCTCGATCCTGTTGCAGGGGTTGAGCATCGGCAAGCTGGTCAAGCGCGTGACCCGGGACGAGCCCCAAGCCACGCCTGACGCTCACTGATCCTGGTCGATACGCTGCGGATGCCTTGGGTCCGCAGCCTTCTTGCCCGGCAGGCTGCCTTCGCTGCGAATCTGCGCATGGCTGATCAAGGCAAAGATAAAGCTGCCCCCGATGATGTTGCCGGCCAGTGTCGGGCCGGCAAACACCAGCCAGAAATCCTTCCACGGCAGCTCGCCGGCAAACACCAGATAAGACACTTCTGCCGAACCCACCACGATATGGGTGAAATCCCCCAGCGCCATCAGGTAGGTGATCAGGATGATGATCCACATCTTGGCGCTTTCCATCGATGGAATCATCCACACCATGGTGGCGATCATCCAGCCGGAGATGATGCCCTTGGCGAACATCTGACCGGGGTCGTTTTCCATGATCTTGCGCCCGATCTCCAGGAAGGCCATGTCGGTCTTGGTATCGAAGATCGGCAGGTGCAGCATCACATAGGCCACCAACAGGGTGCCGCAGAGGTTGCCGACCAGCACTACTGACCACAGCCGAAGCAGACGCCCGGCATTGGCCAGAGTTGGCTTGCTCATGACCGGCAGCACGGCGGTAAGAGTGTTTTCAGTGAACAGTTGCTGGCGCGCAAGAATCACCGCCAGAAAGCCCGCACAGTAGCCGAAGCTGGCAATCACCTTGAATGCTTCACCCTCGGGCAGGCGTGAATTGAGCAGCCCCATGGCCATCAGCGACAGGCCCATGGTCAACCCGGCGGCCAATGCCGACCACCACAAGGCGGCCACGTTGCGCTCCAGTTCCTGGTCACCCTGGGTGCGGATGATTTCATGCAGCACCGCTGCACGGGGTGGCTGGTTATCGTCCACATCCTGCTGCTCTTCCTGCGAAAGGTTGGGAGTTTTGCCGTCTTCGTGTTTGGCCATGATGGTCCAGAGTCCAAGGGGTGCCTGTAGCTACGACACGCCCCAGCGATGGCTGTTCAGTGGCCAGGTCACTAAACCGGAATACGCCAGGCCCTGGCCTGTTCCACAGTCGTGGAATTGACCGGCTTACCCCAGGGTTTATTGCGTGCTCCGTAATTTTGAACAATGCCGTCAAGCACGCGGTTGAATGCTGCCGGCGTGGTCGCTTTGGCCAAGTCACGCGCCGCCGCTTGCAACAACTCGACATTGGCATCTGGCTGGCCCGGGCGGTACTGCGATGGGTAAATGACCTCACGGGTGAAGTTCTCAGCCCTCACCGCGAGATCACGCCTCTGCATTTCGGCGACAGCACTGGTCATGACCTTGGAGATTGGCGTTTTAACCAATGCCTGCATGGCGCCCATCTGCAAAAGCTGCTGGAAGTTACGCTGCCCACCGGCATTAAGGCGCTGCCCCAGCCACTCGACTTGTTCGGGCCGACGAGCAAGTGCGTCCAGGTTACGTAGCGCCGATGCCAACTTCGGCGTGAGCGCAAGCGCTCCTGCAGATTGATTGGCATCCGTAATCGCACCGTCCAGCACCCCCAACGCCTCGTAAGCATCCTCGCGAAACTTCAGTACGGCTCCGGCAGCCGGATCATTCTCCAAGTGACCCTGAACACGGGTGATGTGTTCATCATCCATCGCCAACAGCGCGCTTTCCAATGAGGCGAACGGATGATGCTCACGTGTTGTGTCACGCCTTTCCAGATGGGCCGCTACCGCTTGACGCGCCAGCGCCTGCAGATAATTTTTCTGTTCAGGGGTCATGGTGAAGTTGACGGTGCCATTGAGCAGGCCGCGGAAGTCACCTTTTGTGGTGTTCAGCGGCAACGTCACGGTCTGATCAGCGAGTGTTTTGAGCCGATCATCTTGATAAGCCTCGGCCGCCGTGTGCGGAGTATCGGTAAAGGTGTCGACCAGATGACTGAAAAAACCACCGCTTTTTTGCGGCGTTGCAGGCTTTTCGGATTCGAATTGGACGATCAGCGGCTCGTCTCTGCTCCAGATGCTCTCTGGCGCCGAACGGTCAATGACATTGGGAGCCGGGGTATTGAGGAGCAGCCCACCATCGCGAAAGGCCGTAACTTCTGAACCCTCCTGAAATCCTTGGCCCTGCTCGACCGGGCTCTTGAACAGCATCGGCAACGAACCCGAAATATGGGCAGCGCGGGCGATGTCCATGTCTGGGGTCAGGTTGGCGTTGAACACCACCAACTGCGGGCGACCGTCGAACATAGCTGTGCCGGTGATATTGAGTTGCTTGATTGCAGGGATAACGCGATTCAACACCTCAAGATCGCGAAAGGTGGGCGCCCCTCCGGCACTGAGCCGGTCGGCAATCTTCATGAGTTCTGCTGGCCGGGTGGCCCTGGGCGTGTCGGCGATATGGGCGAGAATTGATTTGCGCGACTCATTGCGCATCATCTCTACCAATAGGGGTGCCTCGCTTTGCAGGCGCGGCATCATGGTCAATAAGAGCTGGGAAATATTACCAACCGGACCAGGCAGTCGCTTGGCGAGCTTGCCAAGGGTCGAACTTGCATCTTGCAACCAGGCTGTTACCGGGTCTTGGCTGTTGAGCAAACCGGGCAGGTCGATACGATCCAGCAGGCTATCGAACGCCTTGCCGCCTATTCCGCTGGCAAGCAATACGCCAGAAATCGCCCCCGCGGATGAGCCGGACACCACCTTGATACCCTGCATTTTCCCGACATCTTCAAGCGCCTGCGTCATCCCGGAAAAGGCCACACCTTTGGCACCGCCACCGCTGAGCACCAGGTGTCCAGGCGCAGGCGGTGACAAAACCACCTCCACTGCGCCACTACTGTCGCGATAGAGGCTCAACTTACGGGGCCCTAGACCCTCGACCAACGAGGTGCTACTGCTTGGGTCCAAAGGACAAGGCAACGGCGGCTGAACCTGATGAACGGAACCGGACACTTTCATACGCAAGCCTCTCACTGCAGGGTGTGAGACTGAGTGATGAGCACGCTACAAAAAGATCCACGCAGAATGACCCGGTAACTAAAATCCAAGCGCTGCCGTGTTATTCACGAAGGCTGTCATCCTGGAACTGGTCTTTCACGTATTTGATCTCTGTACGGCCGTGAGGGGCCGGCAGGCCGTCTTCGCCGAGGTTGACGAAGACCATTTTTTCCACGGTGAGGATGCTTTTGCGGGTGATCTTGTTGCGCACTTCACAGGTCAGCGTGATGGAGGTGCGGCCGAACTCGGTGGCGGTGATACCCAACTCGATAATGTCGCCCTGGCGCGACGCGCTGACGAAGTTGATTTCGGAAATGTATTTGGTCACCACCCGTTGGTTGCCCAGTTGGACGATGGCGTAGATAGCTGCCTCTTCGTCGATCCAGCGCAGCAGGCTACCGCCGAACAGGGTGCCGTTGGGGTTGAGGTCTTCGGGCTTTACCCATTTGCGGGTGTGGAAGTTCATGGTCACTCCAAAGCGTCTTGCCGAATGATGGGCAACATCATGGCAGAGCCCAGGCCCAAGCTCTATGAGCCATTGCCTATCAAGCCCATGAACGATCTTCATGCCGCCGACAGAAAGGCTTGGGAAGTCTGGCGCACACGGCTATAATCGCCCCCGTTTCAAAACGGTCATTTTCAATTGATACCGTTCTCCCGCCACCTGTCCGAGGGGCGCTGCAGCAGGTTCAACCTGTCAGGCTCGGATGGGGCGTTGTCCGGCCTGATTCCCCTGGCCTGATACTAAACGCACAACGGCGCCCATTCGCACACTACGAATGGAGGCTCTTCATGAGCGCTGTCAACACGCCTGCAGATTTCACCGACTACAAAGTCGCCGACATGTCCCTCGCCGCCTGGGGCCGTCGCGAAACCTTTATCGCCGAATCCGAGATGCCAGCCCTGATGGGCCTGCGTCGCAAGTATGCCGGCGAGCAACCGCTCAAGGGCGCGAAGATTCTCGGCTGTATCCACATGACCATTCAGACTGCCGTACTGATCGAAACCCTGGTTGCCCTGGGTGCCGAAGTGCGTTGGTCGTCCTGCAACATCTTCTCGACTCAAGACCAGGCCGCCGCTGCGATCGCTGCTGCCGGTATCGCGGTTTACGCCTGGAAAGGCGAAACCGAAGAAGAGTACGAGTGGTGCCTGGAGCAAACCATCCTCAAAGATGGCGCGCCTTGGGATGCCAACATGATCCTCGATGACGGCGGCGACCTGACCGAGTTGCTGCACAAGAAATACCCGGCGATCCTGGACCGCGTCCACGGCGTCACCGAAGAAACCACCACTGGCGTACACCGCCTGCTGGACATGCTGGCCAAGGGCGAGCTGAAAATCCCGGCCATCAACGTCAATGACTCGGTGACCAAGAGCAAGAACGACAACAAGTACGGCTGCCGTCACAGCCTGAACGACGCCATCAAGCGCGGCACCGACCACCTGCTGTCGGGCAAGCAAGCCCTGGTGATCGGCTACGGTGACGTGGGCAAGGGTTCGTCCCAGTCCCTGCGTCAGGAAGGCATGATCGTCAAGGTCTCCGAAGTTGACCCGATCTGCGCCATGCAAGCCTGCATGGACGGTTTCGAAGTGGTTTCGCCGTTCATCGACGGCCAGAACGACGGCACCGAAGCGAGCATCGACAAGGCCCTGCTGGGCAAGATCGACCTGATCGTGACCACCACCGGCAACGTGAATGTTTGCGACGCAAACATGCTCAAAGCCCTGAAGAAGCGCGCCGTTGTCTGCAATATCGGCCACTTTGACAATGAAATCGACACCGCTTTCATGCGCAAGAACTGGGCATGGGAAGAAGTGAAGCCACAGGTGCACAAGGTTCACCGTACCGGTGCTGGCGATTTCGACCCGCAGAACGACGACTACCTGATCCTGCTGGCTGAAGGCCGTCTGGTTAACCTGGGTAACGCCACTGGCCACCCAAGCCGCATCATGGATGGCTCGTTCGCCAACCAGGTACTGGCCCAGATCTTCCTGTTCGGCCAGAAATACGCCGACCTGTCGCCTGCCCAGAAAGCAGAGCGCCTGACCGTGGAAGTACTGCCGAAGAAACTCGACGAAGAAGTGGCCCTGGAAATGGTCCGCGGCTTCGGCGGCGTAGTGACTCAACTGACCAAGACTCAGGCCGACTACATCGGCGTGACCGTTGAAGGTCCGTTCAAGCCGCACGCTTACCGCTACTGATATGCCTGCTGCCTGCTCTCCTAGTGGGGGCGGGCTTCTAATGTGGGAGGGGGCTTGCCCCCGATGGCGGTGGGTCAGTCGATATATTTACTAACTGACACTCCGCTATCGGGGGCAAGCCCCCTCCCACATCGACGGTGTGCATATTGCGCAATTATGAGCTTCCAAGGGTATGACCATGTCCCAAGACCGTCGCTACAGCTTCGAGTTCTTCCCGACCAAGACCGATGCTGGGCATGAAAAACTGATGGCGACTGCCAAGCAGTTGGCCAGCTACAACCCTGATTTCTTCTCCTGCACCTACGGCGCCGGCGGTTCGACACGTGATCGCACGATCAACACCGTGTTGCAGCTCGAAAGCGAAGTCAAAGTTCCCGCCGCTCCGCACTTGTCGTGCGTGGGCGACAGCAAGGACGACCTGCGCGGCCTGCTGACCCAATACAAGGCTGCCGGCATCCAGCGCATTGTCGCCCTGCGTGGCGACCTGCCCTCCGGCATGGGCATGGCCAGCGGTGAGCTGCGCTACGCCAATGACCTGGTGAGCTTCATCCGCGAAGAAAGCGGCGATCACTTCCATATCGAAGTGGCGGCTTACCCGGAGATGCATCCTCAAGCGCGCAATTTCGAAGACGATCTGCAAAACTTCGTGCGCAAGGCCAACGCTGGCGCCAATAGCGCGATCACCCAGTACTTCTTCAACGCCGACAGCTACTTCTACTTCGTCGAACGTGTACGGGCGATGGGTGTGAACATCCCAATCGTGCCGGGCATCATGCCGATCACCAACTACAGCAAGCTGGCGCGCTTCTCCGACGCTTGCGGTGCCGAGATCCCACGCTGGGTACGCAAGCAACTGGAAGCCTACGGCGACGACGTCAAGAGCATCCAGGCGTTCGGTGAGCAGGTCATCAGCGAAATGTGTGAGCGTTTGTTACAAGGTGGCGCACCAGGGTTGCACTTCTATACCCTGAACCAGGCTGAGCCGAGCCTTGCTATCTGGAACAACCTTAAACTGCCACGCTAGGCCAGTTTAATAGCAGTATCCGGCCCTCGTTATCACGGGGGCTTTTTTTGCCTGTATATCCTCGGAAAGGAAACCAGCAGTAAATGAATACAGCGTCCCCGACTCCCCGCCCGCAGCTGATCTACCTGGTATTCGGCGCCGAGACCTACCATCAGGAAGCCGTATTCAGTATCGCCAGTGCCCTTTCTCACCTGGGCGGCCCCCAGGACATGCCATTGGATATCCAGGTCTTCAGCGACAATCCGGCGCCCTACCGTGGCCTGCCGGTGCAGGTCCATGTATTGGACGACGCGACGCGCCAGCGCTGGAGCGAGCCCCACGGCTACCACTTCCGCACCAAACATGTGCTGTTGCGCCAGGTGCTGCAAACGGCTGAACGGGCGCTGCTGATCGACACCGACACGTTTTTCCACGATTCGCCCATGGCGCTGTTCGAACGCGTCGCACCTGGCGCCGTGCTGTGCAATGCCTTCCACGCCAAGTACGGCGATAACCACGAAAGCGTGCTGTATGAAGCCCTGGCCAAACACTTGGCCGACAAAGGCCTGGCCGACGACGAAATGTGGCTGCTCAACTCCGGCGTCATGGGCCTGACCCGGCAAGACGCGCACATTCTGGATCGCTCGATCGAGCTGATGGACGAACTGTTCCCCATGGCCCGCGGCGCCTACACCCTGGAAGAGTTCTGCCTGTCGGTGGCCGCGTACCGCACACTCGACGTCCGCCAGTGCCCCGACCTCATCCATCACTACTGGAGCCGCAAGCAGTTGTTCCGGGCCAAGGTCAAGGCGTGGGTGACCAAGCACGCCGCCGACCCGCTCTGCGCCCAGGCCCTGGCCGATACACGCAAGGTCTCCGCGCACCTGCCCCGTCCGCCACGCCTGCAACGCTTGATGTACAAGCTGATCACCCTGGCGCTGCCCAAGCGCAAGCAGCAGTTCATCCGCGAGATTCTCTACGGCTGCTACGAGCACGAAAATGAATTCGACCAAGCCTGTGGCCCGGTTTGGTGGGACAAGGCGCTGCAGAACCAGGAAGAACGCCAGAAATCCCCCGTCGACGCGCACCAACTCGAACATTGGTTCGCCAACCCTGTGGTGCGGCTGATTCTCGGCGAGCGACGTGCAGCCATCTACGAACACCTGATGACCTCGCCCACAAAATAGCAGCGCCCGCAGAAGCTTGCGCCAGAGCTTCTCTTTAGCTCACGGGCGTCGTAACCTCAGGGTATGCCCGTCATTCTGAAGCTGTTGACCGCTGCATTTTTTACTTGCCTGAGCCTGGCCGCTTACGGCGAGAAATTGCGTATTGTCACCGAGCCGTGGGCGCCTTATGTCTATGAGGAACACGGCGCCATGCACGGGCTGGACTACGAAACCACGGTGATCGTATTCCAGCGCCTGGGGGTCGAGGTGCAATGGCAGTTCCTGCCCTGGAAGCGCTGCCTGGCCATGCTTGATCAAGGTCATGCTGACGGTGCGCTGGATATTTTCCACAGTCACGACCGCGACGCGCTGTTGCTGTACCCCAGCGAACCCCTGTCGCAGGTGGAGTTCGTAATGTTCTACGCCAACGAACGTCCGCATCCGATCCAAAGCCTTGACGAGCTGCGCGGCCTCACGGTCGGCACGTCGCCAGGCTACCTGTACGGTTCGCCCTTTATCGACTCCACCGAATTCAACCGCGAGCCGGCCCCCAGCCATGAAGCCAACTTCGGCAAATTGCTGCTGGGGCGCATCGACCTGTTGATCACCGACCGCCGGGTGGGCCAGCACGTGATCAAGGCACTGGGCCTGGAAAACAAAGTCAGCCAGGCCCCCGTGGTGGTCAGCCGCCAGCAACAATACCTCGCCGTACGCCGTGGCGCGGGCATGGACCTGTTGGTGCAACGTTTTGCCGCCGAGCTCAAACGCTTCAAACAGGAGCCGGCCTACACGCAATTGAGCGTCAAATATGGTGGAATCCAAGCGTTTACAGCGTTCGGACACGCCGTTGAGCAGCAGGAAAGCGGCGCGCCGTGATTGCTCTGTTATACTCCGGCCTTCCCGCCAGGCTTACGCCCGGCCGCTGAGGTCTTGAAAAAGGCACCCAACCCCGCTACTGCGCAGCTTTGAAGCCCGCGCGAGCCGGTGGAGTGCCCGCCAGACGCAGCAGGACCGGACGGGATTGCGCTCCCCTAAGCGCCATTCACGCCCGGCAAGATTATCCCTTTGGGCCAAGCCCTAACTAAAACAGGATTACTCATGTCCTTTGCTTCCCTCGGTCTCTCCGAGGCTTTAGTCCGCGCCATCGAGGCAGCGGGCTATACCGAGCCTACTCCGGTGCAACAGCGGGCCATTCCCGCCGTGTTGCAAGGTCGCGACCTGATGGTTGCGGCTCAGACAGGTACTGGTAAAACCGGCGGCTTCGCCCTCCCGATTCTGGAGCGGTTGTTTCCCAATGGTCACCCGGACAAATCCCAGCGTCACGGCCCGCGCCAACCGCGCGTACTGGTCCTGACCCCTACCCGCGAACTCGCCGCCCAGGTGCACGACAGCTTCAAGCTGTATGCCCGCGACTTGAAGTTCGTCAGCGCCTGCATCTTCGGCGGCGTCGGCATGAACCCACAAGTTCAGGCCATGTCCCGTGGTGTTGACGTGCTGGTGGCATGCCCTGGTCGCTTGCTCGACCTGTGCGGCCAAGGCAGCGTCGACTTGTCCCACGTGGAAATCCTCGTGCTGGACGAAGCCGACCGCATGCTCGACATGGGTTTTGTCCATGACGTGAAAAAAGTCCTCGCCCGCCTGCCGGCCAAACGTCAGAACCTGCTGTTCTCGGCAACGTTCTCCCAGGACATCACCGCCCTGGCCGGCAAGCTGCTGCACAACCCGGAACGCATCGAAGTCACGCCACCGAACACCACGGTCGAGCGTATCGAGCAACGCGTGTTCCGCCTGGCCGCCAGTCACAAGCGCTCGCTGCTGGCCCACCTGATCACCCACGGCGCGTGGGAACAGGTGCTGGTGTTCACCCGTACCAAGCACGGTGCCAACCGTCTGGCTGAATACCTGGACAAGCACGGCCTCACCGCCGTCGCCATCCACGGTAACAAGAGCCAGAACGCGCGCACCAAGGCTCTGGCTGACTTCAAGGCCGGCAGCGTACGTATCCTGGTAGCAACCGATATCGCCGCACGCGGCCTGGATATCGACCAGTTGCCACATGTGGTCAACTTCGAACTGCCAAACGTCGACGAAGACTATGTACACCGTATCGGCCGTACTGGCCGTGCCGGTCGTTCGGGCGAGGCCATTTCCCTGGTCGCACCGGACGAAGAGAAACTGCTGAAAAGCATCGAGCGCATGACCAAGCAGAAAATCGCCGACGGCGACCTGATGGGCTTCGATGCCAGCGCCGTAGAGGCCGAGAAGCCTGAAGTGCGCGAACGTCCGGACGTGCGTAACCCACGCAACCCACGCGGTCCGAAGGGCGATGGCCCGAACGGCGGCGGTGGCGGCGGTGGTCGTCGTGACAAAGGCAAAGACAAAGGCGGCAAGGAAAAAGCGCCCGCCAACGGCCGTGGCGAACGCCCTGCCCGCGAGCAGAAACCCCGTGAAGGGACCCCGGCCCGCGAACAGCGTCAGCCAAGCCAGCCGCCCCGCGCTACCGCCGACCGTGCCCCGGACGAGTTCCTCGACGACGACGTGGATAACTTCGGTAACCGCGTTGACTACGTACCCCAGGCCAAACCGGCCCAAGGCCGTGGTCGTCGTCCAGGTGCGCCAGCACAGGGCGCAGGCACGGGCGCACCCCGTGGCGGCCAGCCACAGGGCGCTCGCCAAAACGGTCCGCGCAACAGCAGCGGCGGCACCACCGGCACTCCACCTGCCAAGCGCAGCGGCCCGCGTAGCGGTGCACCGCGTGACGGCCAGGCCCGTCGTGAAGACTCGCGCAGCAACAACCGCCGACCGGCCCGTGACGACCAACCTCGTTCGTCCGAGCCAGCCGTGCAAAACCCGCGCGGTGGCCCGGCGCCGAAGATCATCCACAAGGAGTCGAAAGCTGACCGCTTCCCGACACCTGAGCAGTTGGATCAACTGCCAGGCCGCCCTCGTGGTGAAAAACCAGCGCTGCTGACCCGCAACCGCTGAGTTTTAAAGCCCCATAAAAAATGCCCCGCCTCTTTCGAGACGGGGCATTTTTTTGGACTCAGCAAAAACGAATGAGCCCTGCTGTGGGCAGAAATTACTTCTGCTTGACGCCTTCCAGCGAGATGTCCAGGTCAACAGTCTGCGACGACGGGCCTGGGCCTTTGATGCCGAAGTCATTCAGGTTCAGCGTGGTCTTGGCGTTGAAGCCAGCACGCTCGCCACCCCATGGATCCTTGCCTTCACCGTTGAAGGTAGCCTTGAAGGTCACAGGCTTGGTCACGCCGTGGAAGGTCAGGTCGCCGGTCACGTCAGCGGTTTTGTCGCCGGTGGATTTAACAGCGGTAGACACGAACTTGGCGTCAGCAAACTTGGCAACGTCCAGGAAGTCCTTGCTGGCGATGTGCTTGTCACGTTCAGCGTGGTTGGACCACAGGCTGGCGGTTTTCACGTCGACGGCGATTTTGCTGGCTTCAGGCTTGGCGGCATCCCAGCTGAACGAGCCATCCCAGTCCTTGAAGGTACCGTGGATGAAGCTGTAGCCCAGGTGGCTGATTTTCCAGTCGATGAAGGCGTGCTGGCCTTCCTTGTCGATTTTGTAGTCAGCGGCCATCACCTGACCGGCAGACAGCAGAGCAGTACCGAGTGCCAGAGCAGCGAGTGTCTTTTTCAACATGCTTTATATTCCTTGTGAGTCGAGGTTGAACATCAGGCTTTGCGCCCCAGCATTCGCGTGAGGGTCGCATCACGATCGATAAAGTGGTGTTTCAACGCAGCCACGCCATGTAGGCCAGCGAAGACCACGAGCACCCAGGCCAGGTACAGATGCACCAGGCCTGCGTTGTCTGCCTGGTCCGGTAGACCGGAAACCACGGCAGGAATTTCAAACAAGCCAAACACCGGGATACCGACACCGTCTGCGGTGGAAATCAGGTAACCGGCAATCATCACGGCAAACAGGCCGAAATAGAGGAACCCGTGGCCAAACGCAGCACCGAGGCGGGTCAGGCGGCTGTAGCTGGCCAACGGTGGCGGTGGCGGGCTGAGCAGGCGCCAGACGATACGCACCAGCATGATGGCGAACAGCGTGATACCGATGCTCTTGTGCAGGTCCGGCGCATCTTTGCGCCAGGCGCTGTAGTAGTCGAGCCCGACCATCCACAAGCCCAGGGCGAACAGACCGAATACAACCAGGGCCACGCCCCAGTGCAAAATCATACTGACCCAGCCGTAACGGGCTGGAGAGTTACGTAGCTGCATGTACTTAATCCCGTAAGAGCCGCGCCCAAGATTAGCGTTTTACCTATCGAATTAAAGCGGAAAATTTCGCTTTGAAATATCGAGAAATACGATCTGGAGCGTATGCACAATAAGTTAACCAAGGATTAAGGACTATTCCTAAGAAACGTGACAGTCCGTCCTGTGTTTACTCCGAATTCCCGACAATGGCTTGTGACCCAGGCCACCATTGCATAGGCTTGCGCGATTGTTTCGCCTGCGCCGCTCGCAGGACCGCTTCGAGGAGATCACCGATGGGCTTGAACAACCAGTGGATGCAACGCGACCTCGCCGTGCTGTGGCATCCCTGCACCCAGATGAAAGACCACCAGCAACTGCCGCTCATCCCGATCAAGCGCGGTGAAGGCGTCTGGCTGGAAGACTTCGAAGGCAAGCGCTACCTCGACGCCGTCAGTTCCTGGTGGGTCAACGTGTTCGGCCACGCCAACCCGCGCATCAACCAGCGCATCAAGGACCAGGTCGATCAGTTGGAACACGTGATCCTCGCCGGTTTCAGCCATCAGCCGGTGATTGAACTCTCCGAGCGCCTGGTGGCGATGACGCCCGAAGGCCTGACCCGCTGCTTCTACGCTGACAACGGTTCGTCGTGCATTGAAGTCGCCCTGAAGATGAGCTTCCACTACTGGCTCAACCGCGGCCTGCCGGACAAAAAGCGCTTCGTCACCCTGACCAACAGCTACCACGGCGAAACCATCGCGGCGATGTCGGTGGGCGACGTGCCGTTGTTTACCGAGACCTACAAGGCGCTGCTGCTCGACACCCTCAAGGTGCCAAGCCCGGACTGCTACCTGCGGCCCGAAGGCATGAGCTGGGAAGAGCACTCGCGCAACATGTTCCTGGCCATGGAACAGACCCTGGCAGAAAACCACGCCACCGTCGCCGCCGTGATCGTCGAGCCGCTGATCCAGGGCGCAGGCGGCATGCGCATGTACCACCCGGTGTACCTCAAGCTGCTGCGCGAAGCCTGCGACCGCTATGGTGTGCACCTGATCCACGATGAAATCGCCGTAGGCTTCGGCCGTACCGGCACGATGTTCGCCTGTGAGCAGGCCGGCATCCGCCCGGACTTCCTGTGCCTGTCCAAGGCCCTGACGGGTGGCTACCTGCCGCTGGCGGCCGTGGTCACCACGGACGACGTCTACGACGCGTTCTACGATGACTACCCAACCCTGCGCGCCTTCCTGCATTCCCACAGCTACACCGGCAACCCGCTGGCGTGCGCGGCGGCTCTGGCAACCCTGGATATTTTCGAAGAAGACAACGTCATCGAAAACAACAAGGCCCTGGCCCAGCGCATGGCTACCGCCACTGCCCACCTGGTCGATCACCCCCATGTGTCGGAAGTGCGCCAGACCGGCATGGTATTGGCCATCGAAATGGTCCAGGACAAGGCCACCAAGACCGCCTACCCGTGGCAGGAACGCCGTGGCTTGAAGGTGTTCGAACACGCCCTGGAACGTGGCGCGCTGCTGCGGCCATTGGGTAGCGTGGTGTATTTCCTGCCGCCGTATGTGATTACGCCGGAGCAGATCGACTTCCTCGCCACCGTCGCCAGCGAAGGCATCGATATCGCGACCAACAGCAAGGTCAGCGTCGCCGTGCCAACAGACTTCCACCCAGGCTTTCGCGACCCGGGCTGATGGCTCCTACCTAAATTCTTCAGAGAACAGACATGAGACTGTCCCGCTTTTTCACCGACACCCCGCTGAGCCTCGGTGACCATGAACTGCCCGAAGCCCAGGCGCACTACATCAGCCGCGTGCTGCGCATGGTCGACGGCGACGCCGTGCAATTGTTCGACGGCTCCGGCCAGGAGTTTCGCGGCACCTTGCTGGAGGTCGGGAAAAAACGTGTCACCGTAAACCTCACCGAAAGCTTCAACGGCCAGGCTGAATCGCCGCTGCACATCCACCTCGGCCAGGGCCTGTCCCGAGGCGAGCGCATGGATTGGGCGATCCAGAAAGCCACTGAATTGGGGGTCAACCAAATCACGCCGATTTTCAGCGACCGCTGCGAAGTGCGCCTCAAGGACGAACGCGCCGACAAGCGCCTGCTGCACTGGCGCCAAGTGGCGATCAGTGCGTGTGAGCAATGCGGACGCTCCACGGTGCCGCTGATTCACCCACCGCTGTTGCTGGCGGACTGGCTGAAACAGGCCGAAGCCGACCTCAAGCTGGTGCTGCACCCGGTGGCCGAGCCGATGATCAGCCATGTCAAGCCGTCGAGCCTGGCCTTCCTGATCGGGCCGGAAGGCGGCTTGACCGACCATGAAGTCGACACTGCCCAAAGTGCCGGCTTCCATGCAGCGCGCCTGGGTCCGCGGGTGTTGCGCACCGAGACCGCGCCCGTCGTCGCATTGGCCGTCGCCCAACAACTCTGGGGCGACTTCTAACCGTCTTTGCCAACCCAGTCAAAAATGTGAGAGGGAGCTTGCCCCTCCCACATTTGGATTGGGTTACCCCGTCTTACTCGACAGGGTCGCTGACCGGTTTGGCAATGATCGCCTTCAACTCACTGGTCATCGGGAACTCCAGGTTCAGGCCCTTGGGCGGAATCGGCTGTTCAAACCAGCGCTGGTAGATCCCGTTGATCTCGCCGCTGCGGTACAACTCACCCAAGGTGTCGTTGACCACCGCGAGAAACTGCGGATCGTCCTTGCGCACCATGCAGCTGTAGATCTCCCGCGACTGCTCCTCGCCCACCACGACCCAATTGTGCGGGTCCCTGGCTTTGGCGCGTTCGCCATAGAGCAGCGCGTCGTCCATGTAGAACGCCACTGCGCGGCCCGTCTCCAGCATCTTGAACGCCTCGCCGTGATCCTTGGCGCTGATCACGAACATATTGGTTTTGTGCTCGGCGTTGTAGCTCTTGAGAAAACGTTCGTTGGTGGTGCCGGCGGTGGTCACCACGTTCTTGCCCGCAAGATCGCTGAAGCCTTTGATGCCACTGTCTTTGGCCGTCAGCAACTGGCCTTTCACGTAGATAAACCCATAGGAAAACGCCACCTGCTTCTGCCGCTCGGCGGTCACGCCGGTGGAGCCGCACTCCAGGTCGACGGTGCCGTTCTGCACCAGCGGAATTCGGGTCTGGGACGTCACCAGGTTGTACTTCACCTTGAGGTCAGACAACCCGGTTTTCTGCTGGACGCGCTCGACAATCCTGCTCGCCAGGTCCACCGAATAGCCCATGGGCTTGCCGCTGTGATCCCCCACATAGGAAAACGGCACCGACGCATCGCGATAGCCCAGGGTGATGGACTTGGCGTTGGCGATCTTGCTCAACGTGCCGTTCAGCGCCGGTTCATTGGCCTGAACCTGAGCCCCGAACAACAGCCCCAATGTACAGCCGGTCAACAGGATTTTTTTCATTGTTATGCTCCGTTGGTTATTTACGTACAGCAATGACGCTGATTTCCACCAGCACGCTCGGCCGTGCCAGCTCCGCCTGCAAGGTGGTGCGAGTGGGCGCCATCCCCGGCGACAGCCACGCCGACCACTCCTCGTTCATCGGTGCAAAGCCGGTGCCGATGTCTTTCAGGTAAATGGTTGCATTGAGCAGGTGATCCTTGTCACTGCCCGCATGGGCCAGCAGCCCGTCGATCTTGGCCAACACTTCGCGGGTTTGTGTCGCTACATCCTGACCGTCACCCGGCACCTGGCCGGATAGGAACACCAAGTCCTTATAGGTCACGGCACCCGAAAGACGCTCGTTGCTGCTGATTCGGTTGATGGTCATGTGTGCATCCTCAAGCGGCGCGGGGCGCCAGGCCCTGCATATCAATGGACGGTGTGCGCTGGCCGATCAGTTCGGCCAACAGGTGGCCGCTGCCGCACGCCAGGGTGAAGCCCAGCGCGCCATGGCCCAGGTTCAGCCACAGATTGCGATAGACGCTGGCGCCGATCAGCGGCACACCGGTAGGCGTGGCGGGGCGCATGCCGGCCCATTCCACCCCATGGTCGTAGTCACCCGCTGTAGGAAATGTCTCGACAGCCTGACGTTTCATCAGCGCCAGTCGTTTGGGCTCAAGGCCGGCATCGAAGCCGACGATATCCACCATCGCCGCGACCCGCAGTTGTTCGCCGATGCGTGCGTAGACGATCTTGCGGTCGTAGTCGGTGATGCTCACATTCGGCGCCTGATGCTGCGGGCCAATCGGCACGCTCAGGCTGTAGCCCTTGAGCGGATACAGCGGCAGCGACACCCCAGGCAATCCCAGTTCCGCGCTGCGATGCCCGGCAGCCAGCACCAGTTGCTCGACCGGCATCACGTCATCGCCCAACTCGATGGCCGTGACTGCACCGTCGGCGTGACGAACCCCAGTCACCTTGCGCCCCAGCATAAAGGTACAGCGCCCCGAAGCTTCAAGCCGCTGCGCCAGCCGTTGGCAAAAGGCATGACAGTCCGCCACTTCCTCATTCGGCGTGTAGATACCGCCGACAAAACCCTGCGCCGCGTGGGCCAGTGCAGGTTCCAGGCGGACGCAATCCAGCGTGGAAAGAACCTGTTGCTGCAGGACATCGGTGACCTTATTGCGCGCTCGCTCAAACGTGTCGGCAGTGCGAAACGTCACCAGCTTGCCGTTGCGCCGCCAATCGAAGTCGCCCAGGCGGTCGTCGATACGCCATTGTTGCAGGGTGCTCTGGCTCAGGGAGGCCAGACGCAGTAGGTGGGCCGCGTTACGCGTGTTCACCGAGCCACGGCAGGCGCCAATGAATGCGGCCATCCAGCGCCACTGTTGCGGGTCCAGGCGCGGGCGCAGCTTCAACGGCGAATCACCGCGCAACAGCCAGCCAATCGCTTGCAGCGGCACACCGGCGTCGGCCAGCGGCGCCACATAGCGGTAGGACAACTGCCCGCCGTTGGCGTAACTGGTCTCGCTGCCCAGGCTGTCGCGGGCGTCGATCACTGTCACCTCATGGCCTGCGCGTACCAACGCGTAGGCGCTGGCCAAACCGATCACCCCACCGCCAATGATGCACACCATCGCTGCCACCCGCCCGAATCAAGAGGTTTCAAGCGTAGGCGCAGGTGACAGGCCACCGACAATGAATAAAGATGGGCCACCTATAAACAAAGGTTATGGACTTGCCATGCGCTTGCGTCATATCGAGATCTTCCAGGCGATCCGCCAGACCGGCTCCGTCAGCGCCGCCGCGCAACTGCTGCACGTGTCGCAACCCGCAGTGACCAAAGTGTTGCAGCACGCCGAATTGCAGCTGGGTTTCCCCTTGTTCCTGCGCGTGCGCGGCAAGTTGCAACCCACACCGGAAGCCCTGGCGCTGGAAAGCGAAGTCGAGAAAGTCACCGCGAGCCTGCAAGGGGTGCGGCGCCTGGCCAAGAGCTTGCGCCGTGCACCGGGACAAAGCGTGCGCATCGGTGCAATCCCCGCGCTGGCGCTATCGCTGCTGCCACCGGCGATTCTGGAATGGAAGCGCGACTACCCGGACATGGCCTGTGAACTGTCCAGCGACCATAGCCGCGAACTGGTGCAAAAGCTGTTGATGCGCGAGATTGACCTGGCGCTGACGCTCAACTTCTCAGGCCATCCGGGGTTGACCACCCAAGTGCTGGCCAACGGCGTGCTGGTGGCGTTGGCGTCCAAAGGCTATTGGCCGGATGCTGAACTGCATCAGCCGTTGCCGTTGGCCGACCTGGCCGGCGCGCCGCTGATTGGGTTATCCAGCGCCGACCCGCTGGCCGCCAAACTCGACAGCTACCTGGAGAGTGTCGAACCGGCGCCACGGGTGACGATCTCGGTGCAAACCTATTCATTGGCGCGCGCGATGGTCGAGTCCGGCGCGGGGTTGACCGTGATCGACCCCTTCACCGCACTGGGCGCCTCGACGGCCACTACCTGCATCCGCCCTCTCACGCCGCCGCTGCCGATCACCCTGTACGCCCTGACACGCGCCAATGAGCCGCCACCGCATATGTTGGCCAAGCTGTTGGAGATCTTCGGCAACCGCGCCTGTGAGTTGCTGGAACGCCTATAGCACGTAGCGCATGATCGCCACGAAATGCAGCAGGCTGCCGCCGATCACAAACAGATGCCAGATCCCATGGGAGTGCCGCAGGCGGTCCTCCAGGGCAAAAAAGATAATGCCGACGGTGTACAACACCCCGCCCGACGCCAGCCAGGTAAACCCAGCGGTGCCCAATGCGGCGATCAGCGGCTTGACCGCCACCAGGACAATCCAGCCCATCACTGCGTAGATGACGATCGACAAAATGCGCGCCTCGGAGCGCGGCTTGATCTCCTGCAAAATGCCAATCACCGCCAACCCCCACACGATGCCGAACAGCGTCCAGCCCCACGGGCCTCTTAGCGTCACCAGGCAAAACGGCGTGTAACTGCCGGCGATCAACAGGTAGATCGAAAAGTGATCGACCTTCTGCATGATCTCTTTTCGCCGCCCGCGCACGCTGTGGTACACGGTCGACGCGCTGTACAGCACCATCAGCGTAAAACCATAAATCGCCACGCTGACGATCTTCCAGGGGCTGCCATCGAGGCTTGCCACCACCAACATCCACACGGCGCCAATACACGCCGCGACTGCACCGAGCAAATGGCTCCAGGCGTTGAATCGTTCCCCGTGATACATGTGTTACCGACCTCCTGTAACCATTAACGGCTGGCGGCAAGCCTCCCGCCTTGGGCTTAAGAGTGCAAGTGCCGCATGACGTTCCAGCGACGCCGCGCAGTTTTGCGGGCACAATCGGGAACATTCGAACAAGAGCCTGCGGCCATGCTGATCGACGAAGAATTCACCCTCAAAAAGCTCGAAATCTTCCTGGCGTTCATGCGTACCGGCAACCTGGCCCGCGCCGCGGCCGAGTTGCAAACCAGCAACGTCAGCGTGCACCGCGCCATCCACTCCCTGGAAAACGCCCTGCGCTGCCCGCTGTTCAAACACGAAGGGCGCAACCTCACACCGCTGGAAAGCGCCTACGTGCTCGAAGAACGCGCACAGAAACTGGTGGCCGATGTGGTCGACAGCGTGCGCCTGACCCGCGAAGCCGCGGGTTTTTCCGCCGAGCGTTTCAAGCTGGGCTCGCTGTATTCGCTGACGGTCAAAACCGTGCCGCAGCTGATCATGGGCCTGAAGATCCGCCGCAGCGAGCTCAACATCGACCTGATCCTGGGCTCCAACTTCGACCTGCTCTACAAGCTCAAGAACATGGAAGTGGACGCGATCCTGATCTCCCTCGACGAACACGCCAACGACCCCGATTGCGAGCAGATTGCGCTGTTCTCCGACGACATCTTCCTCGCCACACCGGCCGATTCACCCTTCGACCGTGAACGCGAAATCGACCTGGCCGACGTGCGCGACGCTACTTTCATCACCCTCACCCAAGGCTTCGCCACTCACCAGGATGGCAACCGGGTGTTCAAGCAAGCGGGGTTCGAGCCGAAAGTGGCGATGCAGGTCAATGACATCTTCACCCTGTTGAGCATGGTCAGTTCGGGGGTGGGTTATGCGCTGCTGCCGGGGCGGATTGCGGCGGTGTATGAGAACCGCGTGAAGCTGATACCGCTGCAACCCAGGTATCGGTTGCAGCAGCAGATTGGCGTGGTGTTCTTGAAGGCCAAGGAACGTGACCCGAATTTACTGGCGCTGTTGGCGGAGTGTCGGATGTATGCCAATCGGCAGGCCTGAGACCGCTATCGGGGGCAAGCCCTCTCCCACACTTGAATGTATCCGCAATTAAAAATGTGGGAGGGGGCTTGCCCCCGATAGCACCACACCAGACAGCACAAATCCCGAAATCAGCCCACCAACCCCCGCATCAGCAAAAACAGCAACGACGGCCCCAGCAGACACCCCAGCGCCGTATAGAACGCTGCGGTCAAACAGCCGTAAGGCACCAGCTTCGGATCAGTCGCCGCCAACCCGCCCGCCACGCCGCTGGACGTGCCCATCAACCCACCAAAAATCACCGCACTGCGCGGATTGTTCAAACCGATCAGCGGTGCCACGAACGGCGTCATCACCATCACCAGAATGGCCTTGATCAACCCCGCCGCAATCGACAACGCCATCACCTCGGAGCTGGCACCAATCGCCGCGCCAGTCACCGGGCCGACGATGTAGGTCACGGCGCCCGCGCCAATGGTGGTGAGGCTCACCGCATCGGTGTAACCGAACGCCATGGCCACGCCGACGCCGGCGACAAACGACGAGCCCACCCCGACAAACAGCGCAAGCACACCCACGTATCCAGCGCGCTTGAGCTCATCGACACTCACACCAAACGCCGTGGCGACAATCGCGAAGTCGCGCAGCATCGCCCCGCCCAACAGGCCGATGCCCGACAACAACGGAATATCCACCACACCCTTGGCGCCACCCGTGAAGGCACCACCGACGTACGACAGCACCAGCCCGAGCAGGATGGCGATGGCTGAGCCGTGCAGGCGGCCTTTGGTAAAGGTGTCGGAGATCCAGTAGGACACCCACATGGTCAGGCCGATCACCGCGAAACCGCTGATCAGGCCGTAGCCGGTGATCACTTTCATCAAAGATTCGTACATGGCGATCACCCCGCCTCTTTGGTGGGAACGGCCGCGCTCGGCTCACGATTGCCGATGCGCACCAACACCGGCACCAGGGCAAAGCCCAGCACCACGGCCAGGGTCCCGGCCAGTATCGCCATGGGCCCGCCACTGATGGCGCCATACACGTTCTGCTGGGCCGCCATGGCCACCACGATAGGGATATAGATCGCCGCCCAGAAACTCACGCCCTGCTCCGACTTGCCGGTAAACAAGCCCCGCTTGCCGAGGTAACTGCCCAGGCCAATCAACAGCAACATGGCGATGCCCACCCCGCCGACGTTGGCAGGAATACCCATCCACTTACCCAGCAGTTCACCGACAAACAGGCCAGCCAACGTGCAGAGCGCCAGAAACGCCACACCGTAGATAATCATTGTTGTTGTCCTCAAAGTGCTCGATCGAAATTGTTGTTTTTGTGCTTCGAAAGCCTTGGGTGGTGCTTTATCGGTGGCGGCGCTCCTCCTCTTGCAGCAGGGCCTGCAACGTGTCCAGGCGCGCGCCTTCGCAGGCGATCACCGTACCTTGTTCGAATACGCGGCGTGACAGACCGGTGAGCACGGCGCCCGGCGGCAATTCGATTTGCAGGCGCACGCCGCGCTCATAGGCGCTTTGCACGGTGCCGCGCCAGTCGACCACGCGGCACATGTTGAAGGCCAGGTCGTCACGCAGTTGCTCGGGATTGTGGATCGGCCGCGCACGGGTGCTGCTCAAATAGGTGATACGCGGTGCCTTCAGTGCAACGAACGCTTGCGCCAGCGCCTGGGCCGGTTGCTCCAGCAATGCGCAATGGGACGGCACGCTGACCGCCAGGCGCTTGGCGACGCCATTGCCTTTGATGCGCTCGGCAACGCGCTTCATGGCGGCATCACTGCCGGCGATGACGGTCTGGTTGTCGGCATTGATATTGGCCAGGTACACCGGGGTTTGCGGGCTGTGGACCTCAGCCAGCAAGGTTTCGACGGTGGATAACTGCGGGCCTATCAAAGCAGTCATGCCATAGCCCTGTGGATAAGCCTGTTGCATCAGCTCACCACGCAGGCTGACCAACCTGACCGCATCGGCAAACGCCAGCGCGCCGGCGATTACCGCTGCCGGGTAGGCACCGATGGACAGACCAGCCACGTAATCCGGGGTGTGTTGCAGGAGGCGAGCGTGCGCCACGCCGGCGATCAACAGGCACAGTTGCACGGCGCGGGTACTGGCCAAGGCTTGCGCGCAGTCGAGCCGGCGCACGTCTTCGCCCAAGGCATCGCTGGCCTCGGCCAGGATGTCGGCCGGCAACGCCTGAAGCATGCCCGTGCGCTGGGCGCCCTGCCCCGGAAACACCAGCAGACTGCTCATGCCACGGCCTGCCAGGGGTCGAGTACAAGGTGCGCACCGCTGACGGTTTTGAGCAATACGCGGCGTGACGGCCCGGCCCATTCGCGCAAGGCGACGGCGCCGAACGGGGTTTGCAGCTGCAGGTCAACGCTGCACGCCGCCTTATCCAATTGTTCCAAAAGCGCCCGCGCATCGTTGCGATCCAGCGGCTCAGGTGCGCGCAGGATCAAATCCAGGTCACTCATCGCATGCAGCGCTTCAATACCGCTCGCCAACTCAAAACCCGCACTGCCACTGACGCCCCAGCTTGCCTGGCCCAGCACCGGTCGCACCTGCTGCAATGCCTGCAACGCGGGCAAATCCCGGGTCGAGATCACGGCGCGCAACGCCTCCGGCACCACGCGCCGACGCACCGCCGCCATCGGCATCACGGCGGCAAAACGCTGTTCGCGCAAACGCCCACGCACACCGATCGCCACCTCGCCCGGCTCGGCGAGGGCGCGACGCACCACCACCGGGTGACCGGCGCTGATCGCGTCCACCGCCCAGGCCGGTGCGTCGGCGGGCAGATGCGCCGGGGTCATGCCCCAGAGCAGGTCGTGGGCGTTCACCATTGCTCGCGCAACAGTTGGCGCACGTGGCTGGAAGCGGCACGATTGGTGGCGCCGAGGCGTCCGCTCAAATCGGACGTGCCAATGTCCTTGATCGCACTCACCAGACAATCACTGACCCGCGCCACATCGTCCGCCGTAGGCTGTTCAATCTGGCTGACCGTCAAGGTTTCCCACAGCAAACCAAGGCTGGCGTAACTGTCGATGTCATAGGCCATGGGCGGCACGCTGGCGGCCAATGCTTCCAGCTCTTCGACGCTGCGCAGGGTCACCCGCGCCGCCGACGCCTTGCCCATGGCGTGCACCATCACACCAGGATCGCGCAGGGCGATCAGGCGATTGGCCTGGTAGCCATGAGCGAGGAAAGCACCGGACATGGCCTTGCCCACCAGCAGCGCGATCACCGGATGCCCGGCCAATCGGGCGCGGGCGTAGCTGTCGGCGGCGGCGGCCAGGGCTTGATGGATGCCCAGGGCTTCTTCACGACGGCCATAGGCTTGGCTCGGCACATCGACGATAGCAATGATGGGACGCTTGTCGCCGCGAGCGATGGCTTCATCCACGGCCTTGGCCAACCCCCAGCCTTCCAGCAGGCCGACTTCGCCATTGCGGGCACGAGGGAAGCGGTTTTGCTCATCCGTGACCACGGCGATAAAACGACCTAATGGGCCATCGGCGACTTTCAGCGAAGCCGGCAACCCGTCAACAGGTGCGGCGCCGGCGCTCAATGCGTTGAACCACTGCAAACCTCTCATGAGCGTTCTCCCTGATACAGATCGCGAACCGTCGCCGGGTCGATTTGCGCTGCCGCGTCCAATTCGGCCAGGCGTGCAAGATACAGATCAGCCTGCTGGCTGCGCTGTTGAGCGGGCATGCCTTGATGCAGCAACGCGGTGACGGTCTGTTGGATCTGCGCCACATCGTCGGCCACATAACGGTCGGCGAGACCGCTGTTGAAGCGCTGCTCGCCGCCGGTAAGGCTCCAGATAAACGGGCGGTCACGGGAGTCGTACTCCTCCAGCCCGGCTTCCTGCTCGATCACTTGCGGGCCGTTGAGGCCCAGGCGCGCTTCGCGGGTCACCACCAGATAGCTGCACAATCCGGCGGCAATGGACATGCCGCCAAAACAGCCAACGCTGCCCGCCACCACACCGATCACCGGTTGGTATTGGCGCAGGTCGACAATCGCCGCGTGGATATCAGCAATCGCAGCCAGGCCCAGGTTGGCTTCCTGCAAGCGCACGCCGCCGGTTTCCAGCAGCAGCACGGCGCGGGTCGCAATGCCTTTGCGGTTGTCCTCGGCGGCCAGTTCCAGCGCGCCGGCGATTTTTGCGCCGCCGACCTCACCCAGGCTGCCGCCCTGGAAATTGCCTTCGATGGCGGCGATCACCACCGGTAAGCCATCGATGCTGCCCTTGGCGATGATCACGCCGTCGTCAGCCTGGGGCACCACGCCCTGGCGGCTGAGCCAGGGCGACATGACCCGTTGGAACGGGTCGATCAATTCGCGGAACGTGCCGGCGTCCAGCAAGGCCTTGGCCCGCTGCCGAGCGCCCAGCTCAACGAAGCTGTGTCTGGAGAAATCAATCATGGCCGAGCTCCTCGAAACCTTGCTCCAGGCGCAAGCGCACCACGCCGGGGGTGGCACCGAAATCGTGGATATCAATCTTCAGGGCAGGCGGCGTCTGCTCCTGGAAGATGCGTTCGAACACATGCTGCCAGCGTTGCTGAGCGCCATTCACCGAGGTCTGTACCTGAATGGTCAGCGTGCCGGGCGTGCCCGGTTCCAGCAGGACTTCCAGGTCGCCGGAGCCGACGCAACCCACCAGCGCACGACCTTTCGGCGGCTGCCCGGCGGGGAACTCAAAGGATAAGGTTTCCATCACAACGCTCCGTCGAGGCGGTCGATAAACAGGCAGGCGGCCAACAGGTCGGCGGCGCCGCCAGGGGAGGCATTCAGGGCCAGCAATTGGTGGTCGAGCTCATGCAGCTGGCGGCGCCCGGCGAGGCTTGCGCTGCCGCCCGCGTCGAGCACTGCCTGGGCGCCACGCTGCATCGCGTGCAAGCCTTCGGTGCCGGCGCGGTAAAGCACGCAGGTGTCGGCCAGCTCGGTCATGATCGCCAGCAAGGCGTCGAGGCGTGCGTTCTGTTCGCCGGCGTTCTGGCTGCGGCTTTTGTGCAGTTGCACCAGGCCGCGTTGCATCACCGAGGGGAAGCCAAGTTGTGCTTCTTCACGGGCCCCACGGGCGCCGTAGCGTTGCGCGACCTCAGCACCGTGGCTCCGCGATTGTGGGGCGTAGCGGTCGTTGAGCAGGGCCAATCGGGCGGCATTCAGCGTTACTGCGCGAGGTTCCAGGGCTGCCGCAGCAGTGAGCAAGCCGAGCGCCCAGATCGCGCCGCGATGGGTGTTTACACCGTTGGTGGTGATCAGCATCACTTGCTCACCTTCACGGCCGATCCGCCCGAGGGCTTCGCGCAGGGGCAAGCCGACCTCACCGATTTCAAGCGCAGCTTCGGCCATTTCCTTGAACATCGGCCACAACGACAGCGCCGAGGCGTGCATCAGCCCCAGGTGCAAATCGCTGTGGGCGCCATTGCCGCGACGGTCCACCAGGGCAGGTTTGGGCGACAGGTCGGCTTCATCGATCAATGCATCAACGGCCATGTCCGCCAGGCGATCCGCGAGGCTGAGTTCGTGCAGTTTAAGAGCGCGCATTTACCAGCTCCTGAATTTGGCGGGCGGGTTGTACAGGCCACCGGACCAGTCCACCAGATCGGCCACGCTCTTGGCGGCCAACAGCTCGCGGGTGGCGTCGGTACGACGGATGCCCAGATCTTCGGGCAAGGCGATCAGGCCCTCGCGGCGCATGCGCGCGGTGTCCTTGGGGTTGTGGCGCAGGCCGATGGCGGTCACGCCGGCAACGGCGGCAATCATCGCCTGGCGCTCTTCCAGGGAGCGCGCCTTGTACAGGTAGGCGATGCCTTCTTCGGTAAGCAGGTGGGTGACGTCGTCGCCGTAGATCATGATCGGCGCCAGGGGCATGCCGCTTTTACGTGCCACTTCCACCGCGTCGAGGGTGTCGACGAAGGTCGGCTTGCCGCCCTCCTGGAACGTCTCGACCATTTGCACCACGAGTTTTTTGCCGCGCTCCAACAAGGCCTCAGGCGCATCGTCGTGACGCATATCCAACCACGCCGGGGTACCGTGGCGACGGCCACGTGGGTCGTGGCCCATGTTCGGCGCGCCGCCAAAGCCGGCGAGGCGGCCACGGGTCACGGTGCTGGAGTGGCCGTCGCCATCCACTTGCAGGGTGGCGCCGATAAACAGGTCTACCGCGTATTGGCCGGCGAGTTGGCAGAACATGCGGTTGGAGCGCATCGAGCCATCACGGCCGGTGAAGAACACATCCGGGCGGGCGGCGATGTAGTTCTCCATGCCCAGTTCGGTGCCGAAGCAATGCACGCTTTGCACCCAACCGCTTTCGATCGCGGGGATCAGTGTCGGGTGCGGGTTGAGGGTCCAGTTGCGGCAGATCTTGCCCTTCAGGCCGAGGGATTCGCCGTAGGTGGGCAGGATCAGCTCGATGGCGGCGGTGTTGAAACCGATGCCATGGTTGAGCGACTGCACATTGTGTTTTTCGTAGATGCCACGGATCGCCATCATCGCCATCAGCACGTGGACTGGCTTGATGTGGCGCGGGTCGCGGGTGAACAGCGGCTCGATGTAGAACGGCTTGTCGGCCACCACCACAAAATCCACCCAGCTCGCCGGGATGTCGACGCGGGGCAAGTCGGTGACATCGTCCACCAACTGGTTGACCTGCACGATCACGATGCCATCGCTGAAGGCGGCGGGTTCGATCAGCGCTGGCGTGTCTTCGGTACTGGCGCCGGTGTAGATATTGCCGGCACGGTCGGCCATGAAACCGGCAGAGAGCACCACGTTGGGGATCAGGTCCACCACCAGCCGTGCGTAGAGTTCGATGTAAGTGTGGATCGCACCGATTTCCAGCAGGCCGTCTTCGAGCAACTGGCTGATGCGCAGGGATTGGGTGCCGGCAAAGGAGAAATCGAGCTTGCGGGCGATGCCTTTTTCAAACAGGTCCAAGTGCTCGGAACGGCCGACACTGGGCATGATCATGTGCAAATCGTGGAGCTTGGCGGGGTCGACCTTGGCCAGGGAGCGCGAGAGGAAATCGGCTTGTTTCTGGTTGTTGCCCTCCAATACAACGCGGTCGCCCGGCAGGATCAAGGCTTCAAGCGCTTCGACGATCCTGTCACTGGGCAGCACGGCCCCGTCTGCGTACTTCTTGACCAGCCCGAGCCGCCGCTGCTTCTCATCGCGCCGCCGCGTCCAGCGCGAGTCGGGGGTAGTTATTGTTGTCATGGTCGCTCCACGAGGGTTGCTGTCGTGGGCTTACCTTAGGAGTGATTCAGGGGGCCATCAATCAAGCCCGGCGGTGGATCGTTACGGCTGGAGTAATGGACCGTCAGCAAACGCTGACCCGAGCCAGCTGAAGGTCAAGATGTGGTGTCTGTGTGTCAGCTAAGTGATGTATCAACTGACACTCAGCCATCGGGGGCAAGCCCCCTCCCACATTTGCTCAGTGGTGTCTGTGAGATAGCGGTCCCAAACAGGGACTGATCAGTCCCTGTTTGGGACCGCTTGCGCAGAAGGGCTGACCTGCTCCAGCGCTCTATCCACCAATAATTGCCCCAACTCGGCCATTTGCTGAATCCCGAGCATAATGGCGCGCTGGGAAGTGTCCAGGTCGAACTGGTCGATTATCTTGACTACCACTGAGTAGAGGTATCGATATGGGCATGCACAACCCACCTCACCCCGGTGAAATCTTGCTTGAAGATGTAATCCCTGCCCTGGGCATCACCATTACCGAAATGGCGCGACGTCTTGGCTTCGCCCGCGAGACTTTTTCAAGGATCTTGCATGGCCACGCCCCGGTCAGCCCGGACCTTGCCGTTCGGTTGGAACGGGCCGGTGTGAGTACCGCGCAGCTATGGTTGTCGATGCAAAGTGCCTACGATTTATGGCAGGCCGAGCACCGGGAGCAGCCGGTGATTGAGCGGTTTGCGCGGATTGACTAAGTAAAATCCGAGCGGACGCTCAACGTGCCATGACGTTAACCACCACATGCAAAATGAACGCAGGCCCGTAACAAGGCGTCCCCTGCTCATCCTCGATTCGCCAGACTGAAGCCACCGTACAAGTCTCCTTGGGTGCAGCAAATTCCACAGTGATATGCACCGGCTGGCCCGGCAGGGTATCGGCAATAGGGAGTTCGCTGTGCAAGCTACGCAGATGAATGTCCATCACTACCTCCAACTGGCCTTGTGGATCCGCGCGGCGGGCAATCACATATTCCCCATCAACACGTACCAGTCGTCGCCCGCGCCAGGGTCGTGTGCCCAGGTTCTGAATCTCCCAGGTTTTCTGAAAAACTTCCCCCGGCAACACGACGGCTTGATCAGGCGTCGTGACATCGGCATTGAACACCGCAACGTCCTCCGGATCATCAATACCTGCGGCCCGATTGGTGGTAGCCATCGAGCACACATTATCGGGCGCGCCTGTCAGATCAGCGAAGTAGCGAAATAGAAGCAAGGGAGAAACCTGCAATGCCTTCGCCAGCTTGATCAGCGTGCGCACCGACGGGTCCCTCGACGCCCCAGCCGCTAGACCGTACAAGTAGGTTCTGGAGATTCCCGCCTCCTTGGCCAGCACAGTCAGGGGTTTGCCCAGCTCTCGGCTGCGGCGTGCAACCAGTGACCTGAGGGTATCTTTCGTTCTTATATTCATATGAAGTTTACGGTTCCCATTTTTAGGTGAACGTCATTTCTTTGTCCGCCAAAAAAGACAACCTGTCCGCCGCCACGTGTCTTGAACCATGCACACTAGCCCCCTGCTGGCGATGTTGTGAAGGACATGGATGAGGCCCTTTTAGTCAGTCATATCCAGTGTCGTAGTTTCTCGCATGCTTGCGAACCTAGTGTTTGTTGCATTCCTTTACATCTACCCTGGATATAGCCATGAACCACATCAAAGCGTGCTGTGAATCCGTTGCTCAAACAGGCTTTGGCACCCTGCAAATATCAGAAGCGATGCTGCTGGATTACAAAAAAATCGTCGATGGATACTCCGCAATATCGCCAGCCACCAAGGCCTCGTTTTCCTTCGCGAAAGACACCGATGGATTTTTCCCCTTTGGCGCTGAGTACTCGAGCCTTGAGGATCAGCCAGACCTGTGTGAGCGATTTTGTTACTGGCCTGCGCATTCATCAAAACGAAGAACCTTTGAATTCACACGAAGTGATTTTTTTGCCGCCGTTAGCGCTTTTGAACAACAGATCAGCGAGCTTGCCCAGGAATTGATGGATGGGATTTGCGCGGAGTTTGGAGCCACTTCGTTGAGCTCTTTGCGCGCAGCGTCCTATCTGCAACTGTGTGTCTATGGAGCTAATTCCGCGTCGGATCAGCGGCAGTTTGCTCAGGACCCTCACGAGGATGGTCATCTGTTGTCATTTATCAAGCCTACTCATGATGGCCTCGTCCTGGTTCGAGGCAGCTCGCTGGAGCCGGTACGCCTCTTGGAGAACGAGGTTGCAATTTTGGCCGGATCGTTACTGACCGACCTCTCAGACTGTGCGATTCCCGCTGCATACCACGCGGTTCTGGCTCCTCGGAGACCAATGCCACGCAGCTCTCTCATTTACTTCGTCAACCCTGATGTGGAGCAGGAACTGACAGGCTTTTTCCGCCACCAGCCGATCGACTTGAAAAGTACCGTCAACGCACGCCATACCGGTTTCGGTAATCAACCCCTTCAATTGAACTGATACCCAGGCGGTCGAGTACTCCATGACTCCAGACTTCAACGCCTTTTATCTCGAAGGTCTTCTACTGGGCATCGGACTGTTCGCCGCTCCTGGACCGAAGGACACCCTGGTTATTCGCCAGGGTGTCAGTCGCAGCCCTGTCTGGGGTGTGGTGGCGGTATGCGTGTTCGCCGATATCATCCTCATCGCTCTTGGGGTGATGGGATTGGGCTCGTTGCTCGGCAGCAAGCCAGGTTTGGTGGCATTCCTACTGTTGTCGGGAGCGGCCTATCTGTTGTGGTTTGGCTGGCAGCGGTTATTGGTTTGTGTGCGTAACCAGTCGATGCCAGATACTCAAAGCAACCTCACCTCACGACGGGGATTGCTACGCACGGCATTGATACTTGGATTTGCCAATCCGTATGCCTGGCTGGATACCGTGGTGCTGATTGGCTCTATTGGTGCGGCAAAGCCCGTCAGCCAACAAGCGTTCTTTGCCGGCGGCGCAATGACCGCGTCGCTGGTATGGTTTGTGGTTTTGACGTTGGGATGCCAAAGGTTGACGGGGCTATTTCGTTCGGCAAAGGTCTGGCGTTTATTGGACGCGGGCGTGGTCATTTTGATGGTGTACCTGGCGGGTATGCTGATTGCCGACTTTCATCTGCTGTAGCGTCACCGAACGGCAAAGCGCCCTCACCACAGGTGCCTTTCATTTCTCATGGAGAATGCGCCACTCAGGCCAACCCGGACTCAACCAATAAAGCCTCCAACCCCATCAAATCCGGCACCTTCGCCACCTGTTCCCCCACCTGCACCGCCGCCAGTTCCAACGGGCACAGCGGCACGTCCACGTAGCTCAACTCGCTGTCGAGCTTGTACGACCGGGGAATCCCCTGGATCACCAACGCAATGAACTTCAACGTCGGTCGCCCGCCCAGCGCGTTCAACACCACGATCCGTGAGCGTTCGCCAGTCACGCTGGCCTCGCCGCACGCGGCTTCGAAACTGATCAACGGAATCTGCCGATCCCGCCACGTGACTTGCCGCAGATACCACGGCGGCGCATCGCTGGCCGGTTCGCCGCGTTGGAAGTCGATCAACTCGGCCACGGCGACGTTGGGCAGCACCAGGTGACGGTCAGCCAGGGGTAGCAGCAGGCCGGTGAGTTGGCTGGTGCGGTGGTCAAGCATGGGACTTGCTCCAGTAGGCGATGCTTTCCAGCAGCACCGACTCTTGATACGGCTTGCCGAGGTAGTCGTTGACGCCAATGGCCATGGCGCGGTCGCGATGTTTCTGGCCGGTGCGGGAGGTGATCATGATGATCGGCAGGCGCATCAGGCGTGGGTCGTTGCGCACTTGCGTGGCCACTTCAAAACCGTCCATGCGCGGCATTTCGATGTCGAGCAGCATCAGGTCCGGGGTGTGTTCTTCGAGCAACGCGAGGGCGTCGATGCCATCTTTGGCGGTGAGCACGTTCATGCCGTTGCGTTCCAGCAGGCGGCTGGTGACTTTACGCACGGTGACCGAGTCGTCCACCACCAGCACCAGCAGCGGGCGCTTTTTCAGTGGGTCGTTGAGGATCAGCGGCGCATCCACCGACTGGGCCGGCAACGCCGGTTGCCGTTCGCGGATATGCGCAAGCAAGTCGATGATCAGCACCACGCGGCCGTCGCCCAGGATGGTCGCGCCGGACAACCCCTGCACCCCGGCAAACTGCGGCCCCAGGCCCTTGACCACGATCTCCCGGGTACCGGCCATGGCGTCCACATGCACCGCCACGCGGCGCTCATTGCACTGCACCAGCAACACCGGCACCGGTTGGTACTGGCCCAATAATTTGGGCCGGCCGACGGTGTGCAGCAGGTCGCCCAGGTAGAACAACTCGTAGCTCTGCCCGGCATATTCATAGCGTGGCGGATCTTGCTGATAGTGCCCCGCCAGCTCATGGGGCAGCACCCGCACCAACGCTTCGATGGTATTGAGCGGGATCGCGTATTGATCGTCCGCGCACTGCACCATCAGCGCACGGTTGACCGACACGGTGAACGGCAAACGAATGCGAAAATGCACGCCCTCGCCCGGCGTCGACTCAATGAACATCGAGCCGCCAAGCTGGCGTACTTCTTCATGCACCACGTCCATGCCCACGCCACGTCCGGAAATCTGGGTGATTTTCTCGGCAGTGGAGAACCCCGGCTGCAAGATAAACTGCAACACGTCGCGGTCGCTGATCTCTTGATGAGGGCCGAGCAAACCACGCTTGATCGCCTTGCGCCGCACCGCGTCCAGGGGCACGCCAGCGCCGTCGTCGCGCATGTCGAACACGATGTCGCCGCCTTCGTGGGTCAGGTCCAGGGTGATGCGGCCCTTTTTCGGCTTGCCGGCCAGCAGGCGCGCCTCACTGGATTCCAGGCCATGATCGACGGCGTTGCGCAGCATGTGTTCCAAAGGCGCCGCCATGCGTTCCAGCACGTTGCGGTCCATCTCACCTTCGGCGTTGCCGACGATGAATTCCACGTCCTTGCCCAACTCGCCCGCCACCTGGCGCACGATGCGTTTGAGGCGTGGCAGCATGCGTTCGAACGGCACCATGCGCGTGCGCATCAGGCCTTCCTGCAATTCGGTGTTGATGCGTGCCTGTTGCTGCAACAGGGCGTGCGCGTCCTCGTTGCGACGGTCGAGGGTGTCCTTCAGATCGAGCAAATCGGAGGCGGATTCGGACAACGCACGTGACAGTTGCTGCAACTGCGAATGGCGGTCCATTTCCAACGGGTCGAAGTCTTCATAGCCCAGGCGCTCCGCCTCGGCCTGTTGGCGGCTGAGGATGCGGCCCTGGGTTTCGGTGTCGAGGCGGCGCAGTTGATCGCGCATGCGCTCGATGGTGGTTTCCACCTCGGTCAGGGCGATGCGTGCGTCATTGACTTGCTGTTCAATACGACCACGGAAGATCGAGGTTTCGCCGGCCAGATTGACCAGGTCATCCAGCAGATCAGCGGAGATCTTCACCATGTCGGCGGCGGGATCAACGACCGCCTCGGTCTTGCCTGCGGGCAATGCGACCGGTGCCACTGCTTCTACACTTGGGTGCACCAGGCTTCTGATGCGTCCGATAAGCTTGTCCACCGCGCCCACGGGCAAGCCGTCTGCCACGGCGTCGATCATCTGCGCCAGGCGGTCATGGCAGCCTTGCAGCAGCGCGAACAGTTCGGCGGACGGTGCGAGCAAGCCGGCCGATAGCCCTTCGTAGAGAAACTCAAGCTCATGGGCCAGGTCACCAATCGGCCCGATCTCGACCATGCGCGCGCCGCCCTTGAGGGTGTGCAGGTCGCGCAGCAGGGTCTCGACTTCCTGGCGATTGTTCGGCTCGGCCTGCCAGCGCAGCAGTGCGCTGCCGGAGCTGTCGAGAATATCGGCGGCTTCTTCGAGGAAGATATCCAGCAATTCCGGGTCGGCGCCCGCCGTTTCAGGCGCAGGAGCCTGTGCGGCGGGGGTACTGCTCTGGCGCAGTTCGCGCAGCTTGGCAACCAGCTCGGCGCTGTCGCTCAAGGGCTGGTGGCGGTGCAGTTCGTCCAGCTGTAAAGCCAGGCGTTCATGGCTGGCCATGAGCACCTGGGACAGCTCGGTGCTGTAGCTGTAGCGCCGGTCCACCAGGCCTTCGTAAAGGCATTCCAATTCGTAGGCCAGATCGCCCACCGGGCCGATTTCGGCCATGCGCGCGCCGCCCTTGAGGGTGTGCAGGTCGCGCTGCAACGAGGACAACGGTGCTGCGCTTTCAGGTTCCAGCAACCAGCGTTTGAGGGACTGCCCGGCGCTGTCGAGAATGTCCACGGCTTCTTCGAGGAAGATCTCGACGATCTCATCGTCCATCGGCGTTTCATGCTCCAACTGCGCGGTGGCAGCGCCCAGTTCAGCAATACTCAGCGCACGGTTGCCGTCGGTTTTGATCAGGCCGGTGGCGGACGGGTCGAGGGCATCGTCCAGCAGGTCGCGCAGGGCCTGCACCCGGGCCGGCACCGGGCTGATTTCCTGGCCGGCGGCCAACTGGTCAAGCATGTTGATCAGTGCTTCATGGGCCTGTTCGGCCTCATGGAAAAACCGCTCGCTGACCGCCAGGCTGCTCTCTTCCACCGCCCCATAGAGGTCGAGCAAGGCTTCGCACAACTCGTCGATGGGATGCAGGTCGGCGGTGTGTGCGCCCTCTCCCAGGGTGGTCAGTTCATCCAGCAGAGCGGTGAGTTCCTGGCGCTCGCCGGGGTGCTGTTGCCAGCGCCGCAGCAGGCTTTCGGCGTCGAGCAGGATGTCCATGCCCTGGGCCAGGAAGTTGGTGATCAGTTGCGGGTCGCGTTTGATGCGCAAGCCGGTGTTGGGCGCGTCGAGCAGCGCGGCCAACTGATGGTCGAGCAGGGTTTGGGTGCGGCCAATCAGGTCGGCCGCGCCCTTGATCGGCACCAGAGGGTCGCGGTCCAGTTGGCGTAAGCCACGCTGGAACAGGGCTTCGGCTTCCAGCAGCAACTCCACTTCGTCCAGGTCCAGCGGCAGGCGATGGGCCTTGTATTCGCGGGTCAGGTGATCCAGCGGTCGCACCAGTTCGGCGATCGGTAATACGCCGGCCATGTAGGCACTGCCCTTGAGGGTGTGCAGGGCGCGTTGCAGCTCATCGCTGACTTGCAGTGGCACATGCTCGGCGGCCTGTTGCAGGAAGTGGTTGAGGCTGTCCAGGTGGCTCTGGGCTTCATTGCGGAAGATCTCCAGCAGCATCGGGTCATGGGGCTCGGCAGCGGATACAGCGCCGCCACCGGCCAAGGCGTGGGCGCGAGCGGCCAGTGCGTCGACTTCGTCGCGTTGGTGTTGGTCGTCCGTCGCAAAGTCGGCGATCAATTCCGGCAGCAAAGCCACGGCATCATCCAGCACCTGCTGGATTCCGGGGCCGAGGGCCACGCTGCGTTCGAGCACACGGTTCAGCAGGTTTTCCACGGCCCATGCCAGTTCGGCCAGCACCAGGGCGCGCACCATGCGACCACTGCCTTTCAAGGTATGGAAGGCGCGGCGCATTTCGCCTTGGGCGGTTTTGTCCGCGCTGTTGGGCAGGTGACGGTGCAGCACGTCGAGGACTTCGTCGGTTTCTTCGAGGAAGACTTCGCGCAGTTCATCGTCGATGGGCGCTTCATCAGCCGGGGGTGGCAACAGGCTACCGGGGCGTTGCAAGGCCGGCGGGTTGAGGCGCGACGTGGGGTTGGCCAACGCGTCGAACTGGGATTGGCTCGGGGCCTCATCCGTCGACAGCACGCCATCGGGGGCCAGCAAGGCCTGGCGCCAGGGTTTTTCAGCAGGCAGGTAACCCAGCGCCGCGAGGCTTTGGGTGGCCAGTTCCAATACCCGTTCACCGGCGGCGTCGGGGTCCTGGAGCATGCGTTCGAGGTAGTACTCCAGGCTGCTGATTACCTCGGCAAAATGGGCCAACTGCGTCTCGGACGGCGCGTCATGGTTGACGACCAACTGCTCATCGACGTAATCGGTGCAGCCGCGCATCAGGCTCGCTGCACGCGGCAGCGGAATCATCGCCAATGCGCCGCGCACCTGGCTCAGCAGTTCCGGCAGGGACTCCAGGCGCTGACGGTCCCAGTCGGCTTCGATACAGTCAATCACCAGCTCTTTGGCTTGCTTCAGGCACTGGCAAGACTCGCGGATTACCAGTTGGTGAATCTGAGTCAGGTCGGTGGTGGGCAGGCGGCTTTCTTCGCGGCTTTCCGGTTCGACGGTGCCGGCCATTCCGGCCAGGGTGGCTTCGACGTAGAGCAGCGCGCCCGCGACGTCCATCAGTACGGCGTCATTGGGTTCGCGTTGGCCTTGGGCCAGGCTCAATACCACCGCAAGCTGATCGATGATGACTTTGCGCGGCTGGCCGAACCCCAGCACCGCCAGGGTATCGGCGATCTGCCGCAGCGGCGCCAGCAGCGCATCAAGGTCGTGGGTGTGTTGGCGGTCGCTGCGTACGAACAGGTCGAGGCGCTCCTTGACCCGCACCAGCTCTTCACACAACGCACCGAGCACCGAGCCCATGGCATTGCGGTCCGGCCCGGCCAGGCGGGCACGTTCGGCGTCGACCACGGCGCTGTCGGGCAAGGCTTCATCCAGGCCGTAGCGTTCCTTGAGGCTTTGCATGCGCGGCGTCGGCCGGGTGACTTTGGCGACGTAGAACAACAGGCTCTTGAGCAACTCATCCGGCGCAGACTGGTTGATTCCACCAATACCTTGGGCCAGCAAACGCTTGAGCTGCTTGTCACTGGCCTTGAGCAGGCTGCGCAAGGCCGGGCTGTTGGCAACAACGCCGGTGAGCATGCCTTCGACCAGCGCCGACGTCACTTGCCACAACGGCAACAATGGCGCGCCCTGGCACAGGGCTTCAAGGCGTGCGAACACACGCGCCATGTCTTCCAGATTGCTGGGGCCGTGGTCTTCACGCAGCAACCCGGCGAGGGCCTGTTGCAGCAATTGATGCCATTGGCGCAGTTGTTCATGCAGGTCCGGCACTGCGCGTTGGGCCAGGGCTTCATCGGGCAGCGGCGCAATCGACAGCAATTGTGGGCTGAACAGGCTGGTTTCCGAGAGCAGGCTTTCACCTCGCGCACTGCGCAGGTCGTTGAGCAGCGGCAGCACCACCAAAGGCAGATCGCGGCGGGCGCTGTGCACGCGGTCGAGGTACAGGGGCAGTTGGCCAAGGGCCTGTTGCAGCAGACGGATACTTTCCTCGCGCTGGCTGACCTGCCCGGCCTGGAGCGCCAGGGCCAGTTCTTCGATCTCTTCGGCGAGCAGCGCCGCACCGTAGAACTCGACCATTTGCAGCGCGCCATGCACTTGATGGATACCGGCCAGGCATTGGCAGATCACGTCATCGTCATGGGTTTCGACAAACGCATCCAGCGCCGAACGGGCCTGTTTCAGGGTTTCGGCAATGTCGCCCTTGACCCATTCGAGGGCCACGTAGTCGTGCCGGTCAACCATAACTGCTCCGCTTAGAATTCGTGGGTTGCTGGTATTTTTGAACCAATGGAAATCAATGAGGGAGGGGGCTTGCCCCCGATTGCAGTGGGTCAGCCAATGGATCAGGTGACTGATACACCGCCATCGGGGGCAAGCCCCCTCCCACATTTGGAATGCATTTCAGTCATCTGCCTGTTTCGGGGGCGGGAGGGTGAAACCCGACACCGACCTGCGCAACTGGCTCGCCATCTTCGCCAGGTTACCGATGCTTTCGGCAGTCGCGGTCGACCCCGACGACGTCTGCGTAGTGATCTGCTGGATCACGTTCATGGTCAGGGAGATCTGCCCCGCCGATGACGTCTGCTGCTGCGCTGCATTGGAGATGCTCTGGATCAACGCCGCCAAGGTCTTCGACACGCCTTCAATCTCTTCCAGCGCCACGCCGGCATCCTGGGCCAGCCGTGCGCCGCGGACCACTTCGGTGGTGGTCTGCTCCATGGAGATGACCGCCTCGTTGGTGTCGGTCTGGATCGCTCTCACCAGGGTTTCGATCTGCCGCGTGGCGGCCGATGAGCGCTCGGCCAGTCGCTGCACTTCGTCCGCCACCACCGCAAAGCCGCGCCCGGCATCCCCGGCCATGCTCGCCTGGATGGCGGCGTTGAGGGCGAGGATATTGGTCTGGTCGGCGATGTCGTCGATCAGGCTGACGATGTCGCCAATCTCCTGGGACGATTCGCCCAGGCGCTTGATGCGCTTGGCGGTGTCCTGGATCTGTTCGCGGATGTTGTCCATGCCGTGGATGGTGTTGTGAACCACCTCGTTGCCCTTGTTCGCAATCTCCACCGAGCGTTCCGCCACGGCCGAGGATTCGGCGGCATTGGCCGATACCTGGTCGATGGACTGGGCCATCTGGTTGATCGCGGTGGACGCTTCGGCGATCTGCTGGGCCTGATGCTCCGAGGCCTGGGCCAGGTGCATGGCGGTGGCCTGGGTTTCTTGCACCGCACCGGCAACTTGGCCGGCGGTGAGGTTGATCGTCGCGACCAGATCGCGCAGTTGGTCCACGGAATAGTTGATGGAGTCGGCGATGGTGCCGGTGAAGTCTTCGGTCACCGAGGCCGTCACGGTGAGGTCGCCATCGGCCAGGTCTTCGATTTCATCGAGCAGGCGCATGATCGCGTTCTGGTTGCGCTCGTTCTTCTCGGCGGTCTCGTGCAGTTGGCGGTTGGTCTCACGCACCATTACCAGGCCAATCAGGATGATCGAGGCCAACGCCAGCAGGCCCAGCACGTAGCCGCCAATGGTGTCGAAGCTGCGCCCGCTGGCGAGGTTTTCAAACCCGGTGGCCAGGTGCGAGGCTTCATCGAGCAGGGTTTGCGACAGATTGAAAATATTGCTCGCCGAGGCGCGCACCTGAAACAGTTGCGGTGAGGTTTCGAGGATTTCATCCACGGAGCCGGAGACAAATTCGAACAGTTCGGCGATATCTGCCAGCCGCGCGCGGGCATCGTGGTCTTCGACCTGGGTGATGCGCAGGCCGGGGTTGCCGTTGAGCATGCCATTGAGCACCTGGCCAAAACGGGCGGCATCGCGGCCAAAGGTGTCGGCGGCCTGCGCGGCTGTTTCGTCGCCGGCCAGCACGGTGTTGACCGCCCCCAGAATACGTTCGGCCAGCAGCGACTGGCGCTGGGCCAGGGCCACCTGGCTGGCCGGGGCGCCACGTTGTAGCAGGATGTCGACGACCTTTTCCGATTCCATCTGCAATTGCGGCACGGTTTCGGCCAGGGTCGCGGCCACCTGGTGCAGGGACAACACGGTCTGCTCGCTGGCGAGGATGGCGTCGGTGTTTTTCAGCAGCGCTTCCCAGTCGGTCTGCACTGCGCGCATCTCGGCCCGCACCGCACTGGGCGCCGCAGGCAGGCCGGTTTGCGGGTCGCCTTTTTTCAGGTAGCCCCAGCGCTGGGCAAAATCGTTACGCGCGTCACCCAACAGCTTGAAGGCAGCAGCCTTGCCGGCGGCGGCTTCGGTAGCGTTCTTGGCAATGCGCTGGGACAGCACCCGCAGTTCTCCGGCGTGGCCGATGTATTGTTTGTCGTAGGTGGACTGGGTGTTGAGGTACGCGAAGTTGGCGAAGAGCAGCATGATGAACACGATCAGTGCGATAAACAGCACGATGATCTGTGAGCGGCTGCGCGAGCCGGCCTGGGGTTTGGGCGCGGTAGCGGTGGTCATGCGGCGACGTCCATGAAGCCTGGGGCCTGGGCCAGGGCGAAGGGGCTGAAGACCTGCCACGGCGGGTCGCCGTCGAACTGGCCCTGGATAAACGGCGCGCCGGGGCTGGCACTCGCCAGCAAGGCGTCTTGTGCAAAATGCTGCATGCCCACCACCTCGTCTACCAGCAACCCGACAAACAGATCGTTGTATTCCACCACCAGCACCCGCCGCTGCTTGCGCGCCTTGGACAGCGCAAGGCCGAGGAAACCACCCAGGTCCATCACCGGCAGCAGGCGCCCGCGCAGGTTAGCAACACCTTTGACCCAGGCCTTGACCCCGGGCATTAAAGTACATCGCGGTTCATGCAGGACTTCGGCGACTTCGCCCATGGGCGCCACATACCAATGTTGCCCCAGGCGAAAGCCGATCCCGCTCCAGCGTTGCAGGCGGGCTTCCTGGGACGGCAGGTCGGCGGCCAGCAGGCGGCAGCGGCGGTCGATGTCCAGCAGCAACTCGAAGGCGGTTTGCGACTCGGTCATGATGGCGTGCCGTCAGCCGGCCAGCACCTTGTTCAGGGTGGCGATCAGGGTTTCTTCGTCGACCGGCTTGGTCAGGTAATCCTTGGCGCCCTGGCGTGCGCCCCAGATCTTGTCGGTTTCCTGGTCTTTGGTGGTAATGATGATGATCGGGATAGCGTTGGTTTCAGGCTCCTTGGACAACTGGCGCGTGGCCTGGAAGCCATTGAGGCCCGGCATCACGATGTCCATCAGTACTGCATCGGGCTTTTCCTGGCGAGCCAGGGCTACGCCGTCGGCGCCGTTTTCGGCCTTGAGGACCTGATGGCCGTGCTTTTCCAGCATGCCGGTGAGTTTGTACATTTCAGTCGGCGAATCGTCGACGATCAGAACACGTGCCATGGTTTTCCCCACTACATTGGTCGGCGCCGGCCCTTGTGGGGCGGCGTCAGTGTGCTTGTTCTACTGCGGCGAACCCCGGCACATACGCCTTGATCGCACCCAGCAGTTCTTCCTTGCTGAAAGGCTTGGTCAAAAACTGATCGACACCCACGATGCGCCCCTTGGCCTTGTCGAACAGGCCGTCCTTGGAGGACAGCATGATCACCGGGATCGACTTGAACGCCGGGTTGTTCTTCACCAGGGCGCAGGTCTGATAGCCATCCAGGCGCGGCATCATGATGTCGACAAAGATAATGTGCGGGTGATGATCAACAATCCGGGCCAGGGCATCGAAACCGTCGAGGGCCGTAATGACCTCGCAGCCCGAGTGCTTCAACAGCGTCTCGGCGGTGCGGCGGATCGTTTTCGAATCGTCGATCACCATCACTCTCAAGGCGTTGGAATGCTGTTCCATATCTGCTCTACCATCGCCACAGCGAATCGGTTTTCGGTGTGTACTGCCTGATGTTGCACAGGATGAGCGTCGCAGGCCTTGGATTTCAAGGGCTGCTGCGCCGTGGCAGTCTTTTTAGCACAGTCTCGGGGAGCAATCTATCGAGGCACCCGCCAGGTGGTTTTTCCTTGACCCACAACAGCCGCAGCGCCACTCTGACGCCACTTTTATGCGCCCAATTTGCTAGAGGAAATCCCCCATGAGCGTTCGCGTCGGCATTGTCATGGACCCTATCGCCAGCATTTCCTATAAAAAGGACAGCTCGCTGGCAATGCTCCTGGCCGCCCAGGCCCGCGGCTGGACCCTGTTTTATATGGAGCAGCGCGATCTGTACCAGGGCGACGGCGAGGCCCGCGCACGCATGCGCCCGCTGCAGGTGTTCGCCAACCCGGAAAAATGGTTCGAGCTTTCGGACGAGATCGACAGCCCGCTGAGCGATCTGGACGTGATCCTGATGCGCAAGGATCCGCCGTTCGACATGGAATTCGTCTACTCCACTTACCTGCTGGAGCAGGCCGAGCGCGCCGGTGTACTGATCGTCAACAAGCCGCAGAGCCTGCGCGACTGCAATGAAAAGCTGTTCGCCACGCTGTTCCCGCAATGCACACCGCCGACCGTGGTCAGCCGCCGCGCCGATGTGCTGCGTGAGTTCGCCGCCAAACATGGCGATGTGATCCTCAAGCCGCTGGACGGCATGGGCGGCACGTCGATCTTCCGTCACCGCGCCGGCGACCCGAACCTGTCGGTAATCCTGGAAACCCTGACCGTGCTGGGTACTCAGCAGATCATGGGCCAGGCTTACATTCCGGCGATCAAGGACGGCGACAAGCGCATCCTGATGATCGACGGCGAACCGGTGGACTACTGCCTGGCGCGTATCCCGGCAGCCGGTGAGACCCGTGGCAACCTGGCCGCCGGTGGTCGCGGTGAAGCGCGCCCTCTGACGGACAAGGACCGTTGGATTGCAGCCCAAGTCGGCCCGACCCTGCGGGAAAAGGGTTTACTGTTTGTAGGCCTTGACGTGATTGGTGAAAATCTCACCGAAATCAACGTCACCAGCCCGACCTGTATCCGCGAGATCGACAACGCCTTTGGCACCAACATCGGCGAAATGCTGATGGCCGCCATTGAGCGCAAGCTACAAGCCAAGTGACATAGAACAGCCGGACACGCACCAACATTGCGTTATCATGCGCCACCTGTGAAACGCGCGATGTTGGTTTTTTTGTCATGACACTCCCGTCCGATCTGCCCCCCGAACTCTCCCATAGCGGCGTGCGCCCGGCTGATCGGCTCGGATTTACCCTGTTCCTGGCCGCCTTGATTCACTTGGCCTTGCTCCTCGGCGTGGGTTTCACCATGGTCGAGCCCAAGCAGATCACCAAGACCCTGGAAATCACCCTCGCCACCTTCAAGAGTGAAAAGAAGCCTGAGAAAGCGGACTTTCTGGCTCAGGACAATCAACAGGGCAGCGGCACCCTCGACAAGAAAGCCATCCCCAAGACCACCGAACTGGCACCGTTCCAGGACAACAAGGTCAATAAGGTCACGCCGCCTCCCTCGCCCAAGCCTGAGGTCAAGCAGGCTACACCCAAGCCGACGGTGACCACCGTCGCACCCAAACCACAAAAAGCCCCGGTCCAGCGCGAAAAGACCAAGACCGAGCCGCAGCCGGAGCCCGTGAAGCCGGCGCCTACTTTCGACAGCTCGACCCTGTCCGACGAAATCTCCAGCCTGGAAGCCGAACTGGCCAACGAACAGCAGTTGTACGCCAAGCGCCCACGCATCTACCGCCTGAATGCCGCCTCGACCATGCGCGACAAAGGCGCCTGGTATAAGGACGAGTGGCGCAAGAAGGTCGAGCGCATCGGCAACCTCAACTACCCGGAAGAAGCACGGCGCCAGCAGATTTACGGCAATTTGCGTCTATTAGTGTCGATCAACCGCGATGGCACCTTATATGAAGTGCAGGTGCTGGAGTCCTCCGGCCAGCCGCTGCTGGACCAGGCCGCACAGCGTATCGTGCGCCTGGCTGCGCCTTTCGCGCCGTTTACCGGCGACCTGAACGACGTGGACCGCCTGGAAATCATCCGCACGTGGAAGTTTGCCAAGGGCGATCGGCTGTCGAGCAATTGATGACAATTGCCCTGTGCGACACATCCCCAGCTTGTCAGTTCGCCCCTCCAACGCCACACTAGCGGACATGAAAAATGTCAGCCCGACCTACCTCAAGCACCAATTCCTGATCGCCATGCCCCATATGGCCGACCCGAACTTTGCGCACACCTTGACCTACATCGTCGAGCACACGGCCAAGGGTGCCATGGGGTTGGTGGTGAATCGGCCCCAAGCGCTGAACCTGGCCGATATCCTTGAGCAATTGCGCCCCGAGATCGATCCGCCGGCCCGTTGCCAGGGTGTTCCGATCTACATCGGCGGGCCGGTACAGACGGATCGCGGCTTTGTGCTGCACCCGACCGGGCCGACGTTCCAGGCCACGGTGGACCTGGACGGCGTGTCGCTGTCCACCTCCCAGGACGTGTTGTTCGCCATCGCCGACGGCGTAGGCCCCGAGCAAAGTGTGATCACCCTGGGCTACGCCGGCTGGGAAGCCGGGCAACTGGAAGCCGAACTGGCCAGCAATGCCTGGCTGACCTGCCCGTTTGATGCCGACATTCTGTTCAACACTGCCAGCGAACTACGCCTGGAAGCGGCCGCCGCCAAGCTGCGCGTCAACCTCAGCCTGCTGACCAGCCAGGCGGGGCACGCCTGATGGCCTTGCGTCTGATCCTCGGCTTTGACTACGGCACCAAACAGATCGGCGTAGCGGTCGGCCAGGTAATCACCGGCCAGGCCCGTGAGCTGTGCACCCTGAAGGCCCAGAACGGCATACCGGACTGGAACCAGGTCGAAGCCCTCATTAAAGAGTGGAAGCCCGACGCGGTAGTGGTCGGCTTGCCCCTGAATATGGACGGCACCCCCAGCGACATGTGCCTGCGCGCCGAAAAGTTCGCCCGCCGCCTCAACGGCCGCTACAACATTCCCTTCTATACCCACGACGAACGCCTGACGACCTTTGAAGCCAAGGGTGAACGCCGCGACCGTGGCGGGCAGAAAGGCAGCTACCGCGACAACCCCGTGGACGCCATCGCCGCCGCCTTGCTGTTGCAGGGCTGGCTGGATGAAAACACCGCGTTATTTGAATCCTGACTGACGCGGCTTGCCGCGTCTTCTTACGTTTGAGCCCGGAACTTGCCTACAGCAAGGCCTTGAAGGAGCCACCATGAGCCTGCCGAACCCCGCCGAACTGATCAGCCAGATGGCAATACGCCTCAAGGCTAACCTGGAACACCGTGGCATCAGCGAGCCGCGCTTCATCGGCATTCGCACCGGTGGCGTGTGGGTGGCCCAGGCGCTGCTGGAAGCACTGGGCAGCGATTCGCCCCTGGGCACCCTGGACGTATCCTTTTACCGCGATGACTTCAGCCAGAACGGCTTGCATCCACAAGTGCGCCCGTCGGCCCTGCCGTTCGAGATCGAAGGCCAGCACCTGGTGCTGATCGACGACGTGCTGATGAGCGGCCGCACCATCCGCGCCGCCATGAACGAGCTGTTCGACTACGGCCGCCCGGCCAGTATCACGCTGGTCTGCCTGCTGGACCTGGATGCCGGCGAGTTGCCGATCAGCCCGGATGTGGTCGGCGCAACGCTGTCCCTGGAAGCCCACCAGCGGGTAAAATTGTCCAGTCCCACGCCGCTCGAACTCGAACTGCAAGACCTTGCCCTTTAAACCGCCTTGTACAGAGTCCCCGCGATGACGCCTCTAGATGCCAAGCGCCCGCTGCAGCTCAATGCTCAGGGCCAGTTGCAACACTTTTTGTCCCTCGATGGTTTGCCCCGCGAACTGCTCACCGAAATCCTCGACACGGCCGATTCGTTTCTCGAAGTCGGTGGCCGGGCGGTGAAGAAGGTCCCGCTGCTGCGCGGCAAAACCATCTGCAACGTGTTCTTCGAGAACTCCACGCGCACCCGTACCACCTTTGAACTGGCGGCCCAGCGGCTGTCGGCCGACGTGATCACGCTGAACGTGTCCACGTCGTCGGCGAGCAAGGGCGAAACCCTGCTCGACACCCTGCGCAACCTGGAAGCCATGGCCGCCGACATGTTCGTGGTGCGCCACGGCGACTCCGGCGCCGCGCACTTTATCGCCGAGCACGTGTGCCCCCAGGTGGCGATCATCAACGGCGGCGACGGACGTCACGCCCACCCGACCCAGGGCATGCTCGACATGCTCACCATCCGTCGGCACAAGGGCAGCTTTGAAAACCTCTCGGTGGCCATCGTCGGCGACATCCTGCACTCGCGGGTCGCACGCTCGAACATGCTGGCCCTGAAAACCCTGGGTTGCCCGGATATCCGCGTGATCGCGCCAAAAACCCTGCTGCCCATCGGCATCGAGCAATACGGCGTGAAGGTCTACACCGACATGGCCGAAGGCCTCAAGGATGTCGACGTGGTGATCATGCTGCGCCTGCAACGCGAGCGCATGTCCGGCGGCCTGCTGCCGAGCGAGGGTGAGTTCTACCGCCTGTTCGGCCTGACCACCGCACGCCTGGCCGGCGCCAAGCCGGACGCCATCGTGATGCACCCAGGCCCGATCAACCGAGGGGTGGAGATTGAGTCGGCGGTGGCCGACGGCAGCCAGTCGGTGATTCTCAACCAAGTGACCTACGGCATCGCCGTGCGCATGGCCGTATTGTCCATGGCCATGAGCGGACAAACCGCGCAACGTCAATTCGAGCAGGAGAACGCCCAGTGAAGCTCAGCATTCTTGGCGCTCGCGTTATCGATCCGGCCAGTGGCCTGGATCAAGTCACCGATCTTCATCTGGAGGCCGGCAAGATCATCGCCATTGGCGCCGCTCCCGGCGGTTTCAGCCCCAGCGAGACGATCGACGCCAAAGGCCTGGTGGCCGCGCCCGGGCTGGTGGACCTGAACGTCGCCCTGCGCGAGCCGGGCTACAGCCGTAAAGGCAGCATCGCCAGCGAAACCCGCGCCGCTGCGGCCGGTGGCGTGACCAGCCTGTGCTGCCCGCCGCACACCAAGCCCGTTCTGGACACCTCGGCCGTGACCGAGCTGATCCTCGACCGCGCCCGTGAAGCCGGCAATTGCAAGGTGTTCCCCATCGGCGCCCTGAGCAAAGGCCTGGACGGCGAACAACTCGCCGAACTGATCGCCCTGCGCGACGCCGGGTGTGTAGCCTTCGGCAACGGCCTGGAGAGCTTCCGCAGCACCCGCACCCTATGCCGCGCCCTGGAATACGCCGCCACCTTCGACCTGACGGTGATCTTCCACTCCCAGGACCGCGACCTGGCCGAAGGTGGCCTGGCCCATGAAGGCGCCGTGGCCAGTTTCCTCGGCCTGCCGGGCATCCCGGAAACCGCCGAGACCGTGGCCCTGGCCCGTGACCTGCTGCTGGTGGAGCAAAGTGGTGTGCGTGCGCATTTCAGCCAGTTGACCACCGCACGCGGTGTCGCCCTGATCGCCCAGGCGCAGGCCCGTGGGTTGCCGGTGACAGCGGATGTGGCGTTGTATCAGCTGATCCTGACGGATGAGGCACTGATCGATTTCTCCAGCCTGTACCACGTGCAACCGCCGCTGCGCACCCTGGCCGATCGCGAAGGTTTGCGCGCGGCGGTGAAGTCCGGTGTGGTCTCGGCGATTTCCAGCCACCACCAGCCCCACGAGCGTGATGCCAAGCTGGCGCCGTTTGGTGCGACCGAGCCGGGTATCAGCAGCGTTGAGCTGTTGCTGCCGCTGGCGATGACGTTGGTGGAAGACGGCTTGCTGGATTTGCCGACACTGCTGGCACGCCTGAGCGCCGGCCCGGCTGAGGCGTTGCGCCTGCCGGCGGGTAAGTTGGTGGTGGGCGCGGCGGCGGACCTGGTGCTGTTTGACCCGGCCAGCTCCACGATTGCCGGGGAACACTGGCTGTCCAAGGGTGAGAACTGCCCGTTCATCGGACATAGCCTGCCGGCGACGGTGCGTTATACCTTGGTGGATGGGCGGATCAGCTACCAGGCCTAAAATAAGGTGGGGCTCGCTCGCGAGTGCGGTGTATCAGTCATGTAGATGTCGACTGACATTCAGCATTCGCGGGCAAGCCCGCTCCCACACTGGGTTCTGCGCAGGCCTCTAAAGATTCAGCGGCCGCCGTTGCGCTCGGCATTGCGAATCGAAACCTGGGTATTCAACGTCCAGAAGTCATACAGCACGCCCACCAGGAACAAGCCCCCCGTCAGCAGGTAGATCAGCCCCGTGATCCATTTGCCCTGGTACATGCGGTGCACGCCAAACACGCCAAGAAACGTCAACAGAATCCAGGCCACGTTGTATTCGATGGGGCCGGCGGTAAAACGCAGGTCGGCTTCACGGTCCATCGCAGGGATCAGGAACAGGTCGATCAGCCAGCCGATACCCAGCAAACCCAGGGTAAGAAACCAGATCGTGCCGGTTACCGGTTTACCGTAATAGAAGCGGTGCGCGCCGGTAAACCCGAAAATCCACAGCAGGTAACCGATCACTTTGCTGTGGGTGTCTTGTCGCGGCCCAACCTGTTGATAGGTGTTCATGGCGTACCTCTTTTGCTTCGATAGATAAATTTTTTCATTTTCTTTGTGACTTTTTTACGGGCGCCCGACGTACGGCAAATGGTATCGTCCCACCCCTGAAAGCCTTATGCCACCTGACTTGTGTAGGACAACTGCGGCAATTCGTCGCGTATTTCCTGATTTTGACGTCAAGGTTCAGTCGACAAACGGCCTGAGATCGACACAAAAAGCTGTTATAAAGTTGCGCGCAAACCCATAAGAGCCACGCCTGATGCGACCATTTTTAAAGACATGGCTAACCATTTGCCTATTAATGCCATTGGCCGCCCACGCCACCAATCGTGAGCAACGACTTCCAAACGTCAACGGTTTCACCCCTAAAGTCCACAGCACGCCAAGCACTGCCAAATCGGCAAAGCCGACCGTCAGCCGCCCGACCCAACTGAGCAAGGCCCACGGTAAAGCAGTTCCCGGCCTGGTGGCAGCCAACACCAAGCAAAGCAGCAACGTCCTCAGCCGTGCCGTCAACGTGCTCGGTACACCTTATCGTTGGGGCGGCAGCAGCCCAAGTAAAGGGTTCGACTGCAGCGGCCTGGTGAAATATGCATTCAACGACGTCGCCGCCGTGGATCTGCCGCGCACTTCCAACGCCATGGCCGCCGGCCACGGGCAGAAGGTTGATCGCAAGGACCTGAAACCGGGTGACCTGCTGTTCTTCAAACTGAAGAGCCGCCAGGTGAACCACGTTGCCATCTACCTGGGCAACGACCGTTTTATCCACGCACCGCGCCGTGGCAAGTCGGTGAGCATCGACACGCTGAAAAAGCCGTTCTGGGACAAGAACTACGTGATTGCCAAGCGGGTGCTGCCTAAAGAGCAGAACAACAACCTGCGGGTCGTCCAGCGCTGATCTTCAGCTGAAATGCCGTAATCAGTGTGGGAGGGGGCTTGCCCCCTCCCACATTTGGATCTCCTTATGTCTCCCGATCTTATATATCCCCAGGCACCCTCGCCTTCTCCCGCGCATCCTCTCGGCTGACCAGCCCTTCGCTGACCAACGCCTTCAAACTCATATCCAGCGTTTTCATCCCCAACGCCCCACCGGTCTGAATCGCCGAGACCATCTGCGCCACCTTGTCCTCACGAATCAAGTTACGAATGGCCGGCGTGCCCAGCATGATTTCATGGGCCGCCACGCGCCCGCCGCCATGCTTTTTCACCAGTACCTGGGATACCACCGCCTGCAACGACTCGGACAGCATCGAGCGGACCATGGCTTTTTCGCCGGCCGGGAACACGTCCACCAGCCTGTCCACGGTCTTTGCCGCCGAGGTGGTGTGCAGGGTGCCAAACACCAGATGCCCGGTCTCAGCCGCCGTCAGCGCCAGGCGGATGGTTTCCAGGTCACGCAATTCGCCCACCAGAATCACATCGGGGTCTTCACGCAGCGCCGAACGCAGGGCCGCCGAAAAACTGTGGGTGTCGCGGTGCACCTGGCGCTGATTGATCAGCGCGGTTTTCGGCCTGTGGATAAATTCGATGGGGTCTTCCAGCGTGAGGATGTGCTGGCGCCGGTGTTGGTTGAGATAGTCGATCATGGCGGCCAGAGTGGTGGACTTGCCGGAGCCCGTAGGCCCGGTGACCAGCACAAGACCACGGGGCAATTGGGCGATCCGCTGGAACACTTCCCCCAGGCCCAGGCTTTCCAGGCTCTGGACGTCGGCCGGGATGGTGCGAAACACCGCGCCCATGCCGCGATCCTGCTGGAACACATTCGCCCGGAACCGCGCCACGCCTGGCAGCTCGAAGGCAAAATCCGTTTCAAGAGATGTTTCGAAATCCTTTTGTTGGTATTGGTTGAGCAAAGGGCTCAATAAATCCGCCACTTGCACAGCTGAAAGCACCGGGCAATCCATCGGCCAGATTTCGCCATCGATTCGCAACATGGGCGCCAGCCCAGCCGACAGGTGCAGGTCGCAGGCGCCACGGCGCACGCCAGCCACCAGTAATTCAGTGATATCCATAGGGCTTTCCATTTCCAGTAGAATGCCGCGGACTCCATATCCACGGGCGCATCTTGAATGTCGACGATAGCAGACAACATCGGCCAGGTTAGCCAGCGCATCCGCGCCGCAGCCGACGCCGTGCAACGTGACGCAAGCAGCATCCACCTGCTGGCCGTGAGCAAGACCAAACCCGCCCAAGCCGTGCGTGAAGCCTACGCCGCCGGTATGTGCGACTTTGGCGAGAACTACCTGCAGGAAGCCTTGGGCAAACAGGCCGAATTAACCGACCTGCCCTTGAGTTGGCACTTCATCGGCCCCATTCAATCGAACAAGACGCGCGCTATCGCCGAGAACTTCGCTTGGGTGCATTCCGTGGACCGCCTCAAAATTGCACAACGCCTGTCCGAACAACGCCCGGCCGACCTGCCACCGCTGAATATCTGCATCCAGGTCAATGTCAGTGGCGAAGCCAGCAAGTCCGGCTGTACGCCCGCCGACCTGCCGGCCCTGGTCGATGCGATCAGCGCCCTGCCGCGCCTGACGCTGCGCGGCCTGATGGCAATCCCCGAGCCGACCGAAGATCGCGCTGAGCAAGATGCAGCATTCGCCACCGTTCGCGACCTGCAAGCCAGTTTGAACCTGCCGTTGGACACTCTTTCCATGGGCATGAGCCATGACCTTGAGTCGGCCATCGCCCAAGGCGCCACCTGGGTGCGGATCGGTACCGCACTGTTTGGCGCCCGTGATTACGGCCAGCCGTGAAATGGCTGACCTCCCTCTGAATAAGGACCTGTCATGAGCAACACGCGTATTGCCTTTATCGGCGCCGGCAACATGGCGGCCAGCCTGATCGGTGGCCTGCGGGCCAAGGGCCTGGACGCCGCGCAGATCCGCGCCAGCGATCCGGGCGAAGACACCCGTGCGCGCGTCAGCGCCGAGCACGGTATCGACACCTTCGCCGACAACGCCGAAGCCATCCAGGGCGTCGACGTGATCGTGCTGGCGGTCAAGCCACAGGCCATGAAGGCCGTATGCGAAAGCCTGCGCCCGAACCTGCAACCGCATCAGTTGGTGGTGTCCATCGCCGCCGGCATTACCTGCGCCAGCATGAACAACTGGCTCGGTGCCCAGCCTATCGTGCGCTGTATGCCCAACACTCCGGCCCTGCTGCGCCAAGGCGTGAGCGGTTTGTACGCCACTGCCGAGGTCAGTGCCGAGCAACGTGACCAGGCCCAGGAGCTGCTGTCAGCCGTGGGCATTGCCCTGTGGCTGGAACAGGAACAACAACTGGACGCGGTCACCGCTGTCTCCGGCAGCGGCCCGGCGTACTTCTTCCTGCTGATCGAAGCCATGACCGCCGCTGGCGTGAAACTGGGCCTGCCACGGGAAGTCGCTGAGCAACTGTCCGAGCAAACCGCCTTGGGCGCTGCGAAGATGGCCGTCTCCAGCGATGTGGATGCCGCCGAACTGCGCCGCCGCGTGACCTCCCCAGGCGGCACCACGCAGGCCGCCATTGAATCGTTCCAGGCCGGGGGCTTTGAAGCCCTGGTGGAAAAAGCACTGGGTGCCGCTGCGCACCGATCGGCCGAAATGGCCGAACAACTGGGCAACTAAGGAGCCAACATGATTGGTTTGAACACCGCAGCCGTCTACGTGCTGCAAACCCTCGGCAGCCTTTACCTGCTGATCGTGCTGTTGCGTTTCGTGCTGCAACTGGTACGCGCCAACTTCTACAACCCGCTCTGCCAGTTCATCGTCAAGGCCACCCAGCCGTTGCTCAAGCCGCTGCGCCGAGTGATCCCGAGCCTGTTCGGCCTGGACATGTCCTCGCTGGTGCTGGCGATCCTGGTGCAGTTGGCCTTGATGGCGCTGACCCTGCTGCTGACCTACGGCACCACCGGCAATTTCGTACAGTTGCTGATCTGGGCAATCATCGGCGTGACCGCGCTGTTCCTGAAGATTTTCTTCTTCGCGATGATCATCAGCGTGATCCTGTCCTGGGTCGCCCCGGGCAGCCACAACCCTGGCGCCGAGCTGGTCAACCAGATCTGCGAGCCGGCCCTGGCGCCGTTCCGCCGTCTGCTGCCGAACCTGGGCGGCCTGGATATCTCGCCGATCCTCGCGTTCATGGTGCTCAAGCTGCTGGACATGCTAGTGATCAACAACCTGGCGGCCATGACCGGGATGCCAGAGATTCTGCGCTTGCTGATCTGATGTGAACAAAGGTGGGAGGGACTTGCTCCCTCCCTCATTTCGCACCGCGCAGGCCTTTGCTTGCCGCTGGGTGCAGCGGTCTTTAGACTTACGCCTCATTTAAACGAGAGCAGGGTCGATGCCAGCTGCCTTCCCCCCCGATTCTGTTGGACTGGTCGTGCCCCAAGTGGCGCACTTCAGCGAACCCCTGGCCTTGGCCTGCGGCCGTTCGCTACCCGCCTACGACCTGATCTACGAAACCTATGGCCAACTGAACGCCACGGCGAGCAACGCCGTGCTGATCTGCCACGCCTTGTCCGGCCATCACCATGCTGCGGGTTTCCACAGTGCCGACGAGCGCAAGCCCGGCTGGTGGGACAGCTGCATCGGTCCCGGCAAGCCCATCGACACCAACAAGTTCTTTGTGGTCAGCCTGAACAACCTCGGCGGCTGCAACGGCTCCACCGGCCCCAGCAGCCTCAACCCGGAAACCGGCAAGCCGTTCGGCGCCGACTTCCCGGTGCTCACCGTGGAAGACTGGGTGCACAGCCAGGCGCGTCTCGCCGACCTGCTGGGCATCAGCCAATGGGCCGCCGTGATCGGTGGCAGCCTGGGCGGTATGCAGGCGCTGCAATGGACCATCACTTACCCAGACCGCGTGCGCCATTGCCTGGCCATTGCCTCGGCCCCCAAGTTGTCGGCACAGAACATCGCCTTCAACGAAGTGGCGCGCCAGGCAATCCTCACCGACCCCGAGTTCCACGGCGGTTCGTTCCAGGAAGCTGGTGTGATTCCCAAGCGCGGCCTGATGCTGGCGCGGATGGTCGGGCATATCACCTACCTGTCCGACGACTCCATGGGCGAGAAATTCGGCCGTGGTCTCAAAAGCGAGAAGCTCAACTACGACTTCCACAGCGTCGAATTCCAGGTGGAAAGCTACCTGCGTTATCAGGGCGAGGAGTTCTCCGGGCGTTTCGACGCCAACACCTACCTGCTGATGACCAAGGCTTTGGACTACTTCGACCCAGCCGCCAACTTTGATGACGACCTGGCGAAAACCTTCGAAGGCGCCACGGCCAAGTTCTGCGTGATGTCGTTCACCACCGACTGGCGCTTCTCGCCGGCGCGCTCCCGTGAGCTGGTGGACGCGCTGATGGCCGCACGCAAAGACGTCTGCTACCTGGAGATCGATGCTCCGCAAGGCCACGACGCCTTCCTGATCCCGATCCCGCGTTATTTGCAGGCTTTTAGCAACTACATGAACCGCATTTCGCTTATATGAATTGCTTACGCTTTGAGGTGAGAACGCCATGAGAGCCGACCTGGACATCATCCAAGACTGGATCCCCGCCGGCAGCCGCGTGCTCGACCTGGGCTGCGGCGATGGCGAACTGCTGAGCTGGCTGCGCGACAACAAGCAAGTCACCGGCTACGGCTTGGAAAACGACCCAGACAACATCGCCCAATGCGTGGCCAAGGGCATCAACGTGATCGAGCAGGACCTGGACAAGGGCCTGGGCAACTTTGCCAGCAACAGTTTCGACATCGTGGTGATGACCCAGGCCCTGCAAGCAGTGCACTACCCGGACCGCATCCTCGACGAAATGCTGCGCGTGGGTCGCCAGTGCATCATCACCTTCCCCAACTTCGGCCACTGGCGCTGCCGCTGGTACCTGGCGACCAAGGGTCGCATGCCGGTGTCGGATTTCCTGCCGTACACCTGGTACAACACGCCGAACATCCACTTCTGCACCTTCGAAGACTTCGAAGCGCTGTGTGGCGAGCGTGAAGCCAAGGTGATCAACCGCCTTGCCGTCGATCAACAGCACCGCCACGGCTGGGCGAGTAAACTATGGCCCAATCTGTTGGGCGAAATCGGTATCTACCGGGTCAGCAGCCCTGGTCTGACCGACCACAAAATTGCCGTCTAAGCATTTTCGAGAGGGACGTTTATGAGTCGCTTGGCTATTTTTCTACTGACCGCATGCCTGGGCGCCAATGCCATGGCTGCGGACACTATCGACGCTAATCGCAAGAAAGACTTCGGTGATATCACCGTGCACTACAACACCTTCACCTCAAGCTTCCTGCCACCCGAAACCGCCCAAAAAGCCGGCGTGGTGCGCAGCAAGGAGAAGGGTTTGATCAATGTGACCGTGATCAAGGGCGTGGCCCCAGTCGCGGCCCAAGTGACCGGCACCATCAAGGACCTGGGCGGCAAGAGCGAGATGCTCACGTTCAAGCAAATCGAAGAAAAAGGCGGAATCAGCTACCTCGCGCCCTACTCCGTGACCCAGCGTGAATACAAGACCTTTACCATCAACGTTGAAACTGGCGGCAAAGCCCATAGCTTCCAGTTCAACCAGGAACTGTTTCCGGCGCAATGATGAACCTTACTCAACTGGTACTGGCCAGCCATAACGCCGGCAAACTCAAAGAACTCCAGGCCATGCTCGGCGAGTCGGTGCAACTGCGCTCGATTGGCGAGTTCAGCCAGGTCGAGCCGGAAGAGACCGGCTTGTCGTTCGTCGAGAATGCCATCCTCAAAGCGCGGAATGCCGCACGTATTTCCGGCCTGCCGGCGTTGGCGGATGACTCGGGGCTGGCGGTGGATTTCCTCGGCGGCGCACCCGGCATTTATTCGGCGCGCTACGCCGATGGCAAAGGTGACGCGGCCAACAATGCCAAGCTGCTGGACGCCCTCGAGGACGTGCCGGACGCGATGCGCGGTGCGCAGTTCGTCTGCGTGCTGGCTCTGGTACGCCACGCGGACGACCCGTTGCCAATCCTGTGCGAAGGCCTGTGGCACGGGCGCATCCTGCATGCGGCCAGCGGTGAGCATGGTTTTGGCTATGACCCGCTGTTCTGGGTGCCGGAGCGCAACGTCTCCAGCGCCGAACTGAGCCCGACCGACAAGAACCAGATCAGCCACCGCGCCCGCGCAATGGATTTGCTGCGCCAACGCCTGAGCCTGAAATGACCCACGACACCCCTGCGCTGCCGCTGATCCACGGCGGCGCGCAAACACCCCGGGCGGCCCTGCCTGTGCTGCCGCCCCTGGCGCTGTATATCCACATCCCGTGGTGCGTGCGCAAATGCCCGTATTGCGACTTCAACTCCCACACCGCAAGCAAAGTGCTGCCGGAAGAAGAGTATGTGGACGCGTTGCTGGCTGACCTGGACCAGGACCTGCACGCCGTGTATGGCCGGGAGTTGAGCTCGATTTTCTTTGGTGGCGGCACGCCCAGCCTGTTCAGCGCCGCAGCACTGGGCCGTCTGCTCAAAGGTGTAGAAGCGCGCATTGCGTTTGCCGGCGATATCGAGATAACCCTGGAAGCCAACCCCGGCACGTTCGAACAAGAGAAGTTCGTGGCGTACCGCAAGCTGGGGATCAACCGCCTGTCCATCGGCATCCAGAGCTTCCAGCAGGAAAAACTCCAGGCCCTGGGCCGCATCCACAATGGCGATGAAGCTGTACGCGCCGCCGGTATGGCCCGCCAGGCCAGGTTCGATAACTTCAACCTGGACTTGATGCACGGCTTGCCCGATCAGTCCCTGGACGACGCCCTCGGCGACCTGCGCCAGGCCATCGCGCTCAAACCCACGCATTTGTCCTGGTACCAGCTGACCCTGGAACCCAACACCGTGTTCTGGAACCAGCCGCCAGCGCTGCCGGAAGACGACACCCTGTGGGACATCCAGGAAGCTGGCCAGGCGCTGCTGGCCGAACACGGTTACGCCCAATATGAAGTATCGGCCTATGCCCAACCGGGCCGTCCGGCGCGACATAACCTGAATTACTGGAGCTTCGGCGACTTTATTGGCATCGGCGCCGGCGCCCACGGCAAGCTCAGCCACCCGGACGGGCGCATTGTGCGCACCTGGAAAACCCGTGCGCCAAAGGACTACCTCAACCCGGCCAAAAGCTTCCAGGCCGGCGCGAAGGAACTGACCAACGACGAGCTACCCTTCGAATTCCTGATGAATGCCTTGCGCCTCACCGAAGGCGTCGACGCCAAGCTCTACGCCGAGCGCACCGGCCTCGACCTGGCAAGCCTCGACGAGGCACGTCGCGAGGCAGAACAAAGTGGCTTAATGCAGGTCGAACCGTCACGCCTGGCGGCCACCGACCGTGGGCAACTCTTTCTCAATGACCTGTTGCAGAAGTTTTTGAGCTGACGCTCTAAGGAAGTCACATGGATTTGGTACTCGACCTGCTCGCCACCGTATCCCGCTGGAGCCGCAGCAACCTGTCGGAAATCTCCCTGGCCCTTGTGGGCTGTTTGCTGGTGCTGTTCGGCGCCGACATCAAGGGCTGGGTCGAAGCACGCCTGGGCAGCATCGCCGGCGCCTTGCGCGTGCCGCTGATGGCACTGGTGTGCATGATCGGCAGCGGTGCGGCGTTGATCTATGCCACACCGTGGATTGTGCGGGGGTTGAGCCAGTTCAATAACTACAGCCTGGCGCCGGTGCTGGTGGTGGTGCTGGTGTTGATTGGGGTAGTCGCAGACCGCCGCTGACCTCAAACCCAACACAGAACCAAATGTGGGAGGGGGCAAGCCCCCTCCCACATTTTTACTGCATTTCAATTCGAAAGCGGGTCAGGCCAGCTTCTCGAACTTCAAATCCCAAACCCCATGCCCCAACCGCTCACCGCGACGTTCGAACTTGGTGATCGGCCGCTCAGCCGGGCGTGGCACGCATTTGCCGTCTTGCGCCAGGTTGCGGTAGCCAGGGGCAACGTCCATCACTTCCAGCATGTATTCGGCATAGGGCTCCCAGTCGGTGGCCATGTGCAGGATGCCGCCAACTTTAAGCTTGCTGCGCACCAGTTCCGCAAAGGACGCCTGGACGATGCGGCGCTTGTGGTGACGGGATTTGTGCCATGGGTCCGGAAAGAACAGCATCAGGCGGTCGAGGCTGTTGTCGGCAATGCAGCGGTTGAGCACTTCAATCGCGTCGCAGTCGTAGACGCGCAGGTTGGTCAGGCCTTGGGTCAGCACGCCGTTAAGCAGTGCGCCGACACCTGGACGGTGCACTTCCACGCCGATGAAGTCCTGGTCCGGCGCAGCGGCGGCCATTTCCAGCAGGGAATGGCCCATGCCGAAACCGATCTCCAGGGAACGCGGGGCCGAGCGGCCGAACACTTGGTCGTAGTCCACCGGCGCATCGGCCAGGGGCAATACGAACAGCGGCGTGCCTTGCTCCAGGCCCTTTTGCTGGCCTTCTGTCATGCGACCGGCGCGCATCACAAAACTCTTGATGCGGCGGTGCTTGGACTCGTCGCCAGCGGCTTCCACGGTGTTCGGCGTTTCGTTTGATTCAGTCATCAATGGCTCTTACTTGATCAGACCATCCAGCGGCGAAGAGGCGCTGGCGTAGAGTTTTTTCGGCATGCGCCCGGCGAGGTAGGCCAGGCGGCCTGCGACGATGGCGTGTTGCATGGCTTCGGCCATCATGATCGGTTGCTGGGCATGGGCGATGGCCGAGTTCATCAGCACCGCGTCGCAGCCCAGCTCCATGGCGATGGTCGCGTCGGAGGCGGTGCCTACGCCGGCATCCACCAGCACCGGGATCTTGGCTTCTTCAAGGATGATCTGCAGGTTGTACGGATTGCAGATACCCAGGCCGGAGCCGATCAGACCGGCCAGCGGCATCACTGCGATGCAGCCGATTTCCGCCAATTGACGGGCGATGATCGGGTCATCACTGGTGTAGACCATCACGTCGAAGCCTTCCTTGACCAGCGTTTCAGCGGCCTTGAGGGTTTCGATCACGTTGGGGAACAAGGTTTTCTGGTCGGCCAGTACTTCCAGCTTCACCAGGTTGTGGCCGTCGAGCAGCTCACGGGCCAAGCGGCAGGTGCGCACGGCTTCGATGGCGTCATAGCAACCGGCGGTGTTCGGCAAGAAGGTGTAGCGATCCGGCGACAGCACTTCGAGCAGGTTCGGCTCGCCCTCGATCTGGCCGAGGTTGGTGCGGCGCACGGCGAAGGTCACGATCTCGGCACCCGAGGCTTCGATGGCCAGGCGGGTTTCTTCCATGTCGCGGTACTTGCCGGTGCCGACCAGCAGGCGGGACTGGTAGGTACGACCGGCCAGAACGAAAGGCTTGTCGCTACGAACGATGCTCATGGGAAATCCTCGTAATGGGGTGAGGTTCTGCAGAATTCGGGCAGGCGACTAGCCGCCGCCGATGGCGTGGACCACTTCGACCTGGTCACCGTCGCTGAGCGCGGTGCCTTCATGCTGGCTACGCGGGACGATATCCAGGTTGAGCTCCACTGCAACACGACGCCCGGTCAGTTCCAGGCGGGTCAGCAGGGCCGCAACGGTTGCGCCGTCGGGCAGTTCAAAGGATTCGCCGTTCAACTGAATGCGCATGCCACGGGCCGCCATCGTTTTTAGGGGCCAGCATTCTAGCTTGATTGGTGTTGCTGGCCCAAGTCCCTTGGTCAGACGACCTGCAAGCGCCAGGCAAACAGGCCGAGGAAGAACCAGCCGAGCAGGAATGCCAGGCCACCGAACGGCGTGATGATGCCGAGCTTGCTGATGCCCGTGGTAGTCAACACATACAGGCTGCCGGAGAACAGCAGGATACCGACGACAAACGAGATACCGGCCCACGTCACCAGGCGGCCGGGAAGATGGGCCGCCAGCAATGCCACGCCAAACAGTGCGAGGGTGTGCACCAGTTGGTAGGTCACGCCGGTATGGAAGATCGCCAGGTACTCGGCGCTCAGACGGTTTTTCAGGCCATGGGCGGCGAAGGCGCCGAGGGCGACACCGGTGAAGCCGAAAAACGCGGCCAGCATCAGAAAGCTTCGCAGCATGGGGAACTCCAGTCAGACTCATCGGGCAGGGTCTGTATAATGGCCCGCTCAACGGGTTCGGCCAAGCCATCTCTATGCTGCGTCTCCTCTTCAAACGCTTTCTCAACGTCGTGAAATGGTTTGCCATCGGCAGTGTATTGCTGGTGCTGCTGTTTCGTGTCGTCCCGCCGCCGTTCACTGCGCTGATGGTGGAGCGCAAGGTCGAATCCTGGTTCGACGGCGAACCCATTGACCTGCAGCGCACCTGGGTGCCGTGGGACGAGATATCCGATGAGCTCAAAGTGGCGGTGATGGCCGGTGAAGACCAGCGCTTCCCGCAGCATTGGGGCTTTGATTTCGGCGCGATCCAGGCGGCGATCCTGCACAACGAGCGCGGCGGCTCGATTCGCGGGGCCAGTACGTTGAGCCAGCAGGTGTCGAAAAACCTGTTCCTGTGGGCTGGCCGCAGTTATTTGCGCAAAGGGCTGGAAGCCTGGTTTACCGGGCTGATCGAGGTGCTGTGGCCCAAGGAGCGGATCCTTGAGGTGTACCTCAACAGCGTGGAATGGGATGAAGGGGTGTTCGGCGCGCAAGCGGCGGCGCGGCATCACTTTGGTGTGAGTGCCAAGGGGCTTTCACGGCAGCAGGCCAGTTACCTGGCGGCGGTGCTGCCAAACCCACGGGTGTGGAGTGCCAGCCATCCGACCGCGTATGTGGCGCGGCGGGCGGCTTGGATTCGGCAGCAGATGAGTCAACTCGGTGGCGATGGCTACCTGCTTGAGCTGAACAACTCCCGCAAAGCGCCCTGGTCTGACTGACACTACACAAAACAAATATGGGAGGGGGCTTGCCCCCGATAGCGGTGGATCAGTCAGCTTATCTGTAGCTGACCCACTGCAATCGGGGGCAAGCCCCCTCCCACATTTTGACCGCGTTACCCTTTAGGCGGCGATCGACAACTTCAGCTTGTTCATCGCGCTTTTCTCAAGCTGACGAATCCGCTCGGCCGACACGTTGTACTTCTGCGCCAGGTCATGCAGCGTGGCTTTTTCTTCCGCCAGCCAGCGCTGGTAGAGGATGTCACGGCTGCGGTCGTCCAACACTTCCAGCGCTTCGTGCAGGTTGTGGTTGGAGTTGTCGCTCCAATCGGCGTCCTCCAGTTGACGCGCCGGGTCGTACCGGTGGTCTTCCAGGTAGTTGGCCGGCGATTGGAAGGCGCTGTCGTCGTCCGCTTCAGCGGCCGGGTCGAAGGCCATGTCATGGCCGGTCAGTCGACTTTCCATCTCGCGCACTTCACGGGGCTCCACGCCGAGACTTTCGGCCACGCGGTGGACTTCCTCGTTGTTCAGCCACGCCAGGCGTTTCTTCTGGCTGCGCAGGTTGAAGAACAGTTTGCGCTGGGCCTTGGTGGTCGCGACTTTCACGATGCGCCAGTTGCGCAGGATGAACTCGTGGATTTCCGCCTTGATCCAGTGAACCGCGAACGACACCAGGCGCACACCCATTTCCGGGTTGAAGCGCTTGACCGCCTTCATCAGGCCGACGTTGCCTTCCTGGATCAGGTCAGCCTGGGCCAGGCCGTAGCCGCTATAGCTACGGGCGATATGTACGACAAAACGCAGGTGGGCGAGCACCATCTGCCGAGCCGCCCCCAAATCCTGCTCATAATAGAGACTCTCGGCCAGTTCACGCTCCTGCTCGGGTGTCAGCAATGGAATGCTGTTGACCGTATGCACATAGGCTTCCAGGTTCGCACCCGGGACCAAGGCATAAGCAGGTTGCAAAGAAGTGGTCATACGAAACCTCCGACTTACATAACTCGTGCAGTTCAGCACTGCGAAAATTGACCGGGAACCGTAGGACAAGTTCCCTAAACCACTGATACGGTCAATACAAACGAAACCACATTAATCTGACATTAACTACTTCGGTGCCAGCTCACGTAAATGCCGTGCGACCGCAATCCACGCACCGATATAACCCAACAAGACCGCGCCAAGCAAGAGGCTCAGACCATCGGCGACCGGCACGCCGGCCAGGGCAAAATCGCTGCCGTACAACCCGGCAAGCCCGATTACCGCGTCATTCAGCCAGTCCAGGCCAAATGCCAACACGCCCCAGGACAAAATCCCCGCACCCAGGCCATAAAGCGCACCCATGTACAGAAAAGGCCGACGCACATAGCTGTCCGTGCCGCCGACCAGTTTAATCACTTCTATCTCGGTGCGACGGTTTTCAATATGAAGACGAATGGTATTACCTATCACCAAAAGTAATGCAGACACCAACAGCACCGTCAGGCCGAACACAAAACGGTCGCCCAGCTTGAGGATGGCGGCCAGGCGCTCAACCCAGACTAGATCAAGTTGCGCCTGTTGCACCTTGGGCATCTCTGCGAGTTTTTGACGCAGGGCTTCCAGGGCGGTCTTGTCCACTTCGTTCGGCGTCACCAGCACCACGCCTGGCAGCGGGTTCTGCGGCAGCTCCTTGAGCGCCTCACCCAGGCCGGACTGTTGCTGGAACTCCTCAAGCGCCTGGTCGCGACTGACGTACTCGGCATCCGCCACGCCTGGGATGTTCTTGATGTCGTCACGCAGCGCTTCGCCTTGCTGGGTACTGGCATCCAGGTTCAGGTACAGCGAAATCTGCGCCGCACGCTGCCAGGAACCGCCCAGACGCTCGACATTATTGAGCAGCAGGGACAAACCCATCGGCAGGCTCAAGGCCACAGCCATCACCAGACAGGTGAAAAAGCTGCCGATCGGCTGCTTGCCCAGGCGACGCAGGCTGTCCAGCAGGCTGGCACGATGGCTTTCGATCCAGGCGCGCAGCAGCGTGCTGAAGTCCGGACCGTCGTCATCGTCGTGTTTTTTCTTTTTCGGTTGCGGGTCGGCCGGTTTCGGCGCCACGCGCTCGGAAACCTTGGGGCTGCGGGTGGCACTCATACGCCGGCCTCCCCATCACCGATCAGACGACCGCGTTGCAGGGTCAGCATGCGGTGGCGCATGCGGGCGATCAGCGCCAGGTCGTGGCTGGCGATCAATACGCTGGTGCCCAGGCGGTTGATGTCCTCGAACACCCCCATGATCTCGGCCGCCAGACGCGGGTCGAGGTTACCGGTAGGTTCGTCCGCCAGCAGCAAGGCCGGGCGATGGACGATGGCGCGGGCAATGCCGACGCGCTGTTGCTGGCCGGTGGAGAGGTCGCCAGGGTAGAGGTCGGTCTTGTCCGACAGCGCCACGCGCTCCAGGGCCGAGTCCACGCGCTTGACGATCTCGGCCTTGGACAGCCCGAGAATCTGCAATGGCAGGGCAATGTTGTTGAATACCGTCCGATCGAACAGCAACTGGTGGTTCTGGAACACCACGCCGATCTGCCGGCGCAGGTACGGAATCTGCGCATTGCTGATGGTGGCCAGGTCCTGGCCGGCCAGCAGCAACTTGCCGGTGGTCGGGCGTTCCATGGCCAGCAGCAGGCGCAACAAGGTACTTTTACCGGCGCCGGAGTGCCCGGTTACAAACAAGAACTCGCCGCGCCGCACTCGAAAGCTCAGCTCATGCAAGCCCACATGCCCGTTGGCATAGCGTTTACCGACCTGTTCGAATCGAATCATGAACGCTCCCGCTCGGCAAACAGTGCCTCTACAAAGGGTTCGGCTTCAAAGGTGCGCAGGTCATCGATGCCTTCACCGACGCCGATATAACGAATCGGCAACCCGAACTGTTTGGCCAGGGCGAAGATCACGCCACCTTTGGCTGTGCCGTCGAGCTTAGTCAATGCCAGGCCGGTCAGTTGCACCGTCTGGTTGAATTGCTTGGCCTGGCTGATGGCGTTCTGGCCGGTACCGGCGTCCAGCACCAGCAGCACTTCGTGGGGCGCGTCGGCATCAAGCTTGCCGATCACGCGGCGCACTTTCTTCAGTTCTTCCATCAAATTGTCTTTGGTGTGCAGGCGACCGGCGGTGTCGGCGATCAGCACGTCGATGTTGCGCGCCTTGGCGGCTTGCACGGCATCGAAGATCACCGAAGCGGAGTCGGCGCCGGTGTGCTGGGCGATCACCGGGATCTTGTTGCGCTCGCCCCAGACCTGCAATTGCTCAACGGCGGCGGCGCGGAAGGTGTCACCGGCGGCGAGCATGACTTTCTTGCCTTCCAGTTGCAGCTTCTTGGCCAGCTTGCCGATGGTAGTGGTCTTGCCTGCGCCATTGACGCCCACCACCAGGATCACGAACGGCTTGTTCGGGGTGATCACCAGCGGGGCTTCCACGGGCTTGAGCATCGCGGCCAGTTCGGCCTGCAAGGATTTGTAGAGTGCGTCGGCGTCGGTCAGCTGCTTGCGCGCGACCTTCTGGGTCAGACTCTGGATAATCACGGCGGTGGCTTCGACGCCCACGTCGGCGGTCAGCAGGCGGGTTTCGATGTCTTCCAGCAGTTCGTCATCAATGACCTTCTTGCCGAGGAACAGGCTGGCCATGCCTTCGCCGATGCTGGCGCTGGTCTTGCTCAGGCCTTGCTTGAGGCGGGCGAAGAAGCCGGTCTTGGTGGTTTCTGCAGAGGGAGCGAGCGGTTCTGGCTCGACAACCTCGATAGCCTCGACAACCTGGACGGGCGCAGCGACCACAACAGCAACAGGCGCAGGGACTTCGACAACGGGCGGCGCCTGGACCACTACCTCAACCGGCTCAACCACCGCAGGAATCGGCGGGGCCAGGTGTTCAGCCTGGACGTCTTCGACCAACGCCACGGGCTCTTCGGCCACCGGCAACTCAGGCCATGGCTTGTGCTCGGGCTCAGGTTCCGGCTCAGCCTCAACCACCGGCTGCAACACCGGCTCAGCCATCGGCAACACCACCGGCGCTGGCGCTTCGGCAACCGGTTCGGCTTCTACTATAGGGTCGGGGATCGGCTCAGCTTGAACCTGTGGCTGTTCAACAGCGGTTTCCTGCGGCTTTTTGCGCAGCCATCCGAACAGGCCTTTCTTCTCGCCAGCCGCAGCTGGGGTCTTCTTGTCGTCGTTGGAACCAAACATGGAGACGGCTATCTCAAGGTAGCGACGCGCCAGAGGGGCGCGCCGGTAAATAAAATTCGATGCGTAACAGACTGTTTTTTAGCCAGCTCGTTCATGCGCAACATTTTGTAAGGCCAAAATAGGGCCTCAACAAGACTGCCGCAGTGGCCGTCCGTATATTCGACCAGTATCCTAGCACCTCCTCGCCCGCCGACGCTAAGACCAAGCGGGCAGCCCAACAGGTTTAAAAACGAATGAATGCTCTAGCCCGCCGCGCCGCAGGCCTGCTGTTCAGCACAGTTTGTCTGCCTCTTTCAGCTTTGGCTGCCGACCCACAACCCACCCACGAATTCACCCTGGACAACGGTCTCAAGGTCGTCGTGCGCGAAGATCATCGCGCCCCGGTGGTGGTTTCCCAGGTTTGGTACAAGGTGGGTTCGAGCTACGAAACCCCGGGCCAGACCGGTTTGTCCCACGCCCTGGAACACATGATGTTCAAGGGCAGCGCCAAAGTCGGCCCCGGCGAAGCCTCGCTGATCCTGCGCGACCTGGGCGCCGAAGAAAACGCGTTCACCAGCGATGACTACACCGCGTACTACCAAGTCCTGGCCCGCGACCGCCTGGGCGTGGCCTTCGAACTCGAAGCCGATCGCATGGCCAGCCTGCGCCTGCCGGCCGACGAGTTCAGCCGCGAAATCGAGGTCATCAAAGAAGAACGCCGCCTGCGCACCGACGACAACCCGATGTCCAAGGCCTTCGAGCGCTTCAAGGCCATGGCTTTCCCGGCCAGCGGCTACCACACGCCGACCATCGGCTGGATGGCCGACCTGGACCGCATGAAGGTCGAGGAACTGCGCCACTGGTACCAGTCCTGGTACGTGCCGAACAACGCCACCCTGGTGGTCGTCGGCGACGTGACCCCGGACGAGGTGAAAACCCTGGCCCAGCGCTACTTCGGCCCGATCCCCAAGCGCGACGTACCGCCCGCCAAGATCCCGATGGAGCTGGCCGAACCCGGCGAACGCCTGCTGACGATGCACGTGCAGACCCAACTGCCGAGTGTGATGCTCGGATTCAACGTGCCGGGCCTGGCGACTGCCGAAGACAAACGTTCGGTACAAGCCCTGCGCCTGATCTCGGCCCTGTTGGATGGCGGCTACAGCGCACGCATCTCGGAGCAGTTGGAACGCGGTGAAGAGCTGGTGTCGGCCGCCTCCACCAACTACGACGCCTATACCCGTGGCGATACGCTGTTCATGCTGTCGGCCACACCGAACCAGCAGAAGAAAAAGACCATTGCCCAAGCCGAAGCCGGCCTGTGGCGGTTGCTGGACGAGTTGAAGGCCAAGCCGCCAACCGCCGAAGAGCTGGAGCGAATCCGCGCCCAGGTCATCGCCGGCCTCGTCTACCAGCGTGACTCCATCACCAGCCAGGCCACGGCCATCGGCTCCCTGGAGACCGTTGGCCTGTCCTGGAAACTCATGGACAGCGAACTCGCCGACCTGCAAAGCGTGACCCCGGAAGACATCCAAAAGGCCGCGCGCACCTATTTCACCCGCGAGCGTCTGAGCGTCGCCCATGTTCTGCCTGAGGAGACTGCTCATGAGTGATCGCAAAAGCCTGATCCTGCCCGGCCTGATCGCCGTCACCCTGATCGCGGCAAGCGCCGTGTATTTCCTGCGCCCGAGTGAATCGGTAGCCAGCCCCGCGCTGGAAAAAGCTCAATCGGCCAACACGCTGCAATCCCTGGCAGAACTGGACGGCAAGGCGCCGACCAACCGCAAGCTCGACGTGCAAACCTGGACCACCGCCGAAGGCGCCAAGGTGCTGTTTGTTGAAGCCCATGAGCTGCCGATGTTCGACCTGCGCATCCTGTTCGCCGCCGGCAGCAGCCAGGACGGCGATGTGCAGGGCCTGGCGCTGATGACCAACGCCATGCTCAACGAAGGTATTCCTGGCAAGGATGTCAGCCAGATCGCCAGTGGTTTTGAAGGCCTGGGTGCCGACTTCGGCAACGGCGCCTACCGCGACATGGCTCTGGTGTCCCTGCGTAGCTTGAGCGCCAGCGATAAACGCGACGCCGCTCTGGCGCTGTTTGACGAAGTGATCGGCAAACCGACCTTCCCGGCCGACTCCCTTGCCCGTATCAAGAATCAGATCCTCGCCGGCTTCGAATACCAGAAGCAGAACCCCGGCAAACTGGCGAGCCTGGAGCTGTTCAAGCGCTTGTACGGCGATCATCCTTACGCACACCCAAGCGAAGGCACACCAGAAAGCGTGCCGAAAATCACCCTGGCGCAGTTGCAGGCGTTCCATGCCAAGGCTTACGCCGCCGGTAATGCGGTGATTGCAGTGGTCGGTGACCTGACCCGCGCCGAAGCCGAAGCCATGACGGCGAAAGTGTCCGCATCGCTGCCTAAAGGCCCGGCCCTGGCGAAGATTGCCCAGCCGACCGAACCCAAGGCCGGCCTGAGCCGTATCGAGTTTCCGTCCAAGCAGACCCACTTGCTGTTCGCCCAACTCGGTATCGACCGCGCCGACCCGGACTACGCGGCCTTGTCCCTGGGTAACCAGATCCTCGGCGGCGGCGGCTTCGGTACCCGCTTGATGAGCGAAGTCCGTGAAAAGCGTGGCCTGACCTACGGTGTCTACTCCGGTTTCTCGCCGATGCAGGTACGCGGTCCGTTCATGATCAACCTGCAGACCCGCGCCGAAATGAGTGGCGGCACCCTGCGCCTGGTTGAAGACGTAGTCGCCGATTACCTCAAGACCGGCCCGACGCAAAAAGAGCTGGATGACGCCAAGCGCGAGCTGGCCGGCAGCTTCCCGCTGTCTACCGCGAGCAACGCCGATATCGTTGGGCAGCTGGGCGCCATGGGTTTCTACAACCTGCCGCTGAGCTATCTGGAAGATTTCATGAAACAATCCCAGGCCCTGACCGTAGAGCAGGTCAAGGCTGCAATGAATAAACACTTGAGCGCCGACAAGATGGTCATCGTGACCGCCGGCCCGACGATTGCGCAAAAGCCACTACCGCCCCCCACTGATAAACCCGCCGAGCAGCCGCTCGGGGTTCCGGAGCATTAATGGCCAGTTCATCTCGCCCGAAAAAACCTGTCCACAACGTACACAACGGTGTGGGCCAACTGCGCATCATTGGCGGTGAATGGGGCAGCCGCAAGCTGAGCTTCCCCGATGTCGTGGGCCTGCGTCCAACGCCGGATCGCGTGCGTGAAACCCTGTTCAACTGGCTCGCGCCGTACATCGCGGGCGCCAAGGTGCTGGACCCGTTCGCCGGTAGTGGCGCACTGTTCCTGGAAGCGTTGTCCCGTGGCGCATCCCAGGCACAGGCGCTGGATGCCAGCAATGTCGCGGTCTCCAGCCTCAAGGAACACCTGGGCACGCTGCGTTGCACCAATGGCCAGGTACAAACGGCCGACGCTCTGCGCTACCTGGAAACCCAGGCGGCCAGCGAGTACGACGTTGTGTTCCTCGACCCGCCGTTCAACCAGAACCTGCTGCCCACCGTGTGCGCACTGCTGGAAGAACGCCAATGGCTGGCGCCGGATGCGTGGATCTACACTGAAAGCGAGACCGCGCCGTCCACCCTGGGTTTACCGGGCGCGTGGCGTCTGCACCGGGAGCAGAAATCCGGTCGGGTGTATTACGCTTTGTGGCACCGGGTGGTAGAACACGCCGAGTAGTCTCAGTGCGGGCTTCTGTGGTGGGCCCGCTCACCCCATGCCACAGAGATCTGCATGACCCCTTCTTCTGAAAGATTCACCCCCGCCTTCGGCCTCGGCAACCCCCACCTGCAAACACTGTGGGGGCCGTTGTGGCGTCCCACTACCCATATCGAGCGCCAACGCGAACGCCTGTGGCTGGAAGACGGCGATTTTCTCGACCTCGACTGGCATGGGCCCCATGACGCGCAAGCCCCCTTGGTGCTGGTGCTGCACGGGCTGACCGGTTCATCCAACTCGCCTTACGTGGCCGGACTGCAAAAAGTCCTCGCCGCACAAGGCTGGGCCAGTGTGGCGCTGAACTGGCGAGGCTGCTCAGGGGAACCAAATCTGTTGGCCCGCAGCTATCACTCGGGCGCCAGCGAAGACCTGGCCGCAGCAATTGCGCACTTGCGCGCCAAGCGGCCATTGGCGCCGTTGTATGCCGTGGGTTATTCCCTTGGCGGCAATGTATTGCTCAAGCACCTGGGTGAAACCGGCGAAGCGTCGGGGCTGCAAGGCGCGGCGGCGGTGTCGGTGCCGTTTCGCCTGGACCAGTGCGCAGACCGCATCGGGCTGGGGTTTTCGCGGGTGTATCAGAAGCACTTCATGCGCGAGATGTTGGCGTATATCCGCGTCAAGCAGCGTCAGTTTTTGCAGGATGGTCGAGAGGATGGGCTAAAAACCCTTGAAGCACTCGGATCCCTGGAGAAGATGCGTACGTTCTGGGACTTCGATGGCCGGGTAACCGCGCCGTTGCACGGTTTTCTCAGTGCAGAGGATTATTACCGAAAGGCATCGAGTCGATATTACCTGGGCGACATTCGCACACCGACCCTGATTATCCATGCCGCCGACGACCCGTTCGTCTTCGCCCACAGCTTGCCCGAGGCCAGCGAGCTGTCGGCGTGCACCGAATTTGAGCTGACGGCCAAAGGTGGGCACGTGGGCTTCGTCGATGGCTCACTGAAACGCCCCAGCTACTACCTGGAGCGCCGCATCCCACAATGGCTTAGGGCACATGTGGGAGGTGGCTTACACGGCAGGGAACTCAGTCGCCCGTAGCTATCGCCCGCGCCGGATCAGTAATCCACTCACTCCACGACCCCGCATACAGCTTGCCCAACGGATAACCCGCCAGGCTCAGGGCGAACAGGTTGTGGCACGCCGTCACGCCGGAACCGCAATATGCCACCAGCTCATCCGGCGAGCGGCCTTGCAGTTGGGCGGCGAAGCGCTGCTTGAGCTGTTCAGCCGGAAGGAAGCGGCCATCGGCGCCCAGGTTTTCGTTGAAGGCCGCACATTGCGCGCCAGGGATGTGCCCGGCGATCGGGTCGATCGGCTCCACTTCGCCGCGAAAACGTGCTTGAGCGCGGGCGTCGATCAGGGTCAGACCCGACTGGGCCAAGCGTTTTTGCAGGTGTTCGGCGTCCACCAGCAGGCGGTTGTCCGGCGTACCGGCGAACGTCCCAGGCTCAACCAGCGGCGCGTCCAGGCTCAGCGGGAAACCGGCGGAGTGCCAGGCCTTGAGGCCGCCATCCAGGATAAACACGCCATCGCGCTTGCCCAGCCAGGCCAGCAGCCACCAGGCGCGGGCGGCATAGGCGCCGGGGCCGTCGTCATACAGCACAATATTGGTATCTGCGCTGATGCCCCAGGCCCGCAATTGCTGAACCAAAGTGTCCGCCGCCGGCAATGGGTGACGACCGGTCACGCCCCTGATTACCGGGCCGCTGAGATGGCGTTCCAGGTCGGCATATTGCGCGCCTTCGATGTGCCCTTCGGCGTAGCTGCACAGACCGTAATCCGGGTCTTCCAGGGCAAAACGGCAATCCAGGATCACCAGCCCGGCCGACTCCTGGCGCTCGGCCAATTGCTGGGGACTGATCAGTTGGGCAAGCGGCATGACGAACTCCTACGAATGCATGTGGGAAAGGTCTACTTCACTTCTTCCAGTGCCTGGTTCAACGGCACGTAAAACTCTTTGAACAGCGCATCCACCGCCTCTTTCGCCTGAGGCGTGACAAAACCCGCCTCCAGCACCAGCACCTGATACACCCCGCGCTTGATGGCTTCGGCGCTCAATTGGGCGGAGTTTTCATTGGTGGTGCATAAGAACCGCACCCAGGACGTGAGGATGATCCAGGCATTGAGGGTCAGGGCTTCGGTTTGAACCGGGTCCATATTGAGGATGCCCGCGTCGACAAACCCCTGGTAGATCGCGTTGCCCTGGATCAGGCAACGCTGGGAAAAACGCCGATAGCCGGTGGCCAGTTCAGGGTCGCTCTCCAGCAGATGCTCAAGGTCGCGATGCAGGAAGCGATAGCGCCACATCCCGGCCAGCAAGGCCTGCAGGTAGAAACGCTTATCATGGACCGTCGCGGCGCGCCCCTGTGGTGGGCGCAGAAAGCTGTCGACCAGCGCTTCGTATTCACGAAACAGCACGGCGATGATCGCCTGCTTGTTGGGGAAGTGGTAGTACAGGTTCCCCGGCGAAATTTCCATATGGGCGGCGATATGGTTGGTGCTGATACTGCGCTCGCCCTGCTGGTTAAAAAGCTCCAGGCTGGTTTGCACAATGCGCTCGCTGGTCTTTACTCGTGGGGCCATAGGGGGAATCAGCTTCTATACACGTGATGGGGCATCTTACGACCTATCCTTGCCAGGATAAATCTGCATGTTGCCGCAATGTTATTTGACAATTTAGAGCAATGACTCTAAAAATCCAGGCAGACCAATAACAATCGGTGCTGCGCCATGTCTGCCAACGTTGCCTACCTGCAGGACTCCCAGGTGCTGGATCAACTCCAGGACCTGTTCGACACTCAACGCCGCGCCTACGCCACCAACCCCATGCCGCCAGCCGCGCAACGCCAGCAATGGCTCAAGGCCCTGCGCGACCTGCTCAGCGACGAGCGCCAGGCGCTGATCAACGCGATCAGCCAGGATTTCAGCCACCGCAGCGCCGACGAAACCCTGTTCGCCGAATTGATGCCCAGCCTGCACGGCATTCACTACGCCAGCAAACACCTCAAGGGCTGGATGAAACCTTCGCGCCGTGCTGTAGGCATTGCCTTTCAACCGGCGTCAGCCAAGGTCATTTACCAGCCGCTGGGCGTGGTCGGCGTGATCGTGCCGTGGAACTACCCGCTGTACCTGGCCATCGGGCCGTTGGTGGGCGCGTTGGCGGCGGGCAATCGGGTGATGCTCAAGCTCAGCGAGTCCACTCCCGCCACTGGCGCGCTACTCAAAACCCTGCTGGCGAAGATCTTCCCCGAGGACCTGGTGTGCGTGGTGCTGGGTGAAGCCGACGTGGGCATGGCGTTTTCCAAGCTGCGCTTCGACCACCTGCTGTTCACCGGCGCCACCAGCATTGGCAAACACGTGATGCGCGCGGCGGCGGAACACCTTACGCCGGTCACCCTGGAGCTGGGCGGCAAGTCGCCCGCCATCGTTTCCGCCGATGTGCCGCTCAAGGACGCCGCCGAACGCATCGCTTTCGGCAAAGCCTTGAATGCCGGGCAAACCTGCGTCGCGCCGGATTACGTGCTGGTGCCGGAAGACCGCGTCGAAGGTTTCGTCGAGGCTTACAGCAAAGCCGTTCGCGGGTTTTATCCGACCCTGACCGACAACCCGGACTACACCGCCATCATCAACGAGCGACAATTGGCCCGGCTCAATGCCTACATCAAGGACGCCACCGACAAAGGCGCCACGCTGGTTCCGTTGTATGAGCAAGGCCAGGCGCGCCGCATGGCCCACAGCCTGCTGCTGAATGTCAGCGATGACATGACCGTGATGCAGGACGAGATCTTCGGCCCCGTGCTGCCGATCGTGCCCTATCGCGGTATCGACCAAGCGTTTGCCTACATCAACCAACGCCCTCGCCCACTCGCCCTGTATTACTTCGGCTACAACAAGGGCGAACAGAACCGCGTGCTGCACGAGACCCATTCCGGCGGCGTGTGCCTGAACGACACCCTGTTGCACGTGGCCCAGGACGACATGCCGTTTGGCGGCATCGGCCCGTCGGGCATGGGCCATTACCACGGCCATGAGGGTTTCCTGACCTTCAGCAAAGCCAAGGGGGTGCTGGTGAAACAGCGCCTGAACGCTGCCAAGTTGATCTACCCGCCTTACGGCAAAGCCATCCAGAAGTTGATCCAGACGTTGTTCGTTCGCTGATACCGCCACCTACGGGATAACAATAACAATGAACCCTAGCCTGACTGATTCACCCGCACTGTCGCGGCGCGGCGTGTTGAAAATCGGCCTGTGCGCCAGCGCCTTCCTGGCCACCGCCGGGCTTGGCGCCAGCCTCAGCGGCTGCTCCGGCAGCACACCGGCCAGCGGCTTTGCCCTGTTGCGCAGCAGTGATCTGCCGTTTCTGCGCGCGGTCATTCCGGTCTTGCTGGAGGGTGTAGCCAGCACCCAGGAAGTCGCCAACGGCGTCGAAGACACCCTGAAAAAGCTCGACTTCAGCCTGCAGCACCTGTCGCCGGAGATGTTCAAGCTCACCCAGCAACTGTTCGACGTATTGGGCATGGGCATTACCCGTGGGCCGTTGACCGGTATCTGGGGCAGTTGGGAGAACGCCAGCGCAGAGCAAATCCGCAACTTCCTGCACCGCTGGGAAAACAGCTACCTGAACCTGCTGCGCATGGGCCAGGGTTCGCTGCTCAAGCTGGTAATCATGGCCTGGTACTTCCAGCCGGCGTCCTGGGCCCATTGCGGCTATCCCGGCCCGCCGAAGATCTGATCTGCATCCCTCCACAATAAAAACAAGAGACGATCCTGATGCCCGTACCCGATCTGTTCCGCGAAGGCCTGGCCCGTGGCTGGAAAACCCACAACGGCGCCGCCCTCGACAATGACCTGACGCTGGAAGCCGACGTCGCCATCATCGGCAGCGGCGCCGGGGGCGGCACCACGGCCGAGATCCTCAGCGCCGCCGGCTACAAGGTGCTGCTGATCGAGGAAGGCCCGCTCAAGACCAGCAGCGATTTCAAGCTGCTGGAGGACGAGGCCTACGCCAGCCTGTACCAGGAAGGCATCGGCCGCATGAGCAAGGACGGCGCGATCACCATCCTGCAGGGGCGGGCAGTCGGCGGCACCACGTTGATCAACTGGACATCGAGCTTTCGCACCCCGGACGCCACCCTCGCCCACTGGGCCAGCGAATACGCGGTCAAGGGCCACAGCAGCGCCGAGATGGCGCCATGGTTCGAGAAAATGGAACAGCGCTTGGGCATCGCGCCTTGGGCTATCCCGCCAAACGCCAACAACGACGTAATCCGCAGAGGCTGTGAAAAGCTCGGTTATAGCTGGCATGTGATCCCGCGCAATGTGCGCGGCTGTTTCAACCTGGGCTATTGCGGCATGGGTTGCCCGGTCAATGCCAAGCAATCAATGCTGGTGACCACCATACCGTCCACCCTGGAGAAAGGTGGCGAGTTGCTCTACCTGGCCCGTGCCGAACGCCTCAACTACAGCGGCGATACCATCAGCAGCCTGGAATGCGTGGCCATGGATGAGCGCTGCGTATCGCCGACCGGCCGCAGGATCACGGTCAAGGCCAGGCATTACGTGCTATCGGGCGGCGGTATCAACAGCCCGGCACTGCTGATGCGCTCGGATGCACCCGACCCTCACTCGCGCCTGGGCAAGCGCACATTCCTGCATCTGGTGAATTTCTCCGCTGGGCTGTTCGACGAGGTGATCAACCCGTTCTACGGCGCGCCGCAATCAATCTATTCCGACCACTTCCAATGGCAGGACGGCACCACCGGCAAAATGTCCTACAAGCTGGAAGCGCCGCCCTTACACCCTGGATTGGCCAGCACCCTGTTTGGCGGTTACGGCACCGGGAACGCGCTGGACATGAGCCAATTACCCAATACTCACGCGATGCTCGCCCTCTTGCGCGACGGATTTCATCCCGACAGCCCCGGCGGCACGGTAGATCTGCGCGGTGACGGCACCCCCGTCCTCGACTATCAGGTTTCGCCCTACGCCTGGGACGGCCTGCGCCGCGCCTTTCACAGCATGGCCGAGATTCAATTCGCAGCGGGCGCCAAGTCGGTCAAGCCGCTGCATCACGATGCACGCTACGTGAATACCTTGGCCCAAGCCCGTGACCTGATTGACGGTTTGAACCTGGAACTGCATCGCACAACCCTGGGCAGCGCCCATGTAATGGGCGGTTGCGCCATGGGGGAAGACCCGAAGAACGCTGTGGCCGACAGCCTGGGTCGCCATCACCAATTGCGCAATCTGTCGATCCACGATGGCTCGTTATTCCCCACCAGTATTGGGGCCAATCCCCAATTGTCGGTGTACGGATTGACCGCGCAACTGGCCAGTGCATTGGCCGAACGTCTGAAAACAGCATGAAAAAACGCTCGATCAGCGGCATGTATCTACATAAGTCGACTTGGCCGACCGGGATGGCTGCGATACCATCCGGTTCCCCAACGGACTCCGCCAGGACGACGCGATGAACCGAGTGTTGTACCCAGGAACCTTCGACCCGATTACCAAAGGCCATGGCGATCTGGTCGAACGCGCCTCTCGCTTGTTCGACCATGTGATCATCGCGGTCGCGGCCAGCCCCAAGAAAAACCCGCTGTTTCCCCTGGAACAGCGCGTGGAGCTGGCGCGTGAGGTCACCAGGCACCTGCCTAACGTAGAAGTGGTAGGTTTTTCGACGCTGCTGGCGCACTTCGCCAAAGAGCAGAACGCCAATGTGTTCCTGCGCGGCCTGCGTGCGGTATCGGACTTCGAATACGAATTCCAACTGGCCAACATGAACCGTCAACTGGCGCCGGACGTTGAGAGCCTGTTTCTCACGCCGTCGGAACGTTATTCGTTCATTTCCTCGACGTTGGTTCGTGAAATCGCCGCTTTGGGCGGAGATATCACCAAGTTCGTGCATCCAGCCGTGGCCGACGCGCTGACCCTGCGCTTCAAGAAGTAAGACCACTCTATCGGCGCCTGCTCGCACTGCAGGCGCCAATGCGGCACAATTGCGCGCATTAGTTTTCAGATGCCTTGGCCGAGCGCCCTGGCAGGAGTTTCCATGTCCCTGATCATCACCGACGATTGCATCAATTGCGACGTCTGCGAACCCGAGTGCCCGAACGCTGCGATTTCCCAAGGTGAGGAGATCTACGTAATCGACCCGAACCTGTGTACCCAGTGCGTCGGCCACTATGACGAGCCCCAGTGCCAGCAGGTGTGCCCGGTGGATTGCATTCCGCTGGATGAGGCGCGTCCGGAGACGGAAGAGCAATTGATGGAGAAGTACCGGAAGATTACCGGTAAGGCCTGAAGATCTTTAATGCCTGTTAAGGTCTCATCGGGGGCTTGCCCCCGATGGCTATATCAGCCTTCACACATCCATTAGCTCTGACACTTGGGGCAAAACACACTCGCCCGCTGCCCCAGCACCACATTGCGCAGCTCAGTCCCGCATACTTTGCACGCCTCGCCACCCCGGCCGTAGACGAACAACTCCTGCTGGAAATACCCCGGCTGCCCGTCGCCACCGATAAAGTCGCGCAACGTGGTGCCACCCCGTTCGATGGCGGCCGCCAGCACGCGCTTGATCTCAATCGCCAGCTTCAAATACCGCGCCCGCGAAATCCCCCCCGCCTCACGACGCGGATCAATCCCCGCGGCAAACAGCGCTTCTGTCGCGTAGATATTGCCCACGCCCACCACGACCGCGTTGTCCATGATGAACGGCTTGATCGCCATCGACCGCTTGCGGGACAGCTGGAACAGGCGCTCGCCATCAAACAGGTCGGTCAACGGCTCCGGCCCCAGGCGGATCAACAGCTCATGGTTGTGCGGATCCTGGCTCCAGAGCATCGCGCCAAAGCGCCGTGGGTCGGTGTAACGCAGGGCCATGCCCGACTCCAGCTCGATATCCACATGCTCATGCTTGGCCGCCGGCATACCGACTTCCACCAGGCGCAAATTGCCCGACATGCCCAAGTGACTGATCAAAGTGCCCACCTCGGCATTGATCAACAGGTACTTGGCACGCCGCTCCACCAGCACGATGCGCTGCCCTGACAGGCGCACATCCAGATCTTCCGGGATCGGCCAGCGCAGGCGCCGCTCACGTACGACGACGCGGCTGACGCGCTGGCCTTCCAGGTGCGGCGCAATCCCGCGGCGGGTGGTTTCGACTTCGGGTAACTCGGGCATGCGTACCTCTTGAAGGAAGGGTCAGTGTGCGCCCAGTTCGCGGATCGACAACTTCATGCTCTCAAAGTCGTAATCCGACAGGCCCACGTAGTCCAGCACGAGAGGGCCGACGGTTTCCCACTCGTGATCGACCGCCTGGTTGCCCAACACTCGATAGGACGAGCAGATGTGCTCGGCCATCTTCAGGATCGCCAACAGGTTTTTCAGCTGGGGATTGCGCGAGGACTCGTCGCTGAAAACCGCCAGGGCGTTGTGGTGGTTGGCGATGGCGTCGGTCACATGCTCCGGCAGGCGCCAGGACTTGGCCGTGTAGTAACCGACCACGGCGTGGTTGGTGTTGAAGGCATTGTTTTCAGTGTCGACCACGCGGCAGTCGAGGCCAGCGTTAGCGTAGGCCTCTTCCAGTACGGTCATGTAGTTGGGGAAACGCTTGAGCATCAACGGCACACCACAATCGTGGAACAACCCCAGGGCGTAGGCCTCGTCCACTGCCTGGGAGCCCGTGCGCTTGGCCAGCGTAAGGCAGGTCATGGCCACATCCTGGGCGGTGTCCCAAAAGCGGTTGAGGGTGACGATGGTGTCGTCGCTCATCTCGCCCTTGATCGACAAGGCATTGATCAGGTTGATGATCGAACGGCTGCCCAGCAGGTTCACCGCACGCTGGATCGAGGCGATCTTGTTGCTCAGCCCGTAATACGACGAGTTGACGATCTTGAGCAACGCGCCGGACAAGCCGGGATCCTGGGAGATCAACCGCGCGATCACTTCCAGATCCGGGTCGGGCATGTACTGCTCCATCTGCAAATCCACCATGATTTGCGGCTGAGGCGGCACGCTGATGCCCTGCAGGGCCTGTTGGATCTGTTCGGCTGAAAGCTCTTGGGACATAAGTACACACTCTGGGCTAGGCGAGGATTCTACCCCCTAAGCAGACATGGCCGACACCCACAACCCAAACTGAAACCCGACCAAATGTGGGAGGGGTTTGCCCCCCGACAGCATCAGCGCCGTACGTCAGATACACCGCGCCGCCTGCATCGCAGGCAAGCCAGCTCCCACATGAATCGGTGCGCAAGAGGTATACTCCCGCTCTTTTTTCCGGAGCGACGTCATGTCCCTGCCAAGCCTGCGTCTCAAAGCCAACGCCGATCGTCGTTTGCGCAACGGCCACCTGTGGGTCTACAGCAACGAAATCGATGTGGCTGCCACACCTCTTCACGGCTTCCAGGCAGGCGACCAGGCAATCCTGGAAGCGGCCGGCGGCAAGACCCTGGGCATCGTGGCCATGAGCCCGAACAACCTGATCTGCGCCCGCCTGCTGTCGCGCGACATCAAGTTGCCGCTGGACAAGTCGCTGCTGGTGCACCGCATCAACGTTGCCCTGTCCCTGCGTGATCGCCTGTTCGACAAGCCCTTCTACCGCCTGGTCTACGGCGATTCCGACCTGCTGCCGGGCCTGGTGGTCGATCGTTTCGGCGACATCCTGGTGGTACAGATCGCCTCGGCGACCATGGAAGCCCACAAGGAAGACGTAATCGCTGCACTGACCCAAGTGCTCAAGCCGAGCGGCATCCTGTTCAAGAACGACTCCGCCGCACGCGACGCCGAAGGCCTCAACCGCTACGTCGAAACCGTATTCGGCCTGGTGCCGGAGTGGGTTGCGCTGGAAGAGAACGGCGTGAAATTCGAAGCCCCGGTGGTCCAGGGCCAGAAAACCGGCTGGTTCTACGACCACCGCATGAACCGCGCGCGCCTGGCGCCGTATGCCAAAGGCAAACGCGTACTCGACCTGTACAGCTACATCGGCGGCTGGGGCGTGCAAGCCGCGGCCTTCGGCGCCAGTGAAGTGTTCTGCGTCGATGCCTCCGCCTTCGCCCTCGATGGCGTGGAGCGCAACGCTGCGCTGAACGGCGTTGCCGAGAAGATGACCTGCATCGAAGGCGACGTGTTTGAAGCGTTGAAAGAGCTGAAAGCCAGTGAAGAGCGCTTCGACGTAATCGTCGCCGACCCACCGGCCTTCATCAAACGCAAAAAAGACATGAAAAACGGCGAAGGCGCCTACCGCCGCCTCAACGAACAAGCCATGCGCCTGCTCAGCAAGGACGGCATCCTGGTTAGCGCGTCGTGCTCCATGCACCTGCCGGAAGACGACCTGCAAAACATCCTGCTGACCAGCGCCCGTCACCTGGATCGCAATATCCAGATGCTCGAACGCGGCGGCCAGGGTCCGGATCATCCGGTGCACCCGGCGATTGTCGAGACGCGGTATATCAAGAGCATTACGTGCCGGTTGTTGCCAAACAGCTAAAGCCAAGCACAGATAAAAATGTGGGAGGGGGCTTGCCCCCGATAGCGGTGGATCAGTCAGCAAATCTATTGCCTGACACTCTGCTATCGGGGGCAAGCCCCCTCCCACATTTAGACCGGAGCCTATTTCTTACAGCTGCAAGCCACGTTAAACCAGGAAGCCTCCCACAGTCGTTTTGATTGAATTCCACTTTTCGCAGACTAGTATCGGTTTCTGGTTTTACTCCGGAAAACAACAACAATGTCTGGAACCACCCTCTCCCGCTTTATCCTGATCACCTGCATCTCCCTGATCAGCTTCTTCCCGATCAATATCCTGCTGCCCTCTTTCCCCGCCCTGGCGACAAGGTTCGACACGCCTAGCGCAGACATCGCACTGTCCATCAGCCTGTTCACCCTGGTGTTTTCGATCTCCCAACTGGTCGCGGGTCCGCTGTCGGATAAATGGGGGCGCAAGGAAGTCCTGCTCGGCTGCATCACCTTGTCGATCCTCGGTGCAATAGGTTGCGCACTGGCCCCGGATTACCTGAGCTTCCTGCTGTTTCGCGGCGTGCAGGCCATGGGTTGCGGGTTCTTCGTATTAGGCCACGCGCTGGTGGAAGATCTGTTCGACGAGCAGGACCGTGCCCGCATACGCCTCTATTACATGACCTTGAGCGGCTCATTCGTTGCACTGTCGCCGCTGATCGGCTCCTGGCTGCAAACCACCTTCGACTGGCAGGGCAGCTTCTATGGCTTTGCCCTGATGGCGTTGGGCATGTTGATTCACGCGCTCTGCGTCCTGCCGTCCAAGTCTGCCAGCCCGCATCACGCGTCCGTATCGATCATCAACACGCTGAAAGCCGTGGCCCGCAACCGCGATTTCCTGCGGTATTGGTGGATAGCCGCACTGGTATTCGCCTGTTATTTCGCGCTGATCAGCGTGACGCCGCTGATTTTCATGGATGCGCTGAAACTCTCCGAATACCACTACGCGCTGGTGCTGATGGTGTACGGCGTGGCGTATCTGCTGGGCGGCGTTGCCGCATCGTTTTTGCAGAAACGCATTTCGCTGTCTCGACAAATCAACATCGGCCTCGGACTGCTGCTCGTTGCGGGTGTGCTGCTGACTCTGATCGTCAGCTACCGGGCCATCAACACGCTGAGCCTGTTGATCCCGATGCTGATCAGCGCCCTGGCCGTCACCCTGGTCCGCCCCGCCGCCATTTCTGCGGCGATGCTGCTGTTCTCCAGTCGCGCGGGCACAGCGGCGTCGGCGGGCAACAGCATCATGTTCCTCACCGCCGCCGTGAGCAGCGCGGCGCTGGCCCAGACGGGCGATCACCTGCTGTTGACCATCGCCCTCAGCTTCATTGTCCTCAGCCTGTGGGGGTGGGTGACCAACCGCCGAACCGGGCGCGCCTAAGGCTGCCGAATCACCGGACTGAGCAACATGTCGCTGGACTGCAATTGCAGATAGCGCGGCTTGACCAGGGAAACCTTGCCTTCGCGGATGTCCTGGATCAGCGTTTCAGTGTCGACGTAACCGTCCGGCAGTTGCGTCCACAGCAGCGGGCCGCGGTCGTCCCATTCGCCCTGCTCGTCCAGTACGAAAATACGCGGCGGCTTGAAGTCATGACGATAGCTGGTGCGGGGTATCGCCAGCACTTCAGGCTGGCCATCCCTGTCGAGATCGACCGCCCACAGCACACAGCCAGGCGCGCAAGGCGCATCGGTGTCCAGGCTGAGTTCGGCAAACTGTTCGCTGCCTTTGGGCGCCGGGCCGATCCATTCCAGTTCGGGCTTGGGCCGCTCGGCCCGTTCCTTGGCATAACGCTCAGTGAAACTCAGTGCCGTGTCGTCCATTCGTTCACGCAAGGCGCGGCGCGAATCCGGGTCCAGAATGCGCTCCTGATCCAGGTCGACCTGCAACTTCGCATACGCCTCCTCGCCCGCCTTCTCCAAGCCAAACCGCAGGTAGTGCGCATCGAACGCTTCAGCCTTGGTGCGCCCGTCAAGCAAACGCCGGACCTGATCGTTGACGCTCAGGCGCACCGGATCGAGGATCGGCGTGTTGATCAACACCACCAACCCACAGAACAGCAACGCCAGGGCCGGGTTGGTAATACGCAAGTTGCCCAGCCAGACCGGCGAGCGCAAGGCCACCGCCCATACTGCCGCAAGGCCATACAGGCCACACAGCAGCGCCGCCGCCAGGGCGACGAAGCGTTGCGGCGACAGGGCGTACTGCTCGACCCGCAGCCAACTTGAGTAAAACGCCAACGCGGCCAGGATCGGCAGGCATAGCAGGCTCAACTCGATAAAGTACGTCAGCCACTTAGGATACGGCCGGGCTTGGACGCCCTCCTGGAACACGCCGTTGAGCAAGAACAACTGCACGCCAGCCAGCACCAACAAGATCGGTGTGGAATAGCCCGTGGCCCAGATCCGCTCCAGACCGGTGAACGGCAAGGTCAGGGTAAACAGCACACTGATCAGTGCGATCAACGGCAACAACAACCCACACGCGCTGAACAGCATGCCGCGCATCTGGCCGATGATTTTCTCGCTGCGCCCGCCCAAGTACATGCCCAAGGCGAATACCAGCGGCAGGCTGATACACAGGAATAACTGGCTCCAGAAGTGGTGCTCGAAGAACTCGATACCCAGCATCAGGAACAGTCGGCCCCATAGCTTGAGCAGCAACATGAACACACCCACCAGAATCAGGGCGTACAGCACGATAAACACACTGTTCCAGGCTTGTTGGAACAGATCTTCATAGCGCCAGCGCTGCCCTTTTACAGCGGGCCAGGCAAACAGAAACGTCGCACAGACGTAACTCAACACCACCACGCTGATGAACCAGGAGTTGATCATCCAACGGTTATTGCCGACATGGTCCAGGCCATAGCACACCCAGAACGTCATGCCGCCCATCAACAGGGTGAACGCCAGCGTAGGCAACAAGGAGCGCCACTGTCGGGCTTTTTCCCCCAACAGCTGCAAGGTGGTGCCACCCACCAACACCACGGTGTAGGTGACAAAAAACAGCGTCTCGCTCAAGCGATAGAGCTGGTCGGAGAAATAGAAGACGATTCCCTGGATCAGGCCGATCAGCAGGTAGAACCCAAGAAAACGATGGATACCGGGCATTCCAATTCCTTTGGAGTGGGGTGAGGGCAAAGGGCCGCTAGTCTAAACAAAGACTTCGGCCCTGAATATTGCCCCGTTCCCTCCAGCCGCCAGCGGTGTAGAATCGGCCCTATTCATCGCCAGTCATCCCCCGGCGGGTTTATGAGCTCAAGGCCAAGGCGCACGGCGATCCCGTCACGTTTGCGGCAACTTCCGGACACCAGTGCCATTTTTTCGGGTGTTCCAGACGTCAACAGAAGCTCACTCCCCAGTAGTACCTGATTAGTAGTTACCTGATTAGCCGCCCGGAGTGCTCCATGCCAGATTACCGCTCGAAAACATCCACCCACGGCCGCAACATGGCCGGCGCGCGCGCACTGTGGCGTGCCACGGGGATGAAAGATGACGACTTCAAGAAGCCGATCATCGCGATTGCCAACTCGTTCACCCAGTTCGTACCGGGCCACGTCCACCTCAAGGACCTGGGCCAACTGGTCGCCCGCGAGATCGAACGCGCTGGCGGCGTGGCCAAGGAATTCAACACCATCGCCGTGGACGACGGCATCGCCATGGGCCATGACGGCATGCTGTATTCGCTGCCGAGCCGCGAGATCATCGCCGACTCCGTGGAATACATGGTCAACGCCCACTGCGCCGACGCCATCGTGTGCATCTCCAACTGCGACAAGATCACCCCCGGCATGCTGATGGCCTCCTTGCGCCTGAACATCCCGGTGATCTTCGTCTCCGGCGGCCCGATGGAAGCCGGCAAGACCAAACTCGCCTCCCACGGCCTCGACCTGGTCGACGCCATGGTCATCGCCGCCGATTCCAGCGCTTCTGACGAGAAGGTCGCGGAATACGAGCGCAGCGCTTGCCCGACGTGCGGCTCGTGCTCCGGCATGTTCACCGCCAACTCGATGAACTGCCTGGTGGAAGCCCTGGGCCTGGCCTTGCCGGGCAACGGATCGACACTGGCGACCCACAGCGACCGCGAGCAGCTGTTCCTGCAGGCCGGCCGCACTATCGTCGAGCTGTGCAAGCGTTATTACACCGAGAACGATGACTCGGTACTGCCGCGCAACATCGCCAACTTCAAGGCGTTCGAAAACGCCATGACCCTGGACATCGCCATGGGCGGTTCCACCAACACCATCCTGCACTTGCTGGCCGCCGCCCAGGAAGCCGAGATCGACTTCGACCTGCGCGACATCGACCGTCTGTCCCGTCACGTGCCGCAACTGTGCAAAGTCGCGCCGAACATCCAGAAGTACCACATGGAAGACGTGCACCGCGCCGGCGGGATCTTCTCGATCCTGGGCTCCCTGGCACGTGGCGGCCTGCTGCACACCGACCTGCCGACGGTGCACAGCAAGTCCCTGGCCGAAGGCATCGCCAAATGGGACATCACCCAGACTGACGACGAAGCCGTGCACACCTTCTTCAAGGCCGGCCCGGCGGGCATCCCGACCCAGACTGCGTTCAGCCAGTCGACCCGTTGGGACACCCTCGACGACGACCGTGAAAACGGCTGCATCCGCAGTGTCGAGCACGCCTACTCGCAAGAAGGCGGCCTGGCCGTGCTGTACGGCAACATCGCCCTCGACGGCTGCGTGGTCAAAACCGCCGGTGTGGATGAATCCATCCACGTCTTCGAAGGTCGCGCCAAGATCTACGAAAGCCAGGACAGCTCGGTACGCGGCATCCTCGCCGACGAAGTGAAAGAAGGCGACATCGTGATCATCCGCTACGAAGGCCCGAAAGGCGGCCCGGGTATGCAGGAGATGCTGTACCCGACGTCGTACCTCAAGTCCAAAGGCCTGGGCAAAGCCTGCGCCCTGCTGACCGATGGCCGCTTCTCCGGCGGCACCTCAGGCCTGTCCATCGGCCATGCTTCGCCGGAAGCTGCTGCGGGCGGCGCGATTGGCCTGGTGCAGGATGGCGACAAGGTGCTGATCGACATTCCGAACCGCTCGATCAACCTGTTGATCAGCGACGAAGAACTGGCGGCACGCCGGGTCGAGCAGGACAAGAAAGGTTGGAAGCCGGTTGAGAAGCGTCCACGTAAAGTGACGACCGCCTTGAAGGCTTATGCCCTGCTGGCCACCAGCGCCGATAAAGGTGCCGTGCGTAACAAGGCGATGCTTGACGGTCTGTAAGCCACGCCCATAAAAATGCCCCGCCTGGTGCGGGGCATTTTTTTGCCTGTCCGTTCAACCGGTTTTTGCCTTTTACCCTCGGAGCGATAAAGTGTGCGCCAGAATTCTCATGGATGGTTCCCGCATGGACGCACGTTTGACCTTTCTATACCCGACCGCAGGGTGTGCTTCGTTACTGACCCTCATCCTGACCGGTTGCAGTACCCCACCGACCTCTCAAGCACCTCAAGTGCATCCAGCCTTGGCACTGTTTAATGAGGCACTGACGCTACCGGCGATGGACCACTCCATCGTGCGCGAAGGTGATCGGATCACCTACATGGTCGAGCTGAAACAAAACCCGGCAATTGTTCGGTTCGACGCATCGTGCACCCGAGGCCCAGGAAGAATGTCCTACCCGACTCGGACCAGTTTCAGACCATTTGCCAATTTGGATGGGACGGGCTCCGATTTACCTGCCCCGCAAGCTCAGCAATTGCAGCACAGCGCGCAACTGCAAAACGTCTGCAAGGCACGGCCCGCACCCGATTGGCGAGCGTTGACGGCAGCGGTTGATCAGGATTGGTTGCTTCTGGACCGCAATAGCCTGGAACAAAACGGTGGACTCTTGTACGTATGGGCCGCGCACCGTTATCAGCACTACCAGATCATCAAGAACTCGTTGTTGGTGGCGCAAAACCAAGAGCGACTGGCCCTTGATTGCACAAAGCAAACGATCATACGCCTGAGCCAATTCAATCTCGACGACGCTCGACAGGTCGCCAACGGCAGTGTCCAGGTCCAACTCGATCCAACGCCGCTGAAGCAGGCTTCTGCCGACCACCAAGAGGTATTCAAGGCTGCTTGCCAATCACCCGCAGCGCTGGGCCGGCTACCTGAGGCCAAGCCACGCCAGCCACTGGCGCCGGTCATCAGCACACCGGTTGCCAATCCGGCCGTGTTAGCGGCCATCCGAGCCCTGGAACTGCCGGTGCCTCCAAGCGTCCTGGGCCGATTGGACTACGACTATGAGGCCGTGCTCTTCAACGGCACACGCATCGGTGATCAGACAAAACAGACGCTCATCAGCACTGATGCCGCGTCCGCTCAGACCCTCGTCCAAACCGAGGATTCAGCACTTGGGTTTTCTCTAGACCTGACGTTCAGGGGCCTGTTTGAGTTGGCAAGCCACAAGATCGACCGCAAAACCGCTGAGAAAAAGACAGAATCACGTGCCTTGGTGGCGTTGAGCTTTCAAGGCGACTGGCGCAACTTGCCCCTCGACAGCCACGTCAGTTACACACGAACCTGGTCAAAATCAGTCAAACCAGATGCTAGCCCTTCGCTCGAAACCAGCGAGCCAAGGACGGTGACCTGCCGCGTTGTCCGTGAGCAACCCGCAAGCAGCTTGAATCCAGCCTTACACGGTTCGGCCAGAATGCTGGAGTGCATCACAATGAAAATGCCCAAACAGGACTGGACCTTTAAATCATGGTACCTCGCCGACTATGGGCTGTTCGCTCAGGTGCAGGAGAACACAATGCTTGGCGTGTGGAACTGGGATCTGAAATCGGCGCAATGATTGCGAGGGTTGGTTCGCAATTAATATCTATATTTAGGCTGGGCTTTGTGGTGCTCTCAAGGCCGCCATCGGGGGCAAGCCCCCTCCCACATTTCGGTTTGTGAACACTTTCAAATGTGGGAGCTGGCTTGCCTGCGATAAGGGCAACTCGGTCTTACTGAATCTCCTCCGGCTTGACGATCACCCAGTTCTTGTCCGCCGTCACCGGCAACCCTTCCTTGGCCTGCGCCGCCGCGTGCTTGGCCATCATGCCGTTGAGTTGGGTCATGTATTTGTCCTTGCGGTTGATCCACAGGTGCACGCCGCCCTTGGCCACATCCACATCGTGGAACAGCATGTAGCCGTCGCTGGTCGGTGTGTCGCCGCCGACGATCACCGGTTTTTTCCATTCGTCGATGTAGGTGAGGATCGCCGCGTGTTTGCCGGCCATCCAGGTTGCCGGGGTCCACAGGTACGGCGTGAGTTCCAGGCCAAGGTTGGCCTTCTCGTCATACTTGCCGGCGGTGATCTGTTTGCGCGCCGTGGTCAGCTCGCCGGTCTTGCGGTCCTTGAGCAGCGTGCTCACGCCGATGACGTTTTCGGGTTTGACGTTGTAGCCGTACTTCGGATCCGCCGCGACCATGCGCACCAGTTCCTCGGAAGCGGCGGTCATCACGTACACCTCGATGCCGTTTTCCATCAGCTTGTTGTACAGCTCGGTCTGGCCGGTAAAGACTTTCGGCGGCTGCACCTCGGACTTCTTCACCACATCGCCTTCGAAATAGCTGACCGGCACGGGCTTGCCGGACGCCATCAGCTCATCCACCTGGACCTTGAGTTCCTTGAGGGTGAAGCCGGAAAACACCTGGGCAACCCACGGGTAGCAGACCATGTCGTCCACTTCGCACAGTCGATAGTAGTAACTGAACAGACTTTCCTTATGGTCGGCGGTGTCTTTGAACGGCATAAGCTTGAGCGAAGGATCGAGGCTGTCGCGGGTGATCAGGCCCTTGTTTTCCATGTAGGGCAGCAAGGACTCTTCAAGGTCGTAGCGGTAGCTGGTGTTGTCCATGTCGAACACCGCGTAGTTACCCTTGTTGGCGTTGGCGGCGATCATGTCGTTCAGTTGCTTGGCGGCAGGCGCGGGCCAGTGTTTCAACTCGGTGGCGGCAAACGCCTGGCTGGCGAGTCCCAGGCACAGTGCGGCGGATACCAGTAGTTTCGGCGCGAGCTTCATCGGCGTTGTCTCCCTGAGTGAAAGACATCGACGCTAACAAATCCACGTGACAGTTCCCATGTTGAGCACGACTGCGCGCGTCCTGATCCCGCCAGCGGCATACACCTGAGCGTCAACGGCTTATTCCAAAAACGACAGTTGCCATTCCATATCGGTATTAAATCAATAAATATCAAGCTGTTAGGCTTTCCGGTTCGCAATCGCAGGCTCTCGCGATTGGCTGCCTTCTCAACGGAGCTTCAATGAATCTGCCCCTGATTCTCAACTTACTGGTGTTCGTGGCCCTGCTGTTGGGCCTGGCACAAACCCGCCGCACGAACTGGAGCCTCGCCAAGAAGGTCCTGTTCGCTCTGGTACTGGGCGTGGCGTTCGGCGTGGCGCTGCACAGCATTTACGGTGCCGGCAACCCGGTGCTCAAGGCCTCCATCGGCTGGTTCGACCTGGTCGGCAACGGCTATGTGCAATTGCTGCAAATGATCGTGATCCCGCTGGTATTTGCCTCGATCCTCAGCGCTGTGGCGCGTCTGCATAACGCGGCGTCCCTGGGCAAGATCAGCTTCCTGACCATCGGCACGCTGCTGTTCACCACCGCGATTGCGGCGCTGATCGGTATCGGCCTGACCAACCTGTTCGGCCTCACCGCCGATGGCCTGGTGGCCGGCACCCAGGAAATGGCGCGCCTGCAAGTGATCCAGAGTGATTACGCGGGCAAGGTCGCCGACCTGAACATCCCGCAACTGCTGCTCTCGTTCGTGCCGTCGAACCCGTTCGCCGATCTGGCCCGGGCCAAGCCGACGTCGATCATCAGCGTGGTGATTTTCGCTGCATTCCTGGGGGTCGCCGCGCTGCAACTGCTCAAGGATGACGTGGAAAAAGGCCAGAAAGTGCTCAACGCCATCGACACCCTGCAAGCCTGGGTGATGCGCCTGGTGCGCCTGGTGATGAAGCTGACGCCGTACGGCGTATTGGCGCTGATGACCAAGGTGGTCGCCGGTTCCAACCTGCAAGACATCATCAAGCTCGGCAGTTTTGTGCTGGTGTCGTACCTGGCCCTAGGCTTGATGTTCGTGGTGCATGGCCTGCTGCTGTCGCTGGCCGGGATCAACCCGCTGCGGTTTTTCCGCAAGGTCTGGCCGGTGCTGACCTTCGCCTTCACCAGCCGCTCCAGCGCAGCAGCCATCCCGTTGAGCATTGAGGCGCAGACCCGCCGCCTGGGCATCCCGCAATCCATCGCCGGGTTCGCCGCCTCGTTTGGCGCGACCATCGGCCAGAACGGTTGTGCCGGTCTTTATCCCGCGATGTTGGCGGTAATGGTAGCGCCGACCGTGGGCATCAACCCGCTGGACCCGTTGTGGATTGCGACCCTGGTGGCGATTGTGACCCTGAGTTCGGCCGGTGTGGCGGGCGTGGGCGGCGGAGCGACCTTTGCCGCGCTGATCGTGCTGCCGGCCATGGGCTTGCCGGTATCACTGGTGGCGCTGCTGATTTCCGTTGAACCGCTGATCGACATGGGCCGTACGGCGCTGAACGTGAACGGCTCGATGACGGCGGGCGCGATTACGAGCCAGATCATGGGGCAGACGGATAAAGCGCTGTTGGATGCCGATGAGCATGGGGAATTGGCGCAGGCCTGATAGACCGCTATCGGGGGCAAGCCCCTCCCACATTTGGAATGCATTTCAATGTGGGAGGGGGCTTGCCCCCGATGCTTTCAGGCCCTCTCCCACACCTCAAAGTTGTAAGCCGGCTTATCCCCTTCAGGCGGATTCTCCAGATTTGAAACCAGCTTCCACTGGCTCATATCAAACGCCGGAAACCACGCATCGCCCTCAGGGCTCAGCGCCACCCGCGTCAGATACAGGCGATCCGCCTGCTCCAGCCCCTGCGCATACAACTGCGCACCGCCGATCAGCATCAGCTCATCCACGCCCTGCTCCAGCGCCCAGGCTTCAGCCCGCGCTACGGCGGCATCGAGTGACGGAAAAACTTCCGCACCTTCCAGCGCCAGGTCGGTCTGACGGCTAACCACCAGGTTCAAGCGCCCCGGCAACGGTCGGCCCAGGGAATCCCAGGTCTTGCGCCCCATGATGATCGGCTTGCCCAGGGTGGTGGCCTTGAAATATTTGAAATCCCCCGGCAAATGCCAGGGCATGCTGTTGTCGACGCCGATCACACGGTTTTCACCGAGGGCTGCGATCAGGCTTAAAGGGAGAGTTTTTTTCATGGCGACGAGAATACCAGAGCCCCGAGCCAGGGGTTATGCTCCAGGCTCACAAACACAACAGGACTACGCGTGACTCCACTGCACACACTTTGGCTGACAGAAACCGTGCGCCTGCGCGAAGAACACGCAGGCCCGCTGGAAGACCTGGAAGCCAACCGCCTGGCCCGCACGGCCGGGGGCGACCTGCCGACACGTATCCAGCAGCGCGCCTTGCACCTGGCCGAACGCGATGGGCTAGCGGCGGCCCTCACCCGCTGGCTGCAAGGTGCGCGTCTGGCGCTGGTGCTGCTGGCAATCGTCGCGATCATCAGTGGCGCAGGGCTGGCGTTTGCTGCACTGGGCAACGGCCTGACCCCGGTGAATGTGTTCTGGGCCCTGGGCAGCCTGCTTGGCTTGAACCTGATCCTGCTGATCAGTTGGGCGTTAGGCCTGCTGTTTGCCGGTGAGCACAGTGCCAGCCTCGGGCGACTATGGTTGTGGCTCAGCGAAAAATTCGCCCGTGATGCCAAAGCCGCCCAACTGGCGCCTGCACTGTTACTGCTACTGCAACGGCAGAAACTCAATCGCTGGGCCGTAGGCGTGCTGGTCAACAGTCTATGGTTGCTGGCGTTGCTCAGCGCCATGGTGATTCTGCTTACCCTACTCGCTACCCGCCGCTACGGCTTCGTGTGGGAAACCACTATTCTCGGTGCCGACACCTTCGTCGCCGTCACCCAGGCAATCGGCACCTTGCCTGCTCTGTTGGGCTTCAATGTGCCGACCGTCGAGATGATCCGCGCCAGCGGCGACTCCGCCCTGAATATCGAAAGCGCCCGCCAAGCCTGGGCCGCCTGGCTGGTCGGCGTGCTGCTGGTCTATGGCCTGCTGCCCCGCCTGATCCTCGCGTTGCTGTGCCTGTGGCGCTGGAAACGCGGGCGCACAGCCTTGCGCCTGGACCTGAACCTGCCGGGCTACAGCCAACTGCGCGAGCGTCTGATGCCGAGCAGCGAACGCCTTGGGGTCAACGATGCCGCGCCCGAACAATTGCACCACGTCACCGGTGGCGTCAGTGAACTGGAAAGCGACGGCGCCCTGCTGGTGGCCATCGAGTTGGACGACCAGCACCCCTGGCCGCCCAAGCTGCCGGCCCAGGTGAAAAACGCCGGCATCCTCGATAGCCGTGAGTCGCGCAACAAGCTGCTGGAACAGCTCACCCGCTTCCCGCCCGCACGCCTGGCCATCGCCTGCGACCCGCGCCGTTCGCCGGATCGCGGCAGCCTGGCGCTGATCGCCGAACTCGCGCGCAGCGCCACCGCCACCCGCGTCTGGTTGCTGCAAGCACCGCCGGGCCAGGCGCTGGATGCCGAACGCCTGGGCGATTGGCACACCGCGTTGCAACAGCTGGAGCTGCCCTTCGCCGACTGCGCGCCGCTGAACTGGCTGGAGACCGGTCATGACTAAACCACTGAAACTCGCCGTGGTCGGCCACACCAATGTCGGCAAGACCTCGTTGCTGCGCACCCTCACGCGTGATGTTGGCTTCGGTGAAGTCTCCCATCGCCCCAGCACCACGCGCCATGTGGAAGGCGCACGCCTGTCGGTGGACGGCGAAGCCTTGCTGGAGCTGTACGACACACCCGGCCTGGAAGACGCCATCGCGCTGCTCGATTACCTGGAACGCCTGGATCGCCCCGGCGAACGCCTTGATGGGCCGGCCCGCCTGACGCGCTTCCTGGAAGGCAGCGAAGCGCGCCAGCGTTTCGAACAGGAAGCCAAGGTGCTGCGCCAACTGCTGGCCTCCGATGCCGGCTTGTATGTGATCGACGCCCGCGAGCCGGTGCTGGCCAAGTACCGCGACGAGCTACAAGTGCTGGCCAGTTGCGGCAAGCCGTTGCTGCCCGTGCTCAATTTCGTCAGCAGCAGCGACCACCGCGAGCCAGACTGGCGTGAAGCCCTGGCCCGCCTCGGCCTGCATGCGCTGGTGCGTTTTGACAGTGTCGCGCCGCCGGAAGACGGCGAGCGTCGCCTGTATGAAAGCCTGGCCCTGCTGCTGGAAAACGCACGGCCGCAGTTGGAACGGCTGATCCTGGATCAGCAAGCCCAACGCCAGGCCCGCCAGCAAAGCGCCGCTCGTTTGATCGCCGAATTATTGATCGATTGCGCCGCGTGCCGGCGCAGCGTGGTCACCGAAGATGAGCAGCAAGCCATCGGCGAATTGCGCAAGGCCGTGCGCCAGCGCGAACAAAAATGCGTGGAAGCCCTGCTCAAACTGTTTGGTTTCCGCCCACAAGATGCAGCCGCCAGCGACTTGCCGTTGCTGGATGGGCGCTGGGGCGATGACCTGTTCAACCCGGAAACCCTCAAGCAACTCGGCGTGCGCGTCGGTGGCGGGATCGCTGCCGGTGCGGCGGCGGGTGCCGGGGTGGATCTGCTGGTCGGCGGGCTGACACTGGGCGCCGCCGCCCTGGCCGGCGCCATCGCCGGCGGCGCGCTGCAAACCGCGCGCAGCTATGGCAGTCGCCTGCTAGGCAAGATCAAGGGCCACCGCGAGTTGACCGTCGACGACAGCGTGCTGCGCCTGCTGGCCCTGCGCCAACGCCAGCTACTCAAGGCGCTGGACCTGCGCGGCCATGCGGCGATGCACAGCATCAAGGTCGACACGCCCCAGGACAAAACCTGGCGCGAAGGCAAGTTGCCGGACGCGCTGCACAAAGCCCGCGCCCACCCGCAATGGTCGTCGCTCAACCCCAACGCCAGGCTGAGCCAGGCCGAGCGCCAGGAGCAGGTCGAAGCCTTGGCTCAGCGGTTGGACGAATCCTGATCAACCAGTAGCTGCAGGGCCTTGGCTTTGAGCACCTCAAGGTCCAGCAGCGCTACATGCATCTCCTTGGCCTGCTCGTCCCAGTGGCGCATGCGCACACTCACTGCGCACAACGGGTCTTGCTCAAAGGCTTGGGCTTCCTCGGCGGTCATCACGCCACCCTGGTAGGCCAAGGTACGACGGCTGGCTTCGCTCAGGCGCGCGTAGTAGTCCGGCTGGCTGAAGGTCAGGTAGCGCTTGGCCTGCACGTGATACTCCACCAACGTGGCCATGCGCTCGCTGAACCCCGCCCGACGCAAATAATCCGCCCCCAGCCGTTCATGGCTGACCACGCCATAACCCCCCATGTTTTCCTCGCCCTGGCCGCAGAGATGCCCGATGTCGTGGAAAAACGCCGCCAGCACCACTTCATCATCAAAGCCTTCGGCCATGGCGAGTTGAGCGGCCTGGGACATGTGCTCGATCTGCGACACCGGCTCGCCGATGTAATCCGCCGCGCCGTGCCGCTCATACAAGCCGAAGACCTCGGCGATCACCTGTTCCCGGCTCATCACGCCGGCCCCCATAACGTGCGGATATTGCGCTCGGCCATTGCCGGCCCCACGCTCATGCCCACACCGGTGTGCATCAACGCTGCACTCACGCCTGGTGCCACGCGCAGGAATGAAAACGGCCCCGGCCCCCGCGAGCCGTACACACCCTGCCAACGCTCCACCACTTGGATATTGCAACCGAGGGTCTGCTCGGCCAATTCGATCATCCAGTCATCGACCTGTTCGGCGTTGAACGGTGACGCATCGCTGCCGTAGTCGTGGGAATCACCGATGATCAGTTCGCCATGAGGCGTCGGGCTGATCAGCAGGTGAATACCGTGCTCATGCAGGTAAGGGGCTTCGCGCAGGATTTGTGCCTGGACCGGCGCGGCTTCGGGCAAGTCGGCGAAAGCGCCGTAATGCACGCAGCTCAAACCGGTGAGCAAGGCGTGTTGCAGGTTCAGATTCACCGCCGGCCGCGCACGGAGCATTTGCAGGCGGCAGATGCTCGGGTTGAGTTCGGCGATCGATTCGGCCAGCAGGGTTTGGTAATCGTGGCCGGAGCAGACGATGATCTGCTCGCCGCGAAAGCTCCCCGCCGTGCTGTGGAGTTGGCCTGGCTCTACATCGCGCACCAGGGTTGAAAAGTGAAACTCCACTTTCAATTCTTGAGCCAGGTAGTTGATCAGCGCCGGGATCGCCTCGCGGGAATACAGCTGCTGATCGTCCTTGCCATGCAGCGCGGCGCGGTGATGGCGAAACTGGCCGCCATACAGGTCCTTCATCGCCGCGCCTTGCAACAGTTCGACGTTGTAGCCGTGCTCTTGTGCACGCCCCTCACAGAAGGCTTCCAACAAGTGTTCTTCGGCTTCGGTGCGGGCAAACAGGTACGAGCCATTGCGCTTGAGTTGCAGGCCGGCAACTTGTGCCCAGTGGCCCCAGATCTCGCGGCTTTCCCGCGCCAGGTCGAGCATCGGGCCCGGTGGTTGGCCGGTGACCAGCGCCTGGCCGAAGTTGCGCACCGAAGCGCCCAACGGCGTGGCGCTGCGCTCGAACACCTTGACCTTGAGGCCGCGCTTGGCGGCCGCATAGGCGTGGGACAGGCCGAGGATGCCGGCGCCGATGATCAGTAGTTGTGTCATGAAGTGATGTCCTGTTTTCAAGGCCGCCATCGGGGGCAAGTCGAATCGTCGCACCGCCCCTCCCACATTTGATCTGGTGGGAGGGGGCTTGCCCCCGATGAGGCCATCAGCCCTAACGAAAACTTACTGAGCAGCCACCTTCTCCGACTTCCCGTCATACCGCTTGCGCCATTCCGTCAGGATGCTGTCGCGGTTCTTCGATGCCCAGCCAAAGTCATTCTTGATCAGACGCTGCTCATAGTCGGCCGGCAATTCGGTCTGCGGCTTGGCGATACCCGGCTGGGCGAGCACGGCGAAGTTGTCCTTGTACAACTCCATCGCCGCAGGGCTGGCGGAGAAGTCGGCGAGTTTTTTCGCCGCATCGGCGTGGGCGCTGCCCTTGATCAGGGCCGTGGCTTCGATGTCCCAGCCCAGGCCTTCTTTAGGCAGGATGATGTCCAGCGGCGCGCCCTGGCGCTTGAGCTGCACCGCCGGGTATTCAAACGAAATACCAATCGGGAATTCCCCCGAAGCGGCCAGCTTGCACGGCTTGGAACCGGAGTGAACGTACTGGCCGATGTTCTGGTGCAGGTCGTCCATGTACTGCCAGCCCTGCTTCTCGCCGAAGGTCTGCAGCCACGCGCTGACGTCCAGAAAGCCCGTGCCGGAAGAAGCCGGGTTGGGCATGACGATCTTGCCCTTGTACTCGGGCTTGGTCAGGTCTTGCCAGCTCACTGGTTTGCTCAGGCCTTGTTTCTCGGCTTCGACGGTGTTGAAGCAAATCGTTGCGGCCCACACATCCATGCCGACCCAGGCCGGCGGGTTGGCGGCGTCGCGGTAGTTCTTGCCGATCTTGTCCAGGTCTTTCGGCGCGTAGTTGTCCAGCATGCCCTGCTGATCGAGGATCGCCAGGCTGGAGGCCGCCAGGCCCCACACCACGTCGGCTTGCGGGCGGTCTTTCTCGGCCAGCAGCTTGGCGGTGATGATGCCGGTGGAGTCACGGACCCACTTGATCTCAACATCAGGGTTGGCTTGCTCGAAGGCCTTTTTGTAGGTCTTCAACTGCTCGGCTTCGAGGGCCGTGTACACGGTCAGCTCGGTCTTGGCGAAGGCATTCAGGCTGAATGCAGTGAGTACGGCAGCGACCAGCGCCAGGGGCTTGAACATGGAACACCTCCTTCAGGGATTATTGGCCGGGCGCGGTCTGGCGCCAGGCTTGGGAGCGGCGCAACGCGCCACGTGAGGCCCACGCCAGCAGCAGCGAGACGCTGGCCGAGGTGAACAGGATCAGGGTCGACATGGCCGCCGCGCCGCCCACATTGCCGGCGTCGTCCATGTTCAGCACGGCGACGGCGGCGAGAATGGTGTCGGGGCTGTAGAGGAAGATCGCGGCGGACACGGTGGTCATCGCCGAGACAAACAGGTAGCGCACGATGTCCAGCAACGCCGGCAGGCAGATCGGCACCGTGACGCGCAGGTAATGGCGGTACAGCGGCGCCTTGAGCGACAGCGCAGCGGCTTCAAACTCAGCGTCCAACTGGCGCAGTGCGGTGGTGGCAGTCATCTGTGCAGTGGTCAGATAGTGCGCAATGGTGCACACCACCAGCAGGGTCATGGAGCCGTAGAACACATGCAGCGGGTTGCCGTTGAGGTTGAAGAAAAACACGTAGCCCAGGCCCAGCACCAAGCCCGGCACGGCCATCGGCACAAAGCTGAGCAGGCGCAGCGCCAGGTTCAAACCCTTCTGGCCTTTGGTTTTTTCCATCAGGTAGGCGCCGGTGAAGATCAGCACGCTGCCGATCAGTGCCGTGCACAGGGCCATGGCCAGGCTGTTGCGATAGGCCAGCCAGCCGCCACCCGCCGTGTCTTCAAACTGATAGTGATTGAGCGACAGCGACAGGTTGTACGGCCAGAATTTCACCAGCGACGAATACACCGCCATGCCGAACACCAGCAGCAATACGGCGCAGATCAATAGGACGATGGCCAGGTAGCAGCCATCCCTCAGCCGCGATGGCGCCGGCCGGAACACCTGGGCGCGACCGCTCATGGAATCGCCATGACGCCGGCGCAACCAGGCATCCACGCCAAAGCTGAACAGCGCTGGCAGCAACAGCACCATACCGATCAAGGCGCCGCGACCAAACTGTTGCTGGCCGACCACCGCTTTGTAGGCTTCCAGCGCCAGCACCTGATAATCACCGCCAACCACCACGGGCACGCCGAAGTCGGTGATGGTCAGGGTGAACACCAGACAGAACGCGGCGAACACCGCCTGGCGCGTAGCTGGCCAGGTGATGCTGCGAAATGCCCGGGCGGGGCTGGCGCCCATGCTGGAGGCCGCGTCGAACAGCCGCGCATCGGCCAAGGAGAGCGCCGACAGCAGAATCATCAGCGCATGTGGGAAGGTGTAGATCACCTCACCCAGAACAATCCCCCAGAACCCGTAGATATTCTCCGAGAGCAGCCCGCGCAACATGCCCTGGTTGCCGAACAGGTAAACCAACGCAATCCCCGGCAGCATCGAAGGCGCCATCAGCGGCAGCAGCGACAGGCCACGCCAGATCGCTTTGCCCGGAATCAACGTGCGTTGCAGGGCGTAGGCAAACAGATAGGCCAGCGGTACGACAATCGCCGCAACGCTGAGAGAGACTTTCAGGCTATTGCCCAGCAGCCAATGGAAGTTGGCGCTGGTGAGCAATTCCCGCGCAGCCACCAGCCCGCCACCTTGCCCGGCCTCGCTGCTGAAGCCACGCCAGAAGATCGCCAGCAATGGCATCAACACCGCTACGCCGAGTAAAAGCAGCCATAGCAGTTTGCCGCCGAGCACGAAGAAGCGGTCGCCGATTTCGGCACGGGATATCTGACGCGGCAGGGTCATAACAGCGGCCATCTCAGGCAAACACCTGCAGGCTGCGTGGTGGCAAGGCCACCCAGATATCCTGGGCGCCCAGGCGCGGCATGGCTTCGGGGGCCAGTTCGGCCAGCAGCGGATGGCCGGGCAACTGCTCCAGCTCAAAGCTCATGCGGCAGCGGTTGCCGAGAAAAGTGATCTCGCGGACCTTGGCCGGGAACAGGTTTTCCTCGTGCACTGGCGGATTGACGCTGATGGCTTCCGGGCGACAGAACAGGCGACCGGACCTGGCCGCGCCGGCATCGTCGGCCAGGCGCATGTTCATCCCGCCGACCTGGGCATGGCTCACGCTGTTACGGCTGAAGGGCAGCCAATTGCCCTGGCCGACAAACTCCGCCACGAACGGCGTGGCCGGGCGGTCGTAAATCTCCTGGGGCGTGGCGTATTGCTCGACCTTGCCGTTGTTCATCACGGCAATGCGGTCGGCCATCAACATGGCTTCGTCCTGGTTGTGGGTGACCATCAACGTGGTAATGCCCAGGCGTCGTTGCAGTTGGCGCAACTCGGTGCACAGGTGCTCGCGTACGCGGGCGTCGAGGGCGGACATGGGTTCGTCCAGCAGCAGCAACGAAGGCGCCGGCGCCAAGGCACGGGCCAGGGCCACACGCTGCTGTTGGCCGCCGGAGAGCTGGCCGGGGTATTTCTTCTCGCTGCCCACCAGACCGACCAGTTCGAGCATCTGCCCAACACGCTGGCGCACTTCATCGCGGCCGCTGCCGGTGAGGCCGTAGCCGATGTTCGCTTCGATGGTCAGGTTGGGAAACAGCGCGTAGGACTGGAACAAAATGCCGTAGTCCCGCGCCTGGGGCGGCAGCAGGGAAACGTCACGATCACCCAGGTAAAGTTCACCACTGTCCTGACGCTCCAGGCCGGCGATGCAACGCAGCAGGGTGGTCTTGCCGCAGCCGGACGGACCCAGCAGGCACACCAGCTCACCAGCGGCGACGTCCAGGGACACGTGGTCCAACGCGGTAAAGGCGCCGAAGCGTTTCTGGATACCGCGCACCTTCATGGGCGCGCCGGGTTGGGTCAGGGCTGTGTGCATGGTGGCACCTCATCGAACGGATGAAGGCCATGCTAGGAGGGCAATGCGTCGCTCGTGTGGCAGGAAGGCAAAACGTGGCGATAGTGGTATTGGTGGATTTGGGTAGGGGTCATATAGGTGTGGTGTCTGGACTACTGCTATCGGGGGCTTGCCCCCGGTGAGGCCCTGAAAGCCGCCACAAAATCTCAGATCGGCGACATTTCCTGCGCCAACCCCAAAAACGCCGCCGGCAGCCGCGCGCCTTTGCGCTCTTTGAGGCAGTACAAATACTCCGGAATCTGCGGCGCATTTTCGATGGTCAGTACCCGCAGTTGCGGGTCATGGGGCACTTCCTGGCGGGCGATGATGCTGATGCCGATATTGCGCAGCACTGCCTCCCGGATGGACTCGCGGCTGCCGATTTCCAACAGTGGGCCGTAACTTACGCCGGCGCCTTGGAGCATTTCTTCCGTCAGCCTGCGTGTAGTGGAGCCCGCTTCTCGCATCAACAAGGTGTGCCCGGCCAGGGCGGTCAGTGGCACATGATCAAGCTTGGCCAAGGGATGATTGCGATGCACCGCCAGCACCAGGGGGTCGGTGCCGAGCACGCGGCGGATCAAGCGCGGGTCTTCCAGCAACTGGGAGGAAGCGGCCACGTCGACACGGTACTCATCCAATGCTTCAAGCACCTGCTGGGAGTTGCCGATGTCCACTGACACTTCCACATGGGGCAAGCGTTCGCGAAAGGCTTTGACCAGATCGAGGATGTAATACGGCGCCGTCGCAGCAATGCGCAAGGCGCCCTGGAGTTGGCCGCTGTTGCGCAGGAAGAACTCGATGTCCGCTTCCTGTTGCAACAGCGCCTTGACCATCGGCAGCAACCGCGCGCCATCGTCGCTGACCGTGAGGCGGCGGCCACCGCGATAGAACAGCTCCACGCCATACTGGCTTTCCAGATTGCGGATCTGGGTGGTCACGGTGGGCTGGCTCAGGCCGAGTTTTTTCGCCGCCTGGGTAATGCTGCCCAGGCGGGCGACCATAAAAAACGCCTTCAGCTCAGCACTCAGCACACCGCCCTCTCATCGTTTATTTGCGCAGCAGGCGCAGGCCATTGAACACCACCAGCAGGCTCACGCCCATATCCGCGAACACCGCCATCCACATGGTGGCCATGCCCAGGAAGGTGACTGCGAGGAAGATCGCCTTGATCACCAGCGCCAGGGCGATGTTCTGCTTGAGGATACTCGACGTTTGCCGCGACAAACGAATGAATGCCGGGATCTTGCGCAAATCATCGTCCATCAGCGCCACGTCGGCGGTCTCGATGGCGGTGTCGGTGCCGGCAGCGGCCATGGCGAAACCGATCTCGGCGCGAGCCAGCGCCGGAGCGTCGTTGATGCCGTCACCGACCATGCCCACCCGGCGACCTTGACCATAAAGCGCCTCGATGGCCTGCAATTTGTCGGTGGGCAGCAGATCGCCCTGGGCCTGGTCGATGCCCACCTGGGCCGCAATCGCCTGAGCGGTGTGGGTGTTGTCGCCGGTGAGCATCAGGGTCTTGATGCCCAGTTCGTGCAGTTGCTGGATGGCTTCGCGGCTGCTGTCCTTGACCGTATCGGCTACGGCGAACAGTGCCAGGGGGCCGGATTTGTCGAGCAGCAACACCACGGACTTGCCCTGCTTCTCCAGGGCGAAGAGTTTCTCTTCCAGCTCGGGCGAACACAGGCCGAGGTCTTCCACCAGGCGGTGGTTGCCCAAGTGGTAGGTCTCACCGTTGATGTCGCCGCGCACACCACGACCGGCCAGGGCTGCGAAGTTATCCACAACATGCGTCGGCAGCTTTTTATCCACAGCCGCATTGGCGATTGCCAGGGACACCGGGTGGTCGGAACGCCCGGCCAAACTGGCAGCCAGGGCCGGTGCGCTGTCCGCAACGTTGGGGAACAACGCCAGGTAATCGGTTTGCACCGGTTTGCCGTGGGTGATCGTGCCGGTCTTGTCCAGCGCCAGGTAGTCGAGTTTGTAACCGCCCTCCAGGTACACGCCGCCCTTGATCAGTATGCCTTTGCGCGCCGCCGCCGCCAGGCCGCTGACGATGGTCACCGGGGTCGAGATCACCAATGCGCAGGGGCAGGCGACCACCAGCAGCACCAGGGCGCGGTAGATCCAGTCGAACCACAGGCCAGCCATGAACAGCGGCGGAATAATCGCCACGCCCAAGGCAAACAGAAAGACGGCCGGGGTGTAGATCTTCGAAAAACTATCAACGAAACGCTGGGTCGGCGCCCGTGAACCTTGCGCCTGCTCGACGGCGTGGATGATCCGCGCCAGCGTGGAGTTATTGGCCGCTGCCGTGACGCTGTATTCCAGGGAGCCCGCCTGGTTGATGGTGCCGGCGAAGACTTTATCGCCCACGGTTTTCTCAATCGGCAGGCTTTCCCCAGTGATCGGTGCCTGGTCGATGGTGGATTGGCCAGCGGTGACTTCACCGTCCAGGCCAATGCGCTCGCCGGGTTTAACCCGCACGATGGCGCCCAGTTCGATGCTTTTGACTTCCCGTTCAACCCAGCTTCCATCCGCCTGCTGCACCGTAGCCCGTTCTGGAGCCATCTGCATCAAGCCGCTGATGGCATTGCGCGCACGGTCCAGGGACTTGGCTTCAATCAACTCGGCCACGGTGAACAGGAACATCACCATGGCGGCTTCCGGCCACTGGCCGATCAGAATCGCGCCGGTCACAGCGATGCTCATCAAGGCGTTGATGTTCAGGTTGAGGTTTTTCAGGGCGATCCAGCCCTTTTTATAGGTAGTGAGGCCACCGCTGAAGATCGACACCAGCGCCACGATGGCTATCACCCAGGTCGGGGCCGCATCCGTGAAGTGCAGCACTTCGGCGCCCAACGCGCCGACGCCGGACAAGGCCAGCGGCCACCAGTGTTTCCTGGCAGGCGGCTCGGCGGCGGGGGTGCCCTCCTCGATCGGATCGGCCTGCATGCCCAGGGACTTGATGGCATCAATGATCGGCACAGTGCTCGGCAGGTCGTGGGTGACGCCAAGGATGCGGTTGATCAGGTTGAATTCCAGTTGCTGCACACCGGCGAGCTTGCCCAGTTTGTTCTGGATCAGCGTTTGCTCGGTGGGACAGTCCATGGCTTCGATGCGGAAGGTGCTCAGGCGCGAGCCCGCAGTGGGCGCTTCACTCAACGTGACCACGGCAGGTGCTGCCTTGCTTGCACAGCAGGAGCCAGCATGGTTGTGCACTGGCGTCAGTTTCTGGGGACCATGGTCATGATCATGGTCGTGTTTATGCGGGGTGTGGATGGAATCGCTCATTCTGTCGCGTCCGTAAAGGTGCCTGTTGCCAAGTAAAGACCCTGTAGCCACTATAGGGTCAAGCACCCATTTGGAGATTGCTGCGATGAAGATCGGCGAATTGGCCAAACTGACCGACTGTCAGGTGGAAACCATCCGATATTACGAGAAAGAAGGCCTGCTGCCGCCCCCGGCGCGCACCGACGCCAACTACCGGGTGTACACCCAGGCGCACACCGAGCGGCTGATCTTCATCCGCAATTGCCGCAGCCTCGACATGACCCTCGAAGAAATTCGCAGCCTGCTGGGTCTACGGGACAGTCCTCAGGACCAGTGTGAAAGTGTGAATGCGTTGATCGACGAGCATATCCACCATGTGAAAGCGCGGATCGATGGGTTGTTGGCATTGCAGGTGCAGTTGCTGGACTTGCGCCAGCGCTGCGGCGGCGGGCCGGAGTGTGGGATTTTGCAGCGGCTGGAGGTCAGCGGGAGTGTTGCGGCCAGCGAGGCTGAGCACTCACATGTGGGCAGAAGCCACGGCCATTAACTCAAGCAAACACAGTTCAAATGTGGGAGGGGGCTTGCCCCCGACGACAGAGTTTCAGCCAACCAATATTTAGCTGATCCACCGCTATCGGGGGCAAGCCCCCTCCCACACAAAAGCCCACATCTGAAGACGAAGGTGGGCTCTAGATAGCCACGTCGGCCTTGATGCTTGGGTCGGCGTCGTAACCCACAATCTCGAAGTCTTCGAACTTGTAGTCGTAGATCGACGCAGGCTTACGCTTGATCACCAACTCCGGCAGCTTCTTCGGCGTACGCGCCAGCTGAGTGCGGATTTGTTCCATATGGTTGCTATAGGCATGGGTATCGCCAGTGGTGACGATGATCTCATGAGGGATCAAGTCGCACTGTTGGGCCAGCATGTGGGTCAGCAGCGCCAGCGCAGCAGTGTTGTACGGCAGGCCGAGGAATACGTCGGAGCTGCGGATGTACAACTGCATCGACAGATGGCCGTCATGCACGAATGCCTGGTACAGCAGGTGGCACGGTGGCAGGGCTTGTTTGCCGTTGCGCGCGTTTTCCTGGGGGCTCTTGGTTTCGTCGGGCAGGTACTCGACGTTCCAGCCGTGGAACAGGATGCGGCGGCTGTTGGGGTTGGTCTTGAGCGTGTGGACCATGTAGTCGATCTGGTTGATCGTGCCACCGTCCTTGGTTGGCCAGGCGGTCCATTGCTCGCCGTAGACCGGGCCCAGGTCGCCGTCTTCGGTGGCCCATTCGTCCCAGATCTTCACGCCGTTTTCGTTGAGCCACTTGATGTTGGTGTTGCCGCTCAACATCCAGATCAGCTCATTGGCGATGCTTTTGAAGTGAAGCTTCTTGGTGGTCAGCAGCGGGAAGCCGTCGGCCAAGTTATGCCGATACTGACGGGCGAACACAGCCTTGGTGCCGGTGCCGGTGCGATCGCCCTTGGTCAGGCCATTGGTCACGACGTCGTTCAGTAGTTCGAGATATTGCTTCATGTAAGTACCCGTATCGTTGAAGCCGGGGCCCGCGCGCAGGCCCCGGCATTCGAATTTAAAGCGCAGCGTTCTTCAACGGCTGCGGGCGATTGTACGCCCACCACAGCAGGCCGAGGCCGACCAGGATCATTGGGACACTGAGCACCTGGCCCATGGTCAACCAGCCCCATGCCAGGTAGCCCAGCTGCGCATCCGGCACGCGCACGAATTCGACGATGAAACGGAAGATCCCGTAAAACAGCGCGAACATGCCGGAAACGGCCATGGTTGGGCGGGGTTTACGCGAGAAAATGTACAAAATGAGGAACAGTGCCACGCCTTCCAGCGCGAACTGGTACAGCTGCGACGGGTGACGCGGCAGTTGCGCAGGATCGCTGAACGGCGGGAACACCATGGCCCACGGCACGTCGGTCGGCTTGCCCCACAGCTCAGCGTTGATGAAGTTACCGATGCGCCCGGCGCCCAGGCCGATCGGCACCAGCGGCGCGACGAAGTCCATCAGTTGGAAGAATGACTTGCCATTGCGCCGGCCAAACCACCAGGCGGCGATCATCACGCCGATAAACCCACCGTGGAACGCCATGCCGCCCTTCCACACTTCGAAAATCAGTGTCGGGTTGGCGAGGTAGGCGGACAGATCGTAGAACAACACATACCCAAGACGCCCGCCCACGATGACCCCCATCGACAGCCAGAAGACCATATCGGAGAGTTTTTCCTTGGTCCAGGTCGGGTCGAAACGGTTCAGGCGCCGGGAGGCCAGCAGCCAGGCGCCGCCGATGCCGATCAGGTACATCAACCCGTACCAGTGGATTTTCAGCGGACCGATGGCCAGGGCCACCGGGTCGATCTGCGGGTAAGGCAGCATTGCGACTCCTCGTTAAATCATGCGTTATGGCGACCGGACCATGCCCGGACGCGATTAAGTCTGCGTTACAGCAAAAAATTCAAACCCACGCAAAACAGCAGGCCGGCGAACAACCGCTTGAGCAAGCGCGGCGACAACCGATGCGCCAGGCGTGCGCCGAAGCGGGCAAACACCATGCTGGTCAGGGCAATGCCCAGCAGCGCCGGCAAATACACGAACCCTAGACTATGCGCGGGCAGCAGCGGGTCATGCCAGCCCAGAATCATGAAACTTAATGCACTGGCCAAGGCAATCGGCAGGCCACAGGCCGAAGATGTGGCCACCGCCTGCTGCATCGGCACGCTGCGCCAGGTCAGGAACGGCACGGTCAGCGAGCCGCCACCAATCCCGAATATCGCCGACGCCCAGCCAATCACCGTGCCTGCCAGCGTCAGGCCGACTTTACCGGGCACCGTCCGGCTGGCCTTGGGCTTGACCTCCAGGGCCAGTTGTACGGCGATGATCAGCGCGAACACGCCAATGATCTTCTGCAAATGCGGGCCGGAAATCGCCTCGGCAGTCAGTGCGCCAAAACCAGCTCCGATGAGGATGCCAACGGTCATCCACACAAAGATCGGCCAACGTACCGCGCCACGTCGGTGGTGCTCACGCACAGCATTGACCGAGGTAAAGATGATCGTTGCCAGGGACGTGCCCACGGCCAGGTGCGTCAACACCTGCGGGTCGAAGCCCTGCAAGGTGAAGCTGAACACCAGCACCGGCACGATAATGATCCCGCCGCCCACGCCAAACAGCCCGGCGAGCACGCCCGCGCAGGCGCCCAGCAGCAAATACAGCAGAAATTCCATGGGAGCCCCCGAAGCAAGTCCGGCATGTTAACGGATGGAAGGCATGCGGCCCAACTGGATACGATGGAACACCGCTGCTGGTGTGGGTACAGTGGCAAAAAAACACAAAAGGGAATCGCCTGATGTGCCTGATTGTTTTCGCCTGGCGGCCGGGCCACGCCCAACCGCTGATCGTCGCGGCCAACCGTGACGAGTTCTACGCCCGCCCCAGCCTGCGGCTGGCCCAGTGGTCGGATGTGCCCGAAGTCTATGCCGGTCGCGATCAGGAAGCGGGCGGTACCTGGCTTGGAGTGAACGCCGATGGGCGATTTGCGGCCCTGACCAATATCCGGGATCCCCACCAGCCGCCGGCACGTAAGTCACGCGGGGAGCTGGTGGCGCGGTTTCTCAGTGGTTCGCTGCCCATTGATCAGTATTTGGCCGACGTTAATGCCCGTTCGATTGAATATGCCGGGTTTAACCTGCTGGTGGGCACGCGGGATGAGCTGTGGCATTACAACGCCAACCAGACCGGGCCCACACGATTGGAGGCTGGCGTGTACGGCTTATCCAACGCCGGCCTGGATACGCCGTGGCCAAAGTTGCTCAAAGCCAAGAAGGCGTTGAGCGCGGTATTGGATGATCCACAGCCGGAAGCCTTGTTGGGGATTTTGAGTGATCCTCAAACGGCGCCGTTTGCAGACCTGCCAGATACCGGAGTGGGCTTGGCGACGGAAAGTCTTTTATCCAGCGTGTTTATTGCCAGCCCAATTTATGGGACGCGGGCGAGTACGGCGCTGATTGTAAATGCCAACGGGACGCGGCGGATGGTGGAGCGTAGTTTTGGGCCGCATGGTGGCCGACTTGGCGAGGTCGAACTGAGGATTTAGCGGTGCTTGAGCGAGCGCTATCGCGGGCAAGCCCGGCTCCCACAGTTGAAATGCATTCCAATGTGGGAGCTGGCTTGCCCGCGAAAAAGGCGACTCGGTCTAGAGGGTTTTAGCGGAGGCCGGGTTGATCATCCGCGTCAGCCCCAGGTTCTTCAGCGCCAACTGCAGCGAGCTGTGGATAACTTGCGGGTTGTCGATAGTCATCAACTCGGCCAGCAGATCCTTGGCCATGCTCAGCTCAACCTGGCGCAACATCCACTTGACCTTCGGCAAGTTGGTGGCGTTCATCGACAGGCTGTCAAAGCCCATCGCCATCAACAGCACGGCCGCCGCCGGGTCACCGGCCATTTCACCGCAGATGCTCACCGGCTTGCCTTCGGCATGGGCGTCGCGCACCACGTGTTGCAGCGCTTGCAGCACCGCCGGGTGCAGGTAGTCGTAGAGGTCGGCCACCCGTGGGTTGTTGCGGTCCACGGCCAGCAGGTATTGGGTCAGGTCGTTGGAACCCACCGACAGGAAGTCCACCTGCCGCGCCAGCTCTTTGGCCTGGTACACCGCTGCCGGGATTTCGATCATCACGCCAATCGGCGGCATCGGTACGTCGGCGCCCTCGTCGCGCACTTCGCCCCAGGCACGGTGGATCAGGTGCAACGCCTCTTCCAGCTCATGGGTACCGGAAATCATCGGCAACAGGATGCGCAGGTTGTTCAGGCCTTCGCTGGCCTTGAGCATGGCGCGGGTCTGTACCAGGAAAATTTCCGGATGGTCGAGGGTCACGCGAATGCCGCGCCAGCCGAGGAAGGGGTTGTCTTCCTTGATCGGGAAATACGACAGTGACTTGTCGCCGCCGATGTCCAGGCTGCGCATGGTCACCGGCAACGGGTGAAAGGCTTGCAGTTGCTCGCGGTAGATCGCCAGCTGCTCCTTCTCACTCGGGAAACGCTGGTTGATCATGAACGGCACTTCGGTGCGGTACAGCCCTACGCCTTCGGCGCCTCGCTGTTGCGCACGGGCCACGTCAGCCAGCAGGCCGGTATTGACCAGCAGCGGTACGCGGTGACCATCGGTGGTCACGCACGGCAGCTCGCGCAATGAATCCAGGCCCAGGGCCAGTTGTTTCTCTTCTTCCACCACTTCGGCGTATTGCTTGCGCAGCACGTCGCTGGGGTTGGTGAAGACTTCACCGCGATGGCCATCGACGATCATGTCGATGCCGTCGACCTTGGAATACGGCAGGTCCACCAGCCCCATCACTGTCGGGATGCCCATGGCCCGAGCCAGGATCGCGACGTGGGAGTTACCCGAACCGAGTACCGAGACCAGGCCCACCAGTTTGCCTTCCGGCACTTCGCCGAGCATGGTGGCGGTCAGTTCTTCACTGATCAGGATGGTGTTGTCGGGGTAGACCAGGTTGGTGGTGCGGTCTTCCTGCAGGTAAGCCAGCAGACGGCGACCGAGGTCGCGCACGTCCGAGGCGCGCTCGCGCAGGTAGGCGTCGTCCATCAATTCGAAACGGTTGACGTGATCGGTGACCACCTGACGCAGGGCGCCCTGGGCCCATTGGCCGGTCTTGATCACGGTTTTGACTTCATTCCCGAGGGACGCGTCGTCGAGCATCATCTGGTACACGTCAAACAACGCACGCTCTTCGGGGCGCAGTTGAGTGGCCAGCTTGGTCGACAGGTTGCGCATGTCGGCGCGCACGCCTTCCAGGGCGGTCTTGAACAGTTTGATTTCGGCGTCGATGTCGTTGACGGTCTTGTCCGGCACTACATCGAGGTCGGCCGGTGGCAGCATGACCACCGCCGTACCGACGGCCGCGCCCGGCGAACCCGGCACGCCGACGAACTTGGCTTCCTGGATGCCCTTGCCCTGACGGCCCAGGCCGCGAATCGAGCCCGTGGCCTCGGCGTGGGCAATAACCCCGGCGAGCTGCGCGCTCATGGTCACGAGGAAGGCTTCTTCACCTTCGTCGAACTGGCGGCGTTCTTTCTGCTGGATGACCAACACGCCGACAACGCGGCGGTGGTGAATGATCGGTGCGCCGAGGAATGACGCGTAGCGCTCTTCGCCGGTTTCGGCAAAGTAACGATAACGCGGGTGATCGGCCGCGTTTTCAAGGTTCAGGGGTTCTTCACGCGTCCCCACCAGGCCCACCAGACCTTCATTGGGCGCCATGCTGACCTTGCCGATGGAGCGCTTGTTCAAGCCCTCCGTGGCCATCAGCACAAAACGGTTGGTCTCTGGGTCCAGCAGGTAAACCGAGCAGACCTGGCTGCCCATGGCTTCCTTGACGCGCAACACAATAATCCCCAACGCCGCCTTGAGATCCTTGGCGGAGTTAACTTCCTGGACGATCTTGCGCAGCGTATTGAGCATGGCTCGGGGTCGAACTCCGTCGTCAGTCGCGCGCTAAAAGGCGCGGGGCAAGCTCTTTGAGAGCGCGACGATAAACCTCGCGCTTGAATGTCACCACCTGGCCCAGCGGGTACCAATAGCTGACCCAACGCCAGCCATCGAACTCCGGCTTACCGGTCAAATCCATCCGCACCCGCTGCTCGTCGGAGATCAGGCGCAGGAGAAACCATTTCTGCTTCTGGCCGATACACAGCGGTTGGCTGTGAGTACGCACCAGGCGCTGCGGCAGACGATAGCGCAACCAGCCGCGGGTACAGGCCAGAATTTGCACATCTTCGCGCTCAAGGCCGACTTCTTCATTCAACTCACGGTACAAGGCGTCTTCAGGGGTTTCGTCGGGGTTGATTCCGCCTTGAGGAAACTGCCAGGCATCTTGGTTGATTCGGCGAGCCCATAGCACCTGTCCGGCATCATTCGTAAGAATAATCCCGACATTAGGACGGAAACCATCGGGGTCGATCACGGCAACAACCTCGCAAACGCATGTCGCCGCATTGTTCCACAAAGGTTGTTCCAGCGGCAACGAGGCTTCTTACCTTATGTGCACTCTTGTGAAAAGACCGTATTCTGGACGTCTTTTTACGGACTTTTCAGCGAGTAACTGCAATGCGCCTGGCTTTATTCGACTTGGACAACACCCTTCTTGGCGGTGACAGCGACCACGCCTGGGGCGATTACCTGTGCGAACGCGGGATTCTCGACGCCGTAGCCTATAAGGCTCGCAACGACGAGTTCTATCAGGATTATCTGGCCGGCAAGCTGGATAACGCCGCCTACCTGAACTTTTGCCTGGAAATCCTCGGCCGCACCGAGATGGCCCAACTGGATGAGTGGCACAACGACTATATGCGCGACTGCATCGAGCCGATCCTGCTACCCAAGGCCGTGGAACTGCTGGCCAAGCACCGTGCCGCCGGTGACAAGCTGGTGATCATCACCGCCACCAACCGTTTCGTCACCGCGCCCATTGCTGCACGCCTGGGCGTCGAGACACTGATTGCGACCGAGTGCGAGATGGAAAACGGCCGCTACACCGGGCGCAGCACCGATGTGCCGTGCTTTCGTGAAGGCAAGGTGACGCGCTTGAATCGTTGGCTGGAAGAGACGGGGTATAGCCTGCAAGACAGCTATTTCTATAGCGACTCGATGAATGACCTGCCGCTGCTGGAGCAGGTTACCCACCCGGTAGCGGTGGATCCGGACCCGAACTTGCGCGCCGAAGCCGAGAAGCGCGGGTGGCCGGTGATTACGCTGCGCAGTTAATGACGCTATCGGGGGCAAGCCCCCTCCCACACTTGATTTGTGAACACAGTCAAATGTGGGAGGGGGCTTGCCCCCGATAAGGTCGACAAGCTCTCAAGCCTTAAACCGGCTTGGCACCCATCAACCCCGCAATCGCCACAAACCCCACAAGGCTGACCACCGCCAGCACCAGGGTGAAATTCAGACTACCTCCCTCCCCCTTGCGCAGGCGATTAAGCCGCGCCACCAGCCAGAACCACGCCAGCGCCGCCACGGTATAGAGAATGCTGGAGCCCAGAATCCAGGTCTGCCCCAACGGCCAGCCAATCAGGTGCACCAGCCACCAGCCCGTAAACGGCATGCTCACCACGCAAATGCCCATCAGCAACCACACGAACGCCCACGGGCGCTGCACGGTCACCGCCGCGCCGGCGCTGCGTTTACGCCAGGCCACCAGCGCCAGGCCGAGGCCGCTGAGCAACAACACCACGGTGGCTGCAATGTGGATAACTTTCAGGGTGATCAGGGTTTCCATGTTTCGTATTCCTTAGAGGCCGCCCCCAATCAGCGTAGTCGCTCAACCGAGGAACAGTTTATAGGCCGGGTTATCGCTTTCATCCCAGTACGGGTAGCCGATGGCTTCGAGGGCCGCCGGTACCAGGTGACGCTCGCTCGCCGGCACTTGCAGGCCGGCGACCACACGGCCGTCCGCCGCGCCGTGGTTGCGATAGTGGAACATCGAGATGTTCCAGCGCCCGCCTAATTTGTTAAGAAAGTTGAACAGCGCCCCCGGACGCTCCGGGAATTCGAAACGGAACACCACTTCATTGCTGACGTGGGCCGCATGCCCGCCGACCATATGGCGGATATGCAGCTTGGCCAGTTCGTTCTCGGTCAAGTCCAGCACCGGGAAGCCCTGCTCGGTGAGGCTGGCGATCAGCGCACTGCGCGGGTCGGTTTCCGGGTGCGTTTGCACGCCAACGAAGATGTGCGCCTCGCTGCCGGAGTGGTAGCGGTAGTTGAATTCGGTGATCTGGCGCTTGCCCACGGCCTCGCAGAACGCCTTGAAGCTGCCTGGTTGTTCGGGAATGGTCACGGCGATGATGGCCTCGCGGCCTTCACCCAGTTCGGCGCGCTCGGCCACGTGGCGCAGGCGGTCGAAGTTGACGTTGGCCCCGGAGTCGATGGCGACAAAGGTCTGGCCGCTGACACCACGGGTCTCGACGTACTTCTTGATGCCCGCCACGCCCAACGCGCCTGCCGGCTCGGTGATGGAACGGGTGTCGTCGTAGATATCCTTGATCGCCGCACAGATTTCATCGGTGCTCACGGTGATCACTTCGTCGACATAGTCTTTGCAGATATCAAAGGTGTGCTGGCCGATCTGTGCCACCGCAACGCCGTCGGCAAAGATCCCGACCGTCGGCAACACCACGCGCTCACCCGCCGCCATTGCGGCTTGCAGACAGTTGGAGTCATCCGGCTCGACGCCGATGATCTTGATTTCCGGTCGCAGGTATTTCACATACGCCGCGATGCCTGCGATCAGGCCACCACCGCCCACCGGGACGAAAATCGCATCCAGCGGGCCTGGATGCTGGCGCAGAATCTCCATCGCCACGGTGCCCTGCCCGGCAATGGTGTGCGGATCATCGTAGGGGTGAATGTAGACGTAGCCTTTTTCGTCGACCAGTTTCAGCGAGTAGGCCAGCGCTTCCGGGAAGGAGTCGCCGTGCAGCACCACTTTGCCGCCGCGAGAGCGCACGCCTTCGACTTTGATTTCAGGGGTGGTCTTGGGCATCACAATCGTGGCCTTGACCCCCAGCACCTTGGCCGCCAGGGCCAGGCCTTGCGCATGGTTGCCCGCCGACGCCGTCACCACGCCTCGCGCACGCTCTTCGGCGCTCAGTTGCGTCAGCTTGTTATAAGCGCCGCGAATCTTGAACGAGAACACCGGCTGCAAATCCTCGCGCTTGAGCCAGACCTTGTTACCCAGGCGCTCGGAGAGCTGGCGGGCGGTCTGCAGCGGGGTTTCTACGGCAACGTCGTAAACGCGCGAGGTGAGGATCTTTTTGACGTACTGTTCAAGCATCGGCGGGAATCACTGAGCAGGTTGGGCAGGGCCAAGGAGTCTAACCCAGCGTTTGGGCGGGCGACCACACGAATCCCGAGGTTTTGTTGGGTTATACTCGCGCCCCTCTTTACTCCCCGCCCGTTCCGGAGCCCGCATGACCCAGGATCAACTCAAACAGGCAGTGGCCCAGGCCGCCGTCGATTTAATCCTTCCTAAACTCGACGACAAAAGCATCGTCGGTGTCGGCACCGGCTCCACTGCCAACTGCTTTATCGACGCACTGGCCCAGCACAAAGGCGCGTTCGACGGCGCCGTGGCCAGCTCCGAAGCCACCGCCGCACGCCTGAAGGGCCATGGCATTCCAGTGTACGAGCTCAACACCGTGAGCGACCTGGAGTTCTACGTCGACGGCGCCGATGAGAGCGACGAGCACCTGAACCTGATCAAGGGCGGCGGCGCAGCCCTGACCCGCGAGAAGATCGTCGCGGCCGTGGCCAAGACCTTCATCTGCATCGCCGACGCCAGCAAGCTGGTGCCGGTCCTCGGCGCGTTCCCGCTGCCAGTGGAAGTGATCCCGATGGCCCGCAGCCACGTAGCCCGCGAGCTGGTGAAACTGGGCGGCGACCCGGTGTACCGCGAAGGCGTGTTGACCGACAACGGCAACATCATCCTCGACGTGTTCAATATGCAGATCACCAACCCGGTGGAGCTGGAAACCCAGATCAATGCGATTGTCGGCGTGGTCACCAACGGTTTGTTCGCGGCGCGTCCGGCGGATGTGCTGCTGCTCGGCACCTCTGAAGGCGTCAAAACCCTCAGGGCCTGAGAACACTACATTGGTTTGGCGGTGTTTTCAGGGACTGGGTTTCTTGAACACGTAGAACAGGTTCGGCTCGCTGACCAGATACAACGTACCTTCGTCATCCATGGCGATCCCTTCGGCCTGAGGCACACGCTTTTTCAGGCCGTGACGGCCGTTGAGCAGAGAAAGACTGCTCAACGGGCGACCGTCGATATCCAGCTCCAATACCAAAAACGACTCATCCGACAGTGCCAGCAGGTGGCCGCTGCGCTCGTCGTATTGCAGGCTCGACAGGTCACGCACAAACAGCCCGGCGTCGCGCTTGGGGTTGTTGATCACGTGCACCGAGTAGGTTTTTTCCGGCTTGAAATGGGGAAAACCGTGGACCTCGTAGATCAGCATCGGGTCGCGCTCCTTGGCCACGAACAGGCGCTTGCCCACCGAGTCATAGGCCAAGCCCTCAAAGCCCTTGTTGCCACCTACGTGCAAGCCCAGGGTCATCTGCTCCGCATCGGCGGCATCGAGGAACTGGGTCTCGTCGTCCACATGCACCTTGATCAAGCGCTGCTGGCGTTCGTCGGTGATGACATAGATGTTGTCGCTGATAAATTCCACGGCTTCGGCATCGCCGAACCCCACCAAAGGGATGCGCCGCAGGATCTTGCCGTCCAGAGAGAGCTCGATCAGTTCAGCGTTCTGGTTGGTCACGGTAAACAGGCTTTTGCGCACCGGATCATAGGTGAGGGCCGAGACATCGTCGTCCAGCCCCTCAATGACCCGGGCCTCCAGCGTTACCCGGTATTCGGCCAGGCCAATGGAGCGCTCATCGGCGGGTTGGCGCCACACCTGCCAGTTGAACCAGGCGCGCTCGAACAGGCGAAAGTGCTGCCCAGCGACTCCGGCGCAGATCAGGGCGATCAGCGCCAGGAGAAACAGAATGGGTTTGGGGCGGGCAAGTCGGCGCATTGGGCGGGCTCAAAATCAAAAGTGGCGAATGAATATCACGCCTGTCTGAATTTAAACTTAAACGCGCCCGGATGTCTGGCGAATGCCGCAGATAGAGAAATATCCGACGTAACTGGCCGTCTATTTCTGCCTTTCGAAACGATAGAACAGGTTCGGCTCACTGACCATGTACAGCGTGCCATCCTCATCCATGGTCACCCCTTCCGCCCGGGGAATGGTTTTGCCCAGGCCATTGAAGCCGCCCAGCAAGGTCATGAAGCTAACCTGTTCGCCCTTCTCGTCCAACTCCAGCAACAGGTGGGAATCGGCCGAAAGCACAAGGAGGTGGCCGGTGCGCGGGTCGACAGCCAACGCCGAAAGGTTGCGCATATCCAGTTCTTTGCTGGCGAGTTTTTGCTTGTCGCCAACCAGGGTCTGGCTGCCGTCGCTTTTCCAGGTGAACAACGCCGGCGGGCGCTCCTCGCCCAGTACAAGCTGCTGGCCTAGCTTGTCCCAGGTGATCGCCTCAAAGGCTTTGTTCTGGTCTTTGGAGAGGCCCAGGTCATAACTCTGGAAATCAGCTTTGTTCAGTTGCTGGGTGGAGGCATCGACCTTGACGATGGTCAGGCTGTGGTCGCGCTCATCGACCACCGCCAGCAGGCCATTTTCCATGACCGTAACACCTTCCGGATTGCTCCAGCCGTTAAGCGGCATCTTGCGCAGTACATTGCCTTGCAGGCTCAACTCAACGAGGAAAGGGTTTTTTCCCATGACGGAAAACAGGGTTTTGGTCTGCGGGTTGTAGGAGACGTCCGAGGCCTCGTCCTTCTCCATGCCTGGCAAGACTTTCGCGTCGATGACGGCGTGGTAGTCCGGCAACCACACACTTTCATTGCGCTCAGCCGATGTTTCAAAGCGCTCCGACACCCACAGCATGCCGCGATCGTCCCAATGCATGGCCCAGGCAACGCCATAAACGATGACGCCTGCCAAAAACAGCCAGGAATACCAGCGCAGGGCAAAACGAGAACGCGGCTTGGGTGTGGCGGAAGGCAGGGACACGGCCATGGGGCGCTTTTTCCGGAAAGTCAGCGTTAGGGGATAGCACAAGGCCAAGGATTATCCGGATAGTGTGTGAAAAAAATGCAAAAACCCAGATTAAGTGGACCCACAAAAATCAATATGGGAGGGGCTTGCCCCCTCCCACAGGTTTGACCAGGTGTTTATCGAACGCTGCTTTCGAAGCGGTTCACGCCGGTCAGTTCCAACACAAGTTCATCACCCACATTCAACGGGCCTACACCCGCCGGAGTGCCGGTGAGGATCACATCACCGGCCTGCAGCGAGAAGCAGCCGGCCATGTGCTGGATCATCGGGATGATCGGGTTGAGCATCTGCGCGCTATTGCCGTCCTGGCGCACTTCGCCGTTGATGGCCAGGCGAATGCCGATATCGGTCACGTCCGCAAAGGTACTGCTCACCACAAAGGGGGCAATCACTGCCGCGCCGTCGAAGGATTTGGCGATTTCCCACGGCAGGCCCTTGGCTTTCAGCTCGGCCTGCTTGTCACGCAGGGTCAAATCCAGGGCCGGGGCGAAGCCGGAGATGGCATCCAGCACTTCTTCACGGCTTGGCTTGTTCGACAGTGGCTTGCCGATCAATACCGCGATTTCCGCTTCGTAGTGCACCGAGCCACGCTCGGCAGGGATGGCAAAACCGCCTTCCAGCGGCACTACGCAGCTGCCGGGCTTGATGAACAGCAACGGCTCGGTCGGCACCGGGTTGTCCAGTTCCTTGGCATGTTCGGCGTAGTTACGCCCAATGCACACCACTTTACCCACCGGGAAGTGGATGTTGGTGCCGTCGACATACTTGTGCTGGTAGCTCATGGAACGACTCCTTAAACAGCGAAGATCTTGCCAGGGTTCATGATCCCGTTAGGGTCGAATACCGCTTTCACGGCCTTCATGTATTCGATTTCAACCGGCGAGCGGCTGTAGGTCAGGTAATCGCGCTTGGTCATGCCCACGCCGTGTTCGGCGGAGATCGAGCCGTTGTACTTCTCGACGGTTTCGAACACCCACTTGTTCACCGTGGCGCACTTGGCGAAGAACTCGTCCTTGCTCAGGTTTTCCGGCTTGAGGATGTTCAGGTGCAGGTTGCCGTCGCCGATATGGCCGAACCAGACAATTTCGAAATCGGGGTAGTGTTCGCCGACGATCGCGTCAATTTCCTTCAAGAACGCCGGCACCTTGGAGACGGTGACCGAGATGTCGTTCTTGTACGGCGTCCAGTGGGAAATGGTCTCGGAGATGTACTCGCGCAGTTTCCACAGGTTGTGCAGTTGGGTTTCGCTCTGGCTCATCACGCCGTCCAGCACCCAGCCCTGCTCGACGCAGTGCTCGAAGGTTTCCAGGGCGTGGTTGGCGACTTCTTCGGTGGTGGCTTCGAATTCCAGCAGCGCGTAGAACGGGCACTCGGTTTCGAACGGCGCCGGCACGTCGCCACGGCCCATGACCTTGGCCAGGGCTTTGTCGGAGAAAAATTCGAACGCGGTCAGGTCCAGCTTGTTCTGGAACGCGTGCAGCACCGGCATGATCGAGTCGAAATCAGTAGTGCCGAGCACCATGGCGGTGAGGTTCTTCGGCGCCCTGTCCAGGCGCATGGTGGCTTCGACTACAAAGCCCAGGGTGCCTTCCGCGCCGATAAACAGCTGGCGCATGTCGTAGCCGGTGGCGTTCTTGATCAGGTCGCGGTTCAGTTCCAGCACGTCGCCCTTGCCGGTGACGACTTTCATGCCGGCCACCCAGTTACGGGTCATGCCGTAGCGAATCACCTTGATCCCGCCGGCATTGGTGCCGATATTGCCGCCAATCTGGCTCGAACCGGACGAGGCGAAGTCCACCGGGTAGTACAGGCCTTTTTCTTCGGCGACGTTCTGCAATTGCTTGGTGACCACGCCCGGCTGGCACACGGCAGTGCGGTCGGTGAGGTTCACGTCGAGAATCTGGTTCATATAGTCGAACGACACAACCACTTCGCCATTGGCCGCCACGGCAGCTGCCGACAGGCCGGTACGACCACCGGACGGCACCAGCGCCACCTTGTGTTCATTGGCCCAGCGCACAATGGCCTGAACCTGCTCGATGGTCTTGGGGAAGACGATGGCGGTGGGCGCAGGTGCGAAGTGCTTGGTCCAATCCTTGCCGTAAGCCTCCAGGGAGTCGGCGTCGGTAAGCACTTTGCCGGGCTCAACCAGGGTCTTTAGCTCATCAATCAGGGCAGGATGGGTCATCGACAGAACTCTCGAACAATTCATGGTCATCCTGAGAACGCTTCACGTCGCAGGAATGGGTGTTTAGCGGGGCACGTATGCTAGCATACCGCCCCCGCAGGACAGAGCCCAAGGGCGTTTCTGCGGTGACGGCTTTCCTGCCGTCCGGGTCAGCTTGCGCTGCTCGACTCCCTGCCATTTTTCTCCGGGATACAGGTTTACGCAGATGAGCAAGACTTCTCTCGATAAGAGCAAGATCAAGTTCCTTCTTCTGGAAGGCGTCCACCCATCGGCTGTCGACGTTCTGAAAGCCGCCGGGTACACCAGCATTGAGTACATCACCAGTTCTCTGCCGGAAGCCCAGCTCAAGGAAAAGATCGCCGACGCGCACTTCATCGGCATTCGCTCCCGCACTCAACTGACCGAAGAGATCTTCGATCACGCCAAGAAACTCGTGGCAGTTGGCTGTTTCTGCATCGGCACCAACCAGGTCGACCTCAACGCAGCACGCGAGCGCGGCATCGCCGTGTTCAACGCTCCGTACTCCAACACCCGTTCCGTCGCGGAGCTGGTGCTGGCCGAGGCCATCCTGCTGCTGCGTGGCATCCCAGAGAAAAACGCTTCCTGCCACCGTGGCGGCTGGATCAAAAGTGCGGCCAACTCCTTCGAAATCCGGGGCAAGAAGCTGGGTATCGTCGGTTACGGCTCGATCGGCACTCAGCTGTCGGTACTGGCTGAAGGCCTTGGCATGCAGGTGTTCTTCTACGACACGCTGACCAAGCTGCCATTGGGCAACGCGACCCAGGTGTCGAGCCTGACCGAGCTGCTGGGCATGTCCGATATCGTGACCCTGCACGTTCCGGAAACCGCTGAGACCCAGTGGATGATCGGCGAGAAGGAAATCCGCGCCATCAAGAAAGGCGGCATCCTGATCAACGCTGCACGCGGCACCGTGGTCGAGCTGGACGCCCTGGCCGACGCGATCAAGGACAAGCACCTGATCGGCGCCGCCATCGACGTGTTCCCGGTGGAGCCACGCTCCAACGACGATATCTTCGAAAGCCCGCTGCGTGGCCTGGACAACGTGATCCTGACCCCGCACATCGGCGGTTCCACCGCTGAAGCCCAGGCCAACATCGGCCTGGAAGTCTCGGAAAAACTGGTCAAGTACAGCGACAACGGTACTTCCGTATCGTCCGTGAACTTCCCGGAAGTGGCCCTGCCGGCTCACCCTGGCAAGCACCGTCTGCTGCACATCCACCAGAACATCCCTGGCGTGATGATGGAGATCAACAAGGTCTTCGCGGAAAACGGCATCAACATCTCCGGTCAGTTCCTGCAGACCAACGAGAAAGTCGGCTACGTGGTCATCGACGTCGACGCCGAGTACTCGGACCTGGCGCAAGAGAAGCTGCAGCACATCAACGGCACCATCCGTAGCCGCGTGTTGTTCTAACGCTTTAAACGCTGCACAAAAAATGGGAGACCCACAGGGGTCTCCCATTTTTTTGTCTGAACAAATCTTACTTGACGTTAACCGTGATGACTTTCGAGGCTACAGTGGGTTCAAACTGGCGGTGAACGTTGTCGCCAGCCACCAATTGCAGGGTGTGCTTGCCTGGGGTCAGGGTCAGCTCGGTTTCGGTTTGCGCCTTGCCGAAGTGGATCGAGGTGGCGGTGGCCGGAATGGCTTCGTCAGCTTTCAGCGACTTCACGTCCTGGTCTACCAGCAAGTGGTGATGACCGGCGTTGGGCACTTGCTTGTCGATCGGCTCCAGGTCCAGGCCCTTGACGCCGAATTTGACGGTGAAGGTCTTGTCGACAGTGGCACCATCTTTGGGCGAGACGATAAACACCTCGGCACCTTTGGGCGCGGGGGTACGAGGTACATCGGCGGCATTGGCCAACATCGAGGCACCCAGCAACAGGCTGGCAATCGTTGCACGGGACAAAAGGGCTTTCATTCGCTTCTCCAGTTTTTCTGTGAAATCTGTAGGGTTATGACAACTTCGCGACAAATTGCTGTCCAAGGCACTCACCACCATAGCAAAGCGATGCTGAACGGCGCCTCGCACATTCGAATTCTTTAGGAGTGACCATGCGCTTTTCGCCTGGCCTGTTACTTTTGCTTCCCCTTCTGAGCCCTTTGGCGCATGCCGAACTGATCGACGACGTGAATGATCGCGGCGAACTGCGCATCGCCCTTGAAGCCAATACCCCACCCTATAACTTCAAGGAAGGCGACAAACTCACCGGCTTCGAAGTCGAGCTGGGAGAACTGCTGGCGAAGGAAATGGACGTGCGCTCCTCGTTCATCACCACCGATGACGCCGACCTGCTGCCGGGGGTCGCCACCGGCAAGTACGACGTGGCCATCAACCATATCGCTATGACTGCCGAGCTTAAGAATCAGTTCGATTTCAGCGAGGCTTATAGCGAGAAGCCTGAGCTGGCAATCCCGTTCCAGAAGGGCAACCCGGCATTCAAGACGAGTTTGGACGGCGCATTGAAGCGGGTGAAGGACGACGGCCGGTTGAAGGCGCTGTCGCAGAAGTGGTTCGAGGGCGATGCCCCTACAGTAGCGCCAACGCCTGCGCCGCCTCAGGTAACTCCAGCTCACTGAACACCTGCACGCCGTGGCGCTTGAGCAGCGCCGCCGTGACGCCCTCGCCAGTCACCTTCACGCCCGTGAAGGTGCCGTCATAGGTCAGCAGGTTGCCGCAGGACGGGCTATTGGCCTTGAGGATGGCGATGCGGATGCCGTGGCGCTGCACCAACGCCAGGGCCTGACGGGCGCCATCGAGAAAGGCGGCGCTGAAATCTTCACCTTCGGCCGTGAGCACTTTGGCGCGGCCTTCCCAGACATCAATGCCTTGCCCACCGGGAATCTCGGCAGAGGGCCTGGGTGTAGGCAAACCGCCGGACACTTCCGGGCAGATAGCTACCACCCGGCCTTCGGCCTGCCACGCCGCCAGTTGGTCAAACGGCCCGCTGGCACCGCCGTCGTAACGCACCTTGTGCCCCAGCAGGCAGCGGCTGATCAGAATCTTTTGCATGGTTAAAACGGCTCGTTGCCCCGCCGGCGAAACCAGCCGGTGAGGGACAGGCGTTCGCGCGTGGCGGGCATGACTTCGTGGGGCACTTCGCCCGACAGGAACACCACCAGGCAACCGCCAGTGGGCACCACATCGTATTCGACGCCGCTTTTGAGGTACATGCGCAACTGACCGCCATGCTCGGGCAGCCAGGCGTCGTTCAAGTAGATCACCGCCGAGACCATGCGCCGGTCGTCGTCGCGAAAACGGTCCAGGTGCTTGAGGTAAAACGCTCCTGGCGGGTACATCGCGAAGTGGCTTTCGAAATCTTCCAGGCCCAGGAACAAGCCCCGGTTCATCGCCAGGCGCACGCTGTCCATCACCGCCATGTAGCTGTCGCAGACGGCAGCATCGCCCTCCTCCAGCCATTGGATATGGTCGCCACGAATGCCCTCGCGAATTTCCTGGGACGGTCCGCGCCCCACCGCCGCCGGCGCCAGTTCACCCTCGGCCGCACGTTTACGGCACTCAGCCGCCAGTTCCAGGGTCAGAGCCTGGGGCAGGAAGCCGTTCTGCTGCGACCAACCTTTTTCGGCCAGGTCGTCGACAATGCGTTGCAGCAGGGGGTGATCGAGGGGTATTTGCATGGCGCGCATAGTATCCATACGTCTTCAAATCCGACAGCGCCGTCGAGCGTCTCACCACACTTTAGTCAGGTGACTGATAGGACTTCTCGACAAATCCTACGCCCGACACGGACAATAGTGGCCGACTGACAGGAGTCCATATGCGTCGTTTGTTTTTTTCCTTGCTGATGTTCTGCGTTTTGCCCGCTTGGGCAGACGGCCATGACCAGTTGTACAAGGTCGCCGGCTGGGCCGAACAACGTGCGCATTTCAATGACGCCCTCAGTGCTGCCCAGCAGCGCTACCGCAACAGCCTGCCGCCAGCGGTTTACCAGGCGTTGGTGGACAACAGCAATAAACGCTTTGCCGCCCAACCCATGGACCAACGCGCCGAGGCGCAGTTGCGCAAGAACCTGGCAGACCCCAAGCCTGCCCTGGCGTTTTTCCAATCACCGCTGGGCCGCAAGATTGTCGCCGCCGAGCTGCTCGCCACCCGCCGCGACCAACTGGCGAAAAACGCCCAGGGCCTGCCTAAAATCGAAGCCGACGCCACGCGCAGCCTGATTATCGGCCACCTGGCCCAGGCGCTCCCCGCCCGCGAGGCTGGTGCAGAAGTCAGCTTGGCGATTGCCGGTGTCGCGGCTGACAGCTTGAGCCAGATGATCCCTGGCCTGCTGGGTGGGGGTCAGGCCCAAGGCATGTTGAATGGCCAGCGTGAGCGGTTGATGCAGCAGATTGGGAATGATCTGAACAATACGCTGCTGTATGTCTATCGGGATTTGTCTGACCCGGAGCTGGAAGAATTCGCGACGTTTGCGGAGTCGCCGCAGGGTAAGGCGTATTACCAGGCGGCGCTGGCAGCGATCCGCGCCGGGCTGGCGGTGGGCCAGAGCACCTCAAGCCTGGCACCTTAACCAATGTGGGAGGGAGCAAGCCCCCTCCCACATTGGGATTGTGTTATTTCAAATGGTCTGTCAAATACCGGAAGTACTCTTCACGAATCTCCGGAATCTCATTCGCCAAGTGATGTCGGCCACGGGGCAGTATCAACACCTCAGGCGCATCAAACTTGCCCCGCAGCACCTGCAAGTTGTGCTGCCAGTCCACCGTCATATCTTCCTCACCCTGCACAATCACCGGCCGCCGCGAGCTGCGCGGTGCGGCTTCGATACGCTTGATCCAGCGTGACAGCGCGCCCACCCAGGCGGTGGGCAGTTGGCGCGGCTGCAGCGGGTCAGCCTCCAGGAACGGCTTGAATTGCGGGTCGTTGGTGTTCTCGCTGAATCGCCGGGCGATGCCTTTGACGAACGGACGCAGCAGGTAATAGCTGAGCTGCGACCACCCCCACGCCCGCGGCCGTACCAACGGCGACAACAGGAAGGTCTTGCCCTGGGCCGGGCTGTCGGCACCGTGGTGAAGCAGGTGATCCACCACTACCGCGCCGCCGGTACTTTGCCCGAACAGGTGCCAGGGTTGCGGCAGTTGCAGCGCTTGGGCCTGGGCGAACAGTGCCTGCACCACGTCTTGGTACACCGCGAAATCATCAATGCTGGCGCGCACCCCGCTGGACAGGCCGTGTCCCGGCAGGTCGCAGGCGATCACCACGAAGCCCTGGTCCAGCGCCCAGTCCACCACGTGGCGATACAGACCCATATGGTCGTAGAAGCCGTGGAACATAAACATCGTTGCCACCGGTTGTGGCGGCGACCACACCTGCCCCACCACCTCGAACCCGCGCACTTCAAAGCGTCCCAGACGGCTCACAGCCGGCACTTTGCGCGCGGCCAGGTCCAACCCATAAAAACGCTGGTACACCCGCGCTTCGGCGCTGAGCGGTTGCGCATCCACCAGGGGTCGCAAGCTATCGCGCAGATGATCGGGGTCAAAGGTAACGGGCATAAGAGGTTCCAGACTAAACGTACAGCGCAGATGAATATCGAGCTGCGATATTCATCTGTCAGGGCAGGCATGGCAAGCTACGCGACCTTCGAGGATTGATCTGAATGCGACAACCCTACCGCACCACCCTGTTTGCCAGCCTGATCCTGATCATCTGCGCGGGCGTGCTGTGGGCCGCGTATGACTGGTTCCAGGGCCGCTACCTGCGCGCCTTCAGCGAACACACCGCGGTGTTTTCCGGCGATGCACTGCGCCTGCCTGCCGAACTGAGTGGCCCAGGTCCGATCCGCCTGGTGCACTTCTGGGACCCGGCCTGCCCGTGCAACGTTGGCAACCAGCAGCACCTGGGCGAGTTGATCGAGCACTACGCGCCCCAGGGCGTCGAGTTCTACGCCCTGCAAAAACCCGGCAGCCACGGCCGGTTGCCCGACAACCTGCGCAACATGAAAATCCTCACCGCCCTGCCCGGCGCCGACCAGGTACCGGCCAGCCCAGCCGTGGGCATCTGGGATCGCACAGGAAAGCTCGCGTATTTCGGGCCGTACAGTGAAGGCCTGACGTGCAACGCCAGCAACAGTTTTATCGAACCGATCCTGAAGGCACTCCAAGCAGGCCGTGAAGTGAGTGCCACTCACACCCTGGCAGTGGGCTGCTATTGTTCGTGGCCTGAAGATCGTTAGTCACTCCACTCCCGGTAAGGAAAGTCCATGAAGCGCGTCTTGCGGGTTCTCGCGGTTCTGATAGTGCTGATCGCCCTCGGCGGCGGCTGGTATGTGTACAGCAAGCAGCCCACCCGCCAGGGCACGGTCACGCTGACCGACCTGCAAGGCACGGTCACGGTGCGCTACGACGACCGTGGCGTGCCGCATATCCGTGCCGAGAACGAGACCGACCTGTATCGCGCCCTCGGCTATGTGCACGCCCAGGACCGGTTGTTCCAGATGGAGATCATGCGGCGCCTGTCCCGTGGCGAACTGGCCGAGGTGCTGGGCCCCAAGCTGCTGGAGACCGACAAACTGTTTCGCAGCCTGCGCATCCGTGAGCGAGCCTTGAGCTACGTGGAACAGATGGATCACGAGTCTGCCTCGTGGAAGGCCCTACAAGCCTATCTGGACGGGATCAATCAGTATCAGGACAGCCACGCCAGCCCGATGGAGTTCGACGTGCTGGGGATCCCCAAGCGCCGGTTCACCGCCGAAGATACCATCAGCGTCGCCGGGTATATGGCCTACAGCTTTGCCGCCGCATTTCGTACCGAACCCTTGCTGACCTACGTCCGCGACCAATTGGGCGGCGAATACCTGAAAGTCTTCGACCTCGACTGGCAACCCAAAGGCGCGCTCAACCTGGCCGCCAGCGATTGGCAAACACTCGGCGCCATCGCGTCCTTGAGCGAGCAGGCCCTGGCCGACAACGGCCTGCCGCAGTTCGAAGGCAGCAACGCCTGGGCCATCAGCGGCAGCCGCACCAAGAGCGGCAAGCCGTTGCTGGCAGGTGACCCGCATATCCGCTTCTCGGTGCCATCGGTGTGGTATGAGGCGCACCTGTCCGCGCCGGGCTTTGAGCTGTATGGCTATCACAACGCGCTGGTGCCGGTGGCGTTCCTGGGGCACAACCTGGATTTTGGCTGGAGCCTGACCATGTTCCAGAACGACGACGTCGACCTGGTCGCCGAGAAGATCAACCCGGACAATCCCAACCAGGTCTGGTACCACGGCCAATGGGTCGACATGACCAGCAGCGAACAACAGATCGCGGTGAAAGGCCAGGCGCCGGTCACCCTCACCCTGCGCCAGTCGCCCCACGGGCCGATTATCAATGACGTGCTTGGCGAGACCGCCGGCAAGACGCCCATCGCCCTGTGGTGGGCCTTCCTCGATACCCAGAACCCGATCCTCGACGGCTTTTACCAGCTCAACCGCGCCGACACCCTGGCCAAGGCCCGCGCGGCGGCGGCCAAGGTGTCGGCACCGGGGCTGAATATCGTGTGGGCCAATGCCAAGGGCGATATCGGCTGGTGGGCAGCGGCGCAGTTGCCGATCCGTCCGGCTGGCGTCAACCCTGGGTTCATCCTCGACGGCAGCACCGCCCAGGCCGACAAGTTGGGCTTCTATCCGTTCAGCGCCAACCCCCAGGAAGAAAACCCGGCTCGCGGTTATGTGGTGTCGGCCAATGCCCAGCCGGCATCGCCCACCGGCATGGAGATCCCCGGCTATTACAACCTCGCCGACCGTGGCCAACAGTTGAACGCGCAGTTGAGCGACAAGAGCGTGAAGTGGGATGTGAACAACAGCCAGGCCCTGCAATTGGGCACCACCACTGCCTTTGGCCCGCGCTTGCTGGCGCCGCTGTTGCCGGTGCTGCGTGAGGTGGTCAAGGACCCGGCACAGTTGAAGCTGGTGGAACAACTGGCCAGTTGGAAAGGTGACTACCCGCTCGACTCCACCAGCGCCACGCTATTCAACCAACTTCTCTACAACCTCGCCGACGCGACCTTTCGCCCAAAACTCGGCGACGCCATGTTCAAGACCCTGCTCACCACACGGGTCGTCGACGCCGCCTTGCCACGCCTGGCCGCTGACCCAACCTCGCCTTGGTGGGACGGCAAGCGCGCCGACACCGTCAAGCTCGCGTGGGATAACAGCCTCGTGCACCTGAAAGCCACCTTCGGCGATGACCCAACGCAATGGCAGTGGGGCAAGGCGCATACCCTGACCCACGGCCATCCGCTGGGCTCGCAGAAACCGCTGGACCTGATCGTCAACGTCGGCCCCTTCCCGGCGCCCGGCAGCCACGAAGTGCCGAACAACCAGTCGGCCGCCATCGGCCCGGCGCCGTGGCCGGTGACCTACGGCCCCTCGACCCGCCGCCTGATCGACTTTGCCGATGTGGCCCACGCCTTGACGATCAACCCGGTCGGGCAAAGCGGCGTGCCGTTTGACCGCCACTACAGCGACCAGGCGCAGACATATATCGAAGGCGGCTACGAGCAGGCGCACTTCAGTGATGAAGAAGTCACCGCCAACACCCGTGGCACCCTGAAACTGCTGCCCGCCCGATAGCAGCCGCAAACACGATCAAAACTGTGGGAGGGGGCTTGTCGAGTCGTCGCACCGCCCCGATAGCGATGGCGATGGCGCCGCAAAGTTGAGCCTGAACTGTTGCGGCGTCACCCCCAACCGGCGGTTGAACACACTGCGCATGTGCTGGGCATCGCGAAAACCGCATTGGTAAGCCACGGTTTTCAGCGGTGCGTGAGTACTTTCAAGCAGCACCCGCGCCGCATCCACCCGCGCCCGCTCGACAAACTCCGCCGGCGTAACCTGCGCTTCACGGGCAAACACCCGAGAGAAATTGCGCGCGCTCATATGCGCGGCCTTGGCCAGGTCGGCGATGGTCAGATCCCCGGTCAAATTCGCCAATACATACAGCTGCACCAACGCTACGGCCGAGGTGGTTTCGGCATGGGGCGTAAGAAACGGGCTGAACTGCGACTGCCCGCCTGAGCGCTGGGTGAACACCACCAGGCGCTTGGCCACGCTCAAGGCCACCTCAGGGCCGTGGTCCTGGGACAGCAGGTACAACGACAAGTCGATGCCCGCCGTGACCCCGGCGGAGGTGTAGAGATTGCCGTCCTGTACGTAAAGGCGGTCGGCTTCGACCTGGGCCGAGGGGCACAGGCGCGCCAGGTCAGCGGCGTCGCCCCAATGGGTGGTGACGGTTTTGCCGTCCAGCAGACCGGCACGGGCCAGCATGAAAGCGCCGTTGCAGATTGAGCCGAAGCGCTGCGCACGGGCGGTAGCGCCGCGTAGCCACTCACTGAACGGCGGCCCGAAATCCTCGAACGGCAACTGCGGGCCGCCGGCAACCAGCAGCAGGTCATAGGCTTGCAGGGCTTCGCTGAAATGCCTGTGGGCCTGAAGTGACAGGCCATTGGAGGCTGCCATCGTGCCGTGGCCGACACCGATCACTTCCAGTTGGTAATGGTCGTCGGGCGCGAGGAAACGGTTGGCCTCGCAGAACACGTCCATGGGGCCGGTCACGTCCAGGGACTGGACGCCGGGGAAGATCAGGATGGCGACGGTTTTGTGCATGGGCAAACCTTATATCTCGGGCTGACGCAAAACGCTGTGGGGGCTGGCTTGCCTGCGATGCAGACGACTCGGTCCATCAGGTATACCGAGGTGATGCTATCGCAGGCAAGCCAGCTCCCACATCTGATCGCGTACACCCTTGGCACGATGTCGCGCCAGATTGGCCGGGATCGCACCCTCGTCACCCTGGCCGCTTCGTGGGCGCGCGACCAGACTGGATGCTTTCCAGAGGAGAGCCACCATGACCACTTCCATCGCCGGCATCAAGATCCCCGACAGCGCCCTGGCCAAGGCCACTACCGAGTATATCCGCGACATCGAATCCGACCTGCTCTACCACCACTCGCGCCGGGTGTTTCTGTTCGGCGCGTTGAGCGGTGAGCGCAAGCAGTTGACCTACAACCCGGAGCTACTTTACGTCGGCGCGATGTTCCACGACCTCGGGCTAGTGGAAGGTCATCGCAGCGATAACGAGCGTTTCGAAGTGGACGGTGCCAATGCGGCCGCCGCCTTTCTAAAAGCCTTATGGGCTGAGCGATGACGATATCGAACAGGTGTGGCTGTCCATTGCCCTGCACACCACGCCAGGTGTGCCGCAACATCTGCGCCCTACCGTGGCGCTGGTGACGGCCGGTGTGGAGATGGACGTGCTGGGCATGGATTACGCCGCGTTTACCAGCGTGCAGCGCGAAGCCGTGGTGCATGCGCATCCACGGGGTGAAGGGTTCAAGGAGTGCATCATCTGCGCCTTTGCCGACGGCTTGCGCCATCGCCCGCAGACCACGTTTGGCAACGTGAAGACCGATGTGCTGGTGGATCAGGAGCCGGGGTTCAAGCCGATGAATTTTGTGGAGGTGATTCGCACGTCGCCTTGGGCTTGAAATGCAATCAACTGTGGGAGGGGGCTTGCCCCCGATTGCTGACTGCCAGTCACTGCATCTGTTGACTGATACACCGCTATCGGGGGCAAGCCCCCTCCCACATTTTGTATTACACCAGGCTTTAGACCGGTGCAGGCGCCCGGCGCTTGTCCGGCTGTTTCCAGCCATCTGCTGCCGCTTCTTCGATGGCTTGCTGAATGGCTTTCTTGCGGTGTTCTTCGGCGCGACGGCTGAAGAACCACACCAGGAAGGTCACCAGCGACACCGCCAGTAAGATCAGGCTGGCCACGGCGTTGATCTCGGGTTTAACCCCAAGACGCACGGCCGAGAACACTTCCATCGGCAAGGTCGTAGAGCCCGGGCCCGACACGAAGCTGGCCAGTACCAGGTCATCCAGCGACAGCGCAAACGACATCATGCCGCCCGCCGCCAGCGACGGCGCGATCATCGGGATGGTGATCAGGAAGAACACCTTCCACGGCCGCGCGCCGAGGTCCATGGCTGCTTCTTCGATCGACAGGTCCAGCTCACGCAAGCGCGCCGACACCACCACCGCCACATACGCCGCACAGAACGTGGTGTGGGCGATCCAGATGGTGACGATGCCACGTTCCTGGGGCCAACCGATCATCTGCGCCATGGCCACGAACAGCAGCAACAGCGACAGACCCGTGATCACTTCCGGCATCACCAGAGGCGCCGTCACCAGGCCACCGAACAGCGTACGGCCCTTGAACTGGCTGATGCGCGTCAGCACAAACGCCGCCAACGTACCCAACGCCACCGCGGCAACCGCCGTGTAGCAGGCGATTTCCAGGGAGCGGGCCACCGACCCCATCAACTGGGTGTTGTCCAGCAGGCCCACGTACCACTTGATCGACCAACCGCCCCACACCGTCACCAGCTTGGATTCGTTGAACGAGTAGATCACCAGGATCAGCATTGGCAGGTAGATGAACAGCAACCCCGCCACCAGCATGAAGCTTGAGAAACTGACGCGCTTCATATCTTGCCCTCCAATTCTTTGGCTTGGCTGCGGTTAAACAGAATGATCGGCACGATCAGGATCGCCAGCATCACTACCGCCAGGGCAGACGCCACCGGCCAGTCACGGTTGTTGAAGAATTCTTGCCACAACACTTTACCGATCATCAGGGTTTCCGGGCCGCCCAGCAGTTCCGGAATCACGAACTCGCCCACCACCGGGATAAACACCAGCATGCAGCCCGCGATGATGCCGTTCTTGGACAGCGGCACGGTGATTTTCCAGAAGCTGTTGAAGGTGCTCGAACCCAGGTCCGACGCGGCCTCCAGCAGGCTCTGGTCATGCTTCACCAGGTTCGCGTAAAGCGGCAGGATCATGAACGGCAGGTACGAATAGACCACGCCGATATACACCGCGATGTTGGTGTTGAGGATCTGCAGCGGCTCGTTGATCAGCCCCATGGACATCAGGAAGCCATTGAGCAGCCCGTTGTTGCTGAGGATGCCCATCCACGCATACACGCGGATCAGGATCGCAGTCCAGGTCGGCATCATGATCAGCAGCACCAGCACGGTCTGCATCTCTTTGCGCGCGGTGGCAATGGCGTAGGCCATCGGGTAGCCGATCAGCAGGCACAGCAGCGTGCTGAAAAACGCCATCTTCAGCGAGCCCAGGTACGCGGCGATGTACAACTCGTCGCCCGCCAGCAAGCTGTAGTTGGCCAGGTTCAGCACCACTTGCAGCTTCTGCTCAACGTAGGTGTAGATCTCGGTGTACGGCGGGATCGCTACGTCGGCTTCGGCAAAACTGATTTTCAGCACGATAAAAAACGGCAGGGCGAAAAACAGGAACAGCCACAGGAACGGAATCCCGATGACCACCTGCTTGCCACTGGGGACGAGGCGGTTCAAGCGCCGCTTGAGCTTTTTTGTGTTCATGAGCGAAGTACCACGCCGCTGTCGTCTTCCCACCACACGTACACCTGATCACCCCAGGTCGGCCGCTGGCCACGGCGCTCGGCGTTGGCCACGAAGGACTGCACCAACTTGCCGCTCGGCAGCTCCACGTAGAACACCGAGTGGCCGCCCAGGTAGGCGATGTCGTGCACCTTGCCGCTGGACCAGTTGTGCTCGCAGGTCGGCATTTCGGTGGTCACCAGCAGTTTTTCCGGGCGAATCGCGTAGGTCACCGACTTGTCTTCCACCGAGGTGGCGATGCCGTAGCCCACGTAGATGTCGCGGTCCAGGTCCGGGCACTTGAGCACCGCGTGGCCTTCGGCGTCGTCCACCACTTGGGTGTCGAAAATGTTGACGTTGCCGATGAACTCGCACACCAGACGGCTGGTAGGCGTTTCGTAGATGTCGATCGGGCTGCCGATCTGCGCGATCCAGCCCAGGTGCATGATCGCGATGCGTTCGGCCATGGTCATGGCCTCTTCCTGGTCGTGGGTCACCATCACGCAGGTCACGCCGACGCGCTCGATGATTTCGACCAGCTCAAGCTGCATCTGCGAACGCAATTTCTTGTCCAGCGCCCCCATGGGCTCATCGAGCAGCAGCAGTTTGGGGCGCTTGGCCAGGGAACGGGCCAGGGCCACACGCTGACGCTGGCCACCGGACAACTGGTGTGGCTTGCGCTTGGCGTACTGGCTCATCTGCACCAGCTTGAGCATCTCGGCCACGCGGGCGTCGACTTCGGCCTTGGGGATCTTGTCCTGTTGCAGGCCGAAAGCGATGTTCTGTGCCACCGTCATGTGTGGGAACAGGGCGTAGGACTGGAACATCATGTTGATCGGCCGCTCGTAGGGCGGCATGTCGGTGATGTCCACACCGTCGAGGTAGATGCGCCCTTCAGTCGGGCGCTCGAAACCTGCGAGCATGCGCAGCAAGGTGGACTTGCCCGAACCCGAACCGCCGAGCAGGGCGAAGATCTCGCCTTTCTTGATTTCCAGGGACACATCGTCCACGGCAATCGTCTCGTCGAACTTCTTCGTGACCCGGTCGATTTTGACCAGCACCTTCTTCGGTGTCTGGTCCCCTTCGAGGGCTTTCTTATAGGCGCCGGAGGCAACTGCCATTTACGAAACTCCCAGAAAAAAAGAGTGCAGAACGTCCAATACGGACGAACCTTGGATAGGTTGAGCCTTACTTGCCCGTCTTGACCTTGGTCCAGCTACGGGTCATTAAACGTTGCACTTTCGGGGGTAGCTCGAAGTTGACGAATGTCCGATCGAGAACCGCCTGCGGTGGGTAAACCGCTTCGTCGGTGCGTATCGATTGCTTCATCAGTGTGTCCGCCCCTGGGTTAGGGTTGGCGTAACCGACGTAATCACTGACCTGGGCGATGACCTCAGGTTGCAGCAAATAGTTGATGTAGGCGTGGGCCTCTTTGACGTTGGCGGCGTCCTTGGGGATCGCCAGCACGTCAAACCACAGGTTGCCGCCTTCTTTCGGAATTGCGTAGGCGATGTTCACGCCTTTGCCAGCCTCAGCCGCACGGGCCTTGGCCTGGAACACATCACCGGAGAAACCGGCCGCCACGCAGATGTTGCCGTTGGCCAGGTCGGAGATGTATTTGGAGGAATGGAAGTAGGTCACGTAGGGCCGCACTTTGAGCAGCTTTTCTTCGGCCTTTTTGTAGTCGTCCGGGTTGGTGCTGTTGGGATCCAGGCCCATGTAGTTGAGCACCGCCGGCAGCATTTCATCTGCCGAATCCATGAAGGACACGCCGCAAGTGGCCAGCTTCTTCATGTTTTCCGGCTCGAACAGCACGGCCCAGGAGTCGATCTTGTCGACGCCCAGCACTTCCTTCACTTTGTCGACGTTGTAACCGATGCCGTTGGTGCCCCACAGGTACGGCACGGCGTACTGATTGCCTGGGTCGTTCTTTTCCAGACGCTTGAGCAACGCCGGATCAAGATTTGCGTAATTCGTCAGCAACGACTTGTCGAGTTTCTGGAACGCCCCGGCCTTGATCTGCTTGCCGAGGAAGTGGTTGGACGGCACGACCACGTCGTAGCCCGTACGCCCGGCCAGCAGCTTGCCTTCCAGGGTTTCGTTGGAATCAAACACGTCATACACGGGCTTGATGCCGGTGGCCTTTTCGAAGTTGGCCAGGGTGTCGGTACCGATGTAGTCCGACCAGTTATAAATATGCACCGTCGATGCGGCCTGCACGCTGACAGCCAGCGTGATACCTGCACCCACCAGCATGGCTTTGCGAAATAAAGAAATTGGCAAGTGGAGGTCCTCTTAAATAGTTGGGCCTGAAGTTGTTGCCCGGCAACAAAACCGGCGCGCAACTTACCCTCGATAAACCGATCCGGCAAAACTTTTTGTCATTTAATGTGTGGGAGAGGGGCAAGCCCTCTCCCACAGGTGTTGAGGCTTACTTGCCGGACTTGATTTTGGTCCAGCTGCGCGTCATTTCACGCTGGGTTGCGGCTGGCAAGTCAGCAATGGCGTAGAGCTTGGCTTGCACATCGGCTGGCGGGTAGATGCCCGGGTCGCTGGTGATGTCCTTGTCGACCAATGCCGTGGCCTTCTCGTTACCGTTCGGGAAACGCACGCTGTCGGTGATCGAAGCCATGACTTCCGGCTTGAGCAGGTAGTTCATGAATTTGTAAGCGGCGTCGACGTTTTCGGCATCTTTAGGGATGGCGACCATGTCGAAGAAGCTGCCAGCGCCTTCTTTCGGAATGTCGTAGGCAACCTTGATCTTGCCACCGGCTTCAGCCGCGCGGGATTTGGCCTGCTGGATGTCACCCGAGTAACCCACGGCTACGCAGATGTTGCCGTTGGCGAGGTCCGAGATGTACTTGGAGGAGTGGAAGTAGCCAATCGATGGGCGGATCTTGAGGAACAGCGCTTCGGCTTGCTTGAGATCGTCTTTCTTCTGGCTGTCGGTCGGCAGGCCCAGGTAATGCAGCGCGATCGGCAGCATTTCGGTTGGCGAATCGAGGAAGCTCACGCCGCAGCTTTTGAGCTTGGCGATGTTCTCAGGCTTGAGCAGCACGTCCCACGAGTCGATCTTGTCCACGCCCAGTGCGGCCTTGACCTTCTCCGGGTTGTAGCCGATGCCGATCGAACCCCACATGTACGGGAAGGCGTGCTTGTTGTCCGGGTCGCTGACCGACACGGCTTTGAGCAGGGACTTGTTCAGGTTGCTGTAGTTGGACAGCTTGGATGTGTCCAGCTCTTGGTAGACACCGGCCTTGATCTGCTTGGCGAGGAAGTTGTTCGACGGCACGACGATGTCGTAACCGGACTTGCCCGCCAGCAACTTGGCTTCCAGGGTCTCGTTGCTGTCAAAAACGTCGTACACCACTTTGATGCCCGACTCTTTTTCGAAGTTGGCGATGGTGTCCGGTGCAATGTAGTCGGACCAGTTGTAGACGTGCAGCACTTTATCGTCTGCCTGGGCCGCGCCCGCCATTGCGCCCATCAGGGACAAGGCGAGGAGGGTCTTGCCAGCGTTCTTCAAACCTAATGCCTTCATTTGGTGATGCTCCAATTTTTTCTTTTGAGCCGCAGCCTGCGTTATCTGCCGCAGGCGGAGACTAGCACTTAGCCCTGCAATGCCGCCAAAGTCAGGTCCAGACACTTGCGCGCCTTGGTCACCAACTCGTCGATCTCGGCCTTGCTGATCACCAGCGGCGGCGAAATGATCATGGTGTCGCCCACGGCGCGCATGATCAGGCCGTTGTTGAAGCAGAAGTTGCGGCAAATCATGCCGACGCCCTTGCCTTCATAGCGCTTGCGAGTGGCCTTGTCCTGCACCAGTTCAATAGCGCCCAACAGACCCACACCGCGCACTTCGCCCACCAACGGGTGATCATTGAGCTCGCGCAGACGACGCTGCAAATAGGGTGCCGTTTCGCTGTTGACCTGCTCGATGATTTTTTCATCACGCAGGATGCGGATGTTTTCCAGGGCCACTGCGGCGGCCACCGGATGACCGGAATAGGTGAAACCGTGGTTGAAATCGCCGCCTTCGTTCAGCACCTCGACCACTTCGTCACGCACGATGAGGCCGCCCATAGGGATATAGCCCGAGGTCAGGCCTTTGGCGATGGTCATCATGTCTGGCTTGAGGTCGTAGAAGTCGCTACCAAACCACTCACCGGTACGGCCAAACCCGCAGATCACTTCGTCGGCCACAAACAGGATGTCGTACTTGGCGAGGATTTCCTTGATGCGCGGCCAGTAGGTGGCGGGCGGGACGATCACACCACCGGCACCCTGGATCGGTTCGGCAATAAAGGCACCGACGGTGTCCACGCCCAGTTCGAGGATCTTTTCTTCCAGCTGGTTGGCGGCCCAGATCCCGAATTCCTCAGGGCTCATGTCGCCGCCTTCGCCAAACCAGTACGGCTGGGCGATGTGGGTGATGCCCGGGATCGGCAAGTCGCCCTGTTCGTGCATATACGTCATACCGCCAAGGCTGGCGCCAGCCACGGTTGAGCCGTGGTAGCCATTCTTGCGGCTGATGATGGTTTTCTTGTTCGGCTGGCCCTTGATCGCCCAGTAGTGGCGGACCATGCGCAACATGGTGTCGTTGCCTTCGGAGCCGGAGCCGGTGAAGAACACGTGGTTCATGCCGGCAGGCGCGATGTCGGAAATGGCCTTGGCCAGCTCCAGCACCGGCGGGTGAGCGGTCTGGAAGAACAGGTTGTAGTACGGCAGTTCTTTCATTTGTTTGGCAGCGGCGTCAGCCAGTTCATCGCGACCGTAACCGATCGCCACGCACCACAGGCCGGCCATGCCGTCGAGGATCTTGTTGCCTTCGCTGTCCCACAAATACACGCCGTGGGCTTTGGTGATGATCCGTGGGCCTTTCTCTTTCAATTGCTTGAAGTCGCTGAACGGCGCCAGGTGGTGATCGTTGCTCAAGGCTTGCCATTCACGGGTTTGCGGGTTGTTGCTGGACATACCAATCTCCTGAAATTTCAGTGAAGGGCGCACGGCGCGAGCCGCGCGCCCGGCGCATCAGACGGCGAAGAGCAGGAATTCCCGCTCCCACGAACTGATCACGCGCTTGAAGTTTTCATGCTCGGCCCGCTTGACCGCGACGTAGCCTGTGATGAATTTCTGACCCAGGTATTTCTCGATGGTCTTGCTGTTTTCCATGCGTTCCAGGGCGTCTTCAATGGTCAACGGCAGACGCAGGTTGCGCCGCTCGTAACCACGACCCACCACCGGCGCGCTCGGGTTATGGCCTTCAACCATGCCGATGTAGCCGCACAGCAGACTGGCGGCAATCGCCAGGTACGGGTTGGCGTCGGCGCCCGGCAGGCGGTTTTCCACACGACGGTTCTGCGGGCCGGCATCCGGTACGCGCAGGCCGACGGTGCGGTTTTCTTCGCCCCATTCCACGTTGACCGGCGCCGAGGTGTCGGGCAGGAAGCGGCGGAACGAGTTCACGTTAGGGGCAAACAGTGGCAGCAATTCGGGGATGAATTTCTGCAGGCCGCCAATGTGGTTGAGGAACAGCTGGCTCATGCTCCCGTCTTCATTGGAGAAGACGTTCTTGCCGGTGGCGATGTCGATGATGCTCTGGTGCAGGTGCATCGCGCTGCCGGGCTCGCCGGTCATCGGCTTGGCCATGAAGGTGGCCGCCACGTTGTGCTTGAGCGCGGCTTCGCGCATGGTGCGCTTGAACACCAGGATCTGGTCGGCCAGGGACAGCGCGTCGCCGTGACGGAAGTTGATTTCCATCTGCGCGGTGCCGTCTTCGTGGATCAGGGTGTCGAGGTCCAGCTCCTGCAGTTCGCACCAGTCGTAGACGTCTTCGAACAGTGGATCGAATTCGTTGGCCGCTTCTATAGAGAAGGATTGGCGACCGGTCTCCGGGCGCCCGGAACGACCGATCGGCGGTTGCAACGGGAAGTCCGGGTCTTCGCAGCGTTTGGTCAGGTAGAACTCCATCTCCGGCGCCACAATGGGCTGCCAGCCTTTGTCGGCGTAGAGCTGGAGGACTTTCTTGAGCACGTTGCGCGGCGACAGCTCGATCGGGTTGCCTTGCTTGTCGTAGGTGTCGTGGATCACCTGGGCGGTCGGCTCGATGGCCCACGGCACCAGGAACACCGCGTTCTGGTCGGGGCGGCAGATCATGTCGATGTCGGCCGGGTCGAGCAATTCGTAATAGATGTCGTCTTCGACATAGTCGCCGGTCACGGTCTGCAACAGAACGCTCTCGGGCAGGCGCATGCCTTTTTCGGCGATGAACTTGTTGGTCGGCGAGATCTTGCCCCGGGTGATGCCGGTGAGGTCGCCAATCATGCATTCGACTTCTGTGATCTTGTGGTCTTTCAACCAATCGGTGAGCTGGTCGAGGTTGTTACTCATAAATGCCTCTGGGCTGGGTTTCCTGGCATCCATTAAAGGCCAGGCGTTGGTTGACGCAGCATCCGCGTCGTTTGTTCATTCAGGGTAGGAGCTTACCTGCCATTTGCTGCAGCGTTGCATTCCTCACGCCAAAGTCGTGCACAATCTTGATCGGTTCCTTGAAAAGGCGCCGGTCAGGGGCAGTTGAGGGGGCAAAGAAAAGGTCGGACGGGCCGTCAAGAATATTGGCCGGTGCCGGGGCATTCACGCGGGGCGAACGGACTGCGGACAACGCCTGGCAGAAGCAGGCATAGACGCCGAGTGGCGGCAGGTGAAACATGAAGCACCCCGGTATTATTGCTGTTATGGGTTTGAATCGAGCTTAGCCTTGTTCATTTTTTTACACAACACCCCCGTAAAAAATACAACACGGCCCGCTCAAGCCTGCGATTCCCAAGCCGGTCAAATGCAAAAAACCGCCCCAAAAAGCCCCAAAAAAGGCTTCGCGGCGCTTTTTTAGGGCAAAAAAGGCCTCGCTTGACTTCGGCATGCCGTTCGGGTTGACTGAAACCAGAAAAGATCAATGATTGATATTTTTAACAACAAAGGTGTTGCATCATGTCGGTACCCCCGCGTGCCGTTCAGCTTAACGAAGCGAACGCGTTCCTTAAGGATCATCCTGAGGTTCTGTACGTAGACCTTCTAATTGCGGATATGAATGGTGTGGTGCGCGGCAAGCGCATCGAACGCACCAGCCTCCACAAGGTTTACGAGAAGGGCATTAACCTGCCTGCCTCTTTATTTGCCCTGGATATCAATGGCTCGACGGTGGAAAGCACCGGCCTGGGTCTGGACATCGGTGATGCTGACCGAATCTGTTATCCAATCCCCGATACCCTGTGCAATGAGCCTTGGCAAAAGCGCCCTACCGCGCAACTGCTGATGACCATGCACGAACTTGAAGGTGAACCTTTCTTCGCCGATCCCCGCGAAGTGCTCCGCCAGGTTGTAAGCAAATTTGACGACCTCGGTCTGACCATCTGCGCTGCCTTCGAGCTTGAGTTCTACCTGATCGACCAGGAGAACGTGAACGGCCGCCCACAACCGCCCCGCTCGCCGATCTCCGGCAAACGCCCGCACTCGACACAGGTCTACCTGATCGACGACCTCGACGAATACGTCGACTGCCTCCAGGACATTCTGGAAGGTGCCAAAGAGCAAGGCATCCCGGCCGACGCCATCGTCAAGGAAAGTGCCCCGGCGCAGTTCGAAGTGAACCTGCACCATGTCGCCGACCCGATCAAAGCGTGCGATTACGCGGTACTGCTCAAGCGCCTGATCAAGAACATCGCCTACGACCATGAGATGGACACCACCTTCATGGCCAAGCCTTACCCAGGCCAGGCAGGCAACGGGCTGCACGTTCACATTTCGATCCTGGACAAAGACGGCAAGAACATCTTTGCCAGCGAGGATCCCGAGCAGAACGCCGCATTGCGTCATGCGATCGGCGGTGTGCTGGAGACCCTGCCCGCCCAAATGGCGTTCCTGTGCCCCAACGTCAACTCCTACCGTCGTTTCGGCGCACAGTTCTACGTGCCGAACTCGCCGTGCTGGGGCCTGGACAACCGCACCGTGGCGATTCGCGTACCGACCGGCTCGTCCGACGCCGTACGTATCGAACACCGTGTGGCCGGCGCCGACGCCAACCCTTACCTGCTGATGGCTTCGGTCCTGGCAGGCGTGCACCACGGTCTGACCAACAAGATCGAGCCTGGCGCACCCGTGGAAGGCAACAGCTACGAGCAGAACGAGCAAAGCCTGCCGAACAACCTGCGTGATGCCCTGCGCGAGTTGGACGACAGCGAGGTGATGGCCAAGTACATCGATCCTAAATACATCGATATCTTCGTCGCCTGTAAGGAAAGTGAGCTGGAAGAGTTTGAACACTCCATCTCCGACCTTGAGTACAACTGGTATCTGCATACCGTGTAAGCGGCGGTTGCATTGAAAAAACGCCACAGGCCTTTGGTCTGTGGCGTTTTTTTATGGGTTTGTTCCGGGGGACCGAGTCGGCCTTATCGGGGGCAAGCCCCCTCCCACACTGTGAGTGTGTTCACAGATCAAAATGTGGGAGGGGGCTTGCCCCCGATGGCGGTCTGGCAGACAACCCACCTCTGTGCTCATACAATGCCCGCTGCCTTGTAGGAGACTTCCATGACCACCCGCCCCGCCACCCCGCGTAAACCCCGTGCCCGCAGCCAGGCCCGGATCGACGCGATCCTCGACGCCGCCCGCACACTGCTGGCCGCCGAAGGCGTGGCCAGTTTGTCGATCTACAGCGTGGCCGAACGTGCACAGATTCCGCCGTCGTCGGTGTACCACTTTTTCGCCAGCGTACCGGCGTTGCTGCAAGCGTTGACGGCCGATGTGCACGCCGCGTTCCGGGCAGCCATTGAGGCGCCTATCGAGCATGAGCCGCTCAAGCACTGGCGCGACCTGTCCTACGTGATCGAGCAGCGCATGCTCACCATCTACAGCAACGACGCCGCCGCTCGGCAGTTGATCCTGGCCCAGCACGGACTAACCGAAGTGACCCAGGCAGATCGCCAGCACGATCTGGAGTTGGGGGATTTGATGTTGGCGGTGTTCAGCCGTCACTTCGAAGTGCCGACCCTGCCCACCGATGTGGATGTGTTCGCGCTGGCGTTGGAATTGAGTGATCGCGTGTATGCGCGCTCGGTGCATCAGCATGGGCTGATTACGCCGCGCATGGCGGAGGAAGGAATGCGTGTGTTTGATGCTTACGTGGGGCTGTATTTGCCGGCGTACCTGCCCAAGCGTTGAGTCTTGTATTGGGTGATCTGGCCTCATCGGGGGCAAGCCCCTCCCACATTTTGAGTGTGTTCACAGTTCAACATGTGGGAGGGGGCTTGCCCCCGATAGCGGTCTGAAAATGATCACAACTTGGCGATCGACACCTCGGTCGACTTAACAAACGCAATCACTTCACTGCCGATCACCAGCTCCAACTCTTTGACCGAGCGCGTGGTGATCACCGAAGTGACGATCCCGGAGGCGGTCTGCACGTCGATTTCCGACAGCACGTCGCCGATTACGATTTCCTTGATGGTGCCTTTGAACTGGTTACGCACGTTGATGGCTTTAATAGTCATGGTGTTTTTCCTTCGCGGGACAAGTGAGTTATTGAGCCCAACGCAATTGCGTAGGCAGCGGTGAAACAGGTTCGGGTTCCGGCGGCGTGCCGGGCAACGACAGCACACGGTTGAGCACTTCGGCTTCCAACGCGGCCAGGCGGTGTGAACCACGGGCACGCGGACGTGGCAGGTCGACGATCAAATCGAGGCCGATTTCGCCGTCTTCGATCAGGATCACCCGGTCGGCAATCGCCACGGCTTCACTGACGTCATGGGTCACCAGCAACACGGTGAAACCGTGCTTCTGCCAGAGGTTTTCGATCAGTTGCTGCATCTCGATGCGGGTCAGGGCATCCAGCGCCCCCAATGGCTCATCGAGCAGCAGCAGGCGCGGTTGATGGATCAGCGCACGCGCCAGGGCAACACGTTGTTTCTGGCCCCCGGACAGCGCTGCTGGCCACTCATTGGCACGCTCGGCCAGGCCGACCGCTTCCAGTGCTTCGAGCGCTTTGGGGCGCCAATTGCCAGTGAGACCCAGGCCCACGTTGTCGATGATCTTTTTCCACGGCAGCAAACGTGCTTCCTGGAACATCAACCGCGTGTCTTCAATCGCTTCGCTCAGCGGCGCGGAGCCGGCCAGCAGCTCGCCGCCACTGGCTTTGTCCAAGCCGGCCAGCAGGCGCAGCAAGGTACTTTTGCCGCACCCGCTGCGGCCGACCACAGCCACGAACTGGCCCGCCGGAATGTGCAGGTCAATCTCTTTGAGCACTTCCCGTGCGCCGAACGATTTGCGCAATTTGCGCACCGCCAGGGGTATCCCCTTGAGCAGGCGCGGAGGTTGTTGAGCCGTCATGCCGCACCTCCTTTATTCACTTGATACGCCGGATGCCATCGCAACCACACCCGCTCCAGACCGCGCGCCGCCAGGTCGGCCAGTTTGCCGAGGATCGCGTACATCACGATGGCCAGCACCACCACGTCGGTTTGCAGGAATTCACGGGCGTTCATTGCCAGGTAGCCGATGCCCGAGCTGGCAGAGATGGTTTCCGCCACGATCAGCGTCAACCACATAAAGCCCAGGGCAAAACGCACACCCACCAAAATCGAAGGCAGCGCGCCCGGCAGGATCACTTGCCAGAACAGGCTGAAACCGGACAAACCGTAACTGCGCGACATTTCCACCAGCGCCGGATCGACGTTGCGGATGCCGTGATAGGTGTTCAGGTAGATCGGGAACAATGTGCCGAGGGCGACCAGGAAAATCTTCGCGGTCTCGTCAATCCCGAACCACAGGATCACCAGCGGAATCAGCGCCAGGTGCGGCACGTTGCGGATCATCTGCACCGAGCTGTCCAGCAGGCGTTCGCCCCACTTTGACAGGCCGGTGATAAACCCCAGCGCCAGGCCGATGCTGCCGCCGATCACAAAGCCCAGGCCGGCGCGCCAGCCACTGATGGCCAGGTGCGTCCAGATTTCGCCACTGGCAACCAAGTGGACACCGGCTTCAATCACCGCACTGGGCGCCGGCAGAATGCGCGTCGACAACCAACCCGCCGACACCGACAACTGCCACACCGCCAGCAATAGAATCGGCAGCACCCAGGGCGCTACGCGATGGCTCAATTTTTCAAGGTACATAACGCCGCCTCAGCTCTGTGACGCAGCTTTGGGAAGGATGTCGTTGGCGACCATTTCGCCGAACGGGCTCACGTAACCGGCGCTTTTCGGCAGCTCGGGACGTTCGATGTCCAGGTGCGGAAACAGCAGTTCAGCCACGCGATACGACTCTTCCAGGTGTGGGTAGCCGGAGAAGATAAAGGTGTCGATGCCCAGCGCGGCGTACTCCTTGACCCGCGCCGCAACCGTTGGGCCATCGCCCACCAAAGCAGTGCCCGCACCACCGCGTACCAGGCCGACACCGGCCCACAGGTTGGGGCTGACTTCGAGGTTGTCGCGGTTGCCGCCGTGCAAGGCGGCCATGCGTTGCTGGCCGACCGAATCGAAGCGCGCCAGGGAAGCCTGGGCGCGGGCGATGGTGTCGTCATCCAGATGGGAGATCAGTTTGTCGGCGGCTTTCCAGGCTTCATCGTTGGTTTCGCGCACGATCACATGCAGGCGAATGCCGAAGCGCACGGTGCGCCCGAGTTTCGCGGCCTTGGCGCGTACCTGTTCAATCTTTTCTGCGACGGCGGCCGGGGGCTCGCCCCAGGTCAGCACCATTTCCACCTGTTCGGCGGCGAGGTCCTGGGCAGCTTCGGAAGAACCGCCGAAGTACAGCGGCGGACGCGGTTGCTGGATCGGCGGATAGAGCAATTTGGCGCCTTTGACGCTGATGTGCTCGCCGTCGTAATCCACGGTTTCGCCTTCCAGCACACGGCGCCAGATGCGGGTGAATTCCACCGACGCCTGGTAGCGTTCCTCGTGAGTGAGAAACAAGCCATCGCCGGCCAATTCTTCCGGATCACCACCGGTGACCAAGTTGAACAACGCACGGCCGCCGGACAGGCGATCCAGGGTCGCAGCCTGACGCGCCGCCACCGTCGGGGAAATGATCCCGGGGCGCAGGGCAACAAGGAATTTCAGACGCTGGGTCACCGGGATCAGCGAGGCGGCCACCAGCCACGAGTCTTCGCAGGAGCGTCCGGTGGGGATCAACACCCCGCCGAAGCCCAGGCGATCAGCGGCCTGGGCCACTTGCTGCAAATAACCGTGGTCGACGGCGCGAGCGCCTTCGGCGGTGCCAAGGTAATGGCCGTCGCCGTGGGTAGGCAGGAACCAGAAAATATTGAGGCTCATGGAGTTGTCTCCTGAAGAAGTCGAATTACGGCGCTTTGGCCACAGCGGCGGGTGGCGTCCAGATCACGTCCTTGATGCTCAAGGGCTTGGGGATCAATTTGAGTTGGTAGAAGGTATCGGCGATTTTCTGCTGGGCGGCGACCACCTCAGGAGTCAGAAACAGCGCGCCGTAGCCTTGGCGTTTCACCGAGGTCAGGGTGATGTCCGCCGGCAGGCCAAGCAGGGGCGCAACTTGTTCAGTCACTTCCTGTGGGTTGGCCTTGGACCATTCGCCCACGGCACGCACTTCTTCAATCAGCGCCTTGACCACTTCAGGGTGCTGCTCGGCGTAGGGTTTGGTCGCCAGGTAGAACTGATGGTTGTCGGCGATGCCGCTGCCGTCGCGCAGGGTGCGGGCTTGCAGTTGTTTCTCGGCGGCAGCCTGGTATGGGTCCCAGATCACCCAGGCATCTACGCTGCCACGTTCGAATGCGGCGCGGGCATCGGCGGGCGGCAGGAACACCGTCTGCACGTCGGTGTATTTGAGGCCGGCGTCTTCCAGTGCACGCACCAGCAGGTAGTGCACGTTGGAGCCTTTGTTGAGCACGATTTTCTTGCCCTTGAGCTCGGCCACCGATTTGATCGTCGAGTCTTTCGGCACCAGGATCGCTTCACTGGTCGGCGCTGGCGGCTCGTAGGCCACGTAGAGCAGATCGGCACCTGCCGCCTGGGCGAACACCGGTGGGGTTTCGCCGGTAACGCCGAAGTCGATGGAGCCGACGTTCAGGCCCTCAAGCAATTGCGGGCCGCCCGGAAACTCGGTCCATTGCACCTGCACGCCTTGGGCGGCCAGGCGTTTTTCCAGGGTGCCCTTGGCCTTGAGCAGCACCAGAGTGCCGTACTTCTGATAACCGATCCGCAGGGTCTCGGCGGCTTGAGCTTGAACAATGGCGCCGAAGGACACAGCCGCAGCAAACAGTGCGACCAGACCACGACGCAAGATGACAGTGCGCATGGCGCTCTCTCCAAATATGCGATTAGGGTTTTGGCTGCACCTGCTTGGCCGTTGGCGGCTGAGTAAGGTGAGTGTTTCTTAAAGGGGTAAGGCTCAGATGCTCCAGCGAGCAGTCAACAAACGGTCATTCAACACATGGGGGTCCAGCGGTTTCGGGCGACGGGCCATGGCGCTGTAGAGCTGCTCCAGCGACTCATGCAAACGGTGTTCGAGCACAGGCACCAGTTGCGCCTGAGCGCTGCCTTCGGCGTAGGCGATCTGGCTGTCTTCGGCAAAAATGCCGTGGAGCAATTCCTGGGCTTTCAACGCCGACAGCACCGGTTTGAGTGCGTAGTCCACGGCCAGCATATGGGCGATGCTGCCACCGGTGGCCATCGGCAAAACGATCTTGTGGGCCAGGGCGCGTTCAGGCAGCAGGTCGAGCACGGTTTTCAATGCACCCGAGAACGACGCCTTGTACACCGGCGTGGCGATCACCAGACCATCCGCATTAGCCACCTGTTGCAGCAGGTCGATGACCTTGGGGCTGTCGAAGCGCGCATGCAGCAAGTCTTCGGCCGGGAAGTCCCGTATCTGGTAACTCACCACTTCAACGCCTTTGTCTTGCAACCATTGACGGGTTTTTTCCAGCAAGACCCCGGAGCGGGAACGCTGGCTGGGACTGCCTCCAAGTGTTACGACCAACATGCAGGAATTCCTTGAGCTAGTGCCGGCGGTTCGCTGTGTGGCGATGGCGCCAATATGTGACAGACCTTATCAGCAGATTTATATATCTATAAATCTTATTTTTTCATTTGTTTATTCTTTAAATGCATATGCGAGTTATAAACCGCCAGGCGAAAAAAAAGGCCGTCGAAACGGCCTGAAAACCCCTGCTGTGATTCACTTTCAAAGGTGTTGCATTGACCGACACCATCGGGGGCAAGCCCCCTCCCACAGGAGAACGCGGTCAACTGTGGGAGGGGGCTTGCCCCCGATGGCTATATCCGCTTCAACGATTGGGTTGCGGGGTGAGCCGCAGGTACGGCTTCACAGCGCGATAGCCCTTGGGAAAGCGCTTCTTGATCTCTTCCTCATCCTTGAGCGACGGCACAATCACCACTTCATCACCGTCCTGCCAGTTGGCGGGGGTGGCGACCTTGTGGTTGTCGGTCAGCTGCAGCGAGTCGATGACCCGCAGGATTTCGTGGAAGTTACGCCCGGTGCTGGCCGGGTATGTGATGGTCAGGCGAATCTTTTTGTTCGGGTCGATCACGAACAAGGAGCGCACGGTGAGGGTGTCACTGGCGTTCGGGTGGATCAGGTCGTAGAGGTCCGAGACCTTGCGGTCGGCGTCGGCCAGGATCGGGAAGTTGACGATAGTGTTCTGGGTTTCGTTGATGTCTTCGATCCACTTGTGGTGCGAATCCACCGGGTCGACCGACAGGGCGATGGCCTTGACGCCGCGCTGGGCGAACTCGTCCTTGAGCTTGGCGGTAAAACCCAGCTCGGTGGTGCACACCGGGGTGAAGTCCGCCGGATGGGAAAACAACACACCCCAGCTATCGCCCAACCATTCGTGGAAACGAATCTTGCCGGCGCTGGAATCCTGTTCGAAGTCGGGGGCGATATCGCCCAGTCTTAGGCTCATGGTGTGGCTCCTGGTGAGTGCTTATGGAGCCCACTGTGCATGGATTACAGATGATTTAAAAAGAATAAATATCGATCTATCTAGACGATAAAGGAATATTAAAAAAGGGTTCATTGGACGTGCGCAGGGACGAGGCGCACCATCGTTTCCAAGGTTCGAGAAGGCCTTGAGACGCTGCACAAAGAGGGGTTCAGGAAGGGCTTGCGGGGGTTTAGCCCGACTTGAAAGCAAGACACCTTGCCCGGCGTTGCGCCGGGCAAGGTTTTTACAGTCTTACAACAGTGGCAGCGAGTAGCTGACGATCAGGCGGTTTTCGTCCTGATTACGCTGGCCAGCAATGTCGTTGCGCCACATGGCGTTTTTCCACGCCACACCAACGTTCTTGAACGTGCCTTCCGGTACAACGTAGGCAACAGTGATGTCACGTTCCCACTCGTTCGCGCCATTGGAGTTCACAGTCGGTTGCGGCCTTGTAGCGCCGACGGCACCGCGGGTATCGATGTCGTCGCCACGCAGGTAGACCACACCAGCGGTCAAACCAGGTACGCCAACCTTGGCGAAATCGTAAGCGTAGCGAACCTGCCAGGTACGCTCACCGGCACGGGCGAACTTGGAGATCTGCGAGTCAGTGGTCAGGTAAGCAGACGAACCGTCGCCCTGGTTCAGCCATGGGAAGTCGCTGTCGCCGTTGCTGACCTGGTAACCGCCACCGAAGGTGTGCCCTGCCACCGAGTACAGGAACAAGCCGCTGTACAAGTTGTTGTCGACTTTACCTTTGACGATGTTATTGCCTGCGGCGTTAGTGCCGTAGTCACCAGTGGTGAAGTAGTTGGCGTCGTTGCTGTTGTTACCATCAGCACGGCTGTTGAAGTAGCGCAAGTCGGTCTTCAACACGCCAGGACCGATCGCCCAGTTGTGCAGCAGACCCAGGAAGTGCTGTTTGTAGAACTGATCCAGATTGCCATAGTAGTACTGGGCAGTCAGGTCTTTGGTGATTTTGTAGTCACCACCGGCATAGTAGAACTTGTTGCTGTCGCGACCGCTGGCGGTACGACCGTTGGCACCTGCGATGGACAGGTTTTCAACGTTGCTGGAGTTACGACCCTTGGCCTTTTCGATCTGACCGGCAACGAGTGTCAGGTCCTTGATGTCGCCAGAAGTGATCTGGCCACCTTGGAAGGTCTGAGGCAGCAGGCGACCGTCGTTGGTCACGATGACCGGTAGCTTAGGTTGCAGGGTACCGAGCTTCAGTTCTGTCTGGGAGATCTTGGCTTTGGCAGTCAGGCCCAGGCTGGAATAGTTATCAACGGCTTCGCCGTTGGACTTGCTCGGGAAAACCGTGCCGCCGTACGAACCGTAGTTGGTAGCGGTCTTGGCGCTGGCGCCGTTGGTGCCGCCGCCCGAATCCAGACGCACGCCCAGCAGGCCGATGGCGTCAAGACCGAAGCCCACGGTGCCTTGGGTATAACCGGAGATGAAGCGCAGGTCGAAAGCCTGACCCCATTCTTCTTGCTTGTTCTGCGCGCCGGCCGCTTTGGTAGCGTCGTCACGGTTATCAGTATTGATATAGAAGTTACGCAGCCCCAGTGTGGCCTTGCTGTCTTCGATAAAACCGGCAGCGCCTGCTTGCTGGGCGATCGCGCCCAAAGCTACAGCCAAAGCCAAGGTGGACTTATTCATGTACCGCTCCTCTCATTTCTAATTTTTGTATTTCTTCGGTCTCGGGTCTGACGCCCTCGATCCACAGATGCGCGATTACCACCGGATAGTGACTGACAAGTCAATCGTAACCTTGTGTGTCTACTACCTTCGTCTAATCGCAGTTGATTTGGTCCCTGCAGGGTAATGAGTTTTTCATACACCCAAAAAGAATTATTTCATTCTTTTTCATACGATCCAGGAATAAGCCTTTGCATGACTCGGACAGGTCAGGGTAGACCAGCCGCTCCATAAGCTAATTCCTAAAGGGTATTTTTTAGCGCTTTTTTAGATCGATTAGTGTGATCGCTCTGTTGCATACGTCACCCACGATCAAAAAGGCGACGCCATCATGGCCAAACGCATATCCTCCCGTCAATTTGTTACAGTTTTTGTGTCACTAATAATTTCTTGTGCTGTCCAAGCCGCCGATTTGACCATCGGCAACCTCGGTTCCAGCCCGCTGGCAGCAGCTGCCTCGCGCAATCTCCCCATTGTCGCGTTCATCGTATCGGCGCAAATCAATATATTCGGCCTTCGTGACCGACAAATTCACCAAGGAATAAATGCGCTCAAACATGTGGGAGGGGGCTTGCCCCCGATGGCGGTGTATCAGTCGCTCATTAGGTGACTGACACTCCCTCATCGGGGACAAGCCCCCTCCCACATTTGGATCCTCAGCGCGTTGAAGATCAGGCTTACAGCGCCTTTTCGAAGATCTTCGAATTACGCTGGTAGTTGTACAGCGACGCCCGCGCCGACGGCAGCCGGTCGACGGTACTCGGTACAAAACCACGCTCACGGAACCAGTGAGCGGTACGGGTGGTGAGGACGAACAAGGTTTTCAAGCCTTGGGCCCGGGCACGGGTTTCAATGCGTTCGAGCAACTCATCACCACGCCCGCCATGGCGATACTCCGGGTTCACCGCCAGGCACGCCAACTCACCCGCATCCGAATCGGCAATCTGATACAGCGCCGCACAGGCGATGATCATGCCTTCGCGCTCGACCACGCTGAACTGCTCGATCTCACGCTCCAGCACTTCCCGCGAACGGCGTACCAGGATGCCTTGTTCTTCCAGCGGGCTGATCAGGTCGAGCAAACCACCGACGTCTTCAATCGCCGCCTCGCGCACCAGTTCGAATTGCTCCTGGGCCACCAAGGTGCCGCCGCCATCGCGGGTAAACAGCTCGGTGAGCAACGCGCCATCTTCGGCGTAACTGACGATATGGCTGCGCCCTACCCCGCCCCGGCAAGCCTCGGCCGCCGCGTCAAGCAGCTCGGCCTGGTAGTTGCTGCTACCCAGGCGTTGCAGGTGAGCCGGCACTTGTTGCGGACGCAGTTCGCGCACCAACCGGCCATTTTCATCGATCAGGCCCAGGTCGGCGCCGAACAGCAGCAGTTTGTCGGCACCCAGGTCGATGGCGGCGCGGGTGGCGACGTCTTCGCAGGCCAGGTTGAAGATCTCACCGGTGGGCGAGTAACCCAATGGCGATAGCAGCACGATGGATCGCTCGTCCAGCAAGCGGTTGATGCCCTTGCGGTCGACCCGACGCACTTCGCCGGTGTGGTGGTAATCCACGCCTTCGAGCACGCCGATCGGACGCGCCGTGACGAGGTTGCCGCTGGCCACCCGCAGGCGCGAACCCTGCATCGGCGATGAGGCCATGTCCATCGACAAGCGCGCTTCAATAGCGATACGCAAGTGGCCGACCGCGTCAATCACACACTCCAGCGTCGGCGCGTCGGTGATGCGCATGCCTTCGTGATAAGCCGGGACCAGGCCACGTGCTTCAAGGCGCGCTTCGATTTGTGGGCGCGAGCCATGAACCAGCACCAGCCGCACGCCCAGGCTGTGGAGCAGCACCAGGTCGTGGACGATATTGCCGAAGTTGGGATGGTCCACACCGTCGCCAGGCAGCATGACTACAAAGGTGCAGTCGCGGTGGGCGTTGATGTAGGGCGAAGCGTGACGAAGCCAATTGACGTATTCGGGCATAACACCTGGGCCTGTAATAAAAAGCAGCCAAAAAAGGAAGGATCGTGAAAACGCACAGCGGGCTGATGGTTATCGTCGGAACAGGCTTGGCGACACGCTCGCTCTCCTTCTATGTACGAACAGGCAGGGGTTAATTTATGCAGGTTTCAGGCAGTAATGTTCGATCAGTTCCCGCAATAGACGCACTGTAGGCGTCAAGCGTGACATTTCGAGGTATTCGCCCGGCTGGTGGGCGCAGGCGATATCGCCGGGGCCGAGCACCAGGGTTTCACAACCAAGGCGCTGAAGATAAGGCGCTTCGGTGCCGAACGCCACTGCTTCGGCAAGATGACCGGTCAATCGTTGCGCAACCCGCACCAGCTCGGCATCTTCCGGTTGTTCAAACGGCGGCACTTCGGGGAACAGCGGCGCGTAGTCAATCTTGACCTGATGCCGTTCGGCCAGGGGTTCGAGCTTCTGCCGGATGGCGGCGCGCAACACCTCGGGATCCATACCCGGCAAGGGCCGCAGGTCAAACTCCAGGGAGCACTGGCCGCAAATGCGGTTGGGGTTGTCGCCGCCGTGGATACAACCGAAGTTCATGGTCGGTTGCGGCACGCTGAACTGCGGGTTGCGGTACTCGCGCTGCCAGAGCAGACGCAGGCCACGCAGTTCGCCGATGGCATCGTGCATGGCTTCAAGGGCGCTGTGGCCCAGGCTGGGGTCCGACGAATGGCCACTACGCCCAAGAATGTCGATGCGCTCCATCATCACGCCTTTGTGCAGACGGATCGGCTTGAGCCCCGTGGGCTCGCCGATCACCGCCGCGCGGCCCAGCGGGCGCCCCGCTTCGGCGAGCGCACGGGCACCGGACATGGAGCTTTCTTCATCGCAGGTGGCGAGGATCAGCAACGGTTGCTTGAAGGGTTGGTCCAGCAACGGCAACACCGCCTCGATGGCCAGGGCGAAAAAGCCCTTCATGTCACAACTGCCCAATCCTACCCAGCGGCCGTCGACTTCCGTCAGTTTGAGCGGATCGGTTTTCCACAGCGCGGCGTCATAAGGGACCGTGTCGCTATGACCGGCCAGCACCAGCCCACCAGGGCCACTGCCGAAGCTGGCCAGCAAGTTGAACTTGCCGGGGCTGACTTGCTGGATGTCGATGGCGAAACCCAGGTCCCCCAGCCAACTGGCGAGCAAATCGATCACCGGGCGGTTGGTCTGGTCGAGAGACGCTTGGGTGCAACTGACCGAGGGCGCGGCAATCAAGGCGGCGAACTGCTCTTTCATGGACGGTAACGGCATGCGCGGTCTCTCAACTTCCCGGATGAGCCCCACTATAGAGCCATCTGCACGACACAATAAACCGTTGCGGCACGTTGCCGGGCTCAGTCCTGTACACTGCACGACCTTGGCAGCCACACTTTTCCCCGGCTGCGCTCCCGATCCTGGATTTTCCGGCCATGCAGAAAGAAACCGAAATCAAGCTCCGCGTCAGCCGCGAAACACTCGCCGCGCTGCGTGAGCACCCGTTACTGAAAAAACGCAACAAAAGTGGCTGGGAACGCCGTGAGTTGATGAACCAGTACTTTGACACCCCCGAGCGCGACCTGGCCCAGGCCAAAGTCGCCCTGCGCCTGCGCAAGGACGGTGACGAGATCATCCAGACCCTCAAGACCCGTGGCCAGAGCATCGCCGGCTTGTCGGAACGCAACGAGTACAACTGGGACCTGCCCAAAGCCAAGCTCGACGTGAAGAAGCTCGACGGCGAATGCTGGCCCGAGCAACTGTCCGAGCTGGACAAAAAGACCCTCAAGCCGATCTTCACCACCGACTTCGTGCGTGAACGCGCCGAAATCGCCTGGGGTCGGGGCAAGGCCAAAGTTGTGATCGAAGCCGCCCTGGACCTGGGCCACGTGGTGGTCGGCAAGCAGAAAGAAGAAATCTGCGAGCTGGAACTGGAACTGCGCGAAGGCGAACCGGCGGCCCTGCTGGAGCTGGCCGCCGAGCTGGCCGCGACCCTGGCCCTGATGCCCTGCGATATCAGCAAGGCCGAGCGCGGCTACCGTCTTTATGATGCCAGCAGCTACTCCCTGAGCCTGCCGGCGCCGCAGATCCACGCCGAAATGCCGCTGGACGATGCCTTCGCCGCGATCATGTGGCACCTGCTGGGCAGCAGCCAGCGCCTGGCTGAGCAATACCGTTTCAATGGCCACTGGCGCCTGCTGCAAGACTGGGTCGACAACCTCGGCGAACTGCGCGCCCTGATCGGCAGCCTCGGCCAGGCCGCACCGCGTCAATCCACCAGCGAACTGCGCAGCGTACTCGATGCGTTGCTGGAAGACTGGCGCCCGCTGGTCCAGGCCGGTGACGACGATGAAGACATCCGCAAAGCTGCGCCGGAGCAGTTCGTCGAAGAATTGGACGACGTGCGCTGGGGCCTGTTCTCACTGAACCTGTCGCGCTGGCTGCTGGCTCGCACCTGGACTGCCGACCGCAACGTGCGTGGCAACCGCCAGGGCGCCGCGCAGATCACCAACTGGCTGCCGCGCCTGCTGGCCGAGGACGCCGTCGCCCTGCAACTGCCACGCTACCAGCAGCAGCCGGAAGACCTGGCCGAGCAACTGCCGCGTATCGAACGCATCCAGGCGTGGCTGCACCATGCACGCCAGGTGGTGGACATTCCGGAGCTGGACCGCTTGTACGGCGAGCTGAACAAGTTGGCGCAACTGGCCAACCAGCCGATTACCGATGAGTCGCTGGATGCGCGGATGCACCAGGCAATTGCGGTGTATCAGAATCGGGCCTGGAAGACCTTGCTGCGTCTGTAAGATCGCTATCGCGGCAAGCCCGCTCCCACGTTGGAATGCATTCTCCTGTGGGAGCCGGGCTTGCCCGCGATGAGGCCTTCCCTGTCAGCGCAATACTGGCAGGCTGGTGGTGGACTTGATCTCCGACAACGCCACAATCGAGTTGACCTCCTGAATCCCCGGCACCATCGACAACTTCTCAAAGAAAAACCGCTCGTACGCCTCGATGTCCGACGTCACGATGCGCAGCAGAAAATCCACCGCCCCCATCAGCACATAACACTCCAATACTTCTGGAAAGCCGCGAATCGCGTCGGTGAACTCAGTGAAGTTGGATCGGCCGTGCGCGTTGAGTTTGACCTCGGCAAAAATCTGCGTGTTGAGGCCGATCTTCTTGCGATCCAACAGCGTCACCTGGCCGCGGATAACCCCCTCCTCCTTGAGCCGCTGAATACGCCGCCAGCATGGCGATTGGGACAATCCCACCTGTTCGGCGATCTGTGCGCTGGAGAGCGAAGCGTCCTCTTGCAACAGGGCCAGGATGCGACGGTCGTAGACGTCCAACTCGCTGTGCATAAAAATACCTTTCACTCTCGTAATATTGAATTGATCTATTCGATTTTGCGCATATAAAGCCCATCTTAGATAAGAAATCTCCGTTGGCGAATGTAAAAATTCCTCCAGTCGAATCTGGAGAATCAGCATGCACGCCGTCGAAACCACTCACCCTGCTGCCCGCGTCGATGCGTGGGCTGTCACCAGCGCTCATTGCGAGGCGCATTACCAGATCGTCGCCGAGGCGGAGCCTGATGTGTTGTGCCGGGTACTCAACTACTTTGCGCTGCAATTCCTGACCCCTCGGCACGTCAGCATGAACCGGGAAGACGACCTGCTGAGCATCGATATCGTGATCGATGGCTTGAGCTGGCATCGGGCCCAGGTCATCGGTGAAAAGATTCGAAACCTGATCAGCGTGTGCGCGCTGGACCTGTGGCCGGCTGATTGCGTGGGGCCTGCGGCGATGGTTGCAGCCGCTCAGTAAAGACCTGCAACACACGCTGGGAGGAGGAAATCCAGGGGCTGGCTAGCCTGAAATTTCATCCAAGGCTACCCAGGATTCCCTACATGGCTGTTGATCAGCGATTGGAACTGCATGCGTTGCTGCCGGACTTGGTAGCGAACGGTTTGATAACCCCCGACACCGCGCAGCGGTTATCGGCGATGCCGGCCAGCGACGCCCAGCACCCGTTAGAGTGCATCGCCGCCCATGGGCCGTCCCTGGAAACCCTGACCCAATGGCTGGCCCGGCATGTCGGGCAACCTTACCTGCGTATCGACCCGCTGAAGATCGATGTCGCAACGGTGGTGCCGCTGATGTCCCACGCGTTCGCCCAGCGCCACGCCATTCTGGCCGTGGCTGTGGATAAGCACACCGTCACCGTCGCCAGTGCCCAGCCCCACGTCAGCAGTTGGGAGTCCGGGCTGGCGCAAGTGCTCAAGCGGTCGATCAAGCGCGTGGTTGCCAATCCCCAGGACATTCAGCGGTGTATCAGCGAGTTTTACCGGTTGGCGAAGTCCGTCAGCGGTGCGGATCAAAAGGTCGCAGTGCCTGGGAATTTCGAGTTGCTCAACCTGGGCGCCAGCGAACAGGAGCCGGACGCCAATGACGCGCATATCGTCAATATCGTCGACTGGCTGTTGCAATACGCCTTCGCCCAAAGGGCCAGTGATATTCATATCGAGCCTGGCAGTGAGCAGGGCCGGGTGCGTTTTCGCATTGATGGGCTGCTGCACGACGTCTACCAATTTCCACCCCAGGTGACGATGGCAGTGGTCAGCCGCCTGAAAAGCCTGGGCCGGATGAACGTGGCGGAAAAGCGCAAACCCCAGGACGGCCGGGTCAAAACCAAAAGCCCGGCCGGTGCGGAAGTTGAGTTGCGTCTGTCGACGTTGCCGACGGCCTTCGGCGAAAAACTGGTGATGCGGATTTTCGACCCCCAAGTGCTGCTCAAGGATTTTGACCGGCTGGGTTTGTCCACCGAGGACCGGCAGCGCTGGCACGCCATGACGAGCCAGAGCAACGGCATCATCCTGGTCACCGGCCCTACCGGCTCAGGCAAAACCAGCACCCTTTACACCACGCTCAAGCAACTGGCGACACGGGAACTCAACCTGTGCACGGTGGAAGACCCGATCGAGATGGTCGAGCCGGCGTTCAACCAGATGCAGGTGCAGCACAACATCGACCTGACCTTCGCCAGCGGTATCCGCGCCCTGCTGCGCCAGGACCCGGACATCATCATGATCGGCGAGATTCGCGACCAGGAAACCGCAGAAATGGCGATCCAGGCCGCGCTTACCGGGCACTTGGTGCTATCGACGCTGCACACCAACGATGCGCCCAGCGCTATCAGCCGCTTGCAGGAACTGGGTATCGCTCATTATTTGATCAAGGCCACCCTGTTGGGCGTCATGGCGCAGCGCTTGGTGCGAGTGCTGTGTCCTCATTGCAAGCGCTCGACGGGCGATGCCCACGAGGCCATTGGGTGTGGGGAATGCCGCAACAGCGGGTATCGGGGACGCGCAGGGGTCTACGAAGTCATGGTATTGGATGAGTCGATCAAAGCACTGATCACTCCCGGCGCCGACGTGCAGACCCTGCGCCGGGCAGCTGTTGCGCAGGGCATGCGCAGCCTGCGCATGGCCGGAGTGAGCAAGGCGCAAGCGGGGCTGACCACAATGGCCGAAGTGTTGCGAGTAACGCCTGGGGACTCGGTAACAAATCCTTTGATTACAGCTCGCTGAAAGCGTTCTTATCGGTGACAACCCCGTTACAATCGGCCGAACGCCGTTTAACTGACACCATCAGATAGGGAATCGCTATGCAGATCGGAACCGTACTGCTTCTTTTCGTAGGTTTGGCCGCCGCCATATTATTCATGGGCTTCAAGGTGGTACCTCAGGGCTACCAATGGACGGTCGAGCGTTTCGGCCGTTATACCAACACCCTCAAGCCCGGCCTGAACATCATCATCCCGGTCATGGACCGCATCGGTCGCAAGATCAACGTGATGGAAAGCGTGCTGGATATTCCACCCCAGGAAGTCATCACCGCCGACAACGCCACCGTGCAGATCGACGCTGTGTGCTTCTTCCAGGTGGTCAATACCGCCCAGGCCGCCTACGAGGTCAACAACCTCGAACACGCCATCCGCAACCTGCTGCAAACCAACATCCGTACCGTCCTGGGCTCCATGGAGCTGGATGCCATGCTCAGCCAGCGTGACGGCATCAACGAAAAACTGCTGCGAACCGTGGATGAAGCCACTGCTCCGTGGGGCATCAAGATCACCCGTATCGAGATCAAGGACATCAGCCCGCCCGCCGACCTGATGGCTGCCATGTCCGGCCAGATGAAAGCAGAGCGGATCAAACGTGCACAAATCCTTGAGGCCGAGGGCCTGCGGGCGTCGGCGATCCTGACTGCCGAAGGCAAGAAGCAGGCACAGATTCTTGAAGCTGAAGGTGGACGCCAAGCCGCGTTCCTGGAGTCGGAAGCCCGTGAGCGTCAAGCAGAGGCTGAGGCCCGTGCCACACAGGTTGTTTCCGAGGCCATCGCTACCGGTAACGTGCAGGCCATCAACTACTTCGTTGCGCAAAAATACATCGACGCCCTCGGCAAACTGGCCTCGGCCAATAACAGCAAGGTCATCCTGATGCCGCTTGAAGCCAGCCAGGTGATCGGCGCGGTCGGCGGCATCGGCGAGATCGTCAAGGCCACATTCGATAACAAGAAAGGCTGAGGCACTCGCAATGTGGGATTTCCTGCAGCACCTTTCATTCTGGGATTGGCTGGCGCTGGGTACAGTGCTGTTGATTCTTGAGGTATTCGGCGCCGGTGGTTACCTGCTGTGGATGGGTATCGCAGCGGCTGCGGTGGGCGTGATCAAGTTCCTGGTGCCACCACTGGGGCTGGAGTGGCAACTGCTGCTGTTCGCCGTATTGTCGATATTGACGGCGGTGTACTGGTGGAAACGCCAGCGCAGCAGCGCCAAGGCCAGCGACCAACCAGGGCTCAACGAGCGCGGCTCGGAGCTGGTCGGCCGCGTATTCGTGGTGCATGAGGCGATCGTGGGCGGTCGGGGCAAGGTAAGGATCGGTGATGGGGTATGGATGGTGACCGGGCCTGACAGCCCTGTAGGCGCTCAAGTCCGGGTGGTTGGCCTGGATGGCGTGATTTTGAAGGTAGAAACTGTTTAGTCAGTGATGGAACTCGGTTGGGCTAACTACAATCAAACGGTACAGATCACCCACCCGGAGTCACTCATCATGCGTCTCAAATATGCTGTCGCTACCCTCGCTGTGCTTTCCCTTCCTGTCGGTTCAGCCATGGCCGACAGTTTCTGGCGCAATGTCATCTCGTCGGGCGCCACCACCGGCTCGACGTACCTGACCTTCAAGGACCACAAACTGGTCGTTGCCGCACAAGACGACGCCGGCAGCTTTGTTGCCAGCGATGGCGGCATCCGCGGCCCGTACCTGGAAGCCGCCATGCAGAAAGTCCGCGCCGACAACCCTGGCCTGCATGCCACGGATATGGAGCTGGCTAACGCTATCCTCGCTAAAAACGCTGTCACCGAGTGATATCCACACTCTGAAAAATGCCGCTTTCGAAGCGGCATTTTTTTGCCCGCTGCATGACGATTCATTCACAGGCGACAGGCTATATTCAGTCAGGCCGTGCAACCATGCCGGTACTGATACCTCCTGTACTCATCGCCAACCTGAAACGGATGCCTTCGTCGTTATGAGCCAACTGCCCTTTCTGCCGTTCTCCAAACCCACCATTGATGAAGCCACCATTTCGGCGGTGGGCGATGTATTGCGTTCGGGCTGGATCACCAGCGGGCCAAAAGTGCAGGCGTTCGAGGCGCAACTGTCGGAATACTTTGGCGGGCGCCCCGTGCGCACCTTCAACTCGGGCACCTGCACCATGGAGATTGCCTTGCGCATCGCGGGTATAGGGCCAGGGGATGAAGTCATCACCACACCGATCTCCTGGGTGGCGACTGCCAACGTGATTTTGGAAGTGGGGGCCACGCCGGTGTTCGCCGATATCGATCCCATCACCCGCAATATCGACCTGGGCCAGGTTGAAGCCGCGATCACCCCGCGCACCAAGGCCATCATCCCCGTGTACCTGGCCGGGCTGCCGTTGGATATGCCGATGCTGTACGCGCTGGCCAAAAAGTACAACCTGCGCATCGTCGAAGACGCCGCCCAGGCGCTGGGCTCCAGCTGGGACGGCGAGCGCATCGGCGCCACCGGGGACTTCGTGTCGTTCAGCTTCCAGGCCAACAAGAACATCACCTCGTCCGAGGGCGGTTGCCTGGTGTTGAATAATGCCGAAGAAGCACGCCTGGCAGAAAAATACCGCCTGCAGGGCGTCACCCGTACCGGCTTCGACGGCTTGGATGTGGATGTACTGGGCGGCAAGTTCAACATGACGGATATCGCCGCCGCCATCGGTCTGGGGCAGTTTGCACATATCGAGCAGATCACCGCCCACCGCCAGAACCTGGCGCGACATTACTTCAAATGCTTCGGCAGCGACTTTGAAGCGCAATACGGTGCACAACTGCCGCCGGCAGATTTCGAAAACAGCAACTGGCACCTGTTCCAACTGGTGCTGCCGGAGCGTCAGGACGGCCTGCCCGCCCGCGCCACCTTCATGGAGCAGATGCAGGCCCATGATGTCGGCATTGGCTATCACTACCCACCGATTCACCTGCTGAGCCTGTATCGGGCGCAGGGGTTCAAGGAAGGCATGTTCCCGGTGGCGGAAAAGGTTGGGCGCTTGATCGTGTCGTTGCCGATGTTCACGGCGATGACAGAGGCCGATGTGGAGCGGTCGGTGGCGGCGGTAAAAGCAGTCCTGAGAGCAAACTGAACAATCACGGCTGACCTTGTTTGAATGTGGGAGGAAGCAAGCCCCTCCCACATAGGTCTTGCGTTTACTCGCCGATAGCGGCTTTGTAGCCAGCAGCATCCAGCAGTTCTTCCAGTTCAGCCGGATTGCTTGGCTTGAGCTTGAAGATCCAGGCACCGTACGGGTCGGAGTTCAACAGCTCGGGACTGCCACCCAACTCCTCGTTGATAGCAATCACTTCGCCAGCAATCGGCGAGTAGATGTCTGAAGCGGCCTTGACCGACTCCACTACACCCGCTTGATCTCCAGCGGCAAACACCTTGCCCACTTCGGTTAGCTCAACAAACACCACATCCCCCAACGCTTCCTGGGCATGGTCGGAGATCCCGACGGTCACGGTGCCGTCAGCTTCCAGACGGGCCCATTCATGACTTTCGGCAAAACGCAGGTCCGCAGGGATATCGCTCATAGTCTGTGTCCTCAAGAAGTAATGTCAGCGGCCTTCGGCCTGCCGGAAATAGTTAGATCAAGGTTTTGCCATGGCGCACGAAGGTCGGTTTGACCACTCGAACCGGGTACCACTTGCCGCGGATTTCCACTTCGGCCCGATCGGCCGTCGCCATCGGTACACGCGCCAAGGCAATGGATTTGCTCAGCGTAGGGGAGAAACTACCACTGGTGATCTCTCCTTCGCCAACATTGGCGATACGAACCACCTGATGAGCGCGCAAAACCCCGCGTTCTTCCAGCACCAGCCCCACCAGTTTGAACTGCACACCTTCAGCCAACTCGGCCTCCAGCGCCGCACGGCCGATGAAATCACGCCCGGCCGGTTCCCAGGCGATGCTCCAGGCCATGTTGGCCGCCAGAGGTGAAACGTCCAGGTGGATATCCTGGCCGTACAGGTTCATACCGGCTTCCAGGCGCAGGGTATCCCGTGCGCCGAGGCCGATAGGCGAGATACCGGCCCCTACCAGATCGTTGAAAAATCCCGGTGCCTGATCGGCAGGCAGGACAATCTCCAGACCGTCTTCGCCGGTATAACCCGTGCGGGCAATAAACCAATCGCCGTCGGCCTGGCCTTCAAAAGGCTTGAGCTGGTGAATCAGGGTGCTGCGGGACTGGGTAACCAACTCGGCAATCTTCTGCCGGGCATGGGGGCCTTGAATGGCTAGCATGGCCAACTCGGGCCGCTCGGCCAATTGCACTTGATGGCTTCCCACTTGCGCCTGCATCCAGGCCATGTCCTGGTCACGCGTGGCGGCGTTGACCACCAGTCGGTACCCGGCTTCAATGCGATAGACGATCATGTCGTCCACCACGCCACCCTGCTCGTTGAGCATGGCGCTGTACAACGCACGGCCACAGCCATGCAATCGTTCGACATCATTGGCCAGCAGGTACTGGAGCCATTCCTTGGCCTGGGGGCCGGTGACGTCGATCACGGTCATATGAGATACATCGAACACCCCGCAGTCGCGTCGCACCTGATGGTGTTCTTCAACTTGCGAGCCGTAATGCAAAGGCATATCCCAACCGCCAAAATCGACCATTTTCGCGCCGAGGGCGAGATGCAGGTCATACAGAGGCGTACGCTGTCCCATGGGTTTCTCCTTCCGGGCTTGGCGAAGGTGCGCAGCGTTGCTGTTCGTGCTGAAGACCTTGAATTACAAGGGCTTCAGCCACGTACAGCGACCCGATCCGAAAGGCGGAGCGCACCGAATGCCGCGCATTGTAGCCTCAAGCCGTAGGACTGACACCTAGCCGATTGGTCGGGCGGAGCGTCGGATCAACCCGATCACTGGCAACAGGCCCACCAGCACCAATGTCAATGCCGGCAGCGAAGCCCGTGCCCACTCGCCTTCGCTGGTCATTTCAAAGATCCGTACCGCCAGGGTGTCCCAGCCGAACGGGCGCATCAGCAGAGTCGCGGGCATTTCCTTGAGCACATCCACAAACACCAGCAGCGCGGCACTCAGGGTGCCGGGCAGCAACAGCGGCAGATACACTTTGCAAAACAGTCGCGGCCCACTCACGCCCAAACTACGCGCCGCTTCCGGCAATGAAGGCCGGATCCGCGCCAGGCTGTTTTCCAGCGGCCCATAGGCCACCGCCAGAAAACGCACCAGATACGCCAACACCAGCGCAGACAGGCTGCCCAGCAGCAACGGCTTGCCGGCAAGCGGGACTACCACTTCCCGGTCCAGATAGCTGAACGCCAGCATGATGGACACCGCCAGCACCGAACCCGGCAACGCATAGCCAACATTGGCCAGGCTGATACCGGAGCGAATCACCCGAGTTGGCGCCAGACGGTTGGCGAAAGCCAACACCAACGCCACGCTGACCGTGATCAGTGCCGCAATGCCTCCGAGATAAAGCGTGTGGACGATCAGGCCCGAATAACGCTCATCCAGGTCGAACCGGCCGCGCTGCCAGAACCAGACGATCAACTGCAGCACCGGAATGACAAAGGCACACGCAAACACCAGCCCGCACCACGCGCTGGCGGCAGCGGCCTTAAACCCGCGCAAGTGGTAGAGCGCCTTGCTCCGAGGCCGCTCATTACCGGAACGACTCGCGCCACGGGCGCGTCGCTCGCCGTACAGCACCAGCATCACCACCAGCAGCAACAGACTGGCCAGTTGGGCTGCGCTGGAAAGACTGAAAAAGCCGTACCAGGTTTTATAGATCGCAGTGGTGAACGTGTCGAAGTTGAACACCGAAACCGCACCGAAATCCGCCAGGGTTTCCATCAGCGCCAGAGCCACACCCGCGCCAATCGCCGGCCGCGCCATCGGCAGTGCCACGCGCCAGAACGCTTGCCACGGTGATTGCCCAAGTACACGCGCCGCTTCCATCAAGCCTTTGCCCTGAGCCAGGAACGCCGTGCGCGCCAGCAAGTAGACGTAAGGGTAGAACACCAGCACCAACACGATGATCACGCCACTCGTGGAGCGCACGCGAGGCAGGCGCAGGCCTGTGCCAAACCATTCCCGCAACAGGGTCTGCACGGGGCCTGCGAAATCCAGCAGGCCGACAAACACGAACGCCAGCACATAGGCGGGAATGGCAAACGGCAGCATCAGCGCCCAGTCGAGCCAGCGCCGTCCGGGGAATTCGCAAAGGCTGGTAAGCCAGGCGAGGCTGACGCCCAGCAGGGTTACGCCGACGCCGACGCCCAGTACCAGCGTCAGGGTATTGCCCAGCAGGCGGGGCATCTGGGTTTCCCAGAGATGGGACCAGATCTGCTGGTCGATGCTTTGCCAGGACAGCAACAGCACGCTCAGCGGCAGCAGCACCAAAGCGGCGACGCTGAAGACCGGCAGGTACCAGCGGCGTTGGGCGGGGTGGGCCAAAGGTCAGCTCTCGTCAGATGAATAACTTGAAAACAGCACATGCCAATGTGGGAGGGGGCTTGCCCCCGATAGCGGTGGACCAGTCAATGATAAGTAGACTGACACTTCGCCATCGGGGGCAAGCCCCCTCCCACATTTTGATCAATTGTACTTAGTTCCAGCCGGCGCGATCCATCAGGCGAATGGCTTCTGCCTGACGCTTGCCCGCCACTTCCACCGGCAAGGTGTCGGCCACGAACTTGCCCCAGGTAGCGACTTCAGCCGACGGCGGCACTGCCGGGTTGGCCGGGAATTCCTGGTTCACATCGGCAAAGATCTTCTGTGCTTCAGGCGTGGTCATCCACTCCACCAGTGCCTTGGCGGCTTCCGGGTGCGGCGCGTGCTTGGTCAAGCCAATGCCCGACAGGTTCACATGCACGCCACGGTCGCCCTGGTTCGGCCAGAACAGCTTCACCGCCAGGTCCGGCTTCTGCTTGTGCAGGCGGCCGTAGTAGTAAGTGTTGACGATGCCCACGTCGCACTGGCCGGCATTAATGGCTTCCAGCACCGCGATATCATCGGAGAACACGTCGGTAGACAGGTTATTCACCCAGCCCTTGACGATTTCTTCGGTCTTGGCCGCGCCGTGGGTTTCGATCAGGGTTGCGGTCAGCGACTGGTTGTAGACCTTTTTCGCCGTGCGCAGGCACAGGCGGCCTTCCCACTGCTTGTCGGCCAAGGCTTCGTACGTGGTCAAGTCGCCCGGTTTTACCCGGTCAGTGGAATAGGCGATGGTCCGCGCACGCAGGCTCAAGCCGGTCCAGGCGTGGGTGGACGAGCGGTATTGCAGAGGAATGTTCTTGTCGATCACCTTGGAGGTGAAGGGTTGCAGGATGCCCATTTGCTCGGCCTGCCAGAGGTTGCCGGCATCCACGGTGAGTAATAGGTCGGCGGTGGCGTTTTCGCCCTCGGCCTTGATGCGCTGCATCAGCGGGGCTTCCTTGTCGGTGATGAACTTGACCTGGACGCCGGTCTTTTGGGTGTAGGCGTCAAACACCGGCTTGATCAGTTCGTCGATGCGCGAGGAGTAGACCACCACTTCGTCGGCTGCCTGCACGGTGGTGCTGCCGATCAGGGTGAGTGCCAGGGCAGTCAGGAGGCGCTTGGGTGCCAACATGGGTGCGGTCTCTCATATGCAAAGTGAGCGCAAATGATAGGGACTGGCATTTGGTAACGCTCGGCGGAGGCGTTACCAGATGTTGCATGGCTGGAATTTGAGTTGGGCTGGACGGCCTCATCGGGGGCAAGTCGAGTCGTCGCACCGCCCCTCCCACAGGTGGGCGTATTTCAATTCAAGGTTTGGCGAGGTCTGGGAGGTCGCCGGTCAGGCCGAGGGCTTGGCGTACAAATACCGCCTTGGCTTCGGGCATCTGGTCGACCAGCTTCAAACCGGCATTGCGCAGCCAGCGCAGTGGCAGTTGGTCGGCCTGGAACAAACGCTCAAACCCTTCCATCGCCGCCATCAACGCCAGGTTGTGGGGCATGCGCCGACGCTCGTAACGGCTCAGCACTTTCACATCCGCCAGACGCTCACCGCGTTCAGTCGCCGACAACAACACGTCGGCCAGCACCGCCGCATCCAGGAACCCCAGGTTTACGCCCTGCCCGGCCAGAGGATGGATCACGTGGGCTGCATCGCCGATCAACGCCAGGCCCTCGGCCACGTAGCGTTTGGCGTGACGTTGACGCAACGGCACGCAAACCCGTGGATCGGCGCTGACCACCGTGCCCAGGCGTCCTTCAAACGCGCGCTCCAGTTCACGGCAGAAGCTTTCATCATCCAACGCCATCAGGCGTTCGGATTCAGTCGGCGTGGTCGACCAGACGATCGAACACCAGTCCTCCTGCCCATCGCGCACCAGCGGCAAGAACGCCAACGGGCCGGTATCGGTAAAGCGTTGCCAGGCCGTGCGCTGGTGCGGCTGGCTGCTGCGCACGCTGGTGACGATGGCGTTGTGCAGGTAATCCCATTCACGGGTGGCGGTGCCGGTCAGGCGACGCACCGCAGAGTTGGCACCGTCGGCGGCCACCACCAGCGGCGCACGCAAGGTGCGGCCATCGGCCAGGGTCAGCAGCCAGTCATCGCCGGAGCGGCGCATCTGCTCCAGGCGCGCATTGGCCAGCAGGCCCAGGTCGCAGTCGTGCAGGCGATCAAGCAAGGCATCCTGCACCACGCGGTTTTCGACGATGTGCCCGAGCACTTCGGCGTGCACGCTGGCGGCCGAAAAGTGGATCTGCCCGGTGCCGCTGCCGTCCCACACTTGCATCTCGCCGTAAGGGCTGGCGCGGCGCGACACAATGCCGTCCCACACGCCCAGGCGCTCAAGGATGCGCTGGCTGGCGGCCGACAAGGCGCTCACGCGGGGTTCAAAGGCCGCGTCACGGTCGAACGGCTTGACGCTCAGCGGGCTGCCATCGAGCAGCAGCACTTGCAGGCCACTGCCCTGCAACGCCAGCGCCAAGGCGCTTCCGACCATTCCGGCCCCGACAATCAGCACATCTGCGCGCATGTCCATGCTTTAAGCCTGTCTCGCTGGCGGCTTGCGCCGCACGTAAAGGGTTTTGTCGACCCGCGCCACCAGGGTGCCGGAGCCGTCATGAATCTCGACCTTGAGGTGAGGCAGGTATTTCTCGCCGCCAGCGGTCTGTCGACGCACCTCATCCAGCAAGGCCTCGTCGATGAAAAATTCGGCATACACCGGGCCTTTGCCCGGCGAAATGAAGTCGATGCTCGCGGCCTTGTCCCAGACGATGTAATTGCGGCCCAGGTTCTCCATCAACATCAGCATGTAGAACGGGTCGACCATCGAATACAGGCTACCGCCGAACTGCGTGCCGACGTAATTACGGTTGTACCAGCCCAGGCCCATGCGCACTTTGACGTGGCGAAAATCCGCGCTCATGTGCTGCACGCTGACGCCAGCGCCCAGGTATGGCGGATACAGGGTCATGACCCAACGCAGCAAGCGTGCCTTGCCCAGCCGCGCCACCAGCCACTTACGCATCGGGACGCGTGCCCAGGCCCATGGCCTGACGGGCGAACCAGCGCTTGGCCGGCGGCAACAGATCCAGGCCCAGCAGGCCCATGTTGCGGCCCAGCGCCACCAACGGTTGTGCACTGCCAAACAGGCGCGTGACCTGATCGGAGAAACCCACGGTCAGCTTCTGGTCCATACGCTGGCGCTCGCGGTAGGCCTGCAAGGTCGCCAGGTCGCCCGGCACCGCAGGTCCGGCCAGCAAGGCCTCGGCCAAGGCGCTCGCATCGCGCAGGGACAGGTTGAAGCCCTGCCCGGCAATCGGGTGCAGGCTGTGGGCGGCGTTACCGAGGATCGCCAGGTGGGAACGCACCTGTTCTTCGGCTTCCACCAGGGTCAGCGGATACAGATGGCGTGCGCCAACCTGCTTCAAGGTGCCCAGGCGATAGCCGAACACGCCCTGCAACTCACTCAGGAAACTGCGCTCGTCGAGTGCCGCCAGGCGCTGGGCGTCCATGCCGATGCGGGTCCAGACCAGCGCGCAGCGGTTGTCCGGCAGCGGCAGCAAGGCCATCGGGCCATCGTCGGTGAAGCGCTCGAAGGCTTCGCCGTTGTGGGCTTCGCTGGGCGTGATGTTGGCGATGAGCGCGCTCTGGTTATACGGACGGGTCTTCACGCCGATGCCCAATTGCTCGCGCAACCCGGAACGGCCGCCATCGGCGAGCACGGCGAGGTCGCATTCCAACACGGTTTCATCGTTGAGGATCAGGCGATAGCCGTCGGGCAGCGGCTCCATGCGCGTCACTTCCGCCGGGCAGCGCCAGCTGACCACGTCTTTGTCCAGGCCTTGCCACAGGCATTGGCCGAGCCAGGCGTTTTCCACCACATAGCCGAGGGCCGGCACGCCCTCTTCCATGGCGGACAAGCGTGCAGTAGAGAACCGCCCACGGTCAGACACGTGGATCTGCTTGATCGGCTCGGCGCGGCGGGAGATGTCCTGCCAGATGCCCAACCGCTGATAAATCTGCCGCGCGCCAAACGACAGCGCCGACGACCGCGCATCGTAGCTTGGCTGGTAGCTGTCGCCCGGTGCGAAAGGTTCGATCAGCACGATCTTCCAGCCCCGCGCCTTGGCCCCGGCCTGCAACGCCAGCGCCAGGCTGGCGCCCACCAGACCACCGCCGATAATGGCCAAGTTGACCCGGCTCATCGGGCGGCCGCCATCAACGCTTCGATCTCGGCGACGGTCTTGGGCACGCCGCCGGTCAGGATTTCACAGCCTTGCTTGGTCACTACCACGTCGTCCTCGATGCGCACGCCAATGCCACGCCATTTCTTCGCCACGGTCTGGTTGTCCGGCGAAATATAGATCCCCGGCTCCACGGTCAACGCCATGCCGACTTCCAGCACCCGCCATTCACCGCCCACCTTGTACTCGCCCACATCATGCACATCCATGCCCAGCCAGTGGCCGGCACGGTGCATATAGAAAGGCTTGTAGGCTTCGCTGGCGATCAGTTCACCAACCTCACCTTGCAGCAATCCCAGCTTCACCAGCCCGGCGGTGATGACCTGCACGGTGGCCTCATGGGCCTGGTTCCAGTGTTTGTTCGGCGCGATCTCGGCAAAGGCGGCTTCCTGGGAGGCCAGCACAATCTCGTAGATCGCTTTTTGCTCAGGTGAAAACCTGCCGTTGACCGGCCAGGTGCGGGTGATGTCGCTGGCGTAGCAATCGATCTCGCAACCGGCGTCGATCAATACCAGGTCGCCGTCCTTGAGCAGCGCGTCATTCTGCTGGTAATGCAGGATGCAGCTGTTGCGCCCGGCGGCGACGATGGAGCCGTAGGCGGGCATTTTCGCGCCGCCTTTGCGGAACTCGTAATCCAGCTCGGCTTCAAGGCTGAACTCATGCAAACCGGCGCGGCTGGCCTGCATCGCCTTGACGTGGGCGGCGCAGGAAATCCGCGCAGCCTCGCGCATCACCTTCACTTCTGCCGCCGATTTATACAGGCGCATGTCGTGGAGCAGATGATCCAGGGCAACAAATTCGTTCGGCGGCTGGGCGCCCAGGTGCGCTTTAGAGCGGATCACGTTGATCCACTCCATCACGTGCCGGTCAAACTCAGCATTGCTGCCCATCGCTGAATAGACCCGGTCGCGGCCTTCGATCAGGCCGGGCAGGATGTCGTCGATATCGGTGATGGGAAACGCATCGTCAGCGCCAAATTCGCGAATTGCGCCTTCGGTGCCGGCGCGCAGGCCGTCCCACAGTTCGCGCTCGGCGTTGCGTTCGCGGCAGAACAGCACGTATTCGCCATGCTGGCGACCGGGCATCAGCACGATCACCGCTTCCGGTTCGGGGAAGCCGCTCAGGTACTGAAAGTCGCTGTCCTGGCGGTAGACGTGCTCGACATCACGGTTGCGGATGGCCACGGCGGCGGCCGGCAGGATCGCAATGCTGTTGGGTTCCATCTGCGCCATGAGCGCCTTGCGGCGGCGGGTGTATTCCGCTTTGGGGATATGGATCATGGGCAGATGGACTTCCTTTCTTAGTGCGGCGAAGGCCTTAGTGCAACGACGGTTTAAGAGCGGCGGGTTCAGCGGACTTTCGGGTCTCGGTGAACAGCAGCAACGGCGCGACGCGCAGGTATTCCATGACTTCCATGTAGTCGCCTTCGCCGTCTTCGGATTCTTCCAGCGCGTCTTGCACTTGGGAGATCGCGGCGAGGTCCTGCAGCACTTCCTTGGCGTCGATGCTCAGGTCCAGGCCGCCGGCGTTGACGCCGAAACCGTGGAGGAAGCCCTGGCACCATTGGCCCAGTGCGGCGGCGCGTTCGGTGAGCGGCGCGTCGTCGGTCGGCAGCAGCAGGACCACGGTGACGTCATCACCGGTCAGCTCGCCCTTGACCATCTCTTGCAGGCCGATCAGCGCGTTGCGCACGTTGTCGGTCGGTTCGGTTTCCAACAGCTCGGCCACGTCAGCCAGCCAGTTGTCGGCATCAAAGCCAACGCCAGTGCAACTGCGGCCCAACAACACGCCGTGCAGTTCGGCAGGCGAGCAAGGGTGGCCGCTGGTGCTCAACAGTGTGGAAAAAGCGTCGTACGGGGAGTTCTTAATGGGCATGGTGAGCTAGGCGCCAGACGGCGCAATGTCTAGAATGGAGCGCTGTATCCTAGCACCGGCAGACGTACCAAGACTATCAAGGGCGTCAGATCGTTTATCCTGCAGTTGCCATTCATCAGACAAAATCCAGTGGAACCCAATGGAAGACACCGACCTGCAAGCGCTGATGGCCAGACTCGAATTGCTAATTACTCGGGTCGAGCAACTTAAGAGTCAAAACGGACTCCTATTAGCTCAGGAAAAGACCTGGCGCGAGGAACGCGCTCACCTCATTGAAAAAAACGAAATCGCCCGGCGTAAGGTCGAATCGATGATTTCGCGCCTGAAGGCCCTGGAGCAAGACTCATGAGTTCAAGCAATAGCGTCACCGTGCAGATCCTCGACAAAGAATATTCGATCATCTGCCCCCAGGAAGAGCGCAATAACCTGGTGAGCGCCGCCCGCTACCTGGATGGCAAGATGCGTGAAATCCGCAGCAGCGGCAAAGTGATCGGCGCCGATCGTATCGCCGTGATGGCCGCGCTGAACATTACCCACGATCTGCTGCATAAGCAGGAACGCCCTGACGTACAGGCCAGCGGCTCGACCCGCGAGCAGGTGCGTGACCTGCTTGAACGTGTCGACCTGGTGCTTTCCAGCGACACAGAGCAACCCAAGGGCTGATCCCCGCGACTGTTTAAGGTATACTCGCCCCACTCCCTGGCGTGCTTGCCAGTCGGCGATGTCCCGGAGCCGATTCGCACTACCCTGGAAGTTGCACGTTGGGCTGGTGTGCATGTCCGCTAGACGGAAAGCCTTAAAGCCTACTGCTTCTTCCACCTTGAACTTTCGGGTTCAAGGGCTTAGTCGACAGCGGTTCTGTCGGGGAGCCTGAATTCCCAAACTCAATGCCAGTCCCCGGACTGGCATTGTTTTATGAGCCGAAAACCCATGACCGAACCTGCGCCGCTTTCCCGTCCGCAACTTCGACGCATGTTGCGCAAAGCCCGCCGCGCCCTGACGCCGAGCGAGCAGCGCCAAGCCGCCCACGGCCTGTATCGGCAACTGGCACAGCACCCGCTGTTTCGCCGAGCCAAACATATTTCCTTATATCTACCAACGGACGGTGAAATCGATCCGCGCCTGCTGCTGCGTGCCGCTCAGCGCCGGGGCAAGGCCACTTACCTGCCGGTGCTCAGCGCCTGGCCGCGCACCAAGATGGTGTTCCAGCGCGTTAAGCCTGGGGAAAAGCTGCGGCCCAACCGCTTTCGGATCCTGGAGCCACGAGTCAACGCCAAGCGCCAGCGCAAGGTGTGGGCGCTGGACCTGGTGTTGCTGCCGTTGGTGGGGTTCGATGACGCCGGCGGTCGCCTGGGCATGGGCGGCGGTTTCTACGACCGCAGCCTGGCGTATCTGGCGCGCCGCCAAAACTGGCGCAAGCCGACGCTGCTGGGCCTGGCCCATGAATGTCAGAAGGTTGATCGATTGGCACAAGCCAGTTGGGATGTGCCATTGGCTGGCACCGTCACGGATAAGCAGTGGTATGTCGCAAAAACGCCGCTTGAAGCAGCGGCGTCTTGAAGAAGGGTTAACGCTTGAACGGTTGCGGCTGCTGTTGAGCCAGTTCAACGGGAGCATCGGTCTTGTTCGACCACAAGCTTTGGGCATACCCGGTGGTCACGACGCCCAGACCAAACAAAATCACCAAAATCCATAGTAAATCCGGTTTACGTTGCATCGATTGCCCCCCTTCAGGCACCTCGTACACGATGACAACAACGTTCCAAAGTAGTCCGTTGCAGCGGCGTCAAGCTTAAAGGCCGGCATTTTGCGGTAACGTGAACCAACACGCAAACCTTGGCGCCAACCGACTGTCGGTTTGTCATCAAATTGCCTGACAACTTGCCCACTGCCTTTTTCAGGAGCCCAAAAATGGCCTACTGGCTGATGAAATCCGAGCCCGACGAACTGTCCATCAAAGGCCTGGAAAAGCTCGGCGAAGCGCGCTGGGACGGCGTGCGCAATTACCAGGCGCGCAATTTCCTGCGCGCCATGGCCGTCGGCGATGAGTTTTTCTTCTACCACTCCAGTTGCCCCGAGCCAGGCATCGCCGGTATCGGCAAGATTGTCGAGGCGGCCTATCCGGACCCGACCGCGCTGGAGCCGGACAGCCACTATTTCGACGCCAAGGCCACCTCGGAGAAAAACCCGTGGACGGCGATCAACGTCGCGCACGTCCGGACTTTTCCAAAGGTGCTGGGCCTGGGCTACCTGAAACAGCAGACCGCCCTCGCCGAGTTGCCGCTGGTGCAAAAGGGCAGCCGGTTGTCGGTGATGCCAGTCACCGCTGAACAATGGGCCGCGGTACTGGCACTGCACTGAAACTTCGAAACAAGCGCAGACACACCTGTCCGAACGGCTAGTCGTCGCGGGGCCTTGGGTTTGGCAAAATCGTCGATTCCTTTTATCAAGGAGGAAGGCCCCGTGACTCGCGCCCCCTACCTGCCTGCTATCGACGGCCTGCGTGCCATCGCCGTGCTCAGCGTGATCATCTACCACATGGATTACATCGACCTGCTGCCGGGTGGTTTCACCGGCGTGGACATGTTTTTCGTGATTTCCGGGTATGTGATCAGCCAGTCGCTGTGGGACCGTCGCGAACTGGGCCTGGGCGCCTACCTGAAAGACTTCTACCGACGCCGCTTGCTGCGCATCCTGCCCGCGCTGCTGGTAATGCTCAGTGTGAGCGTGGTGCTGTCGGCGATGTTCATGCCACAGTTCTGGCTCAGCGAAGTGATCAACAGCACGGGGCTGGCGGCTTTTTTTGGCTTGAGCAACTTCGTGCTGGCGTGGAGCACCGACACCTACTTTTCACCCGGCGCCGAACTCAACCCCTACCTGCACACCTGGTCATTGGGGGTAGAAGAGCAGTTCTACGTGATCTTCCCCGCGCTGTTCTTTATATGGCTGCGCTGCCGGCAAGGCGTAGCAATCATTTGGGGGCTGCTGCCGCTGATGGCCGTTGCGTCGCTGATTATCGGCGCCTACCAGGTGAATACCGAGCCGCTGTCAGCGTTTTACCTGCTGCCAGGGCGCTTCTGGGAGCTTGCCGCCGGAGCAATCCTGTTCCAACTGATAGGCACGGCGCCTCGCATGAATCAATGGGCGCCGGCCATGCTCACGGTTGGCATGGGGCTGCTCATCAGTGGTTTTGTGTTCGCCAACCCGAATCAATTCCCCTTTCCCTGGGCGATAGTGACTGTGGCCGGTTCATTGCTCATGATCGCCGGCATCGTGTTACAGGCCGATCAACCAGCCGGCGCGCTGCAACGCCTGTTGCAAAGCGGGTTAGCGACTTACATCGGTCGACTGTCTTATTCGCTTTACCTGTGGCATTGGCCGCTCCTCGTGTTCCTGCGCTGGACCGTCGGGCTTGAGCTGTCAGCGGTTCAACTGCTTTACCCCGTGCTGGTACTCGCACTCGCGGCCGCCTCTTACCACTGTATCGAAGCACCGATCCGCAGCGGCCGCTGCGCGCTGCAACGCAAGGCCTGGCTCACGTTTACCGGCGGGGCGGCCGTCACCGGGCTGCTGTGGCTCGGCGCGCAATGGGTGTCGTTGAACCCGTCGACCCTGTCACTCAGCCAGACTCGCGATACCTACACCTGGTATGCCTACAAACATTACCCCCAGGAAGACTTTGAAACCGTCGACGACCCGCGCCTGAAGGGACGTACGTTGTTTGTTATCGGAGATTCCCATACGGCGGCGTACCGCACCCTGTTGAAGCTGGTCTCGCTCAAGCTCGGCGTCACGGTGGTGGAATATGAAATGGGCGGTTGCGGTGTCGTCAGCCTTATCGGCCCCGACCCTGCGCACTGTTCAGCTTCGCGCGAAGCCCAACTCCAGCAGATCGAAGCACGCGCCAAGCCGGGAGACGTGGTGTTCCTGGCCTCGCTGCGCATGCCGGAACTCACCGGACGTGAGTGGCGCGAGGGTGAAACAAAACTGGTCGATGACGCATTGAGCGAACTGAGCGCCGAGAACATCGACGCCGCACGAGCGTCCGCCGACAAGGTGCTGAGCCGATTGCAGGCGGCACGGCTCACTGTGCTGATTGACGCCCCCAAGCCGCTGTTCAAAGCCGCGCCCAACCGTTGCTCGGACTGGTTCAACCGCATGAACCCGGTGTGCGCGCCAGGCCTGACCCTGCAGCGCGAGCAACTGGAACGCCTGCGTGCACCGCAAATGAAGCTTCTCAAGCAACTGACGGCGGCCTATCCGGGCCTGAGGGTGTGGGACCCACTGCCGCCGCTATGCCCAGGCTCCACCTGCTCAGCCTATGACGACGATGCCAAGCCGCTGTTTTTCGACTCCAACCACCTCAGCGGGCACGGCAACCGTGTCCTGGAACCCGCATTCACTGAAGCCCTGCTGAAGCTGTGGGAAGTGCCGCCTACTGAATGATCAGGTTGTTGAACAACAGGTCTTCGACCACCGGTTTGCCGGTCTCGTCGTTCATCACTTGCTGGGTTTGTTTCAGGGCTTCCTGGCGCAGTTTCTCCTTGCCCTCAACGGTGCTCATGGTCTCGTTGGTCTGCTGGGTAAACAGCGCCACCAACTGGTTACGAATCAACGCGTCGTTGGCTTTGACCGCTGCGGCGGCTTCGGTGCCGGTCACGCGCAGGGCGATATCAGCCTTGAACACCTTGAGCTTCGCCGTACCGTCCAGGCCGTAGTTACCCACGAACGGCGGGCTCAGGCTGATATAGCTGACCTTCGGCGCCTCGCCTTCTTTGGCTTCTTCGGCCTGGGCTGCCATGGGCAAGGTCAGGGCCAGCATCAACAGGATCCACGCTTTCACAGTTCATTCCTCAAATTCGGTGCCGAGTAGCATAACGCTAGTAAGGCTGAGCACAAGCTTATGGCGACTTATCAGGGCCGGGCATGCTCGTTGACCCACGGGCCTACCCTCCTACACTTATCGGCCACGACACCAAAAGGAATAGCCCGATGAAAGCTGTGCTGTGCAAAGCCTTCGGCCCCGCCGAAACCCTGGTGCTGGAAGAAATCGCCAGCCCGGCGATCAAGAAGAACGAAATCCTGTTGGAGGTGCATGCGGCGGGGGTGAATTTCCCGGACACCTTGATCATCGAGGGCAAGTACCAGTTCAAGCCGCCCTTTCCGTTTTCGCCGGGTGGCGAGGCGGCCGGCGTGGTCAGCGAAGTGGGTGAGAAAGTCAGCCATTTGAAAGTCGGCGACCGGGTCATGGCCCTCACCGGCTGGGGCAGCTTTGCCGAGCAGGTCGCGGTGCCGGGCTATAACGTGCTGCCGATCCCGCCAAGCATGGACTTCAACACCGCCGCCGCCTTCAGCATGACCTACGGCACCTCGATGCATGCGCTTAAACAACGCGCCAACCTGCAACCTGGCGAAACCTTGCTGGTGCTCGGCGCGTCCGGCGGTGTAGGCCTGGCCGCCGTGGAAATCGGCAAGGCCATGGGCGCCCGCGTAATCGCCGCCGCCAGCAGTGCCGACAAACTTGCCGTGGCCAAGGCCGCCGGCGCCGATGAGCTGATCAACTACAGCGAAACCAGCCTGAAAGATGAGATCAAGCGCCTCACCGATGGCAACGGCGCCGATGTGATCTACGACCCGGTGGGCGGCGACCTGTTTGACCAAGCCATCCGCGCGATCGCCTGGAACGGCCGCTTGCTGGTGGTGGGTTTTGCCAGCGGACGCATTCCAGAGCTGCCGGTGAACCTGGCGCTGCTCAAGGGCGCGGCGGTAGTCGGGGTGTTCTGGGGCTCTTTTGCCCAGCGCCAGCCGCAGGATAATGCGGCGAACTTCCAGCAATTGTTCACCTGGTATGGCGAGGGCAAGCTCAAGCCACTGGTGTCGCAGGCGTATCCGCTCGAACAGGCCGCCCAGGCGATCAATGACCTCGGCCAGCGCCGGGCGGTAGGCAAGGTCGTCGTCCAGACCCGCTGACCGACCTGCAATGCAATCAAATGTGGGAGGGGGCTTGCCCCCGATTGCAGTGGATCAGTTGACACATCTGTTGACTGAATCACCGCCATCGGGGGCAAGCCCCCTCCCACATTTGAATCTCCACCCGCCTCAGAAACTCGTTACGACTATCACTTATCTATTCGCGACATGTTCGTAAGAGAACATGCACTTGCGCTCATTTCCCGTGTTTGCCGCCAAGATGCAATGCTATTTTCGGTAACGAAACTGTAACATTCGCATCCGCAGTCAAAACAAGAAATTTGGAGCTCTTGAATGTTTGCTTTCTTTCGTCCTGCCGCGCACCAGGCCCCCCTGCCTGAAGAAAAAATAGACAGTACCTACCGACGACTGCGCTGGCAGATCTTCGCCGGTATTTTCTTTGGTTACGCCGGTTATTACCTGCTGCGTAAAAACTTCTCCCTGGCCATGCCTTATCTGATCGACGAGGGTTACACCCGCGGTCAACTGGGCCTGGCAATGTCGGCCATTGCGATTGCCTACGGCCTGTCCAAGTTCCTCATGGGCCTGGTGTCCGACCGTTCCAACCCTCGCTACTTCCTGCCTTTCGGTCTACTGGTGTCGGCAGGCGTGATGTTCATTTTCGGTTTCGCGCCCTGGGCAACGTCCAGCGTGACCATGATGTTCATTCTGCTGTTCATCAACGGCTGGGCCCAGGGCATGGGCTGGCCGCCAAGTGGGCGGACCATGGTGCACTGGTGGTCGCAGAAAGAACGCGGCGGCGTGGTTTCGGTGTGGAACGTGGCGCACAACGTCGGCGGCGGCCTGATCGGTCCGTTGTTCCTGCTGGGCATGGCCTTGTTCAACGACTGGCACGCTGCCTTCTACGTGCCGGCCACTGTGGCCTTGGCGGTAGCGGCCTTTGCCTTCATCACCATGCGCGATACCCCGCAATCGGTCGGCCTGCCGCCCATCGAGAAGTACAAGAACGACTACCCGGAAGGCTACGACGCCAGCCATGAAGAAGAATTCAGCGCCAAGGAAATCTTCGTCAAATACGTGCTGCGCAACAAAATGCTGTGGTACATCGCCTTCGCCAACGTGTTCGTTTACCTGCTGCGCTACGGCGTGCTGGACTGGGCGCCAACCTACCTGAAGGAAGCCAAGCACTTCGACGTGGATAAAACGTCCTGGGCGTACTTCTTCTACGAGTGGGCAGGCATTCCAGGCACGCTGTTGTGCGGCTGGATGTCGGACAAGATCTTCCGTGGCAACCGTGGCCTGACGGGCGTGGTGTTCATGGCACTGGTGACCGTGGCAACCCTGGTTTACTGGCTCAATCCGCCGGGCAACCCGATGATCGACATGATTGCGCTGTTCTCCATCGGCTTCCTGATCTATGGCCCGGTGATGCTGATCGGCCTGCAGGCGCTGGAACTGGCCCCGAAGAAAGCCGCCGGTACGGCTGCGGGCTTCACCGGTCTGTTCGGTTACCTGGGTGGTTCGGTGGCCGCGAGTGCGGCGATGGGCTACACCGTGGACCACTTCGGCTGGGACGGTGGTTTCGTACTGCTGATCGGCGCGTGCCTGCTGGCGATCGCATTCCTGATCCCAACGTTGTGGCACACCAACAGCGTCAGCTCGTCGCGTTAATCGCCTGAGCAACCCTTTGCACACCGCTTGAGCCGCGCCTCCAGATTCTTATCTGGCATGGCGTGGCTACGCAGGGCGTTCACGGTCTGCTCGACATAATCGCGCGTAGTGCCGTAACGCCCGCAAGCGCTCTGCAACACGTGATTAAGGATGACGTCGGGTAAATTGCCTGCGTAACTGGGCAAATGCCGTTCCAACACAAACCCCAATGCCTGCACCTGACTGCCATCTTCCAGACGGCAGCTGAGCCAGTGTGGCCGGTACGACGGGTATGGCATCTCGCGCTGCCACAAGGCGTAAAGCGAGGCCTCCAGCTGATCCTCCGGCAAGCGGTAGGCGAACCCGCTGCACGAGCCACCGCGATCCAGCCCGAACACCAACCCCGGCGTTTCCGGCGTACCCCGATGCTCGTGGGACCACAGATACAGGCCCCGGTGATAACCGTGGACCCGTGCCCGCAGCCGCTCGGCGGACGAGCATTCAGGACGCCAGATCAGCGAACCGTACGCAAATAACCAGACCGGCCCACCCTTGTGCCGGCCCATGGTGGCCTGCATCGAGCTCATCAACTGTTCGTGAGTGAGTTGCGGCCCCAGATCGAGCCGCGGAGGGTAAGCCAATTGCTGAAGATCGGTTTCAATGGCGGTCATGGCGAAAAGCGGTACGCCTCCTGTGTGTTACCAGTTGTAAGCAACTTTACCGTAATAAAACGCGCCGCTGTAACCGTACGGCGAAAAAGTGCTATAGGCCAAATTGCCACCGCTGCTAGCGAAGGCGTTGACCTTCTCCGGGTATTTATCGGTGACGTTGTCGCCGCCCAGGGTGAAGGTCCAGTTCTTCAACTTGTAGTCGGCCGACAAATCCAGCACCCAGGCTGCCTTGAAGGTCTGGTCGTTGACCTTGTCCGCCTGGTAGCTGGTGAATTCACCATAGCGCACCAGATTGCTGTGCAGTGCCCAATTACCGAACGTGAAATCGTTACCCAGACTCAGCTTGTGCTGGGGCGTGGTATCGCCGAGCAAACCGATGCGCTCGCGGCGGTCCACACGCACCAGGTTCGCACCAAGGCTGTCGAGGATGGCCGGGTTGGGTTTCACATCGGTCACTTTGGTGTGGTTGTAGTTGTAGCCTACGGTGCTGTTCCAACGCACGCCGCTGTCGAACAGGTAGCGATAGTTGGCCACCAGGTCAACGCCATCGGTGCTGGTGTCGGTGGCGTTGGTGAAGTAGCGGGCGGTGGTGTAGTCGATGTTGCCCACGCCGTTGGCCTGCAGATAGGCCCGCGTCGCCGCGTTTATGCCAAGGTTGGAGGACAGGCTGATACGGTCACGGATGTCGATGCGGTACACATCCACCGTCACCGTCAGGTCATCGGCCGGCTCAAGCACCAGGCCCAGGCTGTAGTTGCGCGACTTCTCGGCCTTGAGGTCCTCGGCGCCGAGCAAGCGCGCCACCTGGCTGTTGGCCGGGAAGGTGCCGGCTTCCTGGATGGTACTGCCGATCAATTGCGACGAGGTGTAGGCAAAGTTCTGCTGCGCCAGGGAGGGCGCGCGGAAACCGTTGGAAACACTGCCGCGCAAGGCCACTTGCGGGGTGAAGTCATAGCGGGCTGACAGCGAGCCGCTGACATTGGAGCCGAAATCACTGTAATCCTCATGACGCACGGCGGCCGAGGCGCTGAGTTTTTCGGTGAAATTGGTTTCCAGGTCCAGGTACTGGGCCCAATTGTGACGCGAGCTGGTGCCGGCATCGGCATCCCGGAAACCGCCCAGCCCGGAGCTGCCGCTCTGGAAGTAGGATGCCGGCTCGCCGGCTTCGATTTCATAGCCCTGATGCAGGTATTCGCCACCAAACGCCACGGACACCGGGTACGGCAGCCAACCCACATCAAACTCACGGGACAGGTCCAGGCTGACTTGTTTCTGGTCGTTGCTCAGGGTGCCGTTGTCGAACTTGCGCGGCGTGGCCAGACCCAGGGAGGTGTTGATGGTTTCGGTGCTGAGTGCGTACTGGTTCTTGCCGTAGTTGGCCGACAAGTCGTAATGCCAGTCGTAGGCCAGCAAGCCGCGCAAGCCCACCACCAGCGAGGTGTCTTCGAGGTTGCCCTTGATCAACGGCAGGTAACCGTTGGGGTTGAGCGCAGGGATATTGTTGGCCGCATTGCTCGCCCGGTAGAACGCCGCTGTCTCGCCGCGCCGCTTGCTGTAGCCGCCGAAGGTGTAGAACTCGGCCGAGTCGTTGAAGGAATATTCGGAGTTGAACTGGAACTTGCCTTCATTGGTAGCCGGCTCGCCCTGACGGAAAACACGCTGGCCGTAGGTGGTAGAACCGACACTGCCCGCACGGTAGTCATCGCCGGCGCGGTTGGTGTAATCGTTGTCGGCGCCTTCGGCAGAGAGGTTGATAAAGCCGTTGTCGCCCAATGCCAGGCCGGTGTTGCCGCTGACGTTACGCTGGATACCGTCGCCCTTCTTGTATTCGCCGAACTTGGTGGAGATCGAGCCGCCGTGGTCGGCGTGCTTGAGGATCACGTTGATCACCCCGGCAATCGCATCCGAGCCGTAGCGCGCCGAGGCACCGTCGCGCAGCACTTCGATATGGTCCACCGCCGACAGCGGGATCGCATTCAGGTCCGCCGGCGCCGAGCCACGCCCCACCGCACCGCCCAGATTGACGAAGGCACTGGTGTGGCGGCGCTTGCCGTTGACCAGCACCAGCACCTGATCGGGTGACAGGCCACGCAATTGCGCAGGTCGCACCAGCTCGGCGCCATCCACCAGGCTTGGGCGCGGGAAATTGATGGATGGAATCAGGCGCGCCAGCACCGCGCCCAGCTCATCGGAGCCGGTGCTGCGCAGGCTTTCGCCGGAGATCACATCAATGGGTGACAGCGACGCACTGGCCGTGCGCTCCTGAGCACGGGTGCCGGTGACGATTACCGTGTCGAGTCTGGGTGCATCGGTGGCGGACGTTTCGGCCGCAAAGACTGGATTGAAACCCACAGCGGTCAGCAAATTGGCCGACAAAATCGCCATGTACAGCGCGTGTTTGTTGTAACTCCCCATACCGCTCCCCTTGGAATCAAGACCCGGCGCTTCAATGCGCTGAGTGCATACGATCGATCCGGCTGGCGGGCGGTGGCGGTCAGTTGTTGGTTATTGGCAGAAAATCGGTAGTCCGTTGCGATATAGCTTAAAGATATTCATGTAACAAATTAAATACCTTTAAAGAATAAGCGAATGCATAAGCCCGGCACCCTTTCATCAGGATTATGTGCAGCAATCCCGCTAGTTTCAGCCCCGGTTCAGCCTGGGCTCGCGTCAAACCGTCAAAATAGTGCGCACATCACGACCCACTTAGCCGCCCCTCAAACCGACTACCGAGGTCGCACCCATGAAAAGATTCCGACTGCCTGGCCTGTTATTGCTGGCCCAGGCCACCACCGCGCTGGCCAGCGAAGCGCCCGTTACCGAAGACGATAAAGGCTTCTGGTACGCGCAGACCAGCGTCTATACCCGCCACTTCGCGCCGGATAAGGACCACAACAACAACCAGGACCTGATTGGCCTGGAGCGCAATGAGGCATCAGGGTGGGTGTATGGCGGGGCGACCTTTCGCAACTCGTTCAGCCAGCGCTCGTACTACGCTTACGCGGGCAAGCGCTATGACATGAACGACTATCCGGTGTACCTGAAGGTTACGGGCGGGGCGATCCAGGGCTATCGCGGCAAGTACCGCGACAAGATCCCCTTGAACCGTTTCGGCGTGGCGCCGGTGATCATTCCGTCAGTAGGCACCTATTACGGGCCGGTGGCGGCGGAGTTGGTGTTGCTGGGGTTCAATGCGGCGATGGTGACGACCGGCGTGCGCTTTTAAGGGCGCGGCGCGTAGGCGAATACGTCGGCGCGCATCTGGTGCGCATCCATGCCAGCGTCGACCAGCGCATCCAAGGTGCCGTAGATCATCGCCGGTGAACCGCTGGCGTAGACGTGTACAGACTTGAGGTCGACGATGTCCTCGCACACGGCTTCATGGAGCAAACCGCAGCGCCCTTCCCAGCCGCACAAATCGCTGACGACTTTGTGCAGGAACAGGTTAGGCAATTGCAGCCACTGGTCCCAGTGCTCGATATCGTAAAAGTCTTCCGGGCGACGCACGCCCCAGTACAGGTGCACCGGGTGCTTGAAGCCGGAGGCGCGGCAATGTTCGATCAGGCTGTGCATCTGCGCCATGCCGGTGCCGGCGGCGATCAACACCAGCGGACCGTCCGGTAACTCGGCCAGGTGAGTGTCACCAAACGGCAGTTCTACGCGGGCCATCCGGTTACGTTGCAGTTGTTCCAGCAGGCTGCGCGCACTGTCCTCGCGGGCCAGCACATGCAGTTCCAGCTCGCGTCCGGCGTGAGGCGCCGATGCCAGGGAAAAGGCTGATTTCTCGCCACTTTCCCGTTCGATCATCAGGTACTGCCCGGCGTGGTAACGCGCCGTCTTGCCGGCCGGAGCCAGCAGGCGCACGCGCCACACATCACCACCGACCTCTACGCATTCACTCAATTGACACGACAACTTGCGCAACGGCAACTCTCCCGGCGCCAGCACGCCATCCCACAACACAATGCAATCTTCCAGCGGTTCGGCGATGCAGGTGTAGAACTCACCGTGATCGCGTACCTCACCGGCTTGCTGCACCCGACCTTCCACTAGCAGCGCGGCACACACATGGCACACGCCGTTGCGACAGGCCTGGGGGCATTCGTAGCCCAGGCGGCGCGCGCCTTCGAGGATTCGCTCGCCGGGGACCAGCTCCAGCACAGCGCCGGAAGGTTGCAGGGTTACACGCATCAATCTATTCCCAATTCTTTCCACATCGCATCGACGCGCGCGGTCACGGCTTCATCCTTGACGATCACCCGACCCCATTCGCGGGTGGTTTCACCCGGCCATTTGTGGGTGGCATCCAGGCCCATCTTGGAGCCAAGGCCAGATACCGGCGACGCGAAGTCGAGGTAGTCGATCGGCGTGTTGTCGATCATCACCGTATCGCGCTTGGGGTCCATGCGCGTGGTGATGGCCCAGATCACGTCGTTCCAGTCGCGGGCGTTGATGTCGTCGTCGGTGACAATAACGAACTTGGTGTACATGAACTGTCGCAAAAACGACCACACACCCAGCATGACGCGCTTGGCATGGCCCGGATACGACTTCTTCATGGTCACGATGGCCATGCGATACGAACAGCCTTCCGGCGGCAGGTAGAAGTCGGTGATTTCCGGGAATTGCTTTTGCAGGATCGGCACGAACACTTCGTTGAGTGCCACGCCGAGAATCGCCGGCTCATCCGGTGGACGGCCGGTGTAGGTGCTGTGGTAGATCGGCTTGATCCGGTGGGTGATGCGCTCGACGGTGAACACCGGGAAGCTGTCGACTTCGTTGTAGTAGCCGGTGTGGTCGCCGTAAGGGCCTTCGTCGGCCATCTCGCCAGGGTGGATCACGCCTTCGAGGATGATTTCAGCAGTGGCCGGTACTTGCAGGTCGTTGCCACGGCACTTCACCAGCTCGGTGCGGTTGCCGCGCAGCAGACCGGCGAAGGCGTATTCGGACAGGCTGTCCGGCACCGGGGTCACGGCGCCGAGGATGGTGGCCGGGTCAGCGCCCAGGGCCACGGAGACCGGGAACGGCTGGCCGGGGTGTTTTTCGCACCACTCACGGAAGTCCAGCGCGCCGCCACGGTGGCTCAGCCAACGCATGATCACCTTGTTGCGGCCGATCACTTGCTGACGGTAGATGCCGAGGTTCTGACGGTCCTTGTTCGGGCCTTTGGTGACGGTCAGGCCCCAGGTGATCAGCGGGCCGACGTCGCCAGGCCAGCAGGTTTGCACCGGGAGCATGGCCAGGTCGACGTCATCGCCCTCAATGACCACTTCCTGGCACACGGCGTCCTTGACCACCTTGGGCGCCATGGCAATGATCTTGCGGAAGATCGGCAACTTCGACCAGGCGTCCTTCAAGCCCTTGGGCGGCTCGGGCTCCTTGAGGAAGGCCAGCAGCTTGCCGATCTCGCGCAGTTCGCTGACCGACTCGGCGCCCATGCCGAACGCCACGCGGTCGGGCGTGCCGAACAGGTTGCCGAGCACCGGAATATCAAAGCCGGTCGGGTTTTCGAACAGCAGCGCCGGGCCCTTGTTACGCAGGGTGCGGTCGCAAATCTCAGTCATTTCCAGCACCGGGGACACCGGCACCTGGATACGTTTCAACTCTCCGCGCTGCTCAAGTTGCTGCACGAAATCCCGAAGATCCTTGAATTTCATTAACCATGCCACCCGTAAAATAGGCGTACATCCTACCTGCTCTGAGGCTGGCTGGCAGCCTATCGCGGTGCTTTTGGGTGCCAACGGTGCTTAAAAAGCAGGCGAAAAAAAATGGCGCCCCTGAGGGCGCCATTTTTTCGGACCTGAAACGTCGTATTACTTACGCTTCATCGACAGGAAGAACTCGTCGTTGGTCTTGGTGGTTTTCAGCTTGTCGATCAGGAACTCGATGGCCGCGACTTCGTCCATCGGGTGCAGCAGCTTGCGCAGGATCCACATGCGCTGCAGTTCGTCGTCGGCTGTCAGCAACTCTTCGCGGCGGGTGCCGGAACGGTTGATGTTGATCGCCGGGAACACGCGCTTTTCTGCGATGCGACGGTCCAAAGGCAGTTCCATGTTGCCGGTACCCTTGAACTCTTCGTAGATCACTTCGTCCATCTTCGAACCGGTTTCAACCAGTGCGGTGGCGATGATGGTCAGCGAGCCGCCTTCTTCGATGTTCCGCGCAGCGCCGAAGAAACGCTTCGGTTTCTCCAGGGCGTGGGCATCGACACCACCGGTCAATACCTTGCCGGAGCTCGGGATCACGGTGTTGTAGGCACGGGCCAGACGGGTGATGGAATCGAGCAGGATCACCACGTCCTTCTTGTGTTCGACCAGGCGCTTGGCCTTCTCGATCACCATTTCGGCAACCTGCACATGGCGGGTTGGCGGCTCATCGAACGTCGAGGCAACCACTTCGCCGCGCACGGTGCGCTGCATTTCGGTTACTTCTTCCGGACGCTCATCGATCAGCAATACGATCAGGTGAACTTCAGGGTTGTTACGGGCGATGTTCGCTGCAATGTTCTGCAGCATGATCGTTTTACCGGCTTTCGGCGGTGCGACGATCAGGCCACGCTGGCCTTTGCCGATCGGGGCGCACAGGTCGATTACACGACCGGTCAAGTCTTCGGTGGAACCGTTACCGGCTTCCATCTTCATGCGCACGGTCGGGAACAGCGGGGTCAGGTTCTCGAAGAGAATCTTGTTTTTCGCGTTCTCTGGACGATCGAAGTTGATCGTATCGACCTTGAGCAGGGCGAAGTAACGCTCGCCTTCCTTCGGAGGGCGGATCTTGCCAACGATGGTGTCACCGGTGCGCAAGTTGAAGCGACGGATCTGGCTCGGCGAGACGTAGATATCGTCTGGGCCGGCGAGATAGGAGGCGTCTGCAGAGCGGAGGAAGCCGAAGCCGTCCTGGAGAATCTCCAGCACGCCATCACCGGAGATTTCCTCGCCGCTTTTCGCGTGCTTCTTGAGCAGGGAGAAAATCACGTCCTGCTTGCGCGAACGGGCCATATTTTCTATGCCCATTTCTTCGGCCAGTTGGAGCAGGTCGGTAATCGGCTTTTGCTTGAGTTCAGTCAGATTCATATAGGAATGACGTAATCATTTATGGAGGGGGGGAAATTAAGCTTTTGGCTTAATGAGGCCGCGCCGCAGAGAAGGCGACAGGATCGCGTACTAATCGAAAAGGAATGCGTCGGCGACGGCTTGCAGGGGGCAGTGGAGAAACCAGTGCGGGGCCGAATGTACCACCTGAATTTCGGAGCGTCTAGCCCTGTTTAACGAAAAAGCCCCGCGATTTGCGGGGCCTTTTTGACGACGCTTAGATGTTGGCGTCGAGGAAAGCTTGCAGCTGGGACTTCGACAGCGCACCCACTTTAGTGGCTTCGACGTTGCCGTTCTTGAACAGCATCAGTGTAGGAATACCACGCACGCCGTGCTTGGCTGGGGTTTCCTGGTTATCGTCGATGTTCAGCTTGGCAATGGTCAGCTTGCCTTCGTAAGTGGTTGCAATGTCGTCCAGGACCGGAGCGATCATTTTGCAAGGGCCACACCATTCAGCCCAGTAGTCAACCAGCACCGGGCCGTCAGCCTTGAGTACTTCGGCCTCAAAGGTCGCGTCGGTGACGTGCTTGATAAGATCGTTGCTCATGGATGTCTCCGGATTGTAAGCAAAAAAAACGTTGCCCATCATAGCCGCCCTTCCCCCGTTCAGGAAGCCGCCTCTGATTGAGTCTTGCTATGGTGGTGCATGAGTTTGGGTATGGCCCGACTCACGGCGTGACAGGCGTCACGAAGGCAATGCCCGTACGCAACGCCGCGTTCCGTACGTGCTCCTGCATGGTTTTCTGTGCCGCCGCACTGGCGCGGCGGGCCAGTGCGCGCAGTATCTTGCGATGTTCCTGCCAGGTTTCCATGGCCCGCTCTGGCCGGATGAACGGTAGTTTCTGGCTCTCCAGGAACACCTCGGCGCTGGCACTCAGGATACTCACCATTGCCTGGTTGCCGCTGGCCAGCAGGATGCGCTGGTGGAATTCGAAGTCCAATCGCGCCGCCGCTTCGAAGTCGCCTGCCTTGAGCACCTTGCGCATCGCCTCGACGTTATCCTCAAGACTGTCCAATTCATCAATGGTCAGCGTCACCGCCGCCAGCCCCGCCGCAAAGCCCTCCAGGGCATAGCGCAACTGGAAGATGTCCAGCGGCGTGGCCTGGGCCGCGAACGGCCAGGCAAATCCCGGCGCCTCCTCAGCCGCCTGCACGAATACACCTTTGCCCGGCTGCACGCTGACCAAGCCCAAAGCACTCAAGGACGACAATGCCTCGCGCAACGACGCCCGACTCACGCCCAACTGCACCGCCAGGTCGCGCTGGGACGGCAATGCGTCGCCCGGCACAAAACCCTGTTCCTTGATCAGTTTGCGGATGGCCTGCAGGGCCGCTTCCGGTACGGCTTGGGCGATGGAATTCATAAAAAACTCAAGGTTCCAGACAACTGAGTGGCTAGTTGTAAAGCTAATCGCGGCCGGCGGCAAGCCACGCCCCAAAGGGGCTCGCGGGGTTTTATCGGCGCTCGAAAAGAGTGCGAAAAGCTCACTCACTGTTCAGACCAGTAAGACCACAGCACCTCAACAAATCCCAGCCCTGCACGCCATTCCCAGCGTGCTGGCATGGGCTGTGCACTGAGCAAATTCAGAAAATTCCTTCGCCCTTCTCGGAGAGTTGCCATGACCAAGCGCTACAGCGCCCTGCTCACTACCCTGTTTGCCAGCCTGATGCTCATCCAGGCACCCGCCCAGGCCAACGGTCTGGACGATATTGTCGCCCGTGGCACCCTCAAGGTCGCAGTGCCCCAGGACTTCCCGCCATTCGGCTCGGTCGGCCCGGACATGAAGCCACGCGGCCTGGATATCGACACCGCCAAGCTGCTGGCCGACCAACTCAAGGTCAAACTGGAGCTGACCCCGGTCAACAGCACCAACCGCATCCCGTTCCTCACCACCGGCAAGGTCGACCTGGTGATCTCAAGCCTGGGCAAGAACCCTGAGCGGGAAAAGGTCATCGACTTCTCCAAGGCTTACGCGCCGTTCTACCTGGCGGTGTTCGGCCCACCGGATGCCGCCATCAGCAGCCTCGACGACCTCAAGGGCAAGACCATCAGCGTGACCCGTGGCGCCATCGAAGACATCGAGCTGACCGCCGTAGCGCCCAAGGAGGCCACCATCAAGCGCTTCGAAGACAACAACTCGACCATCGCCGCCTACCTGGCCGGCCAAGTTGACCTGATCGCCAGCGGCAACGTGGTGATGGTCGCGATCAGCGAACGCAACCCAAAACGCGTGCCGGCGCTGAAGGTAAAACTCAAGGATTCGCCGGTGTACGTCGGCGTGAACAAAAACGAGCCGGCGCTGCTGGAGAAGGTCAACCAGATCCTGGTCGCGGGCAAGGCTGACGGCAGCCTGCAAAAGAACGCGATGCAGTGGCTCAAAGAGCCGCTGCCTGCTGATCTCTGATACGACGGAGCTGACTTCATGGCGTATCAATTTGACTTTGTACCCGTGCTGGCCAATACCGACCTGCTGCTGCGCGGCGCGCTGTTCACCCTTGAGCTGACGGCCATCGGCGCGATCCTCGGCGTGGCCCTGGGTACCGTCGGCGCGGTGGTGCGGGCATGGAAGATCCAGCCGTTTGCCTGGTTCTTCGGCGTCTATGTCGAGTTGATCCGCAACACGCCGTTCCTGGTGCAACTGTTCTTCATCTTCTTCGGCCTGCCGTCCCTGGGGCTGAAGATTACCGAGTGGCAGGCGGCCGTATTGGCGATGGTAATCAACCTGGGGGCCTACTCCACGGAGATTATCCGCGCCGGCATCCAGGTCATTCCCCGTGGGCAGCTGGAAGCTGCAGCAGCGTTGGCGATGACGCGCTTCGAGGCGTTCCGCCACGTGGTGCTGCTACCGGCGCTGGGCAAGGTGTGGCCGGCCCTGAGCAGCCAGATCATCATCGTGATGCTCGGCTCAGCGGTGTGCTCGCAAATCGCCACCGAAGAGCTGAGCTTCGCCGCCAACTTTATCCAATCGCGCAATTTCCGCGCATTTGAAACCTATGCACTGACCACCCTGGTGTACCTGTGCATGGCGCTGATGATTCGCCAGTTGCTCAACTGGATCGGCCGCCGCTTTGTGATGAGGAACAGCCGATGAGTGATTTTTCCTTCTGGGACATCGTGCGCAATCTGCTGACCGGCTTGCAGTGGACACTGTTGCTGTCGCTGGTGGCGTTTATCGGCGGCGGCCTGATCGGCTTGCTGGTGATGACCATGCGCATCAGCAACAAGGCGTTCGCGCGCAATGTTGCGCGCACCTATATCGAACTGTTCCAGGGCACGCCGCTGCTGATGCAACTGTTTCTGGTGTTCTTCGGCATCGCCTTGCTGGGGATTGATATTTCGCCCTGGCTGGCGGCAGCGATTGCCCTCACTTTATTTACCAGCGCCTACCTCGCCGAAATCTGGCGCGGCTGCGTCGACTCCATCGCCCACGGGCAGTGGGAAGCCTCGGCCAGCCTGGCGCTTAATCCGCTGGAGCAACTGCGCTATGTGATCCTGCCCCAGGCGCTGCGCATTGCCGTCGCGCCAACGGTGGGGTTCTCGGTGCAGGTGGTCAAAGGCACCGCAGTCACCTCGATCATCGGCTTCACCGAATTGACCAAGACCGGCGGCATGCTCGCCAACGCTACCTTCGAGCCCTTCATGGTCTACGGCCTGGTGGCCCTCGGTTACTTCCTGCTCTGCTACCCCTTGTCCCTCAGTGCGCGCTATCTGGAAAGGAGACTGCATGCCTCTGCTTAGAATTTCCGCCCTGCATAAGTATTACGGCGATCACCACGTCCTCAAAGGCATCGACCTGACCGTTGAAGAAGGCCAGGTGGTGGCGATCATCGGCCGCAGTGGCTCGGGCAAGTCCACCTTGCTGCGCACCCTCAACGGCCTGGAATCGATCAACGACGGCGTGATCGAAGTGGACGGCGAATACCTCGACGCCGCCCGCGCCGACCTGCGCAGCCTGCGGCAGAAAGTCGGCATGGTATTCCAGCAGTTCAACCTGTTCCCGCACCTTACGGTGGGCGAAAACGTGATGCTCGCCCCACAAGTGGTGCAGAAAGTGTCCAAGGCCAAGGCCGCGCAACTGGCAAGACAAATGCTTGAGCGCGTGGGACTGGGCGAGAAGTTCGACGCCTTTCCTGATCGCCTGTCCGGCGGCCAGCAACAGCGCGTCGCCATTGCCCGCGCCCTGGCCATGTCACCCAAAGTGCTGCTGTGCGACGAGATCACCTCGGCCCTGGACCCGGAGCTGGTCAATGAGGTACTCAGCGTCGTCCGTCAGTTGGCCAAGGACGGCATGACCTTGATCATGGTGACCCACGAGATGCGTTTCGCCCGAGAGGTTGGCGACAAGCTTGTGTTCATGCACCAGGGCAAGGTGCATGAAGTTGGCGACCCCAGAATACTGTTCGCCAACCCGCAAACCCCAGAGCTCGCCAACTTCATCGGTTCAGTGGAGCAGCCGGGCTGACCAGTTCGAAATGACCCTGCCCTTCCAGCAAGGTCTGGCTGCGCACCTGCAAAACGTCGGAGGGCAGCTCGGTGTCGATGTCGACCTGGGCGGTAAGTCGCTTTCCGGCCACCGGTGCCACAAGGACCCGGCCCGGCAATAACTGCCCGTTGACAGCTTCACCGGGCAGATGTGCCACCCCCCACGTGACGGGCTGCCCATCCACCTGGGCATGCTTGAGGGTCAGACGAAAGCGCCCCTCACGACCAAAGCGAAAACCTTGCCCATCGGCCGCCCCGACAAACCGCAATGCCATTGCCGAAGGCTCTGCACAGAGTACGCTCAGGTGCACCGTGCGCGTTCCCAGCGGGAAGGATGCGCTTGGGGCGAGTGTCTCCTTGCGAATAACGCCATAGTCGATACGGGGCTGACTGACGGACACCCGGCAATTTTCAGCCCGTACACCCTGGACCATCAACAATGTGCACATCAGTGCAAAGCCCATACCTTTGCGATCAGCGGCCATGGCACACCGCCGATGCTGTCTCGTAGAACGTGTCATTGTCACGCGGGGTCTCGGTGGCCAGATTCAGCAGGCAGGTAGAAGAGTCCGGCAATGAAACCCGCAGGCTTTGCTCGTTATTGGCGTCGTTCAGGAAAATCATGCCCTCGCCCACCACGCTGGTCAGGAAGCGATTGTTGTTGTCGAACACCGAAGCGCCCTGAGGCAGCGGCCGACCCTGTTGATCAACGGCGGAGAGCAACATGCGGCGCACTGTCACCACATCAAACGCCACGCTGTTGACCGACCCTCGGCCCGCGGCGAGCACCTGGGTGCCGTTCTTCAGGTCAACACGCTTGGGCAGGGACTGGGTTTGCACTTCGATGCGACTATTGGTGTAGGCCGGCAAGCCGGGGATCACGGCTTGCCCACTGAAGTCGGTCCATACCGGTCCGTGCGGGGTGTCGATTTTCGCAGCGCTGAGCTTGCCCACCGATGCGATGCCAAACGTGTCCTGCACGGCATACGGCGAGAACGTCAACCCACCTTCGTGAGCCACCATGCCGCCTTGCAACTGCCCGGTATAGCTTGTACCCAGCGGGTCCCAATTGACCCCCAGGCCGACGCGGGTGTATCGCGGCATCAGGTCCACCTGACCCCGAACCGATTGCTCCCTGGCACTGAGGTCACGTTCGATACCCACGTCGTAATTCACATACTCATTGACCCGTTCACTGAGCGCGACGCCTGCACGGGCCTGCTTTCCACGATGACTGGTATAGCTGTTCAGGCGACGATCACTGCCCAAGGGCACGCTGACCTGCAAACGCACGGACAGGTCATCGTCCTGGGCGGTGTCGCGCCGCCGGCCTCCACTCGCAGCATCACGGCGTACCTGGCTACCGCCCACTTGCGAGTCGGCGATCAACGCGACATCGGCGTGGCGAAACGACTTGTTCCATGAAGCGAACACATGGTCTGTAGCGTGCCCGTCAAGCTGCGCGCTGCGGGTGTAGCCCAGGGAAAATGCCCCCAGCGTGTTATCGACCCAGCTCAGGCCTGCCGTGTACTGATGACTGAAGCGCGACCCCAGTTCGTCGGCGTTACTCGGGCGACCCGCTCCCAGCACCTCGCGATACCCACGGGTCTGGGTGGTTGCGCTGAGATTGAGGTCGAGATTGCCGTACACCGGGCTGCTCACCGACACACTGCTGCGAGACCCGGATACCGCGTTGCGACTGTCCCGGGACACGTTATGACGTGCGCCCACGGAAACCCGCTGGAAAAACACGCTGCTGAGGGTGCCGCCTGCCGACCAGTATTCGTCGGTATTCAACAGGCCAACGCCGGCCGAGGAGTCGCGGCCCAGGCCCCACGTGCCGCTGGCCATGGCGACTACCGGCGACGGGGCCTGCTCTTGCTCGTTTTCACGCACCTTGCCAAGGGAGAAGTAATAGCCCGGTGCCGCTGGCGCAGCCCCTGCGAACGAAGCGGCAGGCACCACGAAACTGCGCCTGGCGCCCCGCACATCGATGACGCTGACCTCCAGGTCGCTGGTGCCATTGAGCAAGGGCAGGCCCGTCAGCCTGAAAGGACCTTCAGGCACCAGCGTGCTGTGAATCAGCACGCCTGCCTGGCGTACTTCAATGCGTGACTGGCTTTGGGCCAGCCCTTCTACCACGGCATTGTTGCTGCCCGCCGGCGCCCGCGACTGGCCATCGGGGGAAAACTGCACACCGGACAGTTGAATCCCGCTGAACAGCGGGTTGTTACTGGCGAGTTGGCCTACCTGGAAAGTCGACTGCAACGCAGCGAGATCTCGCTGGGCATAGGCATACAGATGCTCGGTACGGGCCACACCATTGTCGGATACATAGAATTGACGACTGCGAACAATCCAGTCCCCCACGTTGAAGCCCGCCTCGGTATGGGCCGAAACGAACCGGCTGGGCCCACTGCGCGAATGGCTGTCGAAACCCTGCACGTCATAGTTGAACAACGCCGCCGTACCGCCTCGGGCAAATTGTCCGGCCTCCCATTGCGGCGCACGCAGTGATCCGGTCGGTACCACCAGCGCCACCTCGTCGCTGCCGGGGCGCAGTCGCACCATCGTCGTCGGGAAAGCGCCGAGGAAGTCATGGCAGGCCTGGTCCGCATCAGTCCCCTTGCCAAGCATGCCGCTGGGCGTTACCAACCCGGCTTTCTCCAGCAGCCCAGGGGTAAAACACAGCTGCCCGTTTGAATCGAACCGTGCATCCACCAAGCCCAGGGGGTTCCCGTTAACCCGCAGCCCCACCACCTGAACACCCTCGCGAAAACGCGCCGCACTACGGAAGTAGTCAGACACTTTCGGATCAATGCCATGGGTGGTGAGCGCCGCCAGATCGAACCCCTCGCCCAGCTCCAGCGCGGGAGCAAGGCCAGGCAAACTCCATAACGTCGCAAATCCCATAAGCAGCGTGGGTCGGCGGGGCCACAACGACGTCATACGTTTGTTACTCGACAGGTTTGTCATGGAACGATCAATCCCCATTGGCATTGATCGGGGCGCGGTAGTTGTCCGCCGCAAACCCGTAGACCGTGGCCGGCTGGATATTGACGGCAGTCACACCCGCCAACGGCCCATCAACGCTCAACGCCAGCGCTTCCCCCGGCAATAGATAGGTGCGCGGCAGCGTTGCAACGATTTGTTGAGGCAGCAACTGCACCTCCGGCGCCAGGCGCACCACGTAAGCGCTGTCGTTATGAACCGTTAGGCGCTCCCCCACCTGCTTCCACTTCAGCAGCTCCCAAGGGGTGTGATGCAGAGGTAAACCTCGTGGGTGCAGGATCAGCGGCAAGTTCTGTCGCAGGGTGATGCCGATGGTCGTACCGCCAGGGGCTTTAGCCTGGGGAATGCCCTCGAAGGAAACGCGTTTCAACCGCTGGGTCTTCAAGGGCTCTTTCAACGTGCTGATGAAACGCACCAACTGGGTTTCACCTGCCTCTACGCGCGTAATGGGCGGCGTCACAATCAGCAGCGGCTCCACGTCCTCGGGCACGTTCTCGACGACAGAATGAAGCAGCGCCGGTGCCGCATCGGTATTCTTGATGTTTATGGTGGCTTCGCCCTGCTCTTCATAGAGCACAACCAGGGTAGTTTCCGGCAACATGCCGTCCGCCATTGCAAAACTTGCGAAATACAAACACACACTTGCACACAGCAACCGCACATTACTTATTGCTGAAAAACTAAGCACTCAGTACTCCCCGCAACATTTAAGTTGACGATTGACGCCCACATAAAAACAGCCGACAAGAAACATAGGGTTTCAGGCCGGCTGTAGTTCAGTCGCTTAGATGTAATTCAACTCAAGCGTTGCACGCCCATCAAGGGTAATGTCACGGCTCAGGTCCAGATCCTGACCTTTGTTGATCACCGCCCTCACAGCAATAGTTCCGGTCAACTGAGTGATCATGGCGGGAACCGCGGTTGTACTGCTGCGCCACGAATGTTGACTAGGCGACTGGGCAACTTTGCCGTCGCTGTTCTGCCACGCGCCGGTGCTCACACGTACGATGGGACTGAGCACTGTGGACGACGACCGGAGGTCCTTGAGGGTAACCGCAAAGCCGCCGGTCCTGCGGCCAGAGGCGCTCCCCAAGCCGTAGTTATGAGCCTCGGTATAACCTGCCCCCAGTGCATTGAGGATGCCTGGCACTTTGCTGCCAGCCTGCAGGTCGACAAACTTCAGCCCGAACTGAGCAGCCGTGGTGCCACAGTTGATACTCAGGGGAGTGGTCATTTCCGCGAGCGGGTTGAACGCCGTCGGAAGCAGTTTGCCCGAAGGGATGATGCCGTAGTTGATAATGCCGCCACCGGTCATGCTGAGGTTGCAGGCGGCAGGTTTGATCGTACCCCTGACGATCAGTTCTGCACTGGTGGATGCCTGAGCGTTAAAGGCCGCAGCCAGATAAGCAATACCAAGAGTCAATCCAACAATTTTCTTCATATTCGACCTGTCACTGAAAGTTTTCAGGCGTATTTATTTTTGCCTTGAATTCAAACCATAAATAAATAACACCACGGCAAAATTGCCGAGTGACAGTCTGTCTCTTTGGCACTTACCTAAAGAATAAGACAACCCTTTAATTGGTGTCGGAGCGATAAAAATAAACTGTCGTCCGTGCCTGCCCCATCAGTAGGCTTGAGCAAAATAATGAATAGAACTCTGACTCACAGGCTGTAGGCCAAATCAAAGCTAAGCGTAAAAGGCCCCTAAGTTAAAATCCCCTACAGTGGCTCGCGCACTTGCGAGCAGCAGCTTAAGACGACAGCCTACACTTCCTACAAACAACACCTACAGACGTCGCCGGCGACATTCCCGAAGCACAACGCGTTGGCGTCAGCGGTCGATCGTGGCACGATGGTCAGGTTATCGACCGAGACCCCCAAACCATGCCGCAATCCCAAGCCAAGAATCTGTCCCTGATCGCCGCCATCGACCTGGGCTCGAACAGCTTTCACATGGTCGTGGCCAAGGCCCAGAACGGCGAAATCCGCATCCTTGAGCGGCTCGGAGAGAAAGTGCAACTGGCTGCCGGGATCGACGACGCGCGCCAGCTCAATGAAGAATCCATGCAACGCGGGCTCGATTGCCTCAAGCGTTTTGCCCAACTGATCAACGGCATGCCCCTGGGCGCGGTGCGGATCGTCGGCACCAACGCCCTGCGCGAAGCGCGCAACCGTGGCGAATTCATCCGCCGCGCCGAGGAAATCCTCGGACACCCGGTAGAAGTCATCTCCGGTCGTGAAGAAGCGCGCCTGATCTACCTCGGCGTGTCCCACACCCTGGCCGACACCCCCGGCAAGCGCCTGGTGGCGGACATCGGCGGCGGCAGCACCGAGTTCATCATCGGCCAGCGTTTCGAACCACTGCTGCGCGAAAGCCTGCAGATGGGTTGCGTCAGCTATACCCAGCGCTATTTCAAGGACGGCAAGATCACCCCGGCGCGCTACGCCCAGGCCTACACCGCAGCGCGGCTGGAGATCATGAGCATCGAGCACGCCCTGCACCGCCTGACCTGGGATGAAGCCATCGGCTCATCCGGCACCATCCGGGCCATCGGCCTGGCCCTCAAGGCCGGTGGGCATGGCACGGGCGAGGTCAACGCCGAAGGCCTGGCCTGGCTCAAGCGCAAGCTGTTCAAACTCGGGGATGCGGAGAAAATCGACTTCGACGGCATCAAGCCCGACCGCCGCACCATTTTCCCGGCCGGCCTGGCGATTCTCGAAGCCATCTTCGACGCCCTTGAACTGCAACGCATGGACCACTGCGACGGTGCCCTGCGTGAAGGCGTGCTCTACGATCTGCTGGGCCGCCATCACCACGAAGACGTGCGTGAACGCACCCTCAGTTCGCTGATGGAGCGCTATCACGTTGACCTGGAACAAGCGGCACGTGTAGAGCGCAAAGCCCTGCATGCCTTCGACCAGGTGGCCGAGGATTGGGACCTGGAAGACGGTGTATGGCGTGAGCTGCTGGGCTGGGCCGCCAAGGTGCATGAAGTGGGCCTGGATATCGCCCACTACCATTACCACAAGCACGGCGCCTACCTGATCGAGCACTCCGACCTGGCCGGTTTTTCCCGGGAAGACCAGCAGATGCTTGCGCTGCTGGTACGCGGCCATCGCCGAAACATCCCCAAGGATAAATTCGCCGAGTTCGGTGATGAAGGCATCAAGCTGATCCGCCTGTGCGTGCTGCTGCGCTTCGCGATCCTGTTCCACCACATCCGTGGCACCCAGGAAATGCCCCAGGTCAAACTGCGTGCCGATGGCGACAGCCTGGAAGTGATGTTCCCCAAAGGCTGGCTGGATGAAAACCAGCTGACCCAGGCGGACTTTGCCCAGGAAGCGGAGTGGCTGACGCGGGTGGGGTTCAGCCTGAACCTGCGCTGACTCGATCCAAAGAACACCGCAAAAACAAATGTGGGAGGGGGCAAGTCGAATCGTCGCACCGCCCCTCCCACATTTTCAGACCTTATTGCGTGTCAGTTCACCGCAAGAATCGGGCTGCCCAACTTCTCCAGCAACGTCGCCTGCGCGCTGCGCGGGTTCTGGTTGCCGGTTGGCGTGTTGCGCACGTAACGACCGTCCGACTGCAGGCTCCAGCTGTGGGTATTGTCGGTCAGGTAGCTTTCCAGCTCCTTCTTCACTCGCATGATCAGCTTCTTGCCTTCCACCGGGAAGCAGGTCTCAACACGCTTGTCGAGGTTGCGCTCCATCCAGTCGGCACTGGAGAGGAACATCTGCTCTTCGCCGCCGTTGAGGAAGTAGAAGACCCGCGTGTGCTCCAGGAAGCGGCCGATGATCGAGCGCACATGGATGTTGTGCGACACCCCGACAATGCCCGGACGCAGGCAGCACATGCCACGCACCACCAGGTCGATGCGCACGCCGGACTGGCTGGCCTTGTACAGCGCGCGGATGATCTTCGGATCGGTCAGCGAGTTGAACTTGGCAATGATGTGCGCCGGTTTGCCATCGAGGGCGAACTGGGTCTCGCGGGCAATCATGTCGAGCATGCCCTTCTTGAGGGTGAACGGCGCGTGCAGCAGCTTCTTCATGCGCAATGTCTTGCCCATGCCGATCAACTGGCTGAACAACTTGCCGACGTCTTCACACAAGGCGTCGTCGGAGGTCAGCAGGCTGTAATCGGTGTAGAGCTTGGCGTTGCCGGCGTGGTAGTTGCCGGTGCCCAAGTGGGCGTAACGCACAATTTCGCCGGCTTCGCGGCGCAGGATCAGCATCATCTTGGCGTGGGTCTTGAAGCCGACTACGCCGTAGATCACCACCGCGCCGGCCGCTTGCAGACGGCTGGCCAGTTGCAGGTTGGATTCTTCGTCAAACCGCGCACGCAATTCGATCACGGCCGTGACCTCCTTGCCGTTACGCGCGGCGTCCACCAGCGCATCGACGATTTCCGAGTTGGCACCCGAGCGATACAGGGTCTGGCGTACGGCCAGGACGTGTGGGTCCTTGGCGGCCTGGCGCAGCAGGTCGACCACCGGGGTGAAGGACTCGAACGGGTGCAGCAGCAGGATGTCCTGCTTGCTCACGACGCTGAAGATGTTCTCGCTGTTTTGCAGCAGTTTCGGAATCTGCGGAGTGAACGGCGTGTATTGCAGCTCCGGATGGCTGTCCAGGCCAGTGATGCTGAACAGGCGCGTCAGGTTCACCGGGCCGTTGACCTGGTACAACTCGGTCTCGCTGAGGTTGAACTGCTTGAGCAGGTAGTCCGACAGGTGTTTGGGGCAAGTGTCGGCCACTTCCAGGCGCACTGCATCGCCGTAGCGCCGCGAGAAAAGCTCACCGCGCAGGGCACGGGCCAAGTCTTCGACGTCTTCGGAGTCCAGCGCCAGGTCGGCGTTACGGGTCAGGCGGAACTGGTAGCAGCCCTTGACCTTCATGCCTTGGAACAGGTCATCGGCGTGGGCGTGGATCATCGACGAGAGGAATACATAGTTGTCGCCAGCGCCCCCCACCTCTTCCGGTACCTTGATGATCCGTGGCAACAGGCGCGGGGCCGGGATGATCGCCAGGCCGGAATCGCGACCGAAGGCGTCGATACCTTCCAGCTCGACGATAAAGTTGAGGCTTTTGTTCACCAGCAACGGGAACGGGTGCGTCGGGTCGAGGCCGATAGGAGTGATGATCGGCGCGATCTCGTCGCGGAAATAGCGGCGCACCCACGTCTTGATCTTGGTGGTCCAGTGACGGCGGCGGATGAAGCGGACCTGATGTTTTTCCAGCTCCGGCAGCAAAATATCGTTGAGGATCGCGTATTGACGGTCCACATGGCCGTGCACCAGCTCGCTGATGCGCGCCAGTGCCTGGTGCGGTTGCAGTCCGTCGGCACCGGCTTGTTCACGGGCGAAAGTGATCTGCTTTTTGAGGCCGGCGACGCGGATCTCGAAGAACTCGTCCAGGTTGCTGGAGAAAATCAGCAGGAATTTCAGGCGCTCCAGCAACGGGTAGGACTCATCCAGCGCCTGTTCCAGCACGCGGATGTTGAATTGCAGTTGCGACAACTCGCGGTGGATATACAGGCTGCTGTCATCCAGGTTGGTCACCAGGGGCGCCGGCGCCGGCGCTGGCACTTCGGCCACCACGGCAGGCGGGGCCGGCTCCAGCTCGGGAGGTGTCTCGGTGACTTGTTCAACCACCGGGTGAGCGTCTTTTACTGCAACTTCGGAGAGTCCTTCGGTATTCATCGAATGTTCCTGTGAGGGCTATTGTTGCTCTCTAAGCAATTGGGCGGCGCGGGCGGCAAAGTAGGTCAGAATGCCATCAGCCCCGGCGCGTTTAAAGGCCGTCAGGGATTCCAGAATCACCCCTTCACTCAACCATCCGTTCTGTATTGCAGCCATGTGCATCGCGTATTCGCCGCTGACCTGATAGACAAAGGTCGGCACCTTGAATTCATCTTTGACCCGCCAAAGGATGTCCAGGTACGGCATCCCCGGCTTGACCATCACCATGTCGGCGCCTTCGGCCAGATCGGCCGCCACTTCGTGCAAGGCTTCATGGCTGTTGGCCGGGTCCATCTGGTACGAGGCCTTATTGGCCTTGCCCAGATTCAGCGCCGAGCCCACCGCATCGCGGAACGGGCCGTAGTAGGCGCTTGCGTACTTGGCCGAATACGCCATGATCCGCACATTGACGTGGCCGGCCAGCTCCAGGGCTTCGCGAATCGCCTGGATACGTCCGTCCATCATGTCCGACGGTGCAACCACCTGGGCGCCTGCCGCAGCGTGGGACAAGGCCTGCTTGACCAACGCATCGACGGTGATGTCGTTCTGGACATAACCCTCTTCGTCCAGAATGCCATCCTGGCCGTGGGTGGTGAACGGGTCCAACGCCACGTCGGTGATCACGCCCAGCTCGGGGAAACGCTCGCGCAGGGCGCGGGTAGCGCGCTGGGCAATCCCGTCCGGGTTCCAGGCTTCGGCAGCGTCGAGGGACTTGAGTTCGGCCGGCGTGACCGGGAACAGCGCCAACGCCGGAATCCCCAATTCGACCCAACCCGCCGCCTCTTCAAGCAACAGGTCAATAGTCAGGCGCTCCACCCCCGGCATCGACGCCACCGCTTCCCGACGATTTTCGCCGTCGAGCACAAACACCGGCAGGATCAGATCATTCGTCGTCAGGACGTTTTCACGAACCAGACGGCGTGAAAAATCATCACGGCGATTGCGACGCAGACGAGTGGCGGGGAACAGGCGATTGGCAGGGGTAAAGCTCACGACAGACTCCTGAGCCCGGGTTTACGGGCTAGCGTTGCAGTTATAAGCGGCCATTATGACGAAGGTATGACAGTTGTGCTTATCGATGCGACCTGTAGTCGCATTCGTCGTTTATGTAGGAATTGTTCACTTCGTGACACATCTCGATACTTTCATGAATGTTCACGAAGGCGTAGGCTGCGCGTTCATTTCGCCAGCACCCAGACCATGCTTCAACAATTTCTGCATGACTTCGGCTACTTTGCCCTCTTCCTCGGGACCTTCTTTGAAGGCGAGACCATTCTGGTGCTCGCAGGCTTCCTGGCGTTCCGTGGCTACATGGATATCAACCTGGTGGTGGTCGTTGCCTTCTTTGGCAGCTACGCCGGCGACCAGCTCTGGTATTACATGGGGCGCAAGCACGGCCGCAAGCTGCTGGCACGCAAACCGCGCTGGCAATTGATGGGCGACAAGGCGCTGGAACATATCCGCAAACACCCGGATATCTGGGTGCTGAGCTTTCGCTTCGTCTATGGATTGCGCACAGTGATGCCGGTGGCGATTGGCCTGTCAGGCTACCCGCCACTGCGCTACCTGATCCTCAACGGGATTGGTGCTGCCATCTGGGCCGCGGCCTTGGGTGCGGCGGCTTACCACTTCGGCGCGGTGCTGGAAGGCATGCTCGGCAGCGTCAAAAAGTACGAATTGTGGGTCCTCGGCGCATTGTTGCTGCTGGGCTTTGCCCTGTGGCTGCGCCGCCGCTTCAAGAACGCCCGCATTGCCCGCCAGGCCTGTGCCGACGCCAAGGCCAGGCTCGCAGCCGAGCCGGCCTCGGTCGAAGCGCCTAAGACACCAGTCGAGTAAGCCGGCTTCTACAGCAGTAGAGGCCGATCACGCTGAGCAGGCTGTAACTCAGCAGCCCCAGCCAGCCAAGGTGGCTGGCCGGCCACAGCCCGACCTGCGGCGCCAGCCACACCAGCGGCACATTCAGCGCCAGGCGCGCCAGCTCGGCCTTCAAGGCCCACGGGCGATTCTCCAGGGCCACGCCCAAAGTAAACAACCCCAGCGCCATCCCACTCCAGCCCAAGACCAACGCTGCCGTGGGCAAACCCTCGCCGACATTCATCAAATAGCTGCCTAACCCCACATATGCCGCAAACTGCAGGGCGATGTACACCTGTTGGCGCACGTCCAGCGGCACTTCGAATTTTCGGAACTGGCTCAAGTCGGGCTTGGCCAGGGGGTATTTGGCCTGCACGTCCGCCGGGCGCCAGCCGGTGCGCATGAACCAGATGCGCAGCTTGTCCCACTTGCTCTCTGTACGCCGTGCATCGCTCCACAGCTGCGCATAAAACTGCAGGTTGGCCCACAGCGGGTTCCAACTGGCCAGGGGCGTGGTCACGCCGAAAACCACCGGTTCGTTGTCGTCTTCTTCCTGGAAGGTGCCGAACAGCCGGTCCCAAAAAATGAACACCCCGCCATAGTTGCGATCCATGTAGAGAGCGTTCTGTGCATGGTGGGCCCGATGATTGGACGGCGTGACGAAGCACCACTCGAACCAGCCGAGCTTGGGCACATGGCGGGTGTGCACCCAGAATTGATAGAGCAGGTTGAGGGACGCCACGCTGATGAACACCACCAGCGGCACGCCGAGCACGGCCAGAGGCAGGTAGAAGACCCAGCTCAACAGGAAACCCGTGCTGGTCTGGCGCAGGGCGGTGCTGAGGTTGTAGTCCTCGCTCTGGTGGTGCACCGAGTGCGCGGCCCACAGGATGTTGCGCTCGTGGCCCATGCGATGCAGCCAGTAGTAGCAGAAGTCGTAGAGCACAAAGGCGAAGACCCAGGACCAGACGCTCTGGGTCGGCAGCTCGATCACGGCCAGGTGCTTGAGGGCGAATGCGTAGGTCAACAGTCCTACGCCCTTGGTCAACAGCCCGGTAGTGGTGGACAGCACGCCGGTGCTGAGGCTGTTGATGGCGTCCGCCACCCGGTAGTTGCGCTGACCACGCCAACGGTCGGCGAGCAGCTCCACTACGATCAAGGCAATGAAAAACGGTACCGCGTAAGGCACGAAGTCCATGGGCTAGTCCGATCTATTTTTGTTACATCAAGATTAGGTGCAGAGGCGTGAGATCCCATTGGCAACAGGTTACAAATTAGTAGACATTTAACGCCAAGACTCCAGGAGAAATGCCCATGAGCAAAAAGATTGCAGTGATCCTTTCCGGCTGCGGCGTGTATGACGGCGCAGAGATCCACGAAAGCGTGATCACCTTGCTGCGCCTGGACCAGCGCGGCGCTCAGGTCCAATGCTTTGCCCCCGACATGCCACAGTTGCACGTAATCAACCACCTCACCGGAGAAGAAATGCCCGAGTCGCGCAATGTGCTGGTGGAATCGGCGCGCATTGCCCGAGGCGAGGTGAAAGACATCAAAGAGGCCAATGCCGAAGACTTCGATGCGCTGATCGTGCCCGGCGGGTTTGGCGCGGCCAAGAACCTGTCGGATTTTGCGGTGAAAGGCGCCGAGTGCAGCGTCAATCCGCAGGTGTTGGCACTGGCCGAAGCCTTTGCCGAGGCCGGCAAGCCAGTGGGGCTGATCTGTATTTCACCGGCCCTGGCTGCCAAGATCTACGGCCCCGGAGTGACCTGCACCATTGGCAACTGTGCCGACACTGCCGCCGCACTGGACAAGATGGGCGCCATCCACCAGGAGTGCGCGGTTGAAGACATCGTCGAAGACAAGGCGCGCAAGCTGGTGAGCACGCCAGCTTACATGCTCGGCAAGAGCATCAGTGAAGTGGCCTCGGGCATCAACAAACTGGTGGATCGGGTGCTGGAGCTGACCCACGAAAACGACTGACCCGCTCACACAGCACTCAATTGTGGTGAGCGGGCTTGCACCCGCGCGAGGCAAGCTCGCTCACCAGTAGGAGTCAGGCCGGGCGCATCAACTTAGTGAGGATGCGGTCCAGGGCATTGGCGAACGCCTGCTTATCCTTCTCACTATGGGGCGGTGGCCCGCCGCCCATCTGGCCTTGCTCACGCAGATCGGTGAACAGGTTACGCACCGCCAGGCGCTCACTCATATTCGCGGGGCTGAACTCCTTGCCCCGTGGGTCAAGCGCCGTGACGCCCTTCTTGACCAGGCGATCGGCCAACGGCACATCGCTGCAGATCACCAGTTCGCCGGGCACGGCGTGTTCCACCAGGTAATCATCCGCCGCGTCCGGGCCGCTGGGCACCACAATCAACTTCACACAGGCAAAGCTCGGCTTGATCTGACTCTGCCCGGCCACCAGCACCACCTCGAACTGGCGCTTGAGGGCAAACTTGACCACCTGGTCCTTGGCCGCCCGAGGGCAGGCGTCGGCGTCGATCCATACCCGCATGATCAAGCCGCCACGCGGCGTTTTTCGGCCAAACGGCTGCGGCCATACAGCACCACAATCGCCAGGATCGCCAACGCCTGCGCGCTCAACGAATAAGCGTCGGCGTGGATGCCCAGCCAGTCGAAGTCAAAGAACGCCACCGGCCGCGTGCCGAAGATGCCGGCTTCCTGCAACGCCTTGACGCCATGCCCGGCGAAGACCACCGAGAGTGCGCACAACAGCGCTGCGTTGATGCCGAAGAACAGCGCCAGCGGCAACCTTGCCGAACCGCGCAGGATCACCCAGGCCAGGCCCACCAGCAGCACCAGCGCCGTGGCACCGCCCGCCAGCACAGCGTTGTGCCCGGCCGGCCCGGCTTGCAGCCACAGGGTTTCGTAGAACAGGATCACTTCGAACAACTCGCGGTATACCGAGAAAAACGCCAGCACGGCGAAACCGAAACGCCCACCACCGCCCACCAGGCTGCTCTTGATGTAGTCCTGCCACGCCGCTGCATGGCGGCGGTCGTGCATCCACACGCCCAGCCACAGCACCATCACACTGGCGAACAGGGCCGTGCAGCCTTCAAGCAATTCGCGCTGGGCGCCGCTCACGTCAATCACGTACGCCGCCAAGGCCCAGGTGGCCAAGCCCGCCAGCAGCGCCAGGCCCCAGCCGACGTTAACGCTGCGCACCGCCGATTGCTGGCCGGTGTTACGCAGGAAGGCGAGGATCGCCGCCAGCACCAGAATCGCTTCCAGGCCTTCGCGCAGCAGAATCAGCAGACCCGAGATGTAGCTCAACGACCAACTCAAGCCGTCGCTGCCCAACAACCCGGCGGATTCGGTGAGTTTGCCTTTGGCGACGTCCAGGCGCTGCTGCACCTGCTCAAGCGGCAAGCCGTCCTGCAGCGACTGCCGATAGGCCATCAGGGCCTTCTCGGTGTCCTTGCGCACGTTGGCGTCGACGTTGTCCAGGGAGCTTTCCACCAGCTCGAAGCCTTCCAGATAAGCCGCTACGGACAGGTCGTAGGCTTGTTCGTGGTCGCCATTACGGAACGCGGCGAGGCTCTTGTCCAACGTCGTCGCGGTGTAGTCGAGCAACTGCGCCGGGCCACGCTTGACCTGCGGCGGCTGCGCCCGCTGGGCGCGGAAGGTGGCGGCAGCGGCCGGGCCGTTGGCGGCCAACACTTCGTTGGGGGTTTGGCGTGCCAGATCGGCGAGGTTGAAGGGCTGCTCACTTTTTGCCGCCGTGGGGTCAGCGGTGAAGCCGGCGATGTAAGTGGCCAGGTCCCAGCGCTGACGGTCGTCCAACTGGTCGGCGAAGGACGGCATATCGGTGCCTTCGACGCCCAGGCCCAGGGTGTTGTAGATCGCGTAGAGGCTCAGGCGATCCAGCCGCGTGGCATCCCGCAGGTTGGCAGGCGGCGGCGTCATGCCCACGCCCGCCGGGCCATCACCGGCGCCGGCCGTGCCGTGGCATACCGAGCAATGCTGGGCATAGAGCGGTGCGCCGCGTGTCGGGTCCGGCGTGATGACCGGGGCCTGGCTGACTTCATACGCCACAGCCAGCTTCGCGCCCAACTGACGGGTCTGACGAGCGACAATCGCGCCGTCCTCGTGCGCTTTGACGGCTGACAGTAACTCATCAACACCCTTGACCAACTCGGCGCGCTCAGGCTTTTGCGGCAAGTCCGCCACCAGCCCCTGCAACACCCCGAGAAACTCCACCTGCTCGCGGTATTCCGAATCATCCACCACCTTGCCCGCCTCCACCGTCGGCGGGTAGTCAGCGCCAATGTAGTCCAGTAAATGCAGGGCTTGTGGCGCGCCTTCGGCAGTCGCGGCCAACAGGTTGAAGCTGCACGACATCAACGCCGGCAACAACAGCCAGGCGAGAAAACGGAAGGGGGCAGTCATGAATGAATCTCAAAGGGAAATACGAAGTAACACATTGTTAGGGCTTCAGGGGTTTGACTCAAGCCGTAAGTGATCTGGCGTGGTTAAGCACGACGACTTTAACGCGAAATAGTGGCATTTTTGTGGGTGGCATCACGGCAAAAAGCCATTGTTTTGCCAGTAACGGCGCCTATAATGCCGCGCCCTGTTAGTGCGAAAGGGAATTTCATTCCTCGTTTTTATGAGGAATTACCACACAGGCTGACTACTTTCAGGGAAGAAGTTGCATGGCACTTCGCGCCTTACCTCCGCTCGCGCTCGTGGCGGTCACCTTGCTCTCCGGCTGTTCGATGTTCCGCAGCTACGACTCCGAGCTGCAAGCCACCAACCAGCAACTGGCCAGTGGCAATGTCGACAGCGCCTTGACCCTGCTGGAAAAGAACAACACTGGCGAAGACAAGGACCTTCTGTATTACTTCGAGAAAGGCGAGTTGCTGCGAGCCAAGGGCGACCTGACCGGTAGCCAGACCGCCTGGCGCAGGGCCGACCTGCAAGTCTACACGTGGGAAGAATCGGTCAAGTTCGACAGCGCACGGTACCTTTCCCAGTTCGGCAGCTTGCTGGCCAACGACAAAGTGCGTCGCTACGAAGGCTACGATTACGAAAAAGTCATGCTGACCACCCAGATGGCCCTGAACCTGCTGGCCCTGAATGACTTCGACGGTGCGCGCACCGAAATCAAGAAAACCCACGAACGCGAAGCCGTGATCGCCGACCTGCGCGACAAGCAATACCTCAAGCGCGAGGATGAAGCCGAGCGCCAAGGTGTGACCACCCAGATGAAAGACCTGAGCGGTTACCCGGTGGAAGCCCTCAACGCGCCGGAAGTGGTCGGCCTGAAAAACAGCTACCAGAGCGCCTTCAGCCATTACCTGGCCGGTTTCGTCTACGAAGCCCTGGGTGAAAAAGACCTGGCCGCGCCTGGTTATCGCAAGGCTGCGGAGCTGCGCCCTGACACCCCGCTGCTGGAAAAGGCCCTGCTGGATCTCGACAAGTCCAAGGTCGGCGCCGATGAAACCGACGTGCTGATCGTGGTCCAGAGCGGCCTGGCGCCGGCCCGCGATTCGATCCGCCTGCCGCTGCCAATCCCGATCAACGGCAACCTGGTGATCACCCCGCTGTCTTTCCCGGTGATCAAGGCCGACCGCTCCACCGCGACCTTCACCCAGATTGGCGTCGACGGCCAGCAACAGAACCTCACGGCCCTCAATAGCACCACAGCCATGTCGCGCCGAGCCCTGCGCGATGACATGCCCGGCATCATCCTGCGCACCACCGTGCGTGCGGTCACCCGTGGCGTGGCACAAAACAACCTGAACAGGACCAACCCCATGGCGGGCCTGGTGCTGGGCATCGCCTCGGCCGTGACCGAAGGCGCCGACACCCGCACCTGGCGCACCCTGCCGGACATGACCCAAGTCACCCGCCTACGCCTCAAGCACGGCGAGCATCAGGTCAGCCTGCCCAACGCCCTGGGCGGCACGCGAGTGATGGTCAAGGCCGACCAGCGCTACCAGGTCATCACCCTGCGCGTGGTCGGTAACCAGGTGTTTGCCGGCGGTCTTGCGGCGCATGTGGTGCCGAGCACGCCGCCCCAGGCCATCGCCACCCTCAAACAACCTTAAGGAGCACGCTATGCGTCGTTTCATCCTCGGCGCCCTGGCGCTGATCCTGCTCGCCGGCTGCGCCACCCCGCCGCCGCCGGAACCCGGCAGTGCCGCGAGCAAAATCGTGGTGATGGGCAAGTTCAAGGGCGTCGCCGTCGGCGCCATTCGCGTCGCCCGCGAGAACGGCTTTCTCACCGCCAAGGTGCAGTTGAGCAATATCACCAGCAGTAACCAGACCCTGTATTACCGCTTCGCCTGGCTGGGTGCCGACGGTTTCCCAGTGGGCGATGAAGACACTTGGAAGGTGCTGAACCTGTACGCCAATCAGGCCACCTTCCTGCCGGCCATCGCCAATCTGCCCCAGGCAGCGGACTTTCGCCTCGAAGTCAAAACCCCTTGAGCCGTCCACCCTTCTTGAGAGATTTCTCCATGTTTGCACGCGTTTCGATGCTCGCCGTGGTGGCCGTCCTGGCCAGCGGTTGCTCCAATACTTCGCCCGTGTTGGGTAGCAAGAACATCAACTACGGCGATACCAAGGCCGTGGAAACGGTCACCAACGAGTTCGGTTCCACCGACCTGCAGATGATCGCCGAAAGCATGACCCGCTCCCTGGCCCAGTCCGGCATCCTGCAAGGCCGCCCGGTGGTGCAGGTGTATGACGTGAAGAACAAGACCAGCGAGTACATCGACACCCGCGAGATCACCACGTCGATCAAGACCCAACTGATGAAGACCGGTACCGCACGCTTTGCCAGCGACAACACCGACATGCAAAGCCAGGTCGACCAGCTGAAACTGCAGAACCAGAGCGGCCTGTACAAGAAGTCCACCGTGAGCAAGACCGGCAACATGATCGCGGCCAAGTACCGGCTGGAAGGCTCCATCAGTTCCATCGTCAAGCGCAGCGCGGACTACAAAGACGTGTTCTACAAGTTCAGCCTGCAACTGATCGACGTCGAGAGTGGCCTGGCCGAATGGATGGACGAAAAAGAAATTCGCAAGACCACGGAGCGCTAAGCAATGCGTGCATGGATCGGTTTGATCGGCCTGCTGTGCGCCTTTGGCGCGTCGGCCGCGCCGAAGATCGCGGTGACCGACCTGGCCTACGAGGCGCGGGTTGAGGAATACATCCACCAGGTCTCGGCCAATAACAATTTCCAAGCCAGCAGCTACCAGGCCAGCGGCGCGGCGAGCTACAGCGAGTACGAAAGCCGCAACAGCTACATCGAGCAGACCGAGCTGCGCAAATTCAGTGGCGACATCAAAGGCGAGATCCTCAAGTCCCGCCAGTTTCAACTGGTGCAGGGCACGCCTTACACCGCCGATGCCAAGGGCGACGTCTACGACGTGATCAAGCGCATCAAGGCCGGCCACTTCAAGGGCGCGGACTACGTGCTGTTCGGCACGCTGTCAGACATCGACTTCACCCAGGACATCAACGCGCTGGACCACACCAACAGCTACTCGGCGGTGCTGGGCCTGACGCTGGTGGCGGATTTCAGCCTGATCAACACCCGCACCTTTGAAATCACCTCGGCGTTTACCGCCATGGGCGAAGGCCAGGACACCAAACTGGTGAGCAGCCGTGACCAACGCATAAGCCTGAACCGGCCACGGGTGGTGAAGGAAGTGTCGAAGACGTTGGGTGAGGATGTGGCGCGGCAGTTGGCGGAGCAGTTGGGTGGCGGCTATCAAGCGCCTGGCCAGCCGGTGTTGCGTAATAACCTGCCAAGGGATGAAGCGCCGAAAATCCTGCGCTGAGCCCAAGCTTTACAACCAACCACAAAATCAATGTGGGCGGGGGCTTGCCTCCTCCCACACTTTGATTGAGTTTCGTCAGCTCAAGCCGTTGCGCGATGCAGGCTGGCGAGGAAGCCCGCTGCCCCCACAAACAACCCCGCAAACGTGCGGTTCACACGCTTCTGCTGCTTCGGCGTGCGCAACAGGCGCAGCACCTTGGACGCCAGCCCCGTGTACCCCGCCATCACAATCATATCGACGCTGATCATCGTCGCACCCAGGATCAGGTACTGGATCAGCAACGGTGCCTGCGGGTTCACGAACTGCGGCAGTACCGCCAGCATGAACACCAGGGCTTTCGGGTTGCTGGCGTTGACCAGAAAACCGCGGAACATCATCGCCATCGGTTTGCCGATCGCGCGTGGCGCGGCGTCATCGCTCATGTCCATGGGCAAGGCGCGCCATTGCTTGACGGCCAAGTACACCAGGTAGGCCACGCCGAACCATTTGATCGCATAAAACGCGGTGGACGACGCCGCCAGAATCGCACCCAGACCACCCGCCACCACGGCAATCTGCATCGCCAGGCCCAGTTGCAGGCCAATGGCGTTCCAGTAACCGCGCACAAAACCATATTGCAGGCCGCTGGACATCGAGGCGATGGCACCGGCGCCAGGGGAAAGAGAGATGATCCAACTGGCCAGGAAAAAGGCCAGCCACGTATCGAGTGCCATTGCACACCTCGGGAAGGAATTAGCGATTGTGTCTTAAGCTAACTCCGCAGGCCGAAGGCTGGCTATAGATTTTTACAAGATGTGAGTACTAGCGGTCGCCCGGAAACACATGGGTGCCTGGCCAGCGCCGCACGGAACGTTGGAAGAACAGGCTGTTGGGCACTTGCACCATCGCGCTGTCAGTCCCGGCCTCTGCGACCTCGACCAACGTGGTGTAGAGCAGGTTGATTGCTACCACACGGCCTTTCACACCCGGCTTGTCGACGGTATCCACCAGCTCGACGATGTCGCCAATGCGGAACGGCCCGACCGTGAAGATCAGGATCGCGCACAGCAGGTTCGACAGCACCGACCACATCGCGAAGAACGCCACGGCGGCAACCGCAACAAACCCCGACAACGCGGTCCACAGCACCGTGGCCGACACGCCCAGGCGACCCAGCACGAAGATCAGCGCACTGCCCATGATCAGCCAGCGCAGGCCGCCGCGCAGTGGCATCAACAGTTGCGGCGGGAACGGGTAGCGCTCACCCAGGCGAGTCAGGCCTTTGGCAACGAAACGCTGGGCGAGGTAAGCGCCCAGCAGGATCAGCAGGATTTGCACACCGATCCACACAGGCTCGACCCATTGCGTCGGGATCGGCAATTGCAACGCTTCCATCAGGACAGCGCCTCCAGCTCCGCTTGCAGGGTTTCGAGCAGTTCGAGGGCTTCCATCCAGGTTTCCTCCAATTGCCCTTCACGCACCTTGAGCTTGGCCTGTTCGGCCAGCAGGTCGCGCAGCTCATCCTTGCGCGCAGCCTCGTACACCGCACTGTCGCCCAGGCTGGCTTCGATCTTGGCCAGGCGCTCGTGCAGCTTGCCCAGCTCGGCTTCCAGCTTGTCGGCTTCGCGCTTGTGCGGTGCCAACTGTTGGCGCAAGGCTGCAGCAGCCTGACGTTGAGCCTTCTTGTCGGTTTTGTCCGGGTTGATCGGCGTGTTGCTGACCGGTGCGTTGCGCAGACGGTAATCCGTCAGCCAGCGTGCGTAGTCATCCAGGTCGCCGTCGAACTCTTCGACTTTGCCATCGGCCACCAGCAGGAAGTTGTCGGTGGTGCTCTTGAGCAAGTGGCGATCGTGAGACACCACCAGTACCGCACCACTGAATTCCTGCAGGGCCATGGTCAGCGCCAGGCGCATTTCCAGGTCAAGGTGGTTGGTGGGCTCATCGAGCAGCAGCAGGTTCGGACGGTCCCAGGCGATCAGCGCCAGCGCCAGGCGCGCCTTTTCACCACCGGAGAAGTTCAGCACCGGCTCATCGATGCGCGCGCCACGGAAGTCGAAACCACCGAGGAAGTCCCGCAGGGTCTGCTCGCGCTCGGTCGGTGCCAGGCGTTGCAGGTGCAGCAGCGGGCTGGCTTTGGAGTCCAGGGAGTCCAACTGATGCTGGGCGAAGTAGCCCACTACCAGGTTCTCACCACGGGTCAGGCGGCCGGCCAGGGGTTGCAGCTCACCTGAAAGGTTCTTGATCAGCGTCGACTTGCCCGCACCGTTAGGGCCGAGCAAACCGATGCGCGCACCTGGCGTGAGCTGCAGCTTGACCTTCTCCAGGATGGTTTTGTCGCCATAACCCAGGCGGGCATCCGAGAGGTCCAACAGGGGGCTGGAGATCTTCACCGATTCGCGGAATACAAAGTCGAACGGCGAATCGACGTGGGCTGCCGACAGTTCTTCCATGCGCTCCAGGGCTTTGATCCGGCTCTGGGCCTGACGGGCCTTGGTGGCCTGGGCCTTGAACCGGGCGATGTAGCTTTCCATGTGCGCACGTTGCGCTTGCTGCTTCTCGAACGCCTGCTGTTGCTGGGCCAGGCGCTCGGCACGGGCACGCTCGAACGCAGTGTAGCCGCCCCGGTAGAGGGTGATTTTCTTCTGTTCGACGTGGGCGATGTTGTCGACCACGGCGTCGAGGAAGTCCCGGTCGTGGGAAATCAGCAGCAAGGTGCCCTGGTAGCTCTTGAGGAAGTCTTCCAGCCACAGGATCGCATCAAGGTCCAAGTGGTTGGTCGGCTCGTCGAGCAGCAAAAGGTCCGAGGGGCACATCAGCGCCTGGGCCAGATTGAGGCGCATGCGCCAGCCGCCGGAGAAGTCGGCGACCGGGCGGTCCATTTGCTCGTTGGTAAAGCCAAGGCCGGCAAGCATCTTGCGGGCGCGGGCATCGGCGGTGTAGCCGTCGGCGCTGTCGAGTTCCGAGTGCAGGCGGGCCTGGGCGGCGCCGTCCTGGGCTTTCTCGGCCTCGGCCAGGTCGTGTTGCACCTGGCGCAGACGCAGGTCGCCATCGAGCACGTAGTCGATCGCGATGCGGTCCAGGGTGTCGATCTCCTGGCGCATATGGGCGATGCGCCAGTCGGCCGGCAGCAGGCAATCCCCGGAATCCGGGGTCAGCTCACCCAGCAACAGGGCAAACAACGTGGATTTGCCGGCGCCGTTGGCACCGATCAGGCCGGCTTTGTGACCGGCGTGCAGGGTCAGCTCGGCGTCTTCGAGAAGACGTTGCGGGCCACGCTGTAATGTTAGGCTTTGAAGTCGGATCATAATGGCGGCGGAGTCTACCAGCTTCGTTGGCCAATGGCTTGGGTGTGAATATGTGTGCTGACCTGTGGAGCTTTGCCCTCTCGACTTACGCCCGTCCGGGTGTGGAGTCGGCGTGTCTGCGTTTGCAGGAACAAGGAGCGGATGTGTGCCTGCTGCTGTGTGGGGCGTGGCTGGAACATCGCGGGGCGGCGCTGACCTGCGAGCGCGTGCAGGCATTGAAACAGATCGCCGGACCCTGGCAGGCACACGTCATCGAACCGTTGCGAAAGGTGCGCGTGCAATGGCGGGTGTTGGCGCAGCGGGATGAACAGCTGTCGGCGTTACGGGAGCGGGTCAAGGCCCTGGAGTTGGAAGCGGAACGCGAGCTGCTGTCACGCCTGGAAGCGCTGGCAAAGACATGGTCGAGCGCAGAAGTGATGGAGCATCAGAAATGGTTGGAAGGACTGGTGGCTGAGGCTGCCACCAACCTTGACCACGACGCGCTGCAACACTTGCGCGTCGTGGCCACCGGCACTTAGGAAGCGCTGGTTGGAGTGGTGCTTGGTGCTGCCGGTGCAGGGGTGCTGCTGGCCGGGGCGCTTGGAGCGGTGGAGGCAGCCGAAGTAGCCGCAGGTGCTGCTGGCTTGGCGGGTGCTGGCTTGGCGGCTGGTTTGGCAGCGACGGTTTTGGCAACTGGCTTGACGGCGGGTTTTGCAGCAGCAGTTTTAGCAGCTGGCTTGGCGGCTGGTTTTGCAGCAGCGGTTTTAGCAGCTGGCTTGGCGGCTGGTTTTGCAGCAGCAGTTTTAGCAGCTGGCTTGGCGGCTGGTTTCGCAGCAGCAGTTTTAGCAGCTGGCTTAGCGGCTGGTTTCGCAGCAGCAGTTTTAGCAGCTGGCTTGGCGGCTGGTTTTGCAGCAGCAGTCTTGGCAACTGGCTTGGCGGCTGGTTTTGCAACAGCAGTTTTAGCAGCCGGTTTGGCGGCCGGTTTTGCAGCGGCAGTCTTGGCAACTGGCTTGGCGGCTGGTTTTGCAGCAGCGGTTTTAGCAGCTGGTTTGGCGGCTGGTTTTGCAGCGGCAGTCTTGGCAACTGGCTTGGCGGCTGGTTTTGCAGCGGCAGTCTTGGCAACTGGCTTGGCGGCTGGCTTTGCAGCAGCGGTTTTAGCAGTTGGCTTGGCGATCGCTTTAGCAGGTGCGCGCGCGCCCAGTGCCTTCGCTACAGCTTCTTTCACACGACCGACGCCCTGGGCCAGTTTCAGGCTTTCCTGAGCATCTTTCTTGAGTTGGGAAATGTAGGCGCGGGTTTCAGCCTGGCGATCCTTGAGGGCGTCCAGCAGGTCCTCAAGTTCTTTGACAGCGTCTTTGGCTTTGGCTTGTGCCTTGGCCTTGCCGGCAGTAGCGGCGCCCTGCAGTTTGGTGCGGGATTTGTGCAGTTTTTCTTGCGCCTTACCGCGTTGTTTTTCCAATTTGGCGAGCAGTTTTTCTGCATCGGCCAACGCTTGGGAGCACGCGTTTTCCAGATGTTCGAGCAGGCTGCTCGACAGTTGTTGGAGTAAGTGCAACGGGGTATTAACAGGCTTCTGTTTGGCCGACATGGTTTACCTCCTGGCTGACGTGGGTGCGGCTCATACTAGCCCTCTGCTCTTACCGCCGCTAGGGCATGTTGACAGTATCGTTTGCCATGCGTTGCACGGTACGAAAATTCTTATTGATATAACGAAAATACGCGGCACTTTTTACCCATTCACACTGGCATAATCCGTCGCACTTCAGGCGGGAGAATGCCCATGTCGCGTTACCTTTTTCTTGTGCTGGGCTTGGCAATTTCCGTGGCCAATGCGAGCGAGCAATCACCTGCCAAAACGGCAGACCAAGACCAGCACGACCTTGCCTACAGCCTTGGCGCCAGCCTCGGTGAACGCCTGCGTCAGGAAGTACCGGACCTGCAGATCCAGGCCTTGATCGACGGCCTCAAGCAAGCCTATCAAGGCAAGCCGCTGGCGCTGGATAATGCACGCATCGAACAGATTCTTGCCCTGCATGAAGCGCAGGCCGAAGCCGACGCTCACGCCCCCAAAAGCGAAAAAGCCCTTGCCGCTGAACAGCAGTTTCTGGCCAAGGAAAAAACCGCGAAAGGGGTGCGCGAATTGGCCGATGGAATCCTGCTCACCGAACTGGCACCTGGCAGCGGTAGCAAGCCCGGCGCGAATGATCAGGTTCAAGTGAAATACGTGGGCCGCTTGCCCGATGGCACGGTCTTCGATCAGAGCACACAGCCCCAGTGGTTTCGCCTGGACAGCGTGATCGACGGCTGGAGCAGCGCGTTGCAACAGATGCCCGTGGGAGCGAAATGGCGCCTGGTGATTCCATCCGCCCAAGCCTATGGCGCCGACGGTGCAGGTGAGTTGATCCCGCCTTACACACCATTGGTATTCGAGATCGAATTGCTCGGCACTCGCCACTGACCCAATAAAAAACGGTGCGCCATGCGCACCGTTTTTCCAACTGCCGTTGAGGATCAAGCCTGAGTGGCTGACTCTTCCTTGTGGGCGTTGTGCAGCACTTCGATCAGGCAGTCTTCCAGTTCGAAACGCTCGTGAAGCAGTGCGCCCAACTCTTTGAATTTTTCGGCAACACACTTACCGGCATCACATAGGTCGGTGAACGCCAGTAACTTCTCGGTGATGACATCGATGCGCGGGTAGATGGTCTCGGCCAGTTCCAGACCACGCTTATCTTCGAAGGCTTCTGCCTCTTTGGTCAGTTGTTCGTAGACGCCAAAATGACCGGCCGACACGTAGTCCACCAGCACTTCACAAAACTCCTGCAACGGCTTGCCATTCTCAGCCAGCGCTTCAGGCTTGGCGCCAAGCGCATCAAAGGAGCGAACCAGTTCGTGACGTGCCTTCAGCCAGCTGTCGATCAGCTTGTGCACCCCACCCCAGCGTTCCTGAGCATTCTGACAACTTTCCAGCATGATGATCTCTCTTCCCTATAGGGGCGCTGCCGCCTGATGCCCACGCAAAACTTCAAGGATCAAGCTGCAGCGGGACAAAGCCGCATCTGACAAACAAACGGTTTTGATAACGCGTGCGGGCCAGATTATGCCCGCACGACTATGGCTTCAAGGTACGCAGGAGAGAAAGTTCATACAAGTGTTTAATCCCGTCCTATAAACCACGACCTTCATTCAGCGCTCTACCTGACGCAATGGACGGCTCAAAAACAGCCGAGAAAACTGTATGGCCCCAAGCGTCAACATGCCCAGGAAGAACAGCAGGCTCCACTCGGGAACGCTCAAGTCAAACAGCGTCCAGCTGATTTCCACACAATCGGCAGTGCCTTCAACCACCAATTTCAATGCCTGCCACATGGACAGATCTTGGACCATATGGCTCATGCTGGGCCAGCAATGGGTCGCCTGATCCGGTGCGGCATTTTGCAGCAGCACCTGGCGCACTGCGGTGATGGCGCCCAACAACGCACACACCATGCTTGCCAGCCCATACAGGTAATAAGTGGAACGCCTGGGGTTGTGGACAACCGCGACCAGATTGACGAGCAGGAATGCGGCCAGAAATACCCGTTGTATCTGGCACAGGAAGCACGGACGCAACGATGCACCGAACTCAAGATAGAAGGACGCGCCCAACGTCAGTGCGCCTGCGAAGAACGCAATAAAAAACAAGGAGCGTGAAGGGGCCAAAGACATGCTTTATCCGCACCGCGAGAGATAGGTGGTTACGGTAGAGGAAAGGCCTGACCGCTTTCAATACGCGATAGAGCAGACAATTCTGTGAGGGCCTAGGGACATCCCGCAAAAGGATGGAAGACTTCGAGCATCCAGGCGTAGGAGTTTGCAATAAAGCGCTCCAGAGCCTACATCCGCAGGACATGAAGGGTTAGCTCTCAGACGAATCCGGGCCAACCCTCTCTCCTTTCCTACATCAAACGCGGGCGGCAACTGGCAGTGGAGACGCCAGCAAGCGGTTATCCAACAAGCCCAGACCTTCCTGAAACAGTTGATTGCTGCGCTCGGTATCACCCAGCTGGGCCAACAACCGCGCCAGCTCGGCACACGCCTCCGGATTGCGCTGCACGTGCAGGCTGCTTTCCAGATAGTCCCGCGCCTTGCCCCAAAGGCTGTTTTGCAGGCACAGACGCCCCAATGTCAGCAGCAGGCTGGCATCACCTGGGTGATCCTTGAGCCACCCCTCGGCAAACTTCAATTGCCGGGCCGGATCACTGCCACGCAGCAGGCCGTAGAGACGAATCAGGTGGCTGTCGTAATCACGCTTGATAGCACTGCGCAACGCCTCCTCCGCCTTGGCATCGGCGCCCAGCTGGCGCAGTTGCTCGGCGTAGGCCAGAACCAACTGCGGCTCCTGGCGCTGGGCCGAAGTGAGTTGTTGCCAGGCCCGTTCAAGGGACTGCAAACCCGCTTCGCCCTGTTCTTCGCGCTGGGCTGCCAGACTCAGGTTCTCACCCCAGGCACGGCGCTCCAGCTCGGCCAGTTCGCTGGCAGGCAGCACTTTGTCCTTGCGCAGTTCCGGCAACAGTCGGATGACCGACGACCAGTCGCCTCGTTGCTGGTGCAGGCGCTGCAATTGGCGCAGCACCTGGGCGTTATGGGGGTGACGCTCGTGCATGGCCTGCAAAGTGATCAGCGCACCATCAGTGTCACCACGGTCCAATTGCAATTGCGCATGGCTCAAAGCGACCGCCAGTTCTGCTTGGGGCTGACGCTCAAGCGCACGCTCCAGCAACCCGTCGGACTCTTCATAACGCCCCAGCTCATTCGCCGCCCGGGCAGCGCCGAGGTAGTAAAGCAGCGGTTGGCGCTCAGCTTCGGCGGCACGGTGCAGATGCCGCTCAGCGCTGGCCCAGCGGCCTTCGGCAAGGTCCATCTGACCCTGCTCGATAGCGATCTGCACACGGCGACTGCGGTTACGCCGAGACCACGGGTTGACCACGCCACCGGAGGTGGTCACCAGGCTCAGCAACACGCGGATCAGGTAGATGGCGAGGCCGATGGCAAACACGGCCACCACGGTCGCCCATAGGCTCGACTCGTAATGCAGCACATGAGGGTAGGTAATCAGCACGTAGCCGGTGTGTTTCGAAATGCCCACAGCGAGTGCCAGGGCGATCGCAATCGCCAGCACCAGGATCACATAGAAACGCTTCATCGGGTCTACTCCTGCTTCGCCGACGAGGCCGCCGGGTTGCCAGCCGCCGCCTTGGCTTCATCAGCAGACAGATGACGACGTTCGAGGTACGCCTGCACTGCGGCCAGGCTCGCCGCCAGATCCGGTGTCACCACCGACACGGCTTTGGGCTCAAGTTCGGCGATACGCGCCAGCATCGCTTTGCTTTGCGGGTTGTCCTGGTTGAAGTTGTCCTGCAACACGCTGCGCGCTTCGCCCAGCGATCGGCTGTACACCGCCGACTCGCCATTGAGCGCCGCCCATTGGGCTTGCTCCAACGCCAGGCTCAGGGCCAGGCGAACTTGGTTCAAGCCCTGGCCGGCAAGCAGCGGCCGGATGTTGTCGTCGGGGTTGAAGTCGATGCGGAAGTAGCGGGAAATCTGTTCCCACCACTGGCTCCAGCGGTTATCCGTATCCGTGCTTGGACGCCCCTGGGAAGCGGGCTCGGTGAGCTGATATTCGGGGGCAATGGCCGCCAGCTGAACAACCTGGTCACGCAAGGCTGCCAATTGCAGGTACAACCCGGTACGGTCCGGCTGCTCGGTACTGCGCAACGCGGCCAGGCTCTTGGCTAATTGTTCACGGGCGGCGTAGGAACCTGGATCGCTCTGCTCGCGAAGAATCTCATCGGCGCCCTGGACCAGCGCTTGGGCACTGTTGATATCTTGCAGGGCGGACAACCGCAGGCTCGCCAGACGGATCAAGTGCTCGGCCTCGGCGAGGCGCCAGTCCTTGCGGCTCGCCCCGAGCACGGTTTCCAGGCGCTGGTTCAGGCGCTGCTGATCACCTTGCAGCTGGGCGACCAGACGGCGGCGCTCTTCCAGTTCGTCCGCACCCGGCAACTGGGCAAGACGTGCAGCCAGTTGCTGCTGGCTTTGCTTGAGGGATTGGGATTGGTCGTCCAGGGTCTGCACCTGACCCAACTGCTGCTGGCTGCTGGCTTGCAGGGCGCGGACCTGCCAGATCCCCCAGCCGCCGGCGGCAACGCCAGCGGCGCCAAGTAGCAGCGCGACAACTGCCAGGCCATTGCCACGGCGCGGCGTGGTGACCGGTGACTCAACCGGCGCATCGAGTGCGGGCTGGGTTTCATCTTTAGGCAAGGCTGTTTCGCTCACGTATCCGTCCTTTGCGTATCAGAGAGTGGGAACGGCATGACTCCGTAACGCCACTAACAAAGCCGCGGCACTCGCGCCGCGACAATCCACAACTTTTTCTGCGCCAGCAGCCCGCGCCATCTCGGCGACGCGTGGGCTGGGCACGAACAACGGCAGCTGTGCCACCTGTGGCCAATGGGAGCCGGCCAAGGCTTGCAGGTGCAAAAAACCCTGCCCACTGCTGACCACCAGCCCGTTCAAGCGTTCCAACTGGATACGTTGCACCAGCACACCGGCGTCATAGTCTGGAAGAAAACGGCGGTACAACTCCAGATAGTCGACACTAGCACCTTGCTCGCGCAAACGCTCCGCCAGCAGCTCTCGACCGCCCTCGCCCCGCAGGATCAACACCCGCGAACCAGGGCGTGCAGCAGCCTCGCGCAACGCCGGCAGCTGAAGCAAGGCCTCGCTGTCGTCGCCGGTTTGGGGATAGTGAACGTTCAGGCCATGATCGGCCAGTACCTGCGCTGTTGCCGCGCCGACGCTGAACCAAGGCATTGGCGGCGCGGGACGAAAAGCCAATTGCTGCACGGCAAGTCGCGCAGCGGGCTTACTCACCACGATCACTGCGCAATAGCGGTCCAGGTCGCGCCATACAGCCAACTGTCCGGGCGTGACGGGTAAAGGCTCAGTGTCGAGCAAGGGCAAGCTGCTGCTGAAAATGCCGGCTTCAGACAACGACACCGCCAGGGCTGTCGACTCCTCGGCAGGCCGCGTCAGCAGCACTCGCCATCCGCTCACTGCGGGCCGGCCTCACCGTAGACTTTTTGCAGGATGGCGCCGGCGCCTTTATCCAGCAGTTCTTCGGCGACCTGGATGCCCAGGGCCGTGGCATCACGCTGCGGCCCGCGCACCTCTGCCGTCAGCAGGGTGCCGCCGTCGGGGTCGCCGACCAGGCCACGCAGCCACAGGCTTTCACCTTCAAGCACGGCGTAGCAGGCGATGGGCACCTGGCAGCCGCCATTGAGGTGTTTGTTCAGGGCACGCTCGGCCGTGACGCGCACTTCGGTATCGTGGTGATCGAGAGGCTTGAGCAGCGCGTGGATTTCACGGTCGGCGGTGCGGCATTCGATGCCCACGGCGCCCTGCCCGCCAGCAGGCAAGCTGTCTTCGACGCTGATGGCCGAGGTGATACGGTCTTCGAAGCCCAGGCGGATCAGACCGGCAGCGGCGAGGATGATCGCGTCATATTCGCCGGCATCCAGCTTGGCCAGACGGGTGTTGACGTTGCCGCGCAAAAAACGGATCTGCAGGTCCGGGCGACGGGTCAGCAACTGGGCCTGGCGACGCAAGCTGGAGGTGCCGACGATACTACCCAGCGGCAGCTCATCCAGGGACGCATAGGTGTTGGAAACGAAGGCATCACGCGGGTCTTCGCGCTCGCAGATACAAAAAAGGCCCAGGCCTTCGGGGAAGTCCATGGGCACGTCTTTCATCGAATGCACTGCGATGTCGGCTTCGTTTTCCAGCAGCGCCGTCTCCAGTTCCTTGACGAACAGGCCCTTGCCACCGATCTTCGACAGCGGCGAGTCGAGCAGCTTGTCGCCGCGACTGACCATGGGCACCAGGGACACCGTGAGGCCGGGATGGGCCTGCTCAAGGCGTGCTTTGACGTATTCGGCCTGCCATAGGGCCAGGGCACTTTTACGGGTGGCGATGCGGATTTCGCGAGAGGACATGGATCAATCCGTACTGGGTAGATACGGCAGATAATAACAGCTCAGGCAAATGCGCTTTGATTTGAATCAGCAAGTGCGGGGCCTCCCTGGCCACATCGCACCGGGATAAGGAATGCAGACCTCGCTGGAGCCCTCGGACTAAAGCTGCTGCATCATTTTGCGCACGCCGGCGACATGGCGTCGGCTGACAATCAACGCATCGCCGTTAAGCCCTTTGAGGAACAACTGGAAGTGCCCAAGGGGTGTGCGTTGCAGGCGCTCGATGCGCTCGCGGGCCACCAGTGCGTTGCGGTGGATACGCACGAAGCGGTCACCGAACTCATCCTCAAGGGCCTTGAGCGGCTCATCGAGCAACACTTCGCCGGCCTCATGTCGCAGGGTCACGTACTTGTGATCGGCAATGAAGTAAACCACCTGGCTCAGCGGAATCAGCTCAATGCCTTTGCGTGTACGTGCGCTGATGTGGCTGCGCGGCCCGTTACCACTTTGGGCGGCAGGCTGGGTCAAGGCGGCCAGTTGAGCGCGGTTGGGGCGCTCGGCTTTCTTCAGGGCCTTGAGCAAGGCGTCGCCAGTCACTGGCTTGATCACAAAGCTGACGCCACTGGCTTCCAGTGTCTGTTCGGCAAACTCTTCCTGCGCGGCGCACAACACCACGGCAGGCGGCGATTCCCGCTCGCTCAGCCGGGCGGCAACTTGCAGGCCATCAAGGCCCGGGATGCGGATATCGAGCAACACCAGGTCCGGCTTGAGGCTGTCGATCAGCGTCAACGCCTCCTCCCCGTTGGAGGCACTCGGCTCAAGGACTGTATAACCCTCAAGCTCACTGACCAAGCGGGTCAGTCGCTCGCGGGCTTGGGGTTCGTCATCAACGATCAGGACATTCATATAGCGCTGGATTCCTGCGTGAGTCTCGCACAAGGATAACGTAGACAGGTGCGGTGACTTGCGTCACAGCGATCCACGCTAAGACTAGCGCGAGCGGCAAAAAGTGCCCCGACAGCGGCACCCATATTTACCCGGACCTGTTCAATAGCGCCCAAAACCTGCTGCCATCGGGCATCGTCGTAGGGTTTGCTGATACACAATCCGAATACCCCCCTTTTAAATGGATAGTCAGGCTCTGACCGCAATACCCGACTTTGGTGCATTCACACACTATCAGTCCAACTGTAGACGCTCACTGGAACGATATTGCTCAATCGTCAAATATCGTTTCAATAAACACCTGCCTCCAGTCTCTTCCCGGACGCGGTCGGCGGCAAGGCACTTAGCCATCCTTTGCACAAATAAAAATGCCGACGACCCGCAGCACCGCCTCCACGGGCAACCCTGTTATTATCGCCGGCAGACTTCCACGCCTCTTTATTAAGCAGACCACGAGCGAATCCATGAGCACCGACAAGACCAACCAGTCCTGGGGCGGCCGCTTCAGTGAACCCGTCGACGCCTTCGTCGCCCGCTTCACCGCCTCCGTCACCTTCGACCAGCGCCTGTACCGCCACGACATCATGGGCTCCATCGCCCACGCGACGATGCTGGCCAAAGTCGGCGTACTGACCGACGCCGAACGCGACAGCATCATCGACGGCCTGACCACCATCCGCGGTGAGATCGAGGCCGGTACGTTCGACTGGCGCGTCGACCTGGAAGACGTGCACATGAATATCGAGGCCCGCCTCACCGACCGTATCGGTGTGACCGGCAAGAAGCTGCACACCGGTCGTAGCCGTAACGACCAGGTGGCCACGGATATCCGCCTGTGGCTGCGCGACGAAATCGATCTGATCCTGTCCGAAATCACTCGCCTGCAAAAAGGTCTGCTGGAGCAGGCCGAGCGCGAGTCGGACACCATCATGCCCGGCTTCACTCACCTGCAAACCGCCCAGCCTGTGACGTTCGGCCACCACCTGCTGGCCTGGTTCGAAATGCTCAGCCGCGACTACGAGCGCCTGGTGGATTGCCGCAAGCGCGCCAACCGCATGCCGTTGGGCAGCGCCGCGCTGGCCGGCACCACTTACCCGATCGACCGTGAGTACACCGCGCAATTGCTGGGCTTCGACGCCGTAGGGGGCAACTCCCTGGATGGCGTGTCGGACCGTGACTTCGCCATCGAATTCTGCGCCGCCGCCAGCATCGCCATGATGCACCTGTCACGTTTCTCCGAAGAGCTGGTGCTGTGGACCAGCGCGCAATTCCAGTTCATCGACCTGCCGGACCGTTTCTGCACCGGCAGTTCGATCATGCCGCAAAAGAAAAACCCCGACGTGCCAGAGCTGGTACGTGGCAAGAGCGGCCGTGTATTCGGCGCGCTGATGGGCTTGCTGACCCTGATGAAAGGCCAGCCGCTGGCCTATAACAAAGACAACCAGGAAGACAAGGAACCGCTGTTCGACGCCGCCGACACCCTGCGCGACTCGCTGCGTGCCTTTGCCGACATGATCCCGGCGATCAAGCCAAAACACGCGATCATGCGCGAAGCGGCCTTGCGTGGGTTCTCCACCGCGACTGACCTGGCGGACTACCTGGTGCGCCGTGGCCTGCCGTTCCGTGACTGCCACGAAATCGTCGGCCATGCCGTGAAATACGGCGTGGACACCGGCAAGGACCTGGCGGAAATGAGCCTGGAAGAACTGCGCACATTCAGCGACCAGATCGAGCAGGACGTGTTTGCCGTGCTGACCCTGGAAGGCTCGGTGAATGCCCGTAACCACGTCGGCGGCACAGCGCCGGCGCAGGTGAAGGCAGCTGTGTTGCGCGGCCAGGAATTGCTCGCCAGCCGCTAAAAGCATCGCAGGCAAGCCAGCTCCCACAGGAAATCGCATTCCAATGTGGGAGCCGGGCTTGCCCGCGATAGCGTCCTGCCAGACGCCAAAATCTATTTCTTGGCCGCGATCATCGCCATAAACGCCGGCATCGCCGCCTCTCTGTCCGCCGCCACTTTCTGAGCGTTGGGCATGGCGTGCAACCTTTCCAGCAACGCCTTGGCCGCCGGCATTTCAGCCAGCAGATCCAGGCCAAACAGCTTCTCGCCCACCGCGCAGGCGAGGTTCACGCTGTACATGAAATACAAATCGGCAATCGTAAAGCTCTCCCCCGCCACATACGGCGCGAACTTGCCGTGCCTGCCCAATGAACCAAAACCCAACAACAACTCCGCCTTGGACTTCTCCTTGATCGCCTCCGGCACCGGCATGCCGAAGAACGCTTCGGCAAAACACGCGCGGGCAGGCAGCTCGATGTACAGCTCGATTTCACGGCACAGCGCAAGCACCTGGGCGCGCTGGAATGGCTCGGCTGGCAACAGCGACGGACCTTCCTGGGTTTGCTCGATGTATTCGAGGATCACACTGGTTTCGTTGATAAACCCCTGCTTCACGCCCAGCGCCGGCACCTTGCCACGCGGGCTGATTTCCAAGGCTTGCGGGGTCTGGCCAGCGTAGAAAGGCACCTCTTCAAATAGCAGCCCTTTCTCCAGCAGCGCCAGTTTCACCATGTTGTAGTAGTTACTGACCGAAAATCCGTAAAGCTTGAGCATCGCAAAGCCTCCAGGCCGTGTGCGGGGTTGGCTGCAGGAGTTATAGAGCCTGGGGCGCGGCCTGACCAGCAGCATCACCTGCCTGAATGGGGGTAGACTGGCGCCCTTTCCTTGAGGAGCCTGCCATGAGCGAGCCGACCGATATCGACAACGACGAAGAAGAATTCACCGAAAGCACGCTGATTCAAGCCATCGAAAATCAGATCGAAAGCGACAACCCGCCTGCCGCCAAAGCTACCTTCAACAAGTTGACGTTGGTGGGTTATGAGCGTGAAGACATCCTGAATCTGATGGCACACGTGCTTGCTTTCGAGATTGACGCAATGCTGGAAGAAGACCGCGCCTTCAATACCGAGTGGTATGAAACCGCGCTGCGGGCGTTGCCTGAGTTGCCGCCGGAAAAGGAATAACCCCGGCACACCGCAACACGCTGGACAGTTCGGCAAAGTGCGTTCACCTTATGGTCTGCTAGCCTCTAATAAATTTTAGAAAGTCTGGAGTCCTTATGTCGTATACCCCTGAGTTGGTTGCCGAACTGGAAATCCTTGTACTCTTTCCCTTGGACAGCACCAAGGAAGGTCTGAAAGTCCACCAGACCGCCGCTGCCACTGCTATCGCCGCTGCCAAGCGACTCCATGCAAAAGGACTGATCGACCAGCCGGACGGAGGCTACCTCACCAGCCTTGGCCGGGACGCTGCGGAGCAGGCCCAAACCCTGCTTACCATTTTGACCACTGCCAACACCAAAGAAGCCGCCTGATACCGACTACCGCCCATGGAGTCCGCCCATTGCGGATTCCGAGGGCTTTGCTGTGAACGTGAGAAAATTCTGGCATCAAACGCTGCTTTCCCTCTAAAACTCCTACGCCACTGACTGTAAACTCCTACACGGCCGCCCACGTCGGGCTCTGCGAGCCACGAGTTCGACATGACCCGCACCCATGAAATCCGCCCGGACCTGGACGAAGGCATCGACCGCAAGGTGCTGGCCCAACTGCGCGCGCGCTTCATGGCCCTCAACGAAGGCCGCATGGCCCGTGCCGTTGAGGGACTGACGCCGCGCCAACAAAGCGTGTTGACCCTGCTGCCGCTGTTTTTCCACGTCAATCATCCGCTGTTGCCCGGCTATGTATCGGGCAGCACGCCGGCCGGGCTGTCGAACTTCGAACCTGACGCCCAGGCCCTGGCCGAAGCCCAACGCCTGACCCGCTCGTTCTCTTACAAGCCGCGGCCGGTCAATCAGCCCAAGCCGATCCATGGCCTGTTCCTGATGGGCAGCCTTGGCACCCTGGCCCAGGCGGATCAGAGCGACATGGACGTGTGGGTCTGCCACGCTCCCGACCTGAGCGAAAACGAGCAGGCCGAACTTCGCAAGAAATGCCAGATGCTGGAAGCCTGGGCCCTGACCATGGGCGCCGAGGCGCACTTCTTTCTGATCGAGCCGACGCGCTTTGTGCTCGGTGAACGCGACACCCAGCTGAGCTCCGACGACTGCGGCACCACCCAGCATTACCTGCTGCTGGACGAGTTTTACCGCACCGCCATCTGGCTGGCCGGGCGCACGCCGATCTGGTGGCTGGTGCCGGTATACGAAGAAACCCGTTACGCCGAATTCACCCATACGCTGCTTTCCAAGCGGTTTATTCGCGCCGATGAAACCCTCGACCTGGGCCACCTCGCGCATATTCCCCCCGGTGAATTCATTGGCGCGGGGCTGTGGCAACTGTTCAAAGGCATCGAGTCGCCTTACAAATCGGTGCTCAAGCTGCTGCTGACTGAGGTCTACGCGAGCGAGCACCCGAACGTGCACTGCCTGAGCCTGCGCTTCAAGCGCGCGGTGTTCGCCAACCAGATGGACCTGGATGAGCTGGACCCGTACATCGTGGTGTACCGCCGCATCGAGGAATACCTCCAGGCCCGCAACGAGCCGGAACGCCTGGAGCTGGTGCGCCGTGCGCTGTACCTGAAGGTCAATCGCAAACTCACCGCCGGCCAACGCAGCACCAGTTGGCAGCGACTGTTGCTGGAGCGCCTCGCCCACGAGTGGGGCTGGGACCAGCGTCAACTGGCCCTGCTGGACAGCCGCAGCCAATGGAAAGTGCGCCAGGTGGCGTCAGAGCGTCGTGCGCTGGTCAGCGAGCTGAACTACAGCTATCGCTTCCTGACCCAGTTTGCCCGTACCGAACAGACCGTCAGCCTGATCAACAAGCGCGATCTCAATGTGCTGGGCCGGCGCCTGTACGCCGCCTTCGAGCGCAAGGCCGGCAAGGTCGAGTTCATCAACCCCGGCATCGCCCCGGACCTGGCCGAAGACACCCTGACCCTGGTGCAGTCGCCCAACCGCAAGGAACCGGGCCAGCACCATTGGGGTCTGTACAACGGCAACCTCACCGCGCTGGAATGGGAGCACTTCGCGCCGATCAAGCGCAGCCGCGACCTGCTGGAGATGCTCACCTGGTGCCATCGCAATGGCGTGATCGACAGCAGCACGCGCCTGGCGCTGCACCCCGGCACCAGCGACATGACCGAATTCGAGCTGTTCAACCTGCTGGGCAGCCTGCAGCAGACCGTCGCCTTGCCCCTGACCAGCGTCGATGAAATCAGCCTGCTGCGCTCGGCGGTGCCCGAGGAGGTGTTGCTGCTGATCAACGTCGGCGTCGACCCGCTCAAGCATCACCGCGACCTGAATATCCTGATGACCACCGAGCGCACCGATTCCCTGAGCTATGCCGGGGTGCGCGATAACCTGGTGCTGACCCTGGACCAGGTCACGCTCAACAGCTGGAACGAGGTAATGGTCAGCCGTTACGACGGCCCGCACGCCTTGCTCGACTGCCTGCGCGACTACCTCAATCAACTGCCGCCGGACCACCTGCCACGGCTGCGGGTGCGCTGCTTCTGTCACAACCGTGCGCAATTCATTGCCCAGCGCGTGGAAGAAATCTTCGACACCGCGCAGAACCTGCTGCTGGGTCAGTCCAATCACCGGTACTTGCTGCAAGTCCAGCAGCACTACCACGTGATGGAGTTGACGCCGGGCCAGGCCACCCACGTGTCACTGGCAACCCAGGACGCGCTGATCGCCTACCTCAGTGAAGAGCTGGCCAGCTACAGCCCATTGCATCTGGATTCCATGGCGCTGGAAGACCACGACTTGGCGCTGCTGTTGCCCATGGGCATGGCCGATTGCGTGCAGGTGTTCTACCGGGTCAATGAAGGTTTCGCCGAGCTGTATGTGCTGGATGAGTTCAACGCACTGTGGCAACAGCGCCTGCCGTTTCATGATGAGCAGAGCCTGTTGGCGCCGTTGCAGCGCTTCCTGCAATCAATCATCTATCGTCGCGAGGCGTTGTCGCCGCTGGACACGCAACAGCCGCTGGGCGCGGCGCAGACCTTGTATTACCAATTATTGCCGTCAGGCAACGGCCGCGCACGCGGCATCGAGCCCCGCCCGACGCCGCACAACCCGACGAACAAACCGTTTTACGACGTGCAGGCGATTATCGGCAAGGCAGCACCCGGCCAAGTGGGCATCACGCTGTACTGTAATCAACGGGAGTTTTGCGAATTGGAGTTCGGCGACCAGCTATTTGCCGTGGTCGCCCAGGAGATCGTCGGGCAGCGCCGGGAAACCGAACGCTACCGCTGCTACATCACCGACCTTGATCTATCGGGCCTGCTCGGCGATGTGCAGAGCCCGAGCAACCTTTACCTGCGTTACAAGGCCGAGCTGGAGCTGTCGCTAAATGCGGCGCTGAGCCAGATTTAAAGCGGGAACGCTCCGCCATCCTTGGGTTGGCCTTCAACGCTGAGCAATTCAAGCTTCAGCGTCTTGCCGCCCGGTGCAGGCCAGTCGATGTGCTGGCCCACTTGCAGGCCGAGCAATGCGCTGCCCACTGGCGCCAGGACCGAGATTTTGCCTTCATCGGCATTGGCGTCTTTCGGGTAGACCAGGGTCAGGTGGTAGTCCTTGCCGCTGCCTTGCTCACGGCAATGCACGCTGGAGTTCATGGTCACGACACCCGCAGGCACTTCATCGTGACCGACCACGTCTTCGGCGCGGTCGAGTTCGGCTTGCAACGCTTCGACGCCGGGAGTTGCGTCGCCCAAGCGGTCGATCAATTGCTCCAGACGCTGCACGTCAAGACGGGTGAGGATGATGGACGGTGCGGTGGTCATGATTCAGGCAGACTCCTTTTTTCTGCACAAAAAAGCAAAACCCCGCCAAAAAAAGGCGGGGTTCTCACGGGCCTCGGTGAGTTGAGGCGTACCCGGACACTACCACAGCGTCACAAATAAACAAGACAGCCTCAGGCGTTCGCCCTGCGCTGCTCGGCCTCGGCACAGATCACCCGGCGCCGCGCATCGTCGGCGGAGCGCCATTCGCGGATGTCTTCGACGTGGCGAAAGCAGCCGAGGCAGACTTTTTGCTCGTCCAGGCGACACAAACTGATACAAGGTGACGGCACCGCAGGGCTCACATTGCTGAACAGCGGCTTGGGCGGGCGGACAGGTACAGGCTGGGTCACAGTCAAATCTCGTCGAAATCCAGCTCTTCGCCGGTATATCCCTGGACCAGGCGCGTGAGCATCTCGCCCAGCAGCTCTTCACTCTTGTCGCATTGCCATTTGCCGCTTTCTTCGTCGTAGTCGAAGTGAACGCCACCGGAACGCGCCGCCAACCACAACTGACGCAGCGGCTCCTGACGGCTGAAGATCAACTGTTGGCCGCTCTGGAACTTGACGGTCAGCACGCCGGCCGAGTTTTCCAGGTCCACGTCCAGGCCGCTGTCGTCGAAAATATCTTCCAGCGCCTGCTGGGTCGAATCCACCAGGTCGTGAAAACGGGCTTCGGTCAAACTCATTGTGGCAACCTCAAAAGTGTCTGGTTTTGCTCAAGCGCCGCACGATACGGGCGAGCTTCGCCGATTGCAAAGGATACCGATTTCGCTACCGATGACGGTACGAAATATCCTCTGCCAGCGTAGCCTGCTTCACCTTCGTGTCGGCAAACCCCCGCCGGACGGGTATTTCAGCGCATAGGCAAGCTGGCGGGTGGTCGGTATACTCGGGCGCAATTAATGCATATTCAAGGATTTCGCCATGAAGCGCCTGATCTCTTCCCTTGCTGCGCTCGTCGCGGTCGCTTGCCTCGTTAGTGCCTGTGGTCAAAAAGGCCCGCTGTACCTGCCCGATGACAGCAAAGACCCGAATGAACAGGCGCAATCGTCGCAAAAGCCATCCAAAGCGCATAAGCACGACACCTACGAATAAGGGAACTCCATGGACGCTTTTAACTACCGGGACGGCGAGCTGTTCGCGGAAGGCGTGGCGCTGTCCGCGATTGCCCAGCGCTTTGGCACCCCGACGTACGTGTACTCCCGCGCTCACATCGAAGCGCAATACCGCTCCTTCACCGACGCACTGGACGGCGTACCGCACCTGGTGTGCTACGCAGTCAAGGCCAACTCCAACCTGGGTGTACTGAATGTCCTGGCGCGTCTGGGCGCTGGTTTTGACATCGTGTCCCGTGGCGAGCTGGAGCGAGTACTGGCGGCTGGCGGTCAGGCTGACAAGATTGTGTTCTCCGGCGTCGGCAAGAGCCGCGAAGACATGCGCCGCGCCCTCGAAGTCGGTGTGCATTGCTTCAATATCGAATCCACCGACGAGCTGGAGCGCCTGCAAGTCGTAGCCGCCGAGATGGGCGTTCGTGCGCCGATCTCCCTGCGCGTCAACCCGGACGTCGATGCCGGCACCCACCCGTACATTTCCACCGGTCTCAAAGAGAACAAGTTCGGCATCGCCATTGCCGACGCCGAAGATGTGTACATCCGCGCCGCCCAACTGCCAAACCTGGAAGTGCTGGGTGTCGACTGCCATATCGGCTCGCAACTGACCAGCCTCCCGCCGTTCCTTGATGCCCTCGACCGCTTGCTGGCGTTGATCGACCGCCTCGGCGAGTGCGGCATCTACCTGCACCATATCGACCTCGGTGGTGGCGTCGGCGTGCGCTATCGCGATGAAGAGCCACCGCTGATCGCCGACTATATCCAGGCCGTGCGTAAGCGCATTGAAGGCCGCGACCTGACACTGATGTTCGAGCCCGGTCGCTATATCGTCGCCAACGCCGGCGTGCTGCTGACCCAGGTCGAGTACCTCAAGCACACCGAACACAAGGATTTCGCCATCGTCGACGCGGCGATGAACGACCTGATCCGCCCGGCGCTGTATCAGGCCTGGATGAATGTCACCGCAGTGACGCCTCGCGACAGCGAAGCCCGCGCCTATGACATCGTCGGCCCGATCTGCGAAACCGGTGACTTCCTGGCCAAGGATCGTCAGTTGGCCCTGGAAGAAGGCGATCTGCTGGCCGTGCATTCGGCCGGTGCCTACGGGTTTGTCATGAGTTCCAACTACAACACCCGCGGCCGTGCCGCCGAGGTGCTGGTGGACGGTGATCAAGCGTTTGAAGTGCGTCGCCGCGAGACGGTAGCCGAGTTGTATGCTGGCGAAAGCCTGCTGCCGGAGTAAGCCATGCTGCTGCGTTTTACCAAGATGCACGGGCTGGGCAATGATTTCATGGTCCTGGACCTGGTCAGCCAGCACGCGCACATCCTGCCCAAGCACGCTAAACAGTGGGGCGACCGGCATACCGGGATTGGTTTCGACCAATTGCTGCTTGTCGAAGCGCCGAGCAACCCGGAGGTGGATTTCCGCTATCGGATCTTCAACTCCGACGGCTCCGAAGTGGAGCAGTGTGGCAACGGTGCGCGCTGCTTCGCGCGTTTCGTGCTGGACAAGCGCCTGACTGCCAAGCGCCAGATCCGCGTCGAGACCAAGAGCGGCGTGATCGAACTGGATATCCGCAGCGACGGCCAGATCAGCGTCAACATGGGCGCGCCACGCCTGGTGCCGGCGGATATTCCGTTCCAGGCCACCGAGCAGGCCGTCAGCTACGCGCTGGATGTGGACGGCCAGTCGGTGGACATCGCCGCCGTGTCCATGGGCAACCCCCATGCCGTACTGCGGGTCAACGACATCAACAATGCCCCCGTGCATGAACTGGGGCCGAAGATCGAACACCACCCGCGCTTTCCGGCGCGGGTCAACGTGGGTTTCCTGCAGGTGATCGACCGTTCCCGCGCGCAATTGCGTGTATGGGAACGCGGCGCCGGCGAAACCCAGGCATGCGGCACCGGTGCTTGCGCCGCTGCCGTCGCCGCGATCAGCCAGGGGTGGATGGATTCGCCGCTGCTGATCGACCTGCCCGGTGGACGCCTGTCCATCGAATGGGCAGGCCCTGGCCACCCGGTGCTGATGACCGGGCCGGCCTCGCGTGTATACGAAGGACAGGTCCGTCTATGAGTGAGCCCAGCTAATGACCGATAAGCCTCAAGTACCCGCACCCGCAACCCCGAGCGAAAGTCTGGAGGCCGCTGCTGTCGCGGCGTACCTTGAGGCGAACCCGGATTTCTTCGTCGAGCACGAAGAACTGCTGCCGGCGTTGCGCATCCCCCACCAGCGTGGCGACACCGTGTCGCTGGTGGAACGACAGATGAAGATCCTGCGCGAGCGCAACATCGAGATGCGTCACAAGCTCTCGCACCTGATGGACGTCGCCCGCGACAACGACCGCCTGTTCGACAAGACCCGTCGCCTGATTCTTGCCCTGATGGACGCCACCAGCCTGGAAGAAACCGTGATCGCGGTAGAAGACAGCCTGCGCCAGGACTTCCAGGTGCCATTTGTCAGCCTGATCCTGTTCAGCGACAACCCGATGCCCGTGGGCCGTTGGGTCAGCGGCAGCGACGCGCAGACCGCGATTGGCGGCCTGTTGTCCGAGGGCAAGAGCATCAGCGGCACCCTGCGCGAGCACGAGCTGGACTTCCTGTTTGGCGCCGAACAGCGCAAGGAGATCGGTTCCACTGCAGTCGTCGCCCTCAGCCATCAAGGTTTGCATGGCGTGCTGGCCATCGCGAGCCGTGATCCTGCGCACTACAAAAGCTCGGTGGGCACGCTGTTCCTGACCTATATCGCCGAAGTGCTGGGCCGCGTTCTACCGCGCTTCACCACCGCCCTGCGCGCGGTGCGCTAGCCATGGAACGGCAACTGGACGCTTACTGCGCTCACCTGCGCAACGAGCGTCAGGTGTCGCCCCACACGCTGGAAGCCTACCGACGGGACTTGAACAAGGTCCTGGCCTACTGCGAAAAACAGCAGGTCACCAGTTGGAAGGCCCTGGATATCCAGAACCTGCGCAGCCTGATCGCACGCCTGCACCACGCCGGCCAGTCCTCGCGCAGCCTGGCGCGCCTGCTGTCGGCTGTACGCGGGCTCTATCACTACCTCAACCGCGAAGGCCTGTGCGATCACGACCCGGCCAACGGCCTGTCTGCGCCCAAGGGCGAACGGCGCCTGCCCAAGACCCTGGACACCGACCGCGCCCTGCAATTGCTCGACGGCGCCGTGGAAGACGACTTCCTCGCCCACCGCGACCAGGCGATCCTGGAGCTTTTCTATTCCTCGGGCCTGCGCCTGTCGGAACTGACCGGCCTGAACCTGGACCAGTTGGACCTGGCGGACGGACTGGTGCAAGTCCTCGGCAAGGGCAGCAAAACCCGCGTGCTGCCGGTGGGCAGAAAGGCCCGCGAAGCCCTGCAACTTTGGCTGCCGCTGCGGGCGCTGGCCAACCCGGCGGACGACGCCGTGTTTATCAGCCAGCAAGGCCGGCGCCTGGGGCCACGGGCGATTCAGGTGCGGGTCAAGGCCGCCGGCGAGCGCGAACTGGGGCAGAACCTGCACCCGCATATGCTGCGGCACTCCTTTGCCAGCCATATGCTGGAGTCATCCCAGGACCTGCGCGCCGTGCAGGAGCTGCTCGGCCACTCCGATATCAAGACCACGCAGATCTACACCCATCTGGACTTCCAACACCTGGCAACGGTGTACGACAGCGCCCATCCACGGGCCAAACGCATCAAGGGCGGCGACTCATGAGTATCAAGCTGATCACCTTCGACCTGGACGACACGCTCTGGGACAACGTACCCGTCATCATCAGCGCCGAAGCGTCGATGCGCGAATGGCTGGCCGTGCATGCCTCCAAGGTCGGTGATCTGCCGCTGGAGCATTTCGCCAGCCTGCGCCAACAGGTATTGCAACGTCATCCGGAGCTAAAGCACCGCATCAGCGTGTTGCGCCACCGGGTGCTGATGCACGCCTTCGAGGAGGCCGGATATCCACAGCCGCAAGCCACGGAGATGGCGGATGTGTGCTTCGAAGCGTTCATTCACGCCCGCCACCAGATCAGCGTGTTTCCGGAAGCCGAGCCGATGCTCAAGGCCCTGCGCCAGCACTTCCTGCTCGGCGTGATCACCAACGGCAATGCCGATGTGCAGCGCGTTGGCCTGGCGGATTATTTCCATTTCGCCCTGCGCGCTGAAGATATCGGGATTGCCAAACCGGATGCGCGATTGTTTCAAGAGGCGTTGCAGCGTGGTGGCGTGGACGCCAGTGCGGCGGTGCATGTTGGCGACCATCCGGGCGATGACATCGCCGGGGCGCAGCAGGCTGGGTTGCGGGCGGTGTGGTTCAACCCGACAGGCAAGGTGTGGGAAGGCGATAAGCACCCGGATGCGCAGATTCGCAGCCTGACCGAATTGCCAGCACTGCTACGCAGCTGGCAATAACACTGGAGATCCAAATGTGGGAGGGGGCAAAACCCCTCCCACATTTGGATGATCACAAAGCTCACAGGCATGAAAAAGCCCGCAGCGACGGCGGGCTTTTTCTTACAAGCAGGTGACTGACCTCAGATAGGTCGGCTGCCGTACTTGTTATCCGGCTTCTTGGGTGGGTCTGCCACCACGTTAGCCTCGACTTCCTGCACTCTGCCGCCTTTAGCGAGGAATTCTTCCATCGCACGGGCCAGGGCATCGCGCTCTTTGTTCTTGGCCTCAACGCTCGGCAATTCATCTACCGAAACAGCTGCCTTGGCTTTGCCTTTGGCCGCCGGGGCAGGTGCATCATCGCCACCGTCGTCGTCCGCAACGTCTTCCGCTGCAGCTTCAAGACCTTCTTCGGTGTCGTCTTCGTCACCTACTTCGAGTTCGTCGTTTTCCAGATCATCGTCGCTCATGTTCTACCTCATGACTTGCGAAAAGCAGATTAGTTATAGCCCAGCTTCGCCCTCTGTCGAGGTCGCCGGAGAAAAATCAACATCCACTGGATAACCAGTGGCTTATGCCCCATCACCGTGCAAGGTGGCGAGGACTTTACGAGCACCGCCATGATCACGGTGCTCGCCCAGATAAACACCTTGCCAGGTCCCCATCGCCAAGCGGCCGGCATTGACCGGCAAACTCAGCTGGCAGCCCAGGAGACTGGCCTTGAAGTGCGCCGGCAGGTCATCCGGACCTTCGTCGTTGTGTTCGAACCCGGCACGGCCTTGCGGCACCAGCGCGTTGAAAAAACGTTCGAAGTCACGGCGAACCGCCGGGTCGGCATTCTCGTTGACGGTCAACGAGGCCGAGGTGTGCTGCAACCACAGGTGCAACAGGCCCACACGACACGCCTTCAATTCAGGCAAGCCGGCGAGCAACTCATCGGTCACCAGGTGAAAGCCCCGGGGCTTGGCCCGCAGGGTAATCAGGGTCTGTTGCCACATACAGTTCTCCGCCCATCGGCGCGCATTCTAGCGCGCTCAGGGAAAAAACAAAGTGTCGAATACGCCTACATGCCTGTAAGACATTCGCACGGTGAAAAGTGCCGTGCGCGCCCGATCACAAAGTCAGCGCAAAAAACCGCACAGCCTCTTACGACTGACAAACGCCAGGCAAAAAAATGCCCGGCAAGCCGGGCATCTTTTTAACGCGTACTTACAAGTTGTAGCCGCGTTCGTTGTGTTGCGCCAGGTCGAGGCCGACAGCCTCTTCCTCTTCGGTAACACGCAGGCCCATGACCATGTCGAGTACCTTGAGGATGACGTAGGTGACGATAGCCGTGTAGATCACGGTGAAGCCGACACCTTTGCACTGGATCCAGACTTGAGCCGCGATGTCAGTCACGGTGCCGAAGCCGCCCAATGCAGGGGCTGCGAACACACCGGTGAGGATCGCACCGACGATACCGCCGATACCGTGCACGCCGAATGCGTCCAGAGAGTCATCGTAGCCGAGCTTGCGCTTGAGGCTGGTCGCGCAGAAGAAGCAGACCACGCCCGCCACCAGGCCGATCACCAGGGCGCCCATTGGGCCAACGGTGCCAGCGGCCGGTGTAACGGCCACCAAGCCAGCCACCACGCCCGAGGCAATGCCCAGTGCGCTTGGCTTACCGTGAGTGATCCACTCGGCGAACATCCAGCCCAGCGCCGCAGCAGCGGTAGCGATCTGAGTCACCAGCATCGCCATGCCGGCGGTGCCGTTGGCGGCAGCAGCAGAACCGGCGTTGAAGCCGAACCAGCCGATCCACAGCATTGCCGCGCCCACCAGGGTGTAACCCAGGTTGTGCGGTGCCATTGGGGTGGTCGGGAAGCCTTTACGCTTGCCGAGCACGATGCACGCCACCAGACCAGCCACACCAGCGTTGATGTGCACCACGGTGCCGCCGGCGAAGTCCAGCACGCCCCAGTCCCACATCAGGCCGCCGTTGCCGCTCCAGACCATGTGCGCGATGGGCGCATAGACCAGGGTGAACCAGATGCCCATGAAGATCAGCATCGCGGAGAACTTCATGCGCTCAGCAAAGGCACCCACGATCAGCGCCGGGGTGATGATGGCGAAGGTCATCTGGAAGGTGATGAACACCGCTTCCGGGAACAACGCCGCAGGCCCGGTGATGCTGGCCGGGGTCACGCCCGCCAGGAACGCCTTGCCCATGCCGCCGAAGAAGGAATTGAAATTGACTACACCCTGTTCCATACCGGTGGTATCGAACGCAATGCTGTAGCCGTAGACGACCCACAGGATGCTGATCAGGCCAGTGATAGCGAAGCACTGCATCATCACCGACAGAATATTTTTGGAGCGGACCATGCCGCCGTAGAACAGCGCCAGGCCGGGGATGGTCATGAACAGCACCAGTGCGGTGGCGGTCAGCATCCAGGCGGTGTCGCCGGAGTTGAGGACTGGAGCAGCCACTTCGTCTGCCGCCATGGCCAGGCTTGGCATTACGATGGACAACAGGGCTCCGAGCCCTGCGAATTTACGCAGAGTCATATTGTTTTCTCCTGGGGCGTTGGGGTTTGGCGGCTTAGATTGCGTCGGTATCGGTTTCGCCGGTACGGATGCGAATAGCCTGTTCCAGATTGACCACGAAGATCTTGCCGTCACCAATCTTGCCGGTGTTGGCGGCCTTGGTTATCGCCTCGATAACCCGGTCAAGATCCTTGTCGTCAATGGCGACATCAATCTTCACCTTCGGCAGGAAATCGACTACGTATTCCGCGCCGCGATACAGCTCGGTGTGACCCTTCTGCCGACCGAAGCCCTTGACCTCAGTAACGGTAATGCCCTGCACGCCGATCTCGGACAACGACTCGCGTACATCGTCCAACTTGAACGGCTTGATGATGGCAGTGACTAGCTTCATGAAAACTCTCTCCCGAATTGGTGGACTTGCCCCAGGAAAACAAACCCGTCTCAAGTCTAAGCGCAGTGCCTGGCTTTGTAACGCATCGTCGCAAGGGCAGTTGCCATTGGGACGCCAGCGAACCACTGGTGACGAAACCTGTACCCCTGATCCGTCGGCGCACTGCATTCGTCACAGCGACTGCATCAGTGCATGGGTCATGATCGTCTAAGCAGAAACCTTGCCATCTCCGTAAAAATCACTGAAATCAGTCCCTTGCCCGCTTAACCCCACCCACGGGGCTACTTGGCGGCTGCAATGCGCACGAAAACAGTGCGACGCCGCCCGGCCCGATGCGCGAAAAGCGTGCGCCGCAGGCCGTGAAAAAGACTATAGACGCTGCGTGATACACTGCCCGCCAACAGTTTTCCGGAATATTTCCCATGCTCGCGCCCAAAGACCTCCTCGACGCCCTGAGCGGCCACGCCTCTCGCCTGTTCAGCGGCGAAACCCCGCTGCCCCGCAATGAAATCGAAAGTCAGTTCAAGGCTTTGCTGCAAAGTGGTTTCAGCAAGCTTGATCTGGTCAGCCGGGAAGAATTTGACAGCCAGATGGTGGTGCTCGCCCGCACCCGTGCGCGACTGGAGAGTCTGGAGGCCAAAGTCACAGAGCTGGAAGCGCGGTTGACACCTGCGGCTGAATAAATGCGATCAGTGTGGGATGGGGCCAGTCCTCTCCCACCTTTGCTCTGGATACGTTCTGTAAAACCTCCCCGCCTCGCCCTTCTCCACCTCGTCTACCCTTGAAAAACCGCAGGAAGCGGCCTCCCATTTCAAGGAACGAGCATGTCCCTCGCCATCGTCCACAGCCGCGCCCAGGTCGGCGTAGAAGCCCCCGCCGTCACCGTCGAGGTGCACATGGCCAATGGTTTGCCGTCCTTGACCCTGGTGGGTTTACCCGAAACCGCCGTCAAGGAAAGCAAGGACCGCGTTCGCAGCGCCATTCTCAACTGCGCCCTGCAATCCCCCTCGCGCCGTATCACCCTCAACCTCGCGCCCGCCGACCTGCCCAAGGACGGCGGGCGTTTTGATTTGGCGATTGCATTGGGGATCCTCGCCGCCAGTGTGCAAGTGCCGGCGTTGATGCTCGATGACGTTGAATGCCTGGGTGAGTTGGCGTTGTCCGGTGAAGTGCGCGCAGTCAAAGGTGTGTTGCCAGCGGCTTTAGCGGCGCGCAAGGCCGGGCGCACGGTGATAGTGCCGCGGGCGAACGCGGAGGAAGCATGCCTGGCGTCGGGTTTGAAAGTGATTGCAGTGGATCACCTCCTGCAGGTGGTAGCGCACCTCAATGGGCATGTGCCGATTGAGCCCTACAAGTCCGATGGCTTGCAGTACCTGAACAAGCCGTACCCTGATTTGAGCGAAGTGCAGGGTCAGCTGGCCGCCAAGCGGGCATTGCTGATTGCCGCAGCGGGCGCACATAACCTGCTGTTCAGTGGGCCACCGGGTACCGGCAAGACCTTGCTCGCCAGCCGCCTGCCCGGTTTGCTGCCACCGCTGAGCGAACAGGAGGCCCTCGAAGTGGCGGCCATTCAGTCGGTGGTCAGTCTCGCCCCACTGAGCCACTGGCCGCACCGGCCGTTCCGCCAGCCGCACCACTCGGCGTCAGGGCCGGCATTGGTGGGCGGTGGGTCGAAACCGCAGCCAGGGGAAATCACCCTGGCGCACCATGGCGTGCTCTTCCTGGACGAATTGCCGGAGTTTGATCGCAAGGTGCTGGAAGTTCTGCGCGAGCCATTGGAGTCGGGCCATATCGTGATTTCCCGCGCCCGCGACCGCGTGAGTTTCCCGGCGCGCTTTCAGCTGGTAGCGGCGATGAACCCCTGCCCATGCGGCTACATGGGTGAGCCCACTGGGCGTTGTCGCTGCACGCCGGAACAGATCCAGCGGTATCGCAACAAGCTGTCTGGCCCCTTGCTGGATCGGATCGACCTGCACCTTACCGTGGCGCGTGAAACCACTGCGCTCAATCCCACCCAGCAGGCTGGAGAGACCACGGCAACGGCCTCAGCCCTGGTGGCCGATGCGCGGGAGCGTCAGCAACAGCGCCAGGGCTGCGCCAACGCCTTTCTTGATCTGCCGAGGCTGCGTGAGCACTGTCAGTTGGCGAAAGCCGATGAAAGCTGGCTGGAGAGCGCCTGCGAGCGGCTGACTTTGTCGCTGCGGGCGGCTCATCGGTTGCTCAAAGTAGCGCGCACCCTGGCGGATCTGGATCAAGTGGACAATATCAGCCGGGACCATCTGAAGGAGGCGCTGCAATACCGCCCGGCTGCGATCAATTGAGCCTGGCGCCTCCCACATTTTTGTACCGCAATGGCTTCAGCGAAAGCGATCCACTTCATGCCGCAAGCCAGCCGCCAACGTCTCCAGTTCCTTGGCTGTAATCGCCAGGTTCGACACCACTTCCCGCTGCTCGCTGTTGGCCAGCGCGATGCTCTGCAAGTTGCTGCTGAGCAACGTCGCGGTGCTGCTTTGCTCTTGCGTTGCCGTGGTAATCGCCGCGAACTGCTGACCGGCCGAACGGCTCTGCTCGTCGATACGCGCCAGGGCCGAGGCCACGTCGGCGTTGCGCGACAGGCCTTCCTGCATCAGCGTGTTGCCGTGCTCCATTGTGCTGATGGCGTTACCGGTCTCCCGCTGGATGCTCTGGATCATCCCGGAAATTTCATCGGTGGCTTCGCGGGTACGCGAGGCCAGGTTACGTACTTCGTCAGCCACCACGGCAAACCCACGACCTTGCTCACCGGCGCGAGCCGCCTCGATGGCGGCGTTGAGCGCCAGCAGGTTGGTCTGCTCGGCGATGGAGGTGATCACACCGACGATGCCGCCGATTTCCTGGGAGCGCTGGCCGAGGGTATTGATCACCGTGGCCGTGCTGTTCAGCGCGGTCGCGATATGCTCCAGCGACGACGACGCCTCTTGCATCGAGGTGCGGCCGATACGGGTTTGCTGGGCATTCTCTTGGGCCAGACGCTCGGTGTTGCCCATGTTGTCGGCGATATTCAGCGACGTTGCACTGAACTCTTCCACCGCGCCAGCCATGCTGGTGATTTCGCCGGACTGCTGCTCCATGCCGTCATAAGCCCCGCCGGACAACCCGGACAGCGCCTGGGCACGGCTGTTGACCTCTTCGGCCGCCTTGCGGATGTGGGAAACCATGGTCGACAGCGCTTCACCCATCTGATTGAAGCTGCGGGCCAGTTGGCCGATTTCATCATGGCTGGACACGTTGAGACGCGCACTCAAGTCGCCCGCGCCCAAGGCTTCGGCCTGGCGCACCAGGTCGCTCAAGGGTTGCAGTTTGCTGCGCAGCAGCCACACCGTAGCGCCTACCGCCAGCAGCATCGCCAGCACGCTGCCGATCACCAGGCGAATGCCTACTGCCCAGGTCACCGCGCGGATTTCAGCCTTCGGCATGCTCGCGACCACGGCCCATGGGCCGCCATCGAAGGGCACCGAAACGCTGTAGAAGTCTTCGTTCTTGTCGCTCCAGAAGCGGCCTTTGCCTGGGGTCTTGGCCAAGTCCAACATCACAGGAACCGCTTGATCCAACGCCTGCACACCGGCTGGCGGCACCAGCCAGCGCTTCTGCTCGTCGAGCAACGCCAGGGAACCGGTATGGCCGATGCGGAAGCGCTTGAGGTTCTCGAACTGCGCGGCCTGGGCGTCGGTGTAGTCAAAACCGATGAACAGCACGGCGATCACTTTGCCGCTGGTGTCGCGCACGGGGCTGTACTGAGTCATGTAGGAGCGGTCGAACAACACCGCGCGGCCGATATACGCCTGGCCACCGAGCACACGCTGGTAAGCCGGGCCCTGGCGGTCAAGCACAGTGCCAATGGCGCGGCTGCCGTCCTGCTTGGTCAGGGAGGTGCTGACGCGGACAAAGTCGTCGCCGCTGCGCACGAACACGGTGGCCACGCCGCCGGACATCTGCTTGAACTCATCCACTTCACTGAAGTTGTTGTTGAGCACTTCGCTGCCCAGCAACAAGCTCGGCGTCTGGACCCCGGCCACCGCGACCATCTGGTCTGCCTGCACCCGCAACCCGGCGCTGAAGCGCTTCTCAAACAGTCCGGTCAGACGCTGGGTGCTCTCGCGCAACGTGCTGTGGAACGTATTGAGTTGGTCGGCGAGCAATCGCGCTTCGCTGGCCAGGTGCTCCTCGCGGGTATCGAGGTTGGCGGAATCAAGGGAACGCAAGGCGAAAACGGTACTGCCGCCGATGGCGACAGCCAGAATCACGGCTAATGCGAGGCCTAACTGCGAGGCGATCCGGGCGCGGGGTTGAGACATGACAGCTCCTGGCCGAGGCCAGGATCATCCTGATCTCATAGCGCTGCTCGGCAAATTATCTGGTGGGAAACGTTGGAGCACGATGGTTCCAACACACCTACTTCGGCTGCGCCTGGCAATACTTGAGCGAATCGCAGGGGTATCACGCAAACGGTTGCGTGATAAGGCGCGAACCCTTCAATTGAGGCGTTCGACGGAAGGTAAAACCATGGAATGCACCTCGCTCTGGAGGAAATCCGCCAGGCGCCGCAAGCGTTCACCACCCGGACGGGTTTTCGGCCACACCAGATAGTAACTTTCCCCACTCGCAACCGCCGTCGGCCACGGCAAACTCAAGCGTCCCTGCGCGACATCTTCGGCCACCATCAGCAGATCGCCCATGGACACGCCATAACCACGAGCGGCAGCAATCATGCCCAGTTCAAGCGTATCGAACACCTGCCCGCCCTTGAGCGATACCTGGTTCGACAGCCCCATGCGCTCCAGCCATTTGCGCCAGTCCCTGCGGTCGGGCGTGGGGTGCAGCAACTCGGTAGCGGCCAGGCGATTTACGTCCCAAGGGCCATCGTTCAACAGGTTCGGCGCGCCCACGGGTATTAACAACTCAGGGAACAAGTAGCTGGCTTCCCAGTCCGCCGGAAAGTGCCCATAGCTCAACAGCACCGCACAGTCGAAAGGCTCTTGATTGAAATCCACTTCATCCACATTCATCCAGGCGCTGGTCAGTTGCACTTCATTGCCCGGTTGTAACGCCCGAAAGCGGCTGAGCCGCGCCAACAACCAGCGCATGGTCAGGGTGGACGGCGCCTTCATGCGCAGGATGTCATCCTCGGCGTTCAGGGTATGGCAGGCCCGTTCCAGCGCCGCGAACCCCTCGCGCACACCGGGCAACAGCAGGCGCGCTGATTCGGTGAGCTGAAGGTTACGGCCACTTCGCTGGAACAGGCGGCAGGCGAAATGCTCTTCCAGCGTGCGGATATGTCGGCTCACCGCACTCTGGGTAATCGACAGTTCTTCGGCGGCACGGGTAAAGGAGTTATGCCGGGAGGCTGCTTCAAATGCCCGTAACGCATAAAGAGGAGGAAGACGACGCGACATAAGGAAAGCTCCGACAGCAGGACGCCTAAACCCTACCAGAATCAATCTGGCATGAGTTTTAATCATGCGAATGATCGCTTTTATCCCTTTGTGCAATGGGCTGAGAGGGCCGAGAATCAAACCCTCCCGACCCTCCGACTTTCTGAGTGTGATGATCATGCAGCATCCGGCACGTACCGAACTCTGGGCCATCCTGCGGCTGTCAGGGCCGTTGATTGCTTCACAGTTGGCGCACATGCTGATGGTGCTGACCGACACCCTGATGATGGCGCGCCTGAGCCCCGAAGCCTTGGCCGGTGGAGGCCTGGGCGCGGCTAGCTATTCGTTCGTGTCGATCTTCTGCATTGGGGTGATCGCCGCCGTGGGCACCTTGGTGGCGATCCGTCACGGCGCCGGCGACATCGAAGGTGCTACCCGCCTGACCCAGGCCGGGCTGTGGCTCGCCTGGCTGATGGCGCTGGCCGCGGCGCTGCTGCTGTGGAACCTCAAGCCGGTGCTGCTGATGTTCGGCCAGACCGACACCAACGTGCAGTCGGCGGGGCAATTTCTGACCATGCTGCCATTTGCCCTGCCCGGCTACCTGAGTTTCATGGCTTTGCGCGGCTTCACCAGCGCCATCGGCAAGGCCACCCCGGTGATGGTGATCAGCCTCGGCGGCACGGTGCTGAACTACCTGCTCAATCACGCGTTGATCGAAGGCATGTTCGGCCTGCCGAAACTCGGCTTGATGGGTATTGGCCTGGTCACCGCCATCGTCGCCAATGGCATGGCCCTGACATTGATGTGGTACATCCGCAGCAACCGTGCTTACGCCGCCTACCCGCTAAGCACCGGCCTGCTGCGCCTCAATACCCAATACCTGCGTGAATTGTGGCGCCTGGGCCTGCCGATTGGCGGCACCTACGCGGTCGAAGTCGGGCTGTTTGCCTTTGCCGCGCTGTGCATGGGCACCATGGGCAGTACGCAACTGGCGGCGCATCAGATCGCCCTGCAGATCGTCTCGGTGGCATTCATGGTCCCTGCGGGTATGTCCTACGCGGTGACCATGCGCATCGGCCAGCACTATGGAGCCGGGCAATTGTTGCAGGCGCGCATGGCCGGTCGCGTCGGCATCAGCTTTGGGGCGACGATAATGTTGGGATTTGCTGTGGTGTTGTGGCTGTTTTCCGACCCGCTGATCGGCCTGTTCCTCGACCATGACGACCCGGCGTTCCACGAGGTGATCGTGCTCGCCGTCAGCCTGCTGGCCGTCGCGGCTTGGTTCGAGTTGTTCGACGGCGTGCAGACCATCGCCATGGGCTGCATCCGGGGACTCAAGGACGCCAAGACCACCTTCCTGGTGGGGCTGGGCTGCTACTGGTTGATCGGCGCGCCTTCAGCGTGGTTGATGGCGTTCACGCTGGGCTGGGGGCCAACCGGTGTATGGTGGGGTTTGGCACTCGGCCTGGCCTGTGCGGCGGTAAGCCTGACCTGGGCGTTCGAGGCGAAGATGAAGCGGATGATTCGCCAGGAGCCTGAGGTTCAAGCCTCGTTTCAGGCTGCACAAACAGAGTAAAACCCTACCCTTCCACCGTTGATTGGGTTTGCAGGTCAGCAGCCCAACAGCGCCTGCTGGCCCTTGCCGAATGTGAGGTAATCCACCAACTCCGGTAACGGCAACGGCTTGCTGATCAGATAGCCCTGGGCTTGGTCACAGCCAAACAATCGCAAAAGCGCCAGCTGCTCCGGGGTTTCCACGCCCTCGGCCACCACTTCCAGGTTGAGGTTGTGGGCCAGGTTGATCATCGCGTGCACCAGCTTGCGGTTCTCTTCGCGCTCTTCCATGCCGCCGACAAAACTCTTGTCGATCTTCAACAAGGCAATCGGCAGGCTGTTGAGGTGCACGAACGAGGAGAAACCGGTGCCAAAGTCGTCCAGGGAAAACCGCACACCGAGCCGGCCGAGGGCGTCCATGGTCTGCTTGACCAGATCGCTACGGCGCATTACGGCGGTTTCGGTCAGTTCGAACTCCAGCCATTGCGCCTCTACGCCGCGCTCAGCGATCAATCGGCTGAGGGTTGAGAGCAACTGGCTGTCCTGGAACTGGCGGAACGACAGGTTGACCGCCATGTGCAACGGCGGCAGGCCGCGCTCACGCAGGTCTTGCATGTCGCGCAGGGCGCGGGAGATTACCCAGTAGCCCAACGGTACGATCAGGCCGCTCTGTTCGGCCAAAGGCACAAACTCGCTAGGCGGCAACAGGCCGCGCTCGCCGTGGCGCCAGCGCACCAGGGCTTCGAGGCCAACGATGTGGCCGTCATCCAGGTCCAGGCGCGGCTGGTAATGCAGCTCCAGTTCATCGCGGCGCAAGGCGCGGCGCAGTTCACTTTCCAGATCGGCGAGGCTGCGCGCGTTGCGGTTGATGCGTTCGTTGAAGATATGGAAGGTACAGCCTTGGGTGCTCTTGGCTTGCTGCATGGCGATATGGGCGTGCCACATCAATGGGTCGGCGCCAGCGCGGGCGCGGGCATGGGCCACGCCCAGGCTGCAACCGATCAGCAGGCTTTCGCCATCCACCCAGTACGGCTCGGCCATGGCTTCGGTGATGCGCTCGGCCATCCACTCTGCGCGTTGCGGTGCGCGGCGGGTGTCAATCAGCAAGGCGAACTCGTCGCTGCCCAGGCGTGCCAGTTGGTCGCCGATTTCAAGTTGGCTCTTGAGCCGCGAAACCACCTGCAGGATCAAGCGGTCGCCAGCCTGGTGGCCGAGGGCATCGTTGGCGTGGCGGAAGTTGTCGAGGTCCAGATGACCGAGGGCCAGACCGCGGCCTTCGTTCTCGGCCAGCCGCGCCGCAAGGAGGGTCTGGAAGCCCTGGCGGTTGGCGATACCGGTGAGCGGGTCTTGCTCGGCCAGGCGTTGCAGGGTGTTTTCCAGCACGCCGCGCTCACGCACATGACGCAGGCAGCGGCGCAGTATGTCGGCGTCCAATGCATCACGGATCAGCCAGTCACTGACGCCAAGCGGCGAAACCAGCGGCTCCTGCTCCAACAGCAATACGCACGGCAAGCTGCACTGGCCAGGGCCGGGTTGCAGGCTGGACGTGGTCAACAGCACGGCGCTGGCGTCATCGTCGAACAGACGACTCACCGAGTCCCAGTTTGGCGCGCTGATCAGCACAGCCCCATCGCCCATCGGCGCCAGGCACTCGCGCAACAACGCTGCCCACTCAGGCGTATCGGCCAGTAGCAGCAAACGCAAGGGTTCGACAGGCGTAGACAAGCTAGCTCCCTAGACTCTGCAAAATTTCGTTGGCGGCGGGCATTATGACGTGCGGCCTGATAATCACCAATGATAGGGGTTATCAAATGCGCAGGTGTAAGCATTTGTCGCTGTTTTAAGCGTAAAAAGCCTCGACATCCTGCGGCAAAGTAGCAAAACCGGCAAATTTAGATCGAGTGGTACGTCACACCGTCGATCCAGGGCAGCAGAATCTTGCCAGCCTGTTAAAATGCCCGCCCTTTTGAACAACGACTCCCGAAATTCTGTATGTCCCGACTCAATCCCCGGCAGCAAGAAGCCGTGAACTACGTCGGCGGCCCTCTATTGGTGCTCGCCGGTGCCGGTTCCGGCAAGACCAGCGTGATCACCCGCAAGATCGCGCACCTGATCCAGAGCTGTGGCATCCGCGCCCAGTACATCGTCGCCATGACCTTTACCAACAAGGCCGCGCGCGAGATGAAGGAGCGGGTCGGCACCCTGCTCAAGGGTGGCGAAGGCCGTGGCCTCACGGTGTGTACCTTCCACAACCTGGGGCTGAACATCATCCGCAAGGAGCATGCGCGGCTGGGCTACAAGCCGGGCTTCTCGATCTTTGACGAGACCGACGTCAAGGCCTTGATGACCGACATCATGCAGAAGGAATACGCGGGCGACGACGGCGTCGACGAGATCAAGAACATGATCGGCGCCTGGAAAAACGACCTCATCCTGCCGCCCGAAGCCCTGGAAAACGCGCGCAACCCCAAGGAACAGACCGCCGCCATCGTCTACACCCACTATCAGCGCACGCTCAAGGCGTTCAACGCGGTGGATTTCGACGACTTGATCCTGCAGCCGGTCAAGCTGTTCCAGGAACACGCCGACATCCTCGAAAAGTGGCAGAACAAGGTGCGCTACCTGCTGGTGGACGAATACCAGGACACCAACGCCAGCCAGTACTTGCTGGTGAAGTTGCTGATTGGCAAGCGCAACCAGTTCACCGTGGTGGGTGACGATGACCAGTCGATCTATGCCTGGCGCGGCGCCCGTCCGGAAAACCTGATGCTGCTCAAGGTCGATTACCCGTCCTTGAAAGTGGTCATGCTGGAGCAGAACTACCGCTCCACCAGCCGCATCCTGCGCTGCGCCAACGTGCTGATCTCGAACAACCCCCACGAGTTTGAAAAACAGCTGTGGAGTGAGATGGGCCACGGCGACGAAATCCGCGTGATCCGCTGTCGCAATGAAGACGCGGAAGCCGAGCGCGTGGCCGTCGAGTTGCTCACCTTGCACCTGCGTACCGATCGGCCCTACAGCGACTTTGCGATTTTGTATCGCGGCAACTACCAGGCCAAACTGATCGAGTTGAAGTTGCAGCACCACCAGATTCCGTATCGCCTGTCGGGGGGCAACAGCTTTTTCGGACGCCAGGAAGTAAAAGACCTGATGGCCTACTTCCGCCTAATCGTGAACCCGGACGACGACAACGCCTTCCTGCGCGTGATCAACGTGCCGCGCCGGGAAATCGGCTCGACGACTCTGGAAAAGCTCGGCAACTACGCCACCGAACGCAAGATTTCGATGTACGCCGCCACCGACGAGATCGGCCTGGGCGAGCACCTGGACACGCGTTTTACCGATCGCCTGGCGCGCTTCAAGCGCTTCATGGACAAGGTGCGCGAGCAATGCGCCGGCGAAGACCCGATCAGCGCCCTGCGCAGCATGGTCATGGACATCGACTATGAAAACTGGCTGCGCACCAACAGTTCCAGCGACAAGGCCGCGGATTACCGCATGGGCAACGTCTGGTTCCTGATCGAAGCGCTGAAGAACACCCTGGAAAAAGACGAAGACGGCGAGATGACCGTCGAAGACGCCATCGGCAAGCTGGTGCTGCGCGACATGCTCGAACGTCAGCAGGAAGAGGAAGACGGCGCCGAAGGTGTACAGATGATGACCTTGCATGCCTCCAAGGGCCTGGAATTTCCCTACGTGTTCATCATGGGCATGGAAGAGGAAATCCTCCCGCACCGCTCCAGCATCGAAGCCGACACCATCGAGGAAGAACGGCGCCTGGCCTACGTCGGCATTACCCGCGCGCGTCAGACCCTGGCCTTCACCTTTGCTGCCAAGCGCAAGCAATACGGCGAGATCATCGATTGCGCCCCCAGCCGGTTCCTGGATGAACTGCCGCCGGATGACCTGGCCTGGGAAGGCAATGACGACACCCCGACCGAGGTGAAGGCCGTGCGCGGCAACACCGCCCTGGCGGACATACGCGCGATGTTAAAGCGCTAGAATCGACTACTTTTCAATCTACTTTCGGCGCAGATCGCGCCATTAGAGGAAGCTTTCCGTGGAAGCACTGCACAAGAAAATTCGCGAAGAAGGCATCGTGCTTTCCGATCAGGTACTCAAGGTCGACGCCTTTTTGAACCACCAGATCGACCCGGCGCTGATGAAGCTGATCGGTGATGAATTCGCCGCGTTGTTCAAGGACTCGGGCATCACCAAGATCGTCACCATCGAAGCCTCGGGTATTGCACCGGCGATCATGACCGGGCTGAACCTCGGTGTGCCGGTGATCTTCGCCCGCAAGCACCAGTCCCTGACCCTGACTGAAAACCTGCTGTCGGCGACCGTTTACTCGTTCACCAAGCAAACCGAAAGCACCGTGGCCATCTCGCCGCGCCACCTCACCAGCAGCGACCGCGTGTTGGTGATCGACGACTTCCTGGCCAATGGCAAAGCGTCCCAGGCGCTGATTTCGATCATCAAGCAGGCCGGTGCAACCGTTGCCGGCCTGGGGATCGTGATCGAGAAATCGTTCCAGGGTGGCCGTGCGGAACTGGATGCGCAGGGTTATCGGGTTGAGTCGCTGGCGCGGGTGAAGTCGTTGGCCGGTGGCGTAGTTACGTTCATCGAATAACCTCGATTCAAAATGTGGGAGGGGGCTTGCCCCCTCCCATATTTGCCTTGTGTTGCTTGTTAGTGCGCGGTGGCTTGGAGGCCGGCCAGTAGCAGGCGCTGGTATAAATCTTCTTTCAGCCCCTCCGGTTTATCCAACCGCATCCGCTTCAAATGCTCGGGAAACGCTTGCGGTTCCGGCGCATCCAACGCCGCCTTACCCAACTCCAGAATTTCCGTCAGCTTGAATTTGCTCTTGAGCCAGTTCAATGCGCGCAACAGATCCCGCTCTTCATCCGTGAAATCGCTGCCCAGCGGGTACTCCGGAAACAAACGCCGATGCCGCGCCTGAATCCCCTTGAGCCGCTCCGGTGTGTTGTCGATAAATCGCGGATCGAGCTGGAAATCCCTGGGCAACTTGCCCGCCTTCTGTGCCTCTTCGATCAGGTCATCCTGGAACCTGGAGTCGGTGATATTGAGTAACGCCTCAATCACCTTGGCATCCGTCTGACCGCGCAGATCGGCGATTCCATACTCGGTGATGACGATATCCCGCAGGTGCCGAGGAATAGTGCAGTGCCCATAATCCCAAACGATATTGGAGCTGATCTCTCCGCCCGATTCGCGCCAGCTGCGCAAAATCAGGATCGACCGCGCACCCTCCAGCGCATGGCCTTGGGCCACAAAGTTGTACTGCCCGCCTACGCCGCTGAGCACGCGGCCGTCTTCCAACTGGTCCGCCACACCCGCGCCGAGCAACGTCACCATGATCGCGCTGTTGATAAACCGAGCATCCAGGCGCTGCAAACGCTTAAGTTCTTCCTGGCCGTACAGCTCGTTGATGTAGCTGATGCGGGTCATGTTGAATTCAAGGCGCTTGGCGTGGGTCATTTCCTGCAAGCGCTGGTAAAAACTGCGTGGCCCGAGGAAGAAACCACCGTGGATGGACACGCCGTCAGGCTGCGCCGCATCGTCCAGCAAGCCGGCATTGGCCTGCTCCTGGGTCGCGATATCCGGGTATACCTTGCGCCGCACAATTCCCGCATCCGCCAGTACCAACAGGCCGTTGACGAACATTTCGCTGCACCCGTAAAGGCCACGGGCGAAGGGGTCGACACCGCCTTCGTGGCTGATCAGCGGTGCCCATTGGTACACATCCAGGTCGGTCAGCAGCAGGCGGTATGCTTCATTATCGGCCTGGCGCGCCAGTAAGGCGGCGGTCAGCGCATCGCCCATGGAACCGATACCAATCTGCAAGGTGCCGCCATCGCGCACCAGCGTGCTGGCATGCAGGCCGATGAAATGGTCCTGGAACCCCACCGGCATGTTCGGTGTGGAGAACAGCGTGGTGCTGTCCTTTGCATCGATCAGGTAGTCGAACGCATCCATGCCCAACTCGGAATCGCCCGGCATGTAGGGCAAATCGGTGTGAACCTGGCCGACGATCAGGATGGTTTCCCCCGCGTCACGGCGCTTGGCGATCATCGGTAACAGGTCGAGGGTGATATCGGGGTTGCAGCTCAGGCTCAGGCGATCTGGGTGCTCGGCGCTGCTCGCGACCAACTGCGCCACCAGGTTCAGGCCTGCGGCATTGATATCGCGGGCGGCGTGGCTGTAGTTGCTGCTGACGTAATCCTGTTGGGCCGACGTACTGTGCAGCAGACTGCCGGGCTGCATGAAGAACTGCTGCACGTGGATGTTCTTCGGCAGGCTGTCTGAATGCAGGGCAGCGAGAAACTCCAACTCGGGGTAATCCCCAAACACCCGCTCGATAAAGGGTTCGAGAAAGCGCTTCTGCAAGCCATCGCCCATCGTTGGCCGGCCCAGGCTCAGCGCGGTGTAAATCGTCAGCGCCCGCTCCGGCAGCTTGGCGACACGCCGGTACAGCGCATTGACGAACAGATTGGGCTTGCCCAGGCCCAGCGGCATGCCCATGTGGATATGCGCCGGCAAACGCGCCAGTACGTCGTCAACTGCTTGCTCGATTGAACACAACTGCACCATCCGACCCTCCTGACATTCCATGATTAGGGGTTGGACCGAGCTTGCCGGGTCTTTGCTGCAATCACCAGCCCGAAACCTAAATCACAGGTACAAAAAAGCCGCTCGTAAGCGGCTTTTTTGGCGAAGATCGGCTAATTACAGGCCGGACATCTTCTTGATCGCCCCTTTAAGCTCTTCATCCGAGCAATCCGCACATGTGCCTTTAGGCGGCATGGCGTTGATGCCGGTGATGGCCTTGGCCAGGATGCCATCAAGGCCGCCCTGGTGGTCGGCGCGTTCTTTCCAGGCGGTGGTGTCGCCGATTTTCGGCGCGTTCAGCAGGCCGGTGCCGTGGCACGCGTTGCAGTGTTTGGCGATGATGTCATCCGGGGTTTTCGCACCACCACCGCCTGCGGCCACGGCGACTTCCATGCCTTTGCATTCCTGGCCCTGGACGCAGACCTGGCCCACGGGCTCCAGGCGCTTGGCAATGTCATCATTGGTCGCAGCTTGTGCGCTCACAGCCCATAGGGCCAGTACGGTTGCTGGTGCAGCCAGCATTTTCATAATTAGGTTCACGCGTTCACCCTCAATGGTGGCTATTCACGCCTGCGGCCACGGTTTCGCAGGCGGCGAAAGTATAACGGTTAGCCCGCCGGGCTGAAACAACCCTATTAAATAAAGGGAGATTCAGCCTTGCGGAATACAGCCAGGGTGTCTCTGCAACGCTGGCAGGACGCCTCTATTCTTAAAAGTTCGCGGGTGTGGCTGCGCTGATTAGTCGCGCCGGTACGTCGAACGGATTGCGAAAACGATGAGGCTTGGTACTTTCAAAGTAGTAGCTATCGCCGGCTTCGAGCACAAAAGTTTCAAGACCGACCACCAACTCCAGGCGACCTTCCAACAGAATCCCGGTTTCTTCGCCTTCGTGGGTGAGCATTTCTTCACCGGTGTCGGCGCCAGGCGGGTAGATCTCGTTGAGAAACGCGATGGCCCGACTCGGGTGCGCCCGACCTACCAGTTTCATGGTGACGGCGCCGTCGGAGATGTCGATCAGCTCATTGGCTTTATAGACGATCTGGGTCGGTATTTCCTGGAGGATCTCTTCGGAAAAGAACTCGACCATCGACATGGGAATGCCGCCCAGCACCTTGCGCAAGGAGCTGATCGAGGGGCTGACACTGTTTTTTTCGATCATCGAAATGGTGCTGTTGGTGACACCCGCACGCTTGGCGAGCTCGCGCTGGGAAAGACCCTTCAGTTTACGGATGGATTGCAGTCGTTCGCCGACGTCCAATGCAGGAGCCTCCTAGGATTCAGGCTTTGTTGTAATTGAGCGTTATCATGGCGACAGCGTTCAGTATTTACAACACTTGGGCCTAAATCCCAGGGCGCGGTGTTCGTGCCTGACGCTCAAGCCTCGCAATAGAGCCTTGGCACTCGACGCAGGTTGCAGAAGATCTGGTAGGGAATGGTCTCGGCGGCAACTGCGACGTCACTGGCAAGGATGTGCTTGCCCCACAACTCCACCGTGGAACCCAGACCGGCCTGGGGCACGTCCGTCAGGTCGACACATAGCATGTCCATGGACACACGCCCCAGCAATTGGCTGCGCTGCCCGGCCACCAGCACCGGCGTGCCGGTGGGCGCGTGGCGCGGGTAGCCGTCGGCATACCCCATGGCAACCACGCCGATGCGCATCGGTTTGGGCGTGATAAACCGGGCGCCGTAGCCCACAGGCTCGCCGGCCGGCAGTTCGCGTACGCAGATCACTTTCGATTCCAGGGTCATCACCGGCTGCAGACGTGCGGCAATGGCGTGGTCTTCGCCAAATGGCGTCGCGCCGTAAAGCATGATGCCGGGGCGCACCCAGTCGCTGGACATGCTCGGCCAGCCCAGCACCGACGGCGAGTTGCGCAGGCTGACCTCAGCCGCCAAGCCTTGGCGCGCCGCCTCAAACACCGCGACTTGCTCATTGCTGCTGACGCAATCGAGTTCATCGGCGCGAGCGAAGTGGCTCATCAAGACAATTTTCGCGACTTTGCCGCTGGCCAGCAGGCGCTGGTAGGCCTCGTGATAATCCTTGGGGTGCAGGCCGACGCGATGCATGCCCGAGTCCAGCTTGAGCCAGATCGTCAGGGGTTTGCCCAGCCTGGCCTGTTCGATCGCCTCCAGCTGCCACAGCGAATGCACCACGCACCACAGATCATGCTCGATGATCAGCGGCAGTTCGTCGGCTTCAAAAAAACCTTCCAGCAGCAGCACCGGCGCACGAATCCCGGCAGCGCGCAGCTCCAGGGCTTCCTCGATACACGCGACGGCAAACCCATCAGCCTCGGCTTCCAGCGCCTGGGCCACCCGCACGGCACCATGGCCATAGGCGTCGGCCTTGACCACGGCAAGGGCCTTGGCCCCCGTGACTTCACGGGCCAATTGGTAGTTGTGGCGCAGGGCTTGGAGGTCGATCAGGGCACGGGCTGGACGCATGGCGGCAGGCTTCTAGGCGGCAAAGTGAAGAAAAACCGGCACCGACCAACTGCTTCGGCACCGGGAGAGGGATCTTGGTTTAAGGCAGCGCGGCCACGACGGACAGCTCTACCAGGATTTCTGGCTCACACAGTTTGGCTTCAACCGTGGCGCGGGCCGGAGCGACGCCCTTTGGCAGCCACGTGTCCCACACCGCGTTCATGCCGGCGAAATCGGCGTCGATGTCTTTCAGGTAGATCGTCACGGACAAAAGCCTGGTCTTGTCGGTGCCGGCCAGGTCCAGCAAGCGCTCGATATTGGCCAGGGTTTCACGGGTCTGCTGTTCAATTGCGGCGTTCATGTCGTCACCGACTTGCCCGGCCAGGTACACGGTACCGCTGTGGACGACGATCTGGCTCATGCGCTCATTGGTGAGCTGGCGCTGGATTGACATGTTGTGCGGACTCCTGGTGGTTGCCGTAACGGGAAATATCGAGGCCCGCGGCACTGATTTGCGGGGTTTTCCTGGCCATCAGATCAGCCAGCAAGCGGCCGGAGCCGCAGGCCATCGTCCAACCGAGGGTGCCATGGCCAGTGTTCAGGAACAGATTCTTGAAGGGAGTGGCACCGACAATCGGTGTGCCGTCGGGGGTGGTCGGGCGCAGGCCGGTCCAGAACTCGGCAGCAGCCAGATCGCCGCCCTGAGGATAAAGGTCGTTGACGATCATCTCCAGGGTTTCGCGCCGACGCGGGTTAAGCGACAGGTCAAAACCGGCTATTTCAGCCATGCCACCGACACGGATGCGGTTGTCGAAACGGGTGATCGCGACCTTGTAGGTCTCGTCAAGGATGGTCGAAGTCGGCGCCATCGCCGGGTTGGTGATCGGCACGGTCAGCGAGTAACCCTTGAGCGGGTACACCGGCGCCTTGATCCCCAGCGGCTTGAGCAGCTTCGGCGAGTAGCTGCCGAGGGCGAGCACGTAGCGGTCGGCGGTTTCCAGCTTGCCGTCGATCCACACGCCGTTGATACGATCACCGGCATGGTCGAGGCGCTGGATATCCTGTTCGAAACGGAACTCCACGCCCAGTTGCTTGCACATGTCGGCCAGGCGGGTGGTGAACATCTGGCAGTCGCCGGTCTGGTCGTTCGGCAGGCGCAGGGCACCGGCGAGGATGTCGGTAACGTTGGCCAGGGCCGGTTCAACGCGGGCAATGCCGGCGCGGTCGAGCAGTTCGAACGGCACACCGGACTCTTTCAGCACGGCGATATCCTTGGCGGCGCCGTCGAGCTGTGCCTGGGTGCGGAACAGCTGGGTAGTCCCCAGGCTGCGGCCTTCGTAGGCAATGCCGGTCTCGGCGCGCAATTCGTCGAGGCAGTCGCGGCTGTACTCGGACAGGCGCACCATGCGCTCCTTGTTCACTGCATACCGGCTGGCGGTGCAGTTGCGCAGCATCTGCGCCATCCACAGGTATTGATCGATATCGGCCGTGGCCTTGATCGCCAGCGGCGCGTGGCGTTGCAGCAGCCACTTGATTGCCTTGAGCGGCACGCCCGGTGCGGCCCATGGCGAGGCATAGCCCGGCGACACCTGGCCAGCGTTGGCGAAGCTGGTTTCCATGGCAGCGGCTGGCTGGCGGTCGACCACGACCACCTCGAAACCGGCCCGAGCCAAATAGTAGGCACTGGTCACACCAATGACGCCGCTACCCAAGACCAGAACGCGCATTTTTATATCCTCATCGCGGCTTGGCCGCCGACGTGTGTTGTTCGAGCAATGATGAGCGCAGTATAAAAAGCAATCACCAGTGCATTTCACTATATAAATGCCTATATTTGGCGACAATTCTCGGCAGAAACCCTTTTCACAGAGGCGTATCCCCTATGCGTACCAACACCCAGACCAAGCGGGAGCTGGACAAGATCGACCGCAATATCCTGCGCATCCTGCAAACCGACGGGCGTATCTCGTTCACAGAGCTGGGTGAAAAGGTCGGGCTGTCGACCACGCCGTGCACCGAACGGGTCCGCCGGCTGGAGCGCGAAGGGATCATCATGGGCTACAACGCGCGGCTCAATCCTCAGCATTTGAAGGGCAGTCTGCTGGTATTTGTCGAGATCAGCCTCGATTACAAATCCGGCGACACCTTTGAGGAATTTCGCCGGGCCGTGCTGAAACTGCCCCATGTGCTGGAGTGTCATTTGGTGTCCGGCGACTTTGACTACCTGGTAAAAGCGCGGATTTCCGAGATGGCGTCGTACCGCAAATTGCTGGGCGACATTCTGCTCAAGCTGCCCCACGTGCGCGAATCCAAGAGCTATATCGTGATGGAAGAGGTGAAAGAGAGCCTGAACCTGCCGATCCCCGACTGACTGACACAGGTGATCGAGTAAAGCCGCTACACCAGCACCTGCCGGGTGCTCGCCATGTACTCGTGGATCTGCTTCTCCACCCTCGGGTGAATCAGCTCCACCGGCCCCCGCCCATTGGGACATGGCAAGGTTTTGGTCGTGCCAAACAAGCGGCAGATCAACGGCCGCTCGTCATACACCGTGCAACCGTTGGGCCCCAGGTGCACACAGTTCAGCTCGTCCATTGCCGCGTCCTGTTCGGCAGCAGTCTTACGCGGCAGTCGCGACATTTCCTCGGGCGATGTAGTCACTGGCCCACAGCAGTCGTGGCAACCGGGAACGCACTCGAACGAAGGAATCTGGCGGCGCAATGCGCTGACTTTCTGACTGTTGCAACTCATCGAAGCAGGTACCAAACGGCGAATAGGCGTGGATTCTGACGCAAAACGCACCGCACAGACAGCTTCGTCCGACCGCTGTATCCTGCGTCAAATTTTCCAAACAGGGATGCTCCCCATGACCGCCAGCGCCCGGCACACCGCTTCCTACTACGCCGCCAGCAGCCTGCCGCAGCCCGATTACCCGGTGTTGACCGGCGAAGTGACTGCCGACGTGTGCGTGATCGGCGGGGGGTTTTCCGGGCTTAACACCGCACTGGAACTGGCCGAGCGTGGTTTGCGCGTGGTGTTGCTGGAGGCGCGCAAGATCGCCTGGGGCGCCAGCGGGCGTAATGGCGGGCAACTGATTCGCGGCGTCGGCCACGGCCTGGACCAGTTCACCAATGTGATCGGCAGCGATGGCGTGCGCGAGATTAAGCTGATGGGCCTGGAAGCCGTCGAAATCGTGCGTGAGCGCGTCGAGCGCTACCAGATCCCCTGCGACCTGACCTGGGGCTACTGCGACCTCGCCAACAAGCCTCGCGACCTGCACGGGCTCGCCGAAGACGCCGAAGAACTGCGCAGCCTCGGCTATCGCCATGAAGTGCGCCTGCTGCAAGCTACCGAGATGAGCAGCGTCATCGGTTCCGACCGCTATGTGGGCGGCATGATCGACATGGGGTCAGGCCACCTGCACCCGCTGAACCTGGCGCTCGGCGAAGCGGCCGCCGCGCAGCAGTTGGGCGCGCAGTTGTTTGAGCAGTCCGAAGTGACACGCATCGACTACGGCCACGAGGTCAAGGTGCACACCGCCCACGGCCACGTGCGTGCCAGGACCCTGGTACTGGCCTGCAACGCCTACCTCAACGGCCTCAACCCGCACCTGAGCGGCAAAGTGCTGCCCGCCGGCAGCTACATCATCGCCACCGAACCCTTGAGCGAAGCGCAGGCCGCCAACCTGTTGCCGCAGAACATGGCGGTGTGCGATCAACGGGTGACGGTGGACTATTTCCGCTTGTCCGCCGACCGTCGCCTGTTGTTCGGCGGCGCCTGCCACTACTCCGGCCGTGATCCCCAGGACATCGGCGCCTACATGCGGCCGAAAATGCTGAAGGTGTTCCCGCAGTTGGCCGACGCAAAAATCGACTACCAGTGGGGCGGCATGATCGGCATCGGCGCCAACCGCTTGCCGCAGATCGGTCGGTTGGCGGATCAACCCAACGTGTATTACGCCCAGGCTTATGCGGGCCATGGCCTCAACGCCACACACCTGGCGGGCAAGCTGCTGGCCGAAGCCATCAGCGGCCAGCAGCAGGGGCGTTTCGATCTGTTCGCAAAGGTGCCGCACATCACCTTCCCCGGCGGCCAGCACCTGCGCTCGCCGCTGCTGGCGCTGGGGATGCTCTGGCACCGCCTCAAAGAGCTGGTGTGATCAACCGCGCCAGAAAGGCTTCAAGCCTTCCTGGCGCGCCTGCTCGGCAGTCAGCCCGATATCCTGCAATTGCTCGCAGGTCAGGGTCAGCAAAGCCTTGCGCGTGTGGCGACGGTGCCAGAACAGGCTCCAGCGGTTACCCGTGAGCGCAGACAGTGCCCGCTCCTGCCCTGCTTCCAGTTCCTGACTGTGTAGCGCCAGCCGCACATCGCTCATGCCGTTCATGTTGTTGCCCCTCAGTGGCGTGTTGCCTTGAGTGACAAGCATGGGCGAACGGCAAAAACCATTACAGATTCAACCTACCTTTATTAAATCCATACAGACACTGCCTATGGGCCAGTGAATCCTGTATTTTCTCTCTATCTGTACTGGTCCACTGGGAGCGACCGTCATGACCCTTTATGTCAATCTCGCCGAATTGCTGGGCACCCGCATCGAACAGGGCTTCTATCGCCCCGGTGATCGATTGCCGTCCGTGCGGGCCTTGAGCGTCGAACATGGGGTCAGCCTCAGCACCGTGCAACAGGCTTATCGCCTGCTGGAAGACAACGGCCTGGCGATGCCCAAGCCCAAGTCCGGCTACTTCGTTCCCGTTGGCCGCGAGCTGCCGGCCCTGCCGGAAATAGGCCGCCCCGCCCAACGCCCGGTAGAAATCTCCCAGTGGGACCAAGTGCTGGAACTGATTCGCGCTGTGCCGCGAAAAGACGTCATACAGATGGGCCGGGGCATGCCGGATGTATTGTCACCCACCCTCAAACCCCTGCTGCGAAGCCTTGCCCGCGTCAGCCGGCGCCAGGATCTGCCGGGGCTGTATTACGACAACATCCTCGGCTGTATGGAACTGCGTGAGCAAATCGCCCGGCTGTCGTTGGATTCCGGCTGCCAGTTGACCGCCGAAGACATCGTGATCACCACCGGCTGCCATGAGGCGCTGTCCGCCAGCATCCACGCCATCTGTGACCCCGGCGATATCGTCGCGGTGGACTCGCCGAGCTTCCACGGCGCCATGCAGACCCTCAAGGGACTGGGCATGAAAGCCCTGGAAATCCCCACTGACCCCATCACTGGCATCAGCCTCGAAGCCTTGGAGTTGGCCCTGGAGCAGTGGCCGATCAAAGTCATTCAGTTGACCCCCAACTGCAACAACCCGTTGGGCTACATCATGCCCGAGGCACGCAAACGCGCTTTGTTGAACCTCGCACAGCGTTTTGACGTGGCGATCATCGAAGACGATGTGTATGGCGAATTGGCCTACAGCTACCCGCGCCCGCGCACCATCAAATCCTTCGACGAAGATGGCCGCGTGCTGCTCTGCAGTTCCTTCTCGAAAACCCTGGCGCCGGGCCTGCGCATTGGCTGGGTGGCACCGGGGCGCTACTTGGAACGGGTGCTGCACATGAAATACATCAGCACCGGCTCCACCGCGACCCAACCGCAGATCGCAATTGCCGAATTTCTCAAGGGTGGGCATTTCGAGCCGCATTTGCGGCGCATGCGCACCCAATACCAGCGCAATCGCGACTTGATGCTCGATTGGGTCAGCCGCTATTTCCCGGCGGGCACGCGCGCCAGCCGCCCCCAGGGCAGCTTCATGCTGTGGATAGAACTGCCGGAGGGCTTCGATACTCTGAAACTCAACCGGGTGCTCATAGAACAAGGTGTCCAGGTCGCCGTGGGAAGCATCTTTTCTGCATCGGGCAAGTATCGGAACTGCCTGCGTATGAACTACGGTGCCAAGCCAACCCCGCAGATTGAAGAAGCGGTGCGCAAGGTCGGTGTCGCGGCGATAAAGATGTTGGCCGAGTCGGCGGACTGACCTTTCGCGAGAAATCGCCGTCATATGCCGACAACCGCCCTGAACTGGAAGCGCCTCCCTTGATGATTCGACGGCTTTTACCGTTTTGCCTGTTGGGAGCCCTGACCCTGGGTGGCTGCGCCACAGTGAGCACACCGCGTATCCCCAGCGACGCACTGCCGGCAGCACAGTCGTCGTTCGGCCGCTCGATCCAGGCCCAGGCCGCGCCTTACCAGGGCCGCTCCGGTTTCCGCCTGTTGCCCAACAGCAGCGAAGCCTTCATGGCCCGCGCCGAGCTGATCCGGAACGCCCAGACCAGCCTCGATCTGCAGTACTACATCGTCCACGACGGCATCAGCACGCGCATGCTGGTGGATGAACTGCTCAAGGCCGCCGACCGTGGCGTGCGTGTGCGCATCCTGCTGGACGACACCACCAGCGACGGCCTCGACCAGATCATCGCCACCCTCGCCGCCCACCCCAAGATCGAGATTCGCCTGTTCAATCCCCTGCACTTGGGACGCAGCACCGGTGTGACGCGGGCCATGGGCCGCCTGTTCGACCTGTCGCTGCAACACCGGCGCATGCACAACAAGCTGTGGCTGGCGGACAACAGTGTGGCCATCGTCGGCGGGCGAAACCTGGGGGATGAATATTTCGACGCCGAGCCAAACCTGAATTTCACCGATATCGACATGCTCAGCGTAGGGCCGGTGGCCGAGCAGCTCGGGCACAGTTTCGATCAGTACTGGAACAGCGCCCTGAGCAAACCGATTGACGATTTTGTCTCAAACAGCCCCTCTAAAGGCGACCTGGCTGCCGCGCGCGTGCGCCTGGAGGCGTCGTTGGCCGAGTCACGCCAGCAGAATCACGCGCTGTACAACCGCCTGCGCACCTACCAGACCCAACCGCGCATGGACATCTGGCGCCGCGAGCTGATCTGGGCCTGGAACCAGGCGTTGTGGGACGCACCGAGCAAGGTGCTGGCCAAGGCCGACCCGGACCCACGCCTGCTGCTGACCACCCAACTCGCACCGGAGCTGGAAGGCGTCAACCATGAGCTGATAATGATCTCGGCGTACTTCGTACCGGGGCAGCCTGGGCTGGTGTACCTGACGGGGCGCGCCGACGCGGGTGTATCGGTGAGCCTGTTGACCAACTCCCTTGAAGCCACCGATGTGCCGGCCGTGCACGGCGGCTATGCGCCTTATCGCAAGGCGCTGCTGGAGCACGGGGTCAAACTCTATGAACTGCGCCGCCAACCCGGCGACGGCGGTGGCAGCAGCCCGCACCTGTTTCGCCGGGGCTCCTTCCGAGGTTCGGATTCCAGCCTGCACAGCAAGGCCATGATCTTTGATCGGACGAAGTCGTTTATCGGCTCGTTCAATTTCGACCCCCGCTCTGTGTTGTGGAATACCGAAGTCGGCGTCTTGGTGGACAGCCCCGAACTGGCGGAACACGTGCGCAACCTGGCGTTGCAAGGCATGGCACCCGCCTTGAGTTACGAGGCGAAACTGCAGGACGGCAACGTGGTGTGGGTCACCGAAGATGACGGGCAACTGCACACGCTGACCCGCGAGCCTGGCAGTTGGTGGCGGCGGTTCAATGCGTGGTTCGCCACCAGCGTCGGCCTGGAACGCATGCTCTGACACAACGCAAATCCTCTGCGGGAGGCCGCAAGCCCCTCCCACAGAGGATCGCATTTTGATTCAGGCTGGCTGTGCGGCACCGAATGCGCCCTGGCGCAGCAATAGCACGACCAACCCCAACGCCCCCGCCGCCATCAACAGCGGCAGGGCATGCCCGTTGATCCACTGGCTGCCCGCCCCGGCCACCAGTGGCCCGATCAGGCAACCGATGCCCCACAGCTGGGCGATGTGGGCATTGGCGCGCACCAGCGCATCGTCGCGATAACGCTCGCCGATCAGGATCAGCGACAGGGTAAACAACCCACCGGCACTGGCGCCGAACAACACCCATATCGGCCAGATCAACAGCGTGTGCAACGTCAACGGAATCGCCAGGCTGGACACCAGCAACAACACAGCACAACTCAGGAACAACGTGCGCCGTGGCAGGTAGTCGGCCAGCGCACCGATGGGCAATTGCAGCAGCGCATCGCCGACCACCACCGTGCTGACCATCGCCAAGGCAATCTCGGCGGTAAAGCCTTGTTGCAGGCAATACACCGGCAGCAGCGTCAAGATCATCGCTTCGAACGCGGCGAACAGCGCCACCGCCCAGGCAATCGCCGGCAGGCTGCGGCAAAAGCGCCACAGCTCGACGAAAGTCACGCTGAACGAATCGGCGGTGGGTGCGCCGGAGCGTCCCAGCAATGCCAGCGGGGCAATCACCAACAAAGCCACGCCGACCCAGATGCCATAGTCATGGTCGGTGCCGATCACGCCCAGCAGCAGTGGCCCGGACAGCTGGCTCAAGGCGTAACTGCAGCCATACAGCGCCACCAATCGGCCACGCCACTGCTCCACCACTAACTGGTTGATCCAGCTTTCACCGAGGATAAACACGATGGTCAGGATCACCCCGATCATCAGGCGCAGCACCAGCCATATCGGGTAGCTGGGCAGGATCGCCAGTAAACCGATGGACACCGCACCGCACCACATACACAGACGCATCAGATTGGCAGTGCCGAGCCATGCGGCCAGCCGGCTGGAGACCTTGGCGCCAAGCAATACGCCGAACGCCGGCATGGCCGCCATCACGCCAATGGCGAAGCTGCCGTAGCCCCAACCTTCCAGACGCAGGGACACCAGCGGCATGCTGACACCCAGCGCCAAGCCGACGCTAAGTACCGAGGCCAGGACGGCGAAATAGGTCGCCCAACGCATTGCCACGCTCCTGTGGATAATTCTTGAGAACACACAAAACAGTGTGGGAGGGGGCTTGCCCCCGATGGCGCGGATCATTGAGCACGTTAAGTGCCTGACACACTGCTATCGGAGGCAAACCTCCTCCCACCTTCGACCTGCGGTGTTGCTTAGAGCTTGATCCAGGTCGATTTCAGTTCGGTGTATTTGTCGAACGCATGCAGCGACTTGTCGCGACCGTTACCCGATTGCTTGAAGCCACCAAACGGCGCAGTCATGTCGCCGCCGTCGTATTGATTGACCCACACGCTGCCGGCGCGTAGGGCCTTGGCGGTCAGGTGCGCTTTGGAGATGTCAGCGGTCCACACGGCGGCAGCCAGGCCATACACCGTGTCGTTGGCAATCTTGATCGCCTCTTCGGCGCTGTCGAAGGTGATCACCGAAAGTACCGGGCCGAAGATCTCTTCCTGGGCGATCTTCATGGCGTTGGTCACGCCGTCGAAAATCGTTGGCTCGACGTAGGTACCGCCGGTTTCTTCCAGGATGCGCTTGCCGCCGGCCACCAGTTTGGCGCCATCGGCGTGACCTGCTTCGATGTACGACAGCACGGTGTTCATCTGCTGGGTGTCCACCAACGCGCCGACGGTGGTTGCAGGGTCCAGCGGGTTGCCGGGCTTCCAGGCCTTGAGCGCCTCGATGACCAGCGGCAGGAATGTATCCTTGATGGAGCGCTCCACCAGCAGGCGCGAGCCGGCGGTACAGACTTCACCCTGGTTGAAGGCAATGGCGCTGGCTGCAGATTTTGCGGCGGCTTGCAGGTCCGGGGCGTCGGCGAACACGATGTTCGGGCTTTTGCCGCCGGCTTCCAGCCATACGCGCTTCATGTTCGACTCGCCGGAGCGGATCAACAGCTGCTTGGCGATCTTGGTCGAGCCGGTGAATACCAGCGTGTCGACGTCCATGTGCAGCGCCAGCGCATTGCCGACGGTGTGGCCGTAGCCCGGCAGCACGTTGAACACGCCTTTCGGAATACCGGCTTCAACCGCCAGGGCCGCGATACGGATGGCGGTCAGCGGGGATTTTTCGGACGGTTTGAGGATCACCGAGTTACCGGTGGACAACGCCGGGCCGAGTTTCCAGCAGGCCATCATCAGCGGGAAGTTCCACGGCACGATGGCGCCAACCACACCCACCGGCTCGCGGGTTACCAGGCCCAGTTGATCGTGCGGCGTGGCAGCGACTTCGTCGTAAATCTTGTCGATGGCCTCGCCGCTCCAGCTCAGGGCATTCGCCGCGCCGGGTACGTCGATGTTCAGGGAGTCGCTGATCGGCTTGCCCATGTCCAGGGTTTCCAGCAGCGCCAGCTCTTCGGCATTGGCCTTGAGCAGCGCCGCGAAACGGATCATGGTGGCTTTGCGTTTGGCCGGCGCCAGGCGCGACCAAGCGCCGGAATTGAAGGTGGCGCGGGCATTTTCGACGGCGCGCTGGGCGTCGGCGGCGTCACAGCTGGCAACAGTGGCCAGCAGACGGCCGTCGACCGGGCTGATGCATTCGAAGGTGTCACCGGAAACAGCGGCGGTGTATTCGCCATTGATGTAGGCGCGGCCTTCGATCTTCAGATCCTTGGCGCGTTGTTCCCAGTCGGCACGGGTCAGGGTGGTCATGCGAGTGTCCTCCTCTTGTTGAATACAAGGGCCAGGCGATGTCCCCCGGCAGCCTCAAAGAATGCTTGCCCGCCAGCCAACTGTTCGGCTCAAAGGCAGTTGCCACCCTAAACCAGCGGCTGGGGATGTTTCAATATATTTGACATAACGCCGGTAAACGCCCTTGCGATGTTCATTTTAATAAACATAGACTTTGGGCTCTCCAACCCCAGGCCAGACGGGACACGCACATGAGCATCCAGGACATCGTCGACTTCAGCCAAGCCAACACCGCCCCCGAACGCTATCGCCCTGCCGCAGAGAAAATCCTCAAGGGAGATCCCGAGCAGACGGTCTACAACCACTACAACAGCCCATGTGGCCAGATGAGTGCGGGGGTCTGGGAAGGTGAGGTCGGGCAGTGGAAGGTCAGCTACACCGAGCATGAGTACTGCGAGATCGTGCAGGGTGTGTCCGTGCTGCGCGACGCCGAGGGCAACGCCAAGACCTTGCGCGCCGGCGACCGCTTCGTGATTCCCGCCGGCTTCAGTGGCACCTGGGAAGTACTGGAACCCTGCCGCAAGATCTATGTGGTGTTTGAACAGAAGGCTTGATCAACCAAATTCCACGCAAAAAAAAGCCCGACTCGTGAGAGACGGGCTTTTTTTCACAAGGAAGAAAATCAATTACTTGATTTTGCCTTCTTTGTAGATCACGTGCTTGCGAACGCGCGGGTCGAACATTTTCTTTTCGAGCTTGTCCGGGGTAGTACGCTTGTTCTTGTCGGTAGTGTAGAAGTGACCAGTACCGGCGCTAGAGATCATTCGAATCAATTCACGCATGATAGAGCTCCTTAGATCTTGCCAGCGGCACGGATTTCGGCCAGCACGACAGTGATGCCACGCTTGTCGATGATACGCATGCCTTTAGCAGATACACGCAGGCGAACAAAACGTTTCTCTTCTTCAACCCAGAAGCGGTGATGCTGCAGGTTCGGCAGGAAACGACGACGGGTTTTGTTATTTGCGTGGGAAATGTTATTCCCAGTCACCGGACCCTTACCGGTAACTTGACAGACTCTCGACATGCCTCAGCCCTCTAAAACCACATGCCCAACCCGGCATGGGTTGGCCGCTTAATCTCTCAGTCATTTGGCGCCAGGCGCCGCGTTTCTTTAAGGGTCTTACCGGCTACACCTACAGTGAAGGAACCGGGCCCCTAGAAAAGAGCGCTGCTTTATACCAGAAAGACCCTGACGCAACAACAGCGAGTGTGTTTTTACCGGAGTAAATCTCGGCCGTTGACGCCAGAACCGTTGCCAGGAGGGGCCGCTACAACAGCCGACCGCTCGTCGCACAGAATGATTTTCAGCGCCCGCGTGCACCGTGAAGTGCGCGACAAAACTATCTGAGGCGCCATCAAAACAGCATTTGAGCCAAAAGCACAGGCAAAAATGGGCTAGTCATTTATCAATCAGAGCACTACGGTAGGACTTTTCCAGACTGCGCTCGCAGATGGGCCTTCGATCTGCAAAGGAAACCGAATATGCGCCTCGCTGCCCTACCGCTGTTGCTTGCCCCTCTTTTTATCGCTCCGCTGGCCTCTGCCGCCACCAACCTGAGCGTGTGCACCGAGGCCAGCCCCGAAGGGTTTGATGTGGTGCAGTACAACTCGCTGACCACCACCAACGCCTCCGCGGACGTATTGATGAACCGCTTGGTGGACTTCGATGCCGCCAGCGGCAAGCTGGTGCCAAGCCTGGCCGACAGCTGGGACGTGTCGCCGGACGGCCTGACCTACACCTTCAAGCTGCACCCGAATGTGAAGTTCCACCGTACCGAGTACTTCACCCCCAGCCGCAGCCTGACCGCCGAAGACGTGCGCTTCAGCTTCGAGCGCATGCTCGACCCGGCCAACCCGTGGCACAAGATCGCCCAGAGCGGTTTCCCTCACGCCCAGTCGCTGCAACTACCGACACTGGTCAAGAAGATCGATGCGCTCGACCCACTGACCGTGCGCTTCACCCTGGACCATGCCGACTCCACCTTTCTCGCCGCCCTGAGCATGGGCTTCGCCTCGATTTACCCGGCCGAGTACGCCGACAAACTGCTCAAGGCCGGTACGCCCGAGAAGCTCAACAGCCAACCGATTGGCACCGGGCCGTTCATTTTCAGTCGCTTCCAGAAAGACGCCGTGGTTCGCTACAAAGCCAACCCGGACTACTTTGGCGGCAAACCGGCTGTGGATAACTTGATCTTCGCGATCACACCGGACGCCAACGTGCGCTTGCAGAAGCTGCACCGCGATGAATGCCAGATCGCCCTGTCGCCCAAGCCGCTGGATGTGGGCGAGGCCGAGAAAGACCCGGCCCTCAAAGTGGAACAAACCGCCGCATTCATGACCGCATTCGTGGCGATCAACAGCCAGCACCCTCCCCTGGACAAGCCCGAAGTGCGTCAGGCGATCAACCTGGCCTTCGACAAGGCCAGCTACCTCAAAGCGGTATTTGAAGGCACCGCCGAAGCCGCCAACGGCCCTTATCCGCCCAATACATGGAGCTACGCCAAGGACTTGCCGGGTTATCCACAGGACCTCGACAAGGCCAGGGCCCTGCTCAATCGCGCCGGGCTCAAGGATGGCTTCAAGACCACCATTTGGACACGCCCCACCGGCAGCCTGCTGAACCCCAACCCGAACCTCGGCGCGCAACTGCTGCAAGCCGACCTGGCCAAAGTCGGCATCCAGGCCGAGATCCGCGTGATCGAATGGGGCGAGCTGATTCGCCGCGCCAAAGCCGGCGAGCATGACCTGCTGTTCATGGGCTGGGCCGGCGACAACGGTGATCCGGATAACTTCCTGACCCCGCAGTTTTCCTGCGCAGCGGTGAAATCCGGGACCAACTTCGCGCGTTACTGCGACCCTGCGCTGGACAAGCTGATCAGTGCCGGCAAGACCACCAGCGAGCAAGGGGTGCGCAGCAAGCTGTATCAACAGGCCCAGGCGCAGATCCAGCAGCAGGCGTTGTGGCTGCCGCTGGCGCATCCGACCGCGTTTGCCCTGGCCCGCAAGAATGTCGAGGGATACCAGGTGAGCCCATTCGGGCGCCAGGACTTCTCGAAGGTCAGCGTCAAGCCCTGAACCATGGCCCCCACCGCAAAGGGTGGGGGCTACATCCATCCGTACTCCGCCATCGACAATGGATCACCATCCCCCACGATGATGTGATCCAGCACCCGCACGTCCACCATCTCCAGCGCTTTCTGCAGGACTTTGGTCAATTTTCGATCAGCAGCACTCGGCTCCACGTTTCCCGAAGGATGGTTGTGACACAAGATCAACGCCGCCGCGTTGTAGGCCAGTGCGCGTTTGACCACTTGCCGGGGATACACCACCGCGGCGTCGATGGTGCCCTCAGATAATGCCTCGAAGCCCAATACCCGATGTTTTGAATCGAGAAACAGGCAGCCAAAGATCTCGTGGGGCTCATGGCGCAACAGCGCCTTGAGGTAACCCCGCACGACCTCCGGGCTTTCCAGCACTGACTCACTGCGCAAGTGTTCGGCCATATGCCGCCGGGACATTTCCAGTACCGCCTGCAGTTGGGCAAACTTCGCCGGCCCCAAGCCCAGTTGCTGGTTGAACAGCGCCTGGTTGGCCTCCAGCAGCGGGCGTAAGCCACCAAATTGGGCGAGCAGATGGCGCGCCAAGTCCACCGCACTCCGACCGGCTACACCTGTGCGCAGAAAGATTGCCAACAACTCGGCATCTGACAAACTTGCCGCGCCCCATGCCAAAAGCTTCTCCCGCGGACGCTCTGCCGCCGGCCAGTCACGAATACTCATCCCACCTCCCTGTGCATGTGCGCCGCTGCTGCCTGACAGACGCTGTGTTATCGTAGGCCCTCTTTTTTGCGTGCGATTTCACCTGGGGAGGGGAGATCGCAGGCGTCACTGAACTGGCTTCACTGAACTGGAAAGGCAAACCAATGCAGCGTCTGTATCGGAAACGCATCGTTCTCGGCGTCGGCGGCGGCATTGCCGCCTACAAGAGCGCAGAGTTGGTTCGCAGGCTCCTGGACCAAGGCGCCGAAGTGCGCGTGGTCATGACTCGTGGCGGCAGTGAGTTCATCACCCCCCTGACCATGCAGGCCTTGTCCGGCCACCCGGTTCACCTGGACCTGCTGGACCCGGCGGCGGAAGCCGCCATGGGCCACATCGAACTGGCCAAATGGGCCGACCTGGTGCTGATCGCCCCAGCCACCGCGGACCTGATCGCCCGCCTCGCCCAAGGCATTGCCGACGACCTGCTGACCACGCTGGTACTGGCCACCGACGCCACCGTGGCCATCGCCCCGGCCATGAACCAGGCCATGTGGCGCGATCCGGCCACCCAGGCCAACACTCAACTCCTGCAAAGTCGTGGCCTCAAGGTGTTCGGCCCGGCGTCCGGCAGCCAGGCCTGCGGCGACGTGGGCATGGGCCGCATGCTCGAAGCCACCGATCTGGCCCAGTGCGCCGCCGAGTGCTTCCAGCACCTGGCCCTGACCGGCAAGCACGTGCTGATCACCGCTGGCCCGACCCAGGAAAACATCGACCCGGTGCGCTACATCACCAACCATAGCTCAGGAAAAATGGGCTTTGCGCTGGCAGAAGCGGCGGTCGAGGCAGGCGCACGTGTCACCTTGATCACAGGACCGGTGCATTTGCCGACCCCTGATCGCGTCACGCGAATCGACGTAGTCAGCGCCCGGGACATGCTCGCGGCCTGCGAAGCGGCCATTCCCTGCGACCTGTTTATCGCCTCGGCAGCGGTTGCGGACTACCGCCCGGAAGTCGTCGCCCCGCAAAAGCTCAAGAAAGACCCTACAAGCGGCGACGGCCTGCTCCTGCAAATGGTGCGCAACCCGGACATCCTGGCCACCATCGCCACCCGTCCAGACCGCCCGTTCAGCGTCGGCTTCGCGGCCGAGACCGAGCACTTGCTGGACTACGCCGCACGCAAATTGAAAGACAAAAACCTCGACCTGATCGTTGCCAATGATGTCGCCAACCCGAGCATCGGCTTCAACAGCGAGGAAAACGCCTGCAGCGTGATTGACCGCGACCTGCACGCCACCCTTTTCGCCCAGACCAGCAAGGGCAAGATTGCCCGCCAGTTGATCTCTTTTATCGCCCAACGGCTGAACCAGGTTTAATTTCCATGCACGCTTTGCAAGCCAAGATCCTCGACCCACGCATCGGCACCGAATTCCCACTGCCGGCCTACGCCACCCCTGGCTCCGCCGGCCTGGACCTGCGCGCCATGCTCAAGCAGGACACCCTGCTTGAGCCGGGCCAGACCGTCCTGATTCCGACCGGCCTGTCGATCTACGTGGGCGACCCTGGCCTGGCGGCGCTGATCCTGCCGCGCTCCGGCCTGGGTCACAAACACGGCATCGTGCTGGGCAATCTGGTCGGCCTGATCGACTCGGACTACCAGGGCGAGTTGATGGTGTCGTGCTGGAACCGTGGCCAGACTGCCTTCAACATCGTGGTCGGCGAGCGCATCGCCCAGCTGGTTCTTGTGCCGGTGGTGCAGGCGCACTTCGAACTGGTGCAGGAGTTCGACGAAACCCAACGCGGCGCAGGCGGCTTCGGGCATTCCGGCAGTCTCTGACTAAGCTGAACCTGGCCGGGTGCTTCTGCCCGGCCAGACGCCACCGCATGGCTTTTCAGGATGAAGAATGCGCGGAATTTATCAGCGAGATTTCCATAGTGAAATCAATGCATTACGCAAAAAAGAGCCAGGCCGCCAAACGCCGATGGCATTTTTGCACCACGAACTCTCTGCCGAAAACACCGTCATACCCTTCAGTTTGAGCCTGCCGGTCAGCCACATTAAGGCCAGCCTTGCCCCCTTCAGATGGAGTTTCCCCCCGCGATGAGTACCGCAGCCCGAGTAGCCCCGACATTCCCCGACAGCATTTTTCGCGCCTATGACATCCGTGGCGTGGTGCCCAAGACCCTGACCGCCGAAACGGCCTACTGGATTGGCCGCGCCATTGGCGCCCAGAGCCTGGCCCAGGATGAGCCCAACGTTTCGGTCGGCCGCGACGGTCGCTTGTCCGGCCCGGAACTGGTGGAACAACTGATCCAGGGCCTGGCCGACGCCGGCTGCCACGTCAGCGACGTCGGCCTGGTACCAACGCCGGCGCTGTACTACGCCGCCAATGTCCTGGCCGGCAAGTCCGGGGTGATGCTCACCGGCAGCCATAACCCGTCGGACTACAACGGCTTCAAGATCGTCATTGCTGGCGACACCCTGGCCAACGAACAGATCCAAGCCCTGCATACCCGCCTGAAGACCAACGACCTGACCAGCGGCAAAGGCAGCATCACCAAGGTCGACATCCTGCAGCGCTACTCCGATGAAATCACCCGCGACGTCAAGCTCGCCCGCCGCCTCAAAGTGGTGGTTGACTGCGGCAACGGCGCGGCCGGCGTGATCGCGCCGCAACTGCTCGAAGCGCTGAACTGCGAAGTGATTCCGTTGTTTTGCGAGGTCGACGGCAACTTCCCGAACCATCACCCGGATCCGGGCAAACCTGAGAACCTGGTGGACCTGATCGCCAAGGTCAAGGAAACCGGCGCCGACGTCGGCCTGGCCTTCGACGGTGACGGCGACCGCGTCGGTGTGGTGACTGAAACCGGCGAGATCGTCTTCCCCGACCGCTTGCTGATGCTGTTCGCCCGTGACGTAGTGGCGCGCAACCCCAACGCCGAAATCATTTTCGACGTGAAGTGCACCCGTCGCCTGACGCCGCTGATCAAGGAATATGGCGGCCGTCCGCTAATGTGGAAGACCGGTCACTCGTTGATCAAAAAGAAAATGAAGGAAACCGGCGCCCTGTTGGCCGGCGAAATGAGCGGTCACGTGTTCTTCAAGGAGCGCTGGTTCGGCTTTGATGACGGCATTTACAGCGCCGCTCGTCTGCTGGAGATCCTCAGCAAGGAAAAATCCACCGCCGAAGAACTGTTCCAGACCTTCCCGAATGATATTTCTACGCCAGAGATCAATATCCATGTGACCGAGGAGAGCAAATTCAGCATCATTGACGCACTGCACGATGCGCAATGGGGCGAAGGCGCCAACCTGACCACCATTGATGGTGTGCGAGTCGATTACGCCAAAGGCTGGGGCCTGGTTCGCGCGTCCAACACCACACCGGTGCTGGTCCTGCGTTTCGAGGCGGATACCGAGGCTGAGTTGCAGCGCATCAAGGACGTGTTCCACGCCCAGTTGAAACGTGTTGCCCCTGATCTCCAACTACCGTTCTGATTTTTTTCCGGAGCCCTGAATGACCCTCGAACGCGAAGCCGCTGCCAACACCGCCAAGGTCCTGTCCGAAGCGTTGCCTTACATTCGACGCTACGTCGGCAAGACGCTGGTGATCAAGTACGGCGGCAATGCCATGGAAAGCGACGAGCTGAAAACCGGCTTTGCCCGCGACATCGTGTTGATGAAAGCCGTCGGCATCAACCCCGTGGTAGTACACGGTGGCGGCCCGCAGATCGGCGACCTGCTCAAGCGTTTGTCGATCGAGAGTCACTTCATCGATGGCATGCGCGTCACTGACGCGCAGACCATGGACGTGGTGGAGATGGTCCTCGGCGGCCAGGTGAACAAAGACATCGTCAACCTGATCAACCGCCACGGCGGCAGCGCCATCGGCCTGACCGGCAAGGACGCTGAGTTGATCCGCGCGAAAAAACTGACCGTCACCCGTCAGACGCCGGAAATGACCCAGCCGGAAATCATCGACATCGGCCAAGTGGGCGAAGTGATCGGCATCAACACCGACCTGCTGAACCTGCTGGTCAAAGGCGACTTCATCCCGGTGATCGCGCCAATCGGCGTGGGCGCCAATGGCGAGTCCTACAACATCAACGCCGACCTGGTAGCGGGCAAGGTTGCCGAAGCGCTGAAAGCTGAAAAGCTGATGCTGCTGACCAACATCGCCGGCTTGATGGACAAGGAAGGCAAGGTGCTGACCGGCTTGACCACCCAACAGGTGGACGAGTTGATCGCCGACGGCACCATCTACGGCGGCATGCTGCCGAAGATCCGTTGCGCGCTGGAAGCGGTGCAAGGCGGCGTCGGTAGCTCGCTGATCCTGGATGGCCGCGTGCCGAACGCGATCCTGCTGGAAATCTTCACCGACACCGGTGTGGGCACGCTGATCAGCAACCGCAAGCGTCCTTAAAAACGCAGAAAACAAATGTGGGAGGGGGCTTGCCCCCCTCCCACATTACTTGCTGTATCAGACGCCGAATTGCTCGCGGTACGCACGCACCGCCGGCAGATGCTGCTTGAGTTGCGGATCATCTTCCAGGAACTGCAACACCTGGTTCAACGACACGATGCTCACGACCGGAATGCCGAAATCGCGCTCCACTTCCTGGATCGCCGACAATTCACCGTTGCCACGCTCCTGGCGGTTCAGTGCGATCAACACGCCAGCGGCCTTGGCGCCGTCCTGGGAAGCGATGATCTGCATCACTTCACGGATTGCGGTGCCCGCGGTGATCACATCGTCGATGATCAGCACGTCGCCGGTCAGCGGCGCGCCCACCAGGCTGCCGCCTTCGCCGTGAGCCTTGGCTTCCTTGCGGTTGAAGCACCAAGGCAGGTCCCGCCCGTGATGCTCAGCCAAAGCCACTGCCGTTGTGGCCGCCAGGGGGATACCCTTGTAGGCCGGGCCAAACAGCACGTCGAAGGAAATACCGCTTTCAACGATGGCTGCCGCGTAGAAACGACCCAGCTGAGCCAGGGCCGAACCCGAGTTGAACAGGCCAGCATTGAAGAAGTACGGGCTGGTGCGCCCGGACTTGAGAGTGAACTCACCGAAGCGCAAAACGCCGCGATCGATGGCAAAACGAATGAAATCGCGTTGATACGCCTGCATGAAAAAAGCCTCAGATACCACGGATTTAGCTAATTAGGTAGACGGCGTGTATCATACACGCACGCGATTTTTGGGGCCATTTATGCGGATCATCAGTGTGAACGTTAATGGTATTCAGGCTGCAGTCGAGCGTGGTTTGCTCAGTTGGCTGCAAGCTCAGAATGCCGACGTCATCTGCCTGCAGGACACCCGCGCCTCCGCCTTTGAACTGGACGACCCAGCCTTCCAACTGGATGGCTACTTCCTTTATGCCTGCGATGCCGAAGTGCCCACCCAAGGTGGCGTGGCTTTGTACTCGCGGTTGCAACCCAAGGCGGTCATCAGCGGCCTCGGCTTCGAGACAGCCGACCGCTACGGGCGCTACCTGCAAGCCGATTTCGACAAGGTCAGCATCGCGACCTTGCTGCTTCCTTCGGGGCAGAACGGCGATGAAGACTTGAACCAGAAGTTCAAGCTAATGGACGATTTCGCCCGTTATCTGGATAAGCAGCGGCGTAAACGTCGCGAGTACATTTACTGTGGCTCGCTGTACGTGGCGCAACAGAAGCTGGATATCAAGAACTGGCGCGACAGCCAGCAATCCCCAGGCTTCCTGGCGCCGGAACGGGCCTGGATGGACGAGATTGTCGGCAACATGGGCTATGTGGATGCCCTGCGCGAAGTCAGCCGTGAAGGCGACCAGTACAGCTGGTGGCCGGATAACGAACAGGCCGAGATGCTTAATCTGGGCTGGCGTTTCGACTACCAGTTGCTGACCCCAGGTCTGCGCCGGTTTGTTCGCAGCGCACGCTTGCCACGCCAGCCGCGCTTCTCGCAACATGCGCCGCTGATCGTGGACTACGACTGGACACTGACCATCTAAGGTCTTTCTCCAGGCACAAAAAAACCGACATCGCTGTCGGTTTTTTTGTGGGCGATCATTATTTGACCAGACGCCAGGTCCAGGGGTATCGGTAAGCCGTGCCGTTATTGGCTTTAACGCCACCAATGATGGTCAGCACCAGCGCTGCAACCACCAGCACCAACATCAGCACAAAGCCGATCACCACAAAACCCAGCACCATGCAGACCAGCCAGGCGATGGCCACGGTAATCTGGAAATTCAGGGCTTCCTTGCCCTGATCATCGATAAGCGGGTCCATATCCTTCTTGATCTGCCACACGATCAGCGGCCCCAACAGGCTGCCAAAGGGGAATACCAACCCCAGAAACGCCGCGAAGTGACACAACATCGCCCACTGGCGAACTTCCTTGGTCGGTGCCGGGACCGGCAATTGACTGTCACTCATGGCACTTCTCCTTGAAGGCGGCTTAGTCAGCCAGTGCGGCGTTCTGCAGTTCGAAGATTTCGGTCATGCCTTTCTGGGCCAGGGCCAGCATTGCATTCAGTTCGGCCGGCTGGAATGGCGCGCCTTCGGCGGTGCCCTGCACTTCGATGAAACCACCGGTGCTGGTCATCACGACGTTCAGGTCAGTCTCGGCAGCCGAGTCTTCCAGGTAGTCCAGGTCCAGCACAGGCTCGCCCTGGTACATGCCAACCGATACGGCAGCGATCATCTGCTTGAGCGGGTCGCCGCCTTTCAGGCCGCCACGTTTCTTGATCACTTTCAGTGCATCGACCAGGGCCACCATCGCGCCGGTGATGGACGCGGTACGGGTGCCGCCATCGGCCTGGATCACGTCGCAGTCGACGTACAGGGTCACGTCGCCCAGCTTGGACATGTCCAGGGCTGCACGCAGGGAACGACCGATCAGGCGCTGGATTTCCAGGGTGCGGCCGCCCTGCTTGCCACGGCTGGCTTCACGCTGGTTACGCTCGCCAGTGGCACGCGGCAGCATGCCGTACTCGGCGGTCAACCAACCCTGGCCCTGGCCCTTGAGGAAGCGCGGCACGCCATTTTCGACGCTGACGGTGCAAATCACCTTGGTATCGCCAAACTCGACCAGTACAGATCCCTCGGCGTGTTTGGTGTAGTTGCGGGTGATGCGGATCGAGCGGAGCTGATCGGCAGCGCGACCACTTGGACGTTTCATAGGGGATACCTGTACTGAGGACGAAAAACTGCCGGGCATTATAGAGCCGCGAACCGATTCGGGGCACTGCTAAAAAATCCGGTTACGAATGGACAGCCTATCGCCCATTGTTTGGGCGCGCTCGCCCCACTGCGCTACAATCCTGCGCCTTCTTAACCATCAGCCCGTGTTTTCGGGGCTGCATCGCGAGGTACCTCCATGGTGCACAGCATGACCGCCTTCGCCCGCGTCGAAAAAGCCGGCGCCCAAGGCACCTTGAGCTGGGAGCTGCGCTCGGTCAACAGCCGCTACCTGGAGCCGCACCTGCGCCTGCCGGAATCATTCCGCGACCTCGAAGGCGCCGTCCGTGAAGCCCTGCGCCAGGGCATCTCCCGCGGCAAGCTGGAATGCACCCTGCGCTTTACCGAAGAGACCACCGGCAAACCACTGCAAGTGGATCGCGAGCGCGCTGCGCAACTGGTCGCCGCTGCCGAGACCATCGCCGGGCTGATCAAGCAACCCGCCGCATTGAACCCCCTGGAAGTGCTGGCCTGGCCAGGCGTGCTGGTGGCCGATGCCACCGACCCGCAAGCCCTCAACGCCGAAGCCCTCGCCCTGTTCACCCAGGGCTTGAAGGAACTCAAGGCCGGCCGCGAACGCGAAGGCAGCGAACTGGCCCGCCTCATCAACGAGCGCCTGACCTCGATAGAAGCCGACGTGGTCACCTTGCGCGAGCTGGTGCCGCAGATGCTCGCCACCCAGCGCCAGAAGGTCCTCGACCGCTTCACCGACATGAAGGCCGACCTCGACCCGACGCGTTTGGAGCAGGAAATGGTCCTGCTGGCCCAGAAGAGCGACGTCGCCGAAGAGCTGGATCGCCTGAGCACCCACATCCTCGAAGTGCGCCGCGTACTCAAATCCGGCGGCGCCGCCGGTCGGCGCCTGGACTTCCTGATGCAGGAACTCAACCGCGAAGCCAATACACTCGGCTCCAAAGCTTTCGACCCGCGCAGCACTACGGCTGCGGTCAACCTCAAAGTGTTGATCGAGCAGATGCGCGAACAAGTACAGAATATTGAGTAAGGCAACCTTCATGACCCACAGCACCGGCACCCTTTACATCATTTCCGCCCCTTCGGGCGCGGGCAAGAGCAGCCTGGTCAAGGCCCTGACCGACGCTGACGAACAGATCCGCATCTCGGTCTCCCACACCACCCGCGCCATGCGCCCGGGCGAGGTGAACGGCGTGCACTATCACTTCGTCGAGCGCACCGAGTTCGTCAAGATGATCGAACACGGCGACTTCCTGGAGCGCGCCGAGGTATTCGGCAACCTCTACGGCACCTCGCAAAGCCACCTGCAGCAGACCCTGGACGAAGGCCACGACCTGATCCTGGAAATCGACTGGCAGGGCGCCGAGCAAGTACGCAAGCTGATGCCCCAGGCGCGCTCGGTCTTCATCCTGCCGCCTTCGCTTGAAGCCTTGCACCAGCGCCTGACCAACCGCGGGCAGGACAGCGACGAGATCATCGAAGGGCGCATGCGTGAAGCCGTCAGCGAAATGAGCCACTACGTCGACTACGATTACCTGATCATCAACGACGATTTTTCCCACGCACTGGATGATCTGAAGGCGATTTTCCGCACTAATCAGCTCCAGCAAAAGCGTCAACAGCAGCGTTTCGGTAAGTTACTGGCCGAATTACTCGGCTGATTAGCGCTTCCCAAAACCGCTGCAAGGGCTTTACATTGGCACTTGCAGCGGTTTTGCGAGGGCTTGCGAAAAATCAGCGCTTCCCTAAACGCTGGTGATTTTTTAAACTGTTTAGTCCGCTCGCCCAACCGGGCAGCGCGCATCTTGCATCCGCTCCGAGGAATATCATGGCCCGCGTAACCGTTGAAGACTGCCTAGACCACGTGGCAAACCGCTTTGAGCTGGTCATGCTCTCTACCAAGCGTGCCCGTCAACTGGCCACTGGCGGCAAAGAGCCTCTGGTCCAGTGGGAAAACGACAAGCCTACCGTTGTAGCCCTGCGTGAAATCGCTGAAGGCCTGATGAGCTACGAGTTCATCGCCAACGCTGAAATCGTTGAAGACGAACCGCTGTTTGCAGCGTTCGAGGACGAGTCCAACGAGGCCGTCTAAGCCTATGCCTGGTCGACGTAGCACGGCGCGGGGTCAAAGCCTTCGGCAGGAGTTCACATCTTGCCGAGCATAGACGCCCTCGCCGATCGCTTATCGACCTACCTCGGCCCCGACCAGGTCAACCTGGTCCGCCGAGCGTATTTCTACGCCGAACAAGCCCACGACGGCCAACGCCGCCGTAGCGGTGAGGCGTATGTCACCCATCCTCTTGCGGTGGCAAATATCCTCGCTGACATGCACATGGACCATCAGAGCCTGATGGCCGCGATGCTGCATGACGTGATCGAAGACACCGGCATCGCCAAGGAAGCGCTCAGCGCGCAATTTGGCGAAACCGTGGCCGAACTGGTCGATGGGGTCAGCAAACTGACCCAGATGAACTTCGAGACCAAGGCCGAAGCCCAGGCGGAAAACTTCCAGAAGATGGCCATGGCCATGGCCCGGGATATCCGGGTGATCCTGGTCAAGCTGGCCGACCGGCTGCACAACATGCGCACGCTGGAAGTGCTGTCCGGCGAAAAACGCCGGCGCATCGCCAAGGAAACCCTGGAAATCTACGCGCCCATCGCCAACCGGCTGGGCATGCACGCCATTCGTATCGAGTTCGAAGACCTCGGCTTCAAGGCCATGCACCCGATGCGTTCGGCGCGCATCTACCAGGCGGTCAAGCGCGCCCGTGGCAATCGCAAGGAAATCGTCAACAAGATCGAAGAGTCGCTAAGCCACTGCCTGGCGATCGACGAGATTGAGGGCGAGGTCAGCGGCCGGCAGAAGCACATCTACGGCATCTACAAGAAGATGCGCGGCAAGCGTCGGGCCTTCAACGAAATCATGGATGTGTACGCATTCCGGATCATCGTCGACAAGGTCGATACCTGCTACCGCGTGTTGGGCGCTGTACATAATTTGTACAAACCCCTGCCGGGCCGCTTCAAGGACTACATCGCGATTCCCAAGGCCAACGGCTATCAGTCACTGCATACCACGCTGTTCGGTATGCACGGCGTGCCGATCGAGATCCAGATCCGCACCCGCGAAATGGAAGAGATGGCCAACAACGGCATCGCCGCCCACTGGCTGTACAAATCCAGCGGCGACGAGCAGCCAAAAGGCACCCATGCCCGCGCTCGCCAGTGGGTCAAAGGCGTGCTGGAAATGCAGCAACGTGCCGGCAACTCCCTGGAATTTATCGAAAGCGTGAAGATCGACCTGTTCCCGGACGAGGTCTATGTGTTCACGCCCAAAGGCCGGATCATGGAGCTGCCCAAAGGCTCCACGGCGGTCGACTTTGCCTACGCCGTGCACACCGATGTGGGCAACAGCTGCATCGCCTGTCGGATCAATCGTCGTCTCGCACCGCTCTCCGAGCCGCTGCAAAGCGGCTCCACCGTGGAGATCGTCAGCGCACCGGGCGCACGCCCGAACCCGGCATGGCTCAACTTCGTGGTTACCGGCAAGGCGCGCACGCACATTCGTCACGCCCTCAAACTGCAGCGTCGCTCCGAGTCCATCAGCCTCGGCGAACGCCTGCTGAACAAGGTACTCAACGGCTTCGACAGCGCCCTGGACAAAATCCCGCAGGAGCGCGTGCAAGCGATGCTCCACGAGTATCGCCAGGAAACCGTCGAGGACCTGCTGGAAGATATAGGCCTGGGCAACCGCATGGCCTATGTGGTCGCTCGCCGCCTGCTGGGCGAAGGCGAGCAGTTGCCAAGCCCCGAAGGCCCGCTGGCGATTCGCGGCACCGAGGGCCTGGTGCTCAGCTATGCCAAGTGCTGCACGCCAATCCCCGGCGACCCGATTGTCGGCCACCTGTCCGCAGGCAAGGGCATGGTCGTGCACCTGGACAACTGCCGCAACATCACCGAAATCCGTCACAACCCGGAAAAATGCATCCAGCTCTCATGGGCCAAGGATGTCACCGGCGAATTCAACGTCGAGCTGCGCGTGGAGCTGGAACACCAGCGCGGCCTGATCGCCCTGCTGGCCAGCAGCGTCAACGCGGCCGACGGCAATATCGAAAAAATCAGCATGGACGAACGCGATGGTCGCATCAGCGTGGTCCAACTGGTGGTCAGCGTTCACGACCGCGTGCACCTGGCCCGCGTGATCAAGAAGCTGCGCGCCTTGACCGGTGTGATCCGCATCACCCGCATGCGTGCATAACCCACCCTCTTACAAGGAGTCATTCATGACCAAGACTGTTATCACCAGCGACAAGGCCCCGGCGGCCATCGGCACTTATTCCCAGGCGATCAAGGCGGGCAACACTGTCTACATGTCCGGCCAGATCCCGCTGGACCCGAAGACCATGGAACTGGTGGAGGGCTTCGAAGCACAGACCGTGCAGGTCTTCGAAAACCTCAAGTCTGTAGCCGAAGCGGCGGGCGGTTCGTTCAAGGACATCGTCAAGCTGAACATCTTCCTCACCGACCTGAGCCACTTCGCCAAGGTCAACGAGATCATGGGCAAATACTTCGAACAGCCTTACCCAGCCCGCGCCGCCATCGGCGTTGCTGCCCTGCCAAAGGGCGCACAGGTTGAGATGGACGCGATTCTGGTCATCGAGTAAAACACCCGGCGCAGCCTTCACAGGCCGCGCCGACTTCGTTTTAAAAGGATTTCATGATGCGCAAAGCGCTTGTAGCCACTCCGTTGCTCGCCCTGATGCTCGGCGGCTGCGCCAGCAACCCGGCCGACCTGGATGTGAGCGGCACCTGGATCAACCAGGTCGCCATCGATGCGGCAGCCAAGGGCGGCCCTTTGCGTGAAGCACTGCAGAGTTTTGGCCCGAACCTCGAATGGGAGGTCAATTCCAAGGCTGCGCAGGCGCGCTACTACAACGGTTTTGAAGTTGCCGAAGGCAAGCTGCTCGGCGAACAATCCGGCGCCTGGAGCGTGGATTTCTACGGCAGCTCCGCCACTGAACTCAAGCGCAAAGGCAAGCAGCTGCTGCAAGTGGCCAACGACAACGAGCCCGAACAGCTATTTGCCCGCGCCAAAGACCCCGCCCCTGAAGGTGCGCCACTGGGCGCGAACTTCGAACGCGCACTGTATGCGGCCTATATGGGCGGCGACTGGAAAATCACTGACGGCTTCGGCAACGGCGCCACGGTGCAGTTTCAGGCTGACGGCAAAGTCGCAGGCTTACCGGGTGTCGACCGGTACTCGCTGTGCCTGGCAGGTGATTGCGCTTCAATGAGCGGCGGCTACGACAGTATGTGGCTGCAACTCAACGGCGTGGGCAATCCATGGATTTTTGTCCGCAAAGGCAAACAGCTGGAAATTTTCCAGGCAGTCAACACCGCACAGGCCGACGAAGTACCTTCGTTTACACCTGGGCCACGACAGTGGCTGCTGGAAAAACCGTAAAAAAGGAGCCCTCGCAGACTGTGTGAAAACCTAGCAATCTGCGCAGAGCTCAAAGAAAATGCTCCGTATCGAAAGATACGGAGCATTTTTCGTTATGGCGTACATCCAGGGCGAATCTCGCAGCCAGACCAGCCTGTTCCCGGTCTCGCTGGAAGAACTGATCCCCGAGGATCACCTCGTTCGAGTCATAGACTTCTACGTGGCCAAGCTGGATCTGGTGCAGTTGGGGTTCGATAAGGCGTTGCCCAAAGGCACCGGTCGCCCCTCTTATGATCCTGCCGATCAGCTAAAACTCTATCTCTACGGCTATTTCCAGCGAAAGGTGATCGGATCTATCAGGCCGCCGTCGACGACTGCGCCAACTGCGCGCTGAAAGCGCAATGCACTGGAGCCCAGCGTCGTTATGTCTCACGACATGCCCATGAAGAGGCTTTCGAGCGGATGGAGCAAAGGATGCAGGCGCATCCTGAGATGATGGCCAACCGAAGATCCATCGTTGAGCACCCCTTCGGCAACCTCAAACAGTGGCTATTGGGTAATGGTCGTTTCTTGCTGCGGCAACTTGAGGGGACGAAAGCTGAAATGGCCTTGGCGGTGAATGCCTAAAACCTGAAACGAGCGATTAACGTGCTCGGGGCCCGCCAACTGATGGCGCTAATGGGCTAGAAGGCCTTTTTTCGCCTGTCGCCGGCATAAAAACAAACGCCCCGAACGAGTCGGGGCGTTTGTTGGGCCGGCCTTCAGTGCGTTTTCACACAGTCTGCTCGGGCTCCTTTTTCAGTTAGCGCTTTCCTTCAAGGATTGCAGCATAGCCTTCACGAAAGCTTGGATAGGTCGGTTTCCATCCCAATGCCTTGACCCGGGCATTGCTGCACTGCTTGCTGCCCGCACGCCGCACACTGGCGTCTTCGGACCATTCGGTCACACCCAGGTGCTCGCGCAACCAGCCCACCACTTCGGCCAGTGGCGCAGGCGCGTCGTCGACACCGATATAGACCTTGTCCAACGACCCACCCTGTTCCACATGACGCAACAAAAACGCCAGCAAGCCCGCCGCATCATCCGCGTGAATGCGGTTGCCATATAAAGGTGGGTCGATTGCTACGCGATAGCCTTGGCGAACCTGGGTCAGCAGCCACTCGCGGCCGGGGCCATAAATGCCGGTCAGGCGCACAATGCTGGCTGGGATGCCGCTATTGAGCGCGACCTGCTCAGCCTCCAGCATCACCTGCCCGGAATACCCCTTCGCTTGAGTCTGCGACGTTTCGTCGACCCGCTCGCCATTCTGCTGTCCGTAAACACTGCTGCTGGATACAAACAGCAGGTGCTTCGGCACTTGGCCGTAATCATCCAGCCACTCCAACACATGTTTCAGTCCTTGTACGTAAGCGGCGCGATAACCGGCTTCGTCGTGATCCGTGGCGGCAGCGCAATACACCAGGTAATCCACCCCGCCGATGGGCCAGGTGTCAGGACAATCTTTGTTGAACAGGTCGCCGGCAATGCCGATCACGCCGTCGGGCAGACGCGAAATATCGCGGCGCAGGCCATGAACCTCCCATTCCCAGGCCAGCAATTGGCTAGCCAGGCGACTACCCACATCGCCGCATCCGGCAATCACAACAGAAGGTGCAGACATCACAAAACTCCATTCTCAAAGGTCTAGATTAGCCTTCTCGGCTGACCAGCGGCCAGAAAAAGTCCAAATAAAGTTACTGTATTACTTCTGTTAACAAGAATTACTTGCAATAATGACCACCCATTTGTCCTCGGCCGTTTAGGGTCTGGTAGGACGATCACTCATTTTTCCTCTCAGGTCCGGCCAGCATGACACGTAATACAACCCCCGCTTCGCCAACCCCGTCCCGCGCCTGGCGCGCGATTGCAGCGCTGGTGTTCAGCGTATTGCTGGCACCGACCGCCGCATTCGCTGATGCCACCGCCCCGGCCACCCCGGCTGCCGCCGAGCACAACGCTACAGCCCCGGCCGCTCCCGCTGCTGCGCCAGCCGCCACCGACCCGGCCCTGGCTGCAGCCCCTGCTGCCGCCGACGAAACCGGCGTAGTACTGGAAGAAGACAACACGCTGGGCATGGCCCACGACCTTTCCCCATGGGGCATGTACCAGAACGCAGACGTCGTGGTGAAAGCCGTGATGATCGGCCTGGCCATCGCCTCGATCATCACCTGGACCATCTGGATCGCCAAAGGCTTCGAGCTGCTGGGTGCCAAGCGTCGTCTGCGTACTGAAATCGTCCACCTGAAAAAAGCCGCCACCCTCAAGGAAGCGAGCGAAAGCGCGACCAAGAAGGGCACCCTGGCCAACACCCTGGTGCACGACGCGCTGGAAGAAATGCGCCTGTCGGCCAATACCCGCGAAAAAGAAGGCATCAAGGAGCGCGTTGCATTCCGCCTTGAGCGCCTGGTTGCAGCCTGTGGCCGTAACATGAGCAGCGGCACCGGCGTCCTCGCCACCATCGGCTCTACCGCACCGTTCGTCGGCCTGTTCGGCACCGTGTGGGGCATCATGAACAGCTTTATCGGCATCGCCAAAACCCAGACCACCAACCTCGCCGTCGTTGCTCCAGGCATCGCCGAAGCCCTGCTGGCAACCGCCCTGGGCCTGGTTGCGGCAATTCCTGCGGTGGTGATCTACAACGTCTTCGCCCGTTCGATTGCCGGCTACAAAGCCCAGGTATCGGACGCGTCGGCAGAAGTCCTGCTGCTGGTCAGCCGCGACCTCGATCACCTGCCTACCGAGCGCAGCTCGCAACCGCACATGGTGAAAGTGGGGTAATCGGCCATGGGCCTGCATTTGAATCAAGGCGACGATGAACTCGTCGAGAACCACGAAATCAACGTCACGCCGTTTATCGACGTCATGCTGGTACTGCTGATCATCTTCATGGTCGCCGCACCCTTGGCCACCGTGGACATCAAGGTCGATCTGCCCGCGTCCAGCGCAAAGCCTGCGCCGCGGCCTGAGAAGCCGGTGTTCCTCAGCGTCAAGGCAGACCAACGCCTGTTCCTGGGCGAAGAAGAAGTCAAAGCTGAAACCCTGGGCCAGGTGCTCGACGCCAAGACCCAAGGCAAGAAAGACACGACGATCTTCTTCCAGGCCGACAAGGGCGTGGACTACGGCGACCTGATGAGCGTGATGGATGCCCTGCGGGCAGCCGGCTACCTCAAGGTAGGCCTGGTCGGACTTGAGACGGCAGCCAAGAAATGATCACGACGCGCCACAAACTGACGCGTTATGGCACCAGCCTCGCCGTCGTGCTGGGCGTGCATGCCGTCGCGATTGCTATCGCGCTTCATTGGTCGGCGCCGCACACCGTGCAGTTGCCACCGGCCGCCATGGTCATTGACCTGGCGCCGATGCCTGCGCCGCCGCCGCCGGCCCCGCCGAAAGTGGTCACGCCACCGCAACCGCCTGCACCGGTGGAAGAGTTGCCGTTGCCGAAACTGGCCGAGGCACCCAAGCCAACGATCCAGGTGCCCAAGCCGGTCAAGCCCAAGCCCAAACCTCAGCCGCCCAAGCCGGTAGAGAAAAAGATCGAGCCGCCCAAGGAGAAACCTTCCGAGGACCCGCCGAGCGATGCTCCACCGACCCAAGCGCCAGCCGAAAAATCGGCCCAGCCGGTTCCAGGCCCGTCGCCGCAGCAGATTGCAGCCAAGGCATCCTGGGAAGGCACGCTGCTGGCGCATCTGCAGAAGTACAAGAAGTACCCGCCAGGAGCCCAGGCGCGTGGCAAGGAAGGCCTGAACCGCCTGCGCTTCGTGGTCGATGCCGAAGGCAACGTGCTGTCCTACGAGTTGGTGGGCCGCTCCGGCAACGCCGACCTGGACCGTGCAACCCTGGACATGATCCGTCGTGCCCAGCCACTGCCCAAGCCACCGGCCGATATGGTGAAAAGCGGCAGTGTCGAGATCGTTGCACCGTTTGTGTACAACATCGAGAAACGTCGCCGCTGAAAATAACTGTGGCAAGGGGCAAACCTTGCCACAGTCAGCAAAATCCTCTGCATTCCCCGCTCAATCCCCAACAAACTTCTGATAACGTGCGTCTATCGATTGCAGCCGGTATGCTTGGCCCGCAACCTCATGGACGCCCGCTATGACTCTTACAGAATTACGCTACATCGTTACCCTCGCCCAAGAGCAGCACTTCGGCCACGCGGCCGAGCGTTGCCACGTCAGCCAGCCGACGCTGTCGGTGGGCGTGAAAAAGCTTGAAGACGAACTCGGTGTGCTGATTTTCGAGCGCAGCAAAAGCGCCGTGCGCCTTACGCCCGTGGGCGAAGGCATCGTTGCCCAGGCCCAGAAGGTCCTGGAACAAGCGCAAAGCATTCGCGAGCTGGCCCAAGCCGGCAAAAACCAGCTGACCGCACCGCTGAAAGTCGGCGCCATCTACACCGTCGGCCCTTACCTGTTCCCGCACTTGATCCCGCAACTGCACCGCGTCGCGCCGCAGATGCCGCTGTATATCGAAGAGAACTTCACCCACGTGCTGCGCGACAAACTGCGCAACGGCGAGCTGGACGCGATCATCATCGCGCTGCCGTTCAACGAGGCCGACGTGCTGACGCTGCCCCTCTACGACGAGCCGTTCTACGTGCTCATGCCCGCCTCCCACCCGTGGACGCAGAAAGACACCATCGACGCCGGCCTGCTCAACGACAAGAGCCTGTTGCTGCTCGGCGAAGGCCACTGCTTCCGCGACCAGGTGCTGGAAGCCTGCCCGACGCTGACCAAAGGCAACGACGGCGCCAAGCACACCACCGTGGAATCCAGCTCCCTGGAAACCATTCGCCACATGGTTGCGTCCGGCCTGGGCATTTCGATCCTGCCGTTGTCGGCGGTGGACAGCCATCACTACGCCCCTGGCGTGATCGCAGTGCGCCCGCTCACACCGCCGGTGCCGTTCCGCACGGTGGCAATCGCCTGGCGTGCGAGCTTCCCACGGCCTAAAGCGATTGAGATCCTCGCCGACTCGATCCGCCTGTGTTCGGTGGCCAAGCCGCCTGCTGCGAGCTAAGCAACGGTATGACAGAGCTGTCGCAGGTGTCGGTGACGGCACTCAAGGGTGTCGGTGAAGCCATGGCCGAGAAACTGGCCAAGGTCGGCCTGGAAAACCTCCAGGACGTATTGTTTCACCTGCCCCTGCGTTATCAGGACCGTACCCGCGTGGTGCCCATCGGCCACTTGCGCCCAGGGCAAGACGCGGTAGTCGAAGGCACCGTCAGCGGCGCCGACGTGGTCATGGGCAAGCGCCGCAGCCTGGTCGTGCGCCTGCAGGACGGCACCGGCGGCCTGAGCCTGCGCTTCTACCATTTCAGCAACGCGCAGAAGGAAGGCCTCAAGCGCGGCACGCGCGTGCGCTGCTATGGCGAAGCCCGGCCCGGCGCCTCAGGTCTGGAAATCTACCACCCGGAATACCGCGCGATTACCGGCGACGAACCGCCGCCGGTGGACACCACCCTCACGCCCATCTACCCGCTCACCGAAGGCCTGACCCAGCAACGCCTGCGCCAGCTGTGCACGCAGACCCTGACGATGCTTGGCCCGCAAAGCCTGCCCGACTGGCTGCCACTGGAGCTGGCTCGCGACTATCAACTGGCACCACTGGACGATGCGATTCGCTACCTGCATCACCCGCCGGCCGATGCCGATGTCGACGAATTGGCCCTGGGTCACCACTGGGCCCAACACCGCCTGGCCTTCGAAGAATTGCTCACTCATCAGCTGTCCCAGCAACGCCTGCGCGAAAGCATGCGTTCCCTGCGCGCCCCGGCGATGCCCAAGGCCACGCGCCTGCCTGCGCAGTACCTGGCCAACCTCGGGTTTGCGCCGACCGGCGCCCAGCAACGTGTCGGCAATGAAATCGCCTACGACCTCAGCCAGAAAGAACCCATGCTCCGGTTGATTCAGGGCGATGTGGGCGCAGGCAAAACCGTGGTCGCCGCCCTCGCCGCCTTGCAGGCGCTGGAAGCCGGTTACCAGGTCGCATTGATGGCACCCACCGAGATCCTCGCCGAGCAGCACTTCATCACCTTCAAGCGCTGGCTCGAACCCCTGGGCCTGGAAGTCGCGTGGCTGGCCGGCAAACTCAAGGGCAAGAACCGCGCAGCGTCACTGGAGCAGATCGCCAGCGGCGCACCGATGGTGGTGGGCACCCACGCGCTGTTCCAGGACGAAGTGAAGTTCAAGAACCTGGCCTTGGTGATCATCGACGAACAACACCGCTTCGGCGTGCAGCAGCGCCTGGCCCTGCGCCAGAAAGGCGTGGGCGGCCGGATGAACCCGCACCAGTTGATCATGACCGCCACGCCCATCCCACGCACCCTGGCCATGAGTGCCTACGCCGACCTCGACACCTCGATCCTCGACGAACTGCCGCCCGGCCGCACCCCGGTCAACACCGTGCTGGTCACCGACACCCGGCGTGTCGAAGTGATCGAGCGGGTACGCGGCGCCTGTGCCGAAGGGCGCCAGGCTTACTGGGTGTGCACGCTGATCGAAGAGTCCGAAGAACTCACCTGCCAGGCTGCCGAGACCACCTACGAAGACCTCACCAGCGCCTTGGGTGAACTCAAGGTGGGCCTGATCCACGGGCGCATGAAGCCCGCCGAAAAAGCCGCCGTGATGGCTGAATTCAAGGCCGGCAACCTGCAACTGCTGGTGGCCACCACGGTGATCGAAGTCGGCGTAGACGTGCCCAACGCCAGCCTGATGATTATTGAAAACCCCGAGCGCCTGGGCCTGGCGCAACTGCACCAACTGCGCGGCCGCGTCGGTCGGGGCAGCGCCGCCAGCCACTGCGTGCTGCTGTATCACCCGCCGCTGTCACAGATCGGCCGCCAGCGCCTGGGCATCATGCGCGAGACCAACGACGGGTTTGTCATTGCCGAAAAAGACCTCGAACTGCGCGGCCCAGGCGAAATGCTCGGCACCCGCCAGACCGGCCTGCTGCAATTCAAAGTCGCCGACCTGATGCGCGACGCCGACCTGCTCCCCGCCGTGCGCGATGCGGCGCAAGCCCTCATGGAACGCTGGCCAGATCACGTCAGCCCGCTGCTTGATCGCTGGCTACGCCATGGGCAGCAATACGGCCAAGTGTGACGCCTGACTCACTTAAGCGACCTACAGGTGTATCAAGCTGGTTATACTTCGGTGACTGTACGAAATTGGATCAGGCCATGTCAGAAGTTGCCCTCGCCACAGCCCCACTGACCGCCCCGCCGGTCATTCGGGCTCTGCTCGCAAAACTCGCCATCCCCTACACGGAAGTCGCAGAACACCCTGGCCTGAATCCTGCGCGCAAGGTGCAGGCCGTGCTGCTGGAAGACGCGGTGGGCGCACTGATGGTGCTGTTCCCCCAGAACCAGTTGCTCGACCTCAACCGCCTCACCGAACTCACCGGTCGCCGCCTCATCTCTGTGTCGCCGGATCGCGTCAAACGCATGCTGGTCAAGCATGAGCTGAGCCTGCTGCCGGGCCTGCCAGCACTCACCAGTTCGCCGTGTTTGTACGAAGGCAGCCTGCTCAAAGAGCCAAGCCTGCTGGTGCACTCCGGCGAAGCCGGCCTGCTGCTGGAAATCGCCAGTGACGCTTTCAAGACCATGCTCACCAAGGCCAGCGCCGCGCAGTTCGGCGAGCCGCTGAGCAAAATCCGCCCGAACCTCGACCGCCCCAATGATGACCGCGAGGAAATCACCCAGGCGATGCAGGCGTTCACCGCCCGCCGTATCCAGCAGCGCCTGGAAGCGACCATCGAGATTCCGCCGCTGGCCGATACCGCGCAAAAGATCATCAAGCTGCGCGTCGATCCGAATGCAACCATCGACGACATCACCGGCGTGGTCGAAACCGACCCAGCCCTGGCCGCCCAAGTGGTGAGCTGGGCGGCGTCGCCGTATTACGCGTCGCCAGGCAAGATCCGCTCGGTGGAAGACGCCATCGTACGGGTGCTGGGCTTTGACCTGGTGATCAACCTGGCACTGGGCCTGGCCCTGGGCAAGACCTTGAGCCTGCCCAAGGACAACCCGCACCAGGCCACGCCGTACTGGCACCAGTCAATCTACACCGCCGCCGTGATCGAAGGCCTGACCCGCGCCATGCCCCGCGCCCAGCGCCCCGAAGCCGGCCTGACCTACTTGGCCGGCCTGCTGCACAACTTCGGTTACCTGCTGCTGGCTCACGTGTTCCCGCCGCACTTCTCGCTGATCTGCCGTCACCTGGAGGTCAACCCGCACCTGTGCCATAGCTACGTGGAACAACACCTGCTGGGCATCAGCCGTGAGCAGATCGGCGCTTGGCTGATGCGCTACTGGGACATGCCGGACGAACTTTCCACCGCCCTGCGCTTCCAGCACGACCCGACCTACGACGGGCAGTACGCCGAGTATCCGAACCTGGTGTGTCTGGCGGTGCGTTTATTGCGCAGCCGGGGGATTGGCTCCGGGCCGGACGAGGCCATTCCGGATGCGCTGCTGGAGCGCCTGGGCCTGAGCCGCGACAAGGCTGAGGAAGTGGTCGGCAAGGTGCTGGATGCCGAGGTGCTGTTGCGTGAGTTGGCCTCGCAGTTCAGCCAGGGCTGAATCTGGCGCCTGTCGGATAGCTATCGGGGGCAAGCCCCCTCCCACATTTGGAATGCATTCCCCTGTGGGAGGGGGCTTGCCCCCGATGAATCCAACTCGATTTTACTGAAAAACCTCAACTCTTCTTTTTCTTCGGCTTCAGATACTTGGTCAACCCCTGGAACCAGATCACCAGCGCCGGGTTGCCCTTGATCTGGATCGACTTGTCCTGAATCCCCGTCATGAACGCCAGTTGCTTGTTCTTCGCCTGCATCGTGGCGAAGCCGTAGGCCGCATCTTTAAACGCAATCGCGAACGCCGGCGCAGGATGAACCCCTGAGCGGCTGGTGATGCGCTGGTCTTTGACGATGAAGTGACGGGCAACCTTGCCGTCGAGGGTCTGCAACTGGAACGCCAGGTCTTTATCACCCAACTGTTGCTGGAAGGCAGGATTGGTGCGACTGGCTTTGCCCATCATCAGGCCCAGCACCCACAGCAGAAGACGAAATTTCATGCACACGGCCTCGGTGTAATTATTAAGTGGCCGCAGCAGTTTAACGATTTGCAAAAAGAACGCCACCGATCTAGCGCATTAGCGGAAGATCGGCTGGCGTTTGACGCTTATAGCAGCATGTTAGTTAAACGTTAGGGCAAGGTACCGGCGCCCAGTCGGCCAGGTTTGGATCGCGGCAGGTGCCTTCGATCTGAGTCTTACCGGCGCTGGCGACCTTCTTGCTTTCATCTTGCTTGGTTTGGGCGGTCTGGAAGGTTTTCTCGGTGGAAACCGCTTCAGTCGGTACGGTTGGCAGCGGTGGCTTCTTCGGCGGCTTGGTACCGGTGCCTTTCTTCTTGTTGGCCGGCGTCACGGCAGGTGCTGCATCGGCCTTGGCCACGGTGACCACGTCGGCACGCTGCACGCCCACTTGTTGCAGGTCTTTCTCGTAGGCCTGGGTGTAGTTGTTCAGGTCTTCGGCAGCTTTGCCGTTGACCGCAACGATCAGGTCATTGGACTCCTTCAGGCCCGAGACGATTTCCGCCAGGCGTTTGCGGCCTTCGGTGTCGTTGACGGTCTTGGCCTTGCGATCAGACACCAATTTGGTGAATGCGCTCTGGTAGCACTGCTGGGACGCCTTGGCGTACGCGGTGCTGCGATCGATGTCGGAGGCGCTTTTGTTGACGTCAGCCGCGTACGAGGCAATGCGCTGGTTGTCATCGGCGATCTGCTTCTGACGCTCGGTGTAATAACCCGCCGCGCCGCCCGCCAGGGCGCCGCCGGCTGCGCCAATGGCGGCATTACGGCCACGTTTTTCCTTGTCACCGGTCAGGGCGCCGAGCAGGGCACCGCCGGCTGCGCCGATGGCCGCACCGGTGACGACCGACTTGGTCATGTTCGAATCGGTGGCACGCAAGTGCTGCACCGGCTCGTAGCAGTTGGGGTAGTACTCGACCTTGGTGCTGGACGCGACCTTGGAGGCCGGCGATGTGGCGCAACCTGTCAGCACGGTGCTGAAGCCAGCGGCAATCAGCAGTAAGTGACGCTTGGAAACCGCCTTACGGGAAAAAAGCATAAGTTGTGTTCTCTTCTAAGTTTGACTTGCCCAGCCGGCAACTGCCGCCTGAGTCCCTTCCAAGCTCGCCGCACAACCAACGGTCAAGACCGCTGACCGCTCGCTGCGAGCAGTTCCTTCAAGATCGTCGCCGGGTCGGCCCGCTGTTGCTTGCGGTAGTTGCCGACATGGCGGACGAACAGTGTTGCGCGCGTCACCAGGCTCTTGCCGAGCACGGGCTTGCGATCCAACTCTTCCTTGATCCGTTGAAACTGCGCCTGGATCACCGCATCGGTGTAGCGCGTGCCGGTGGCCAGGTTGTCGATGTAAATCGCCACCGCGCCGTCGAGGGCGCTGCGGCCGTTGGCAATGGCCATATCAAACAGCTTCGCACTGGCCTCGTCCTTGTTGTCCAGAGACTGTTGGCGACTCTTCTGCAGGTTGGCCAGGCGGATGTTGTAGTTGCTGATGGTCTCGGCCACCAAGGCGGCCGACTGGATCAGGTTGCCCGCCGCTTCTTCGCGTTGCTGGGCGATCAGCGAGACATTGCGCTTGAGCTCTTCGTTGACCAGCCCCAGTTCGGCTTGCAGCTTGGGGTCAACGCTGGCGGCGATGATGCTGTCCAGGCGTTTGGTCGGGTCCTGGGCGTCGTCGATGGCATCGGTCAGCGCGGCAAGGCGCCCTTCTTTTTGCCACTGCACAAACAGCTCCTTGTAACGCGAACGTGGCGCCGACAGCGCGCCAATCGCTACGCGAAAACCGGTGGTTTCGTTGCTTTGCTCAGTGCCATCGGCGGCGAACAGCGGGTATTCGCGGCGCATGCCGGTGAACAGCGTACCCTCGCCTTCCAGGTAGTTGCCGCCCTTGACCACAAAGCCGCCATAGGTGCCCTGACGTCGCCCGGCATGGACCAATTGAAAAGACTCCTGGACCATCTCCGCCGCATTGCCGATCACGTCGAACATGCCAATCGGATTGGGCAATTTGGTGCCGATGGGCATCAGGCGCGCCGCCTGGCCAGTACCGCCGGCGACTTGGTTGAACACAGCGTAGTCGCCCAGCGGGCCATCACTTTCGCTGCCTTCGACGCGACGCGGGAACAGGCGCCCTTCCAGATCCTGACGGCTCACCGCCTGGCCACCGCGTGCGGCAAACTCCCACTCCACTTCGGTGGGCAGGCGCACAAAACCCAGGCCGCCGTCTTCTGCCGACGAACCGCGACCACTGACCGGCAGCAACTCGCGGTGGTATTTCATCAGCCACGCGCTGTACACCGCCGAGAAGCGCTCAGCCTCAAAACGCGACAGTTTCACCTTGGGCAAACGCCCGGCCATGCCGGTCGGCGCATCGCAGGCGGGGGCCGGTTCACCGCTGGCCAGGGACTGCGCCTGGGCCATGACCTGGGCGTATTGGCGCGCGGTCACTTCGTACTTGCCGATGAAGTACAGCATCGGCTTGAGTGGCGTCTTGGCGTCGGTCTTGGGCATCAACGGCGCGATGACTTTGTTCCAGTCTTTCGGCAAATCCTTGAGGGTGAACTGGCCGTTGATAAAATCGCGGCGGTAGCCGGAAATAAACGACTGCTGGTAACCGGCCTCGCCCTCGGCGAAGGGGTAGCCGAGGCTGATCTCGCGGTCGTCCAGGGTGCCCTGGGCCAGCACGTAGGCGTAGCGGAACACCATATTGCCCTCGCACGGCAGCGGCAGGCTCACGTCATCCGGCAACGGTTTGGGGTTGTCCAGTTTATCGCTTGCTTCATCGGCCCAGGCCATCGAGGCCAGGCTCAGCGCCAGGGCGGCGCCCAGTAACTTATACATCTCTGATTCCTTCAGAAGCCTGGATACGCGCCACTCGCCAACCCCCACACGCCGCCGCCACGGCGCTGACGCCGAGGACTGCAACCAGGGCCAGGCCGTAATGACGCGCCAGCAGGTGACTGGCGTGTTCGCCCGGCACCTGCACAAATAACGTGTTTAACGCCGCCTCGGCCAGGCCATACAGCCCGGCACTGAGCACGGCGGCAAACCCTGCGCTGTAGAGCGCCTGCACCACCACGAACAACAGCAACGCGCCGGTGGAAAACCCCAACAGACGCAACACCGACAATTCCCGACGCTTGCGCGCCACGGCGGCCAAGGCACCGGCGAAGATCGCCGCAAATGCCCCCGCCAACGCCAACCCAGCGATGACCCAGAATACGATCGACAGGTTGCGGCTCAACGACTGCACCTGGGCGATGGTGTTTGCCTGGGTCGACACCAACAGGTTCTGCCCAGCGAAATACACCCGTAACGGCTCCACATCGCCGAGGCTGCGCGCATACAAGCGAAACGCCGGATAGACCCGCTGCTCAGTCACAGCCACCTCATCACCTGCCCATCCCAGCGCCGGTACAGCACGGCCGTCGCGGTAATCTTCCGCCGCTTCCAGCAAGCCCGGCGCGGCGAACAGACCATCACGGGCGAACGCTTCCAGCGGCAGCACCCCCACCACTTGCACCCGTGTGCGTTGCTCCTCGACACGCCCTGCGACCTGGCGGGCAAAGCGGGTTTCCAATAAATCCCCAGGCCGCGCCGCCAGTTTCTCGGCAGCGGTGTGGCTCAGCACGATCTGACCCAGGCCCTGCGGCAGCGCCACAGCACCCAACAACGGATCACCCGGCGCCGTCGGCAGCATTTCCAAGGTCAGCGCGCCCACCTGCGCCGTCGCCGCAATCTGCCGCGTGCGCGGCACGGCGAACGCCACATCGCTGCGCTGGCCAAGCTGCTCGATAAATACGCTGCTGAATCGACCACCGCCCAGCGGAATAATTTCACGGGTGGCCGGGTCGGTCTGCAAACGTTCGGTCAAACTGCTAACCAGTCCAAATTTCAGGCCGAATAACACCAGCAACGGCGCGATCACCGCCACCAATGCCAACACCGAACAGGCCGACAGCCAGGCGTCGTTGCGGTAGTCCTGCCAGGCCAGCGAAGCGATCAAGGGAATGCGCATCAGCACGCCTCCCCAAGGGTGGCAGTGACGCCACCGTCGGCATCGCGGCGGCAACTGATACGCCGTATCAGCAAGCCACTGGCGCGGGCCAGGGGCTCGTCATGGGTGGCGATCACACAGGCGGCGCGGTGTTCGCGGGCCTGGGTCAGCAGCGCGTGCATCACACGCTCGGCGTTCAGTGGGTCGAGGGAGGCAGTCGGCTCATCCGCCAGCACCAGTTGCGGTGCATGGGCCAGGGCGCGGGCGCAGCTCACACGCTGGCGCTGGCCCACCGACAGCGCCGAGGGCTTCTTCGCCAACTGGTCGCTGATTTCCAGCTGTTCGGCCAGGCGCGCCACACTGCCATCGTCCTCCAGGCCCAACAGTTGCCGGGACAAGGCGATATTGCCGCGCACATCAAGAAACCCCAGCAGCCCGCCGGTTTGCAGCACATAACCCAGGTGTTGGCTGCGCAACTGCGCCAGGCGCGATTGCTGATCGGCACGCCACAGGCCGCCGATGTCGACAGCATTGAAGTCGAACTGCCCGACCTGATCCGGCGCCAGGACCAGCGCCAGCAAGTCCAGCAAGGTGCTCTTGCCGCAACCGCTGGGCCCGACAATCGCCAACTGCTCCCCGGCACGCAGGTGCAGCGCCGGGATCACCAGGCTGTAGCGCTGGCTCCCGACGCCCCGGCTCTTGTGCACCGCGCTCAGGTTCAGCATCACGGCAACGTCGACAACGGCACGCGGTACAACGCATCGCCCGGCTCGGCATCGCCGAAACGGACCCAGTTGGCGACGTCGTTATGGAAGGTTTCGTAGAGGCGGATTTTCGAATCCAGCTCGTCGATAAAGTCTTCCTGCTCAGCCACGCTCAGCGACAACCACAAATCCTGGGTCATGTTCAGCGACTTGCTGCGGTACGGCAGGCCTTCCAGGTATTCGCCGAGGATGCCGCCGTCTGCCAGGTTGCCGCCCTTGCGCAGGGCTTGCGGGTCGCGGCTCATGTAGGCCGAGGCGCTGGCGATTTCCTGGAAGAAATCCTTGGGTGAGGTCTGGGTCTTGCGCGCCGCGTCGACGATCAGTTTCAACGACTGCTGCAAGTCGTTGAGCTGCAACTTGGTCAGCATCACGCACACCTGGAACGCCGGCAGCGCCGGGTTGGTCAGGTCGCGGTCGGCGGTCCAGGCACTCACCAGTTGCGGTGCCTGGCTCGCGGTTTTGCGGCCGAGGAAGTCCATGTGCATGGCGTAACCCACAGCGGCAGATTTGTCCGCCAGGGTCGGCGCCGAACTGAGCATCGGCACAGGCTGCGGCGTGTTGCTACGCACCTGGTGCACCAGGTTGGCGAACACGCTGCCGATCTCGTCGACACGCTCACCCAGCTTGCGTACATCGCCACCGGGCACCGGTGTGTACAGGTCGCCGATCTGCGGGTTGGCGTCGGCGGTGAGGATGCGGTACTGGCTCTCGGCGCCGGCGTGGGTTTTCTTACCGGCGTCGGTGCGCAGGTGCAGGGCGTAGATCTTGATCTGTTTGCCCAGCGCCGCCTGGCGCACTTCGGCTTCGTTCATCTGGGTGGCGGCAAACGGATCGTTCTTGCGCAGCGCACCCGCATCGGTGACCAGCAGGATGATGCGCCCGCCATAGCCGGACCAGTCCATGCCGTCCACCGCCTGCATCACCCCGGCAAACGCGTCTTCGTTGAACGAATGGCTCGACACGCTGGAGGCTTTGACCTGCCGCGCCATGTCCAGGAAGCGTTGCGGGTCGCGGCCCTGGTCGAGGCTGATCAGGGTTTTGGCCACGTATTCCAGGCCAGGGGTTTTCTTGATGCTGCTGCGAAAACCCACCATGCCAAAGCTGACGCTGTCCAACTCGCCGCGCTCGCCGATGCGGGTTTGCAGCTCATGGACTACGTCGCGAATCTGGTCGATATACGGCTGCATCGACACCGTGGTGTCCACCACCAGCACCACGGCGGTGCGGAAGGCATCGGCATTGGCGTTGATCACCGGCGTCGCGGGCTTGGCCGCTGGGCTGCTGCCGGGGTCGATCGAAGCGACATTGAGCAACTGCACCGGCTGGCCGTTTTCGTCGAAGCTCTCCTTGGAGTCGAAGATCGGCAACAGGTAGAACTGGTTCTGCGGCACCGCGCTGGCGGTGGGTTCCAGGGCGAGGATTTGCGCGTTGTCTTCGCTGTTTTTCTGCGCCTTGGCCAACGCCCCCTTGGCGGCGGCCGGGTCGGCGAGCAGCTTTTCCACTTCGCCGGATTGGCGCAGGAACATCACCGGCGCACGGCCCGAGCGCTCGGTGAACTTGAGCACCAGGCTCTGCTTCCAGTCGCTGACCTGGGCGGCCGGCAGCCAACCGTCGCTGCGCCCGTCGGTGGCGGTGCCGACGCGCACCCACGGCTGGCCGTCGACGTCCTTGCGTTGGTACACGTAGAGCACCGAAAACGCCGGCAGGGCTTTACCTGGCGCGCTGCCGGCCTCATCCGCAAGCTTCGCGCCCGGCTTGCTGAGGACGCGCTGGAACAGGGTTTTCTTGCCCGCCATCAGCAACGGACGCTGACCGCCATCCGCCTCAACCGCTGCCGCCGCCGGTGTTGCTGCGGGCGTTGCTGCCGGCGTTGCCGCAGGCACTGCAGCGGCCGGCGGCTTGGCGGGCTCATCATCGCCACTCAGCCACCAATAGGAAGCACCGCCAATCGCCAGGGCAACCGCCACAGCCACCGCCGCCAGCGCCAACACCGGCCCGCGACGCTGCTCGCTGTGCTGCGTCGGCGGCACCACCGGTTGACGCACCGGCTCGGGTTGGGCCGTGGGGATTTCGATGGACTCCGGCGTGATGCCGCCCAGGTCGAAGCTCAGCGGAATCGGGCGCACCAGGGTGGCCTCGGGCGATTCCATCGGTAATTGATCCAGCGCCAATAACAACGCCGCCGCATCCGGGAACCGCTCGGCCGGATCCTTGGCCAACAACTTGCGCAACACGCCCTGATAACGACCGTGGTGCACCGGCAATTCCGGCAACGGTTCGGTCAGGTGCGCCAGCGCGGTGGACAGCGCGTCGGTGCCGCTGTACGGCAGCTTGCCGACGAGAATTTCGTAGAGCACGACGCCCAGCGCATACAGATCGGCGCGGCCATCGATCTCCTGGCCCCGCGCCTGTTCGGGGCTCATGTAGCTCGGCGTGCCCACGGCAAAACCGGCCTGGGTGAACTGGGTGCGGTCGTCCAGGGACTTGGCGATGCCAAAGTCCGACAACACCGCCGTGCCGTCAGCGCGGAAGAGGATGTTCGCGGGCTTGACGTCGCGGTGCACCAAGCCTTGCCCGTGGGCATAGCCCAGTGCCGAGGCGATCTGGCGGATCAGCGTCACGCCCTGCTCCGGCGTCATACCGGCAGCGATGCGCTCCTTGAGCGTGCCGTTGGGCAAAAACTCCATGGCCATGTAATACAGCTCACCGACATTGCCGATGTCATGGATGGTCACGGTATGCGGGTGCGACAGCCGCGCCAGGGTCTTGCCCTCACGCAGGAAGCGCTCGCAGAAGCTCGGGTCGGCGGCCAGTGCCGCCGCCATCACCTTCAGCGCCACCTTGCGCTCCAGCGAGCGCTGGATCGCCAGGTACACGCTGGCCATGGCGCCTTCGCCGATCTCGCCTTCGATGTCGTAGCCAGGAATCACGATATTCATGCCGATACCTTCACAACGATGGCGGTGATGTTGTCCGGCGCGCCGCGATTGAGCCCCAGGTGCACCAGGCTGCGCACAATTTCATCCGGCGCATCGTGGCTGAGCACTTCGCGGATTTCGTGGTCTTCAACGGTCTTGTTCAGGCCATCGCTGCACAACAGGTAGCTGTCACCGGGGGCGATCAACAGGTCGAGCACCGCCACCTCCAACTGCGCTTCCACACCCACGGCGCGGGTGACGATATTGGCGCGCGGATGTGTGCGGGCGTCGGCTTCGCTGAGCAGGCCGCTGTCTTGCAGGTCTTGCACGTAGCTGTGGTCGCGGGAGATGCCTTCAAGCACGCCGTCACGCAGGCGATACAGGCGACTGTCGCCGGCCCACAGGCAGACGCCGCGCAAGCCACGGGCGGCCAGTACTACCACGGTGCTGCCCATCATGGTCACGCCACGGTTGGCGGTTTCTTCGCGTACGGTGGCGTTGATGCGGATCAGGTCATTGCGCAGGGCGGCCGAGTATTCGTCGAGGGAGCGGCCCAACGGCACACTGCGCAGGCTGTCGACGATCAGGCTGCTGACATAGTCGCCCGCCGCATGCCCGCCCATGCCATCGGCGACCACCCACAGGCGGTTTTCCGGCAGGTCCAGGCACGCATCTTCGTTGACCTGTCGCACCATGCCCACATGGCTTTTGCTCGCGGATTTGTACGTCGCGCCCATCTACACCACACCTTCTTGTCCGAGCAGAAACTGCGCAAAATCGCTGGCGGCGGGCAAGCCCTGACACCGTAATAAACCAGGGGAAATACGTTCCGAGCCTCGGCCCCACCACAGGCTCGCGCCCTCGCAGGCCTGTTCGGCAAGCGCGGTCATGCGCCCATGGGGCACGGTGGCGGACACCCGTTGCAGGCCCGCGAAACGGCTGTCGACCGCACGCGGCTCAGTCGCTGGCAAGCCCAGGCTGTCGAGGCCGTCGTTGAAGCTTTCGAAAGTCGCGCCGCTGTCCAGGGTGCTGAGCAACAGCTCTTCGGCCTGCTCGAACCACGTGTCCGGCCCGCCCACCAGCGAGGCGGGATTGGTGTCGTGATCAAGCAAGGCCACCACCGCCAACGGGAAGTAGCGCCCGACCCGATCAATGCTCGGCATCACCACGCCCGCCACTGCGTCCGGCCCGCACACGCCCGGCGCCAGCACAAAGCGCCACAGCGGGCTGACCAGGTACACGTTGAGCCAATCATCGCCCAGGCTGTTCTGGCTGGCGAGCAAACCCGCCGCCAGCCAGCTGTCCCACGGGCCAACAAAACTCTGGGGCAAGGCGCGGCTGACAAAGTCCCCGCGACTGGCTAACTTGCCGTAGAAACCCAGGGTCGTCATAGCCGCTCCGGCAGGCTGAAGCCACTGAGCACGCGGCTCTTGAACGGGTTGAAAGCACTGTTGGCACGCAACTCGTAGGCGATGCTCGCGCCGTCGACCCGCAGGCGCAGGTTGAAGCGGTCCGGCGAGTTGCCGGCAGTAAGGTCCGATTGCTCCAGCAGGCGGAACCACGCCCACGGACCGTCGAGGGTCACGCCCGAGCGGCCACTGGCCGATGGCGGCATGATGGAAATCCGCACCACGCCAATGCTGCCGGGGTTCGGCCATTGCATCGCTACCGGGCGGCTTGGGCCGTGGTCGTAGCTCAGTTGCTGGCCGTCTAGATCGAGCAGGAACTGGGTAATCGTCGGGTCCATCGACACCGGCTTGAGTTCGAAACGCACGATGGGCTGGGTGCCCCCCGACCGGAAGAACGCATCACGAATCGTCGCGGCGCGCTGGAAGGTTTGCAGCACCCCCGGCGCGATCCCCAGCTTCTGCGCAGCGCCCGGCTGCCAGCGCCAGGTCTGCGCAGACGTGTCCACGTAGGGTTGCAGGTATTTGCGGAAGTAGTTGTCCATCACCCCGCCCACGCCGAAGAACTGCCCGAAGTCATCCAGCGTGGCGTCCCGCGCACTGCCCGGCGACATCGGGTAACGCCCTGCCAGGGACTGGCGATACACGTTGACCACTTCGCTGACCCAGGCCGCGTTCAGCTGGTTACGCACCCCACCCATCATGCTGTTGGTGGTGGAATTGACCACCGACTTGACCATGCCCTGCACCAGCGGCGGCTGGCGTTCGGCATTCAGGCTGACCCGCGTGGCCGCAGCCGCCGCCTGATTCTTGGCTTCGCCGAGCAGCGCATCGCCGCTGGCGCCGACCATGGCGCTGACCTGCACATACAGCGCGTTCATGTCCGACAGCAGGCCATCGATCGCCGCCGGCTCGCCTTCAGTCTTGCTGACGATGCTGTTGAGTTCGGCAAAGTGCGCGGTCACCGGATCATCCGCCGCCTGCGGCGCATTGCCGGTCGGTTGTTCCTGGCCGAGCAGACTGCCCAGGCGCTCCTTGAGCTTGTCGACACCGCCTTCAACCGGTACGCCTTTGGCGGCCAGCTGACGCTCTTCGGCTTGCAGGTCCGTTTCCCTGGCCACCGCCACCAGCAGCTTTTTCAGCGGTGACGTCGGCCCGGAAATCACCCGCAGCACATCGGCCGCCTGGGCCACGCTGGTGATTGGCACAAAGTCGATATCGGCGAGCAAGGCATCCCACTGGCGCTGGTAGTCCTGGAAATACAGGCGACGCACATCGGCGGCCAGGCTCACCACGTTCTGTTGATCGGCCTGCTCGTGGCCCAGCACCCACTGCTCTTCAGCGAGGGTGCCGGTCTGGTTCAGGCTGCTCAGCAGGAAGGCCTGGCGATAGCCCTTGGCGGTAAAAAACCCACTCAACGGCTCGCCCAACGGCTTGCCGCTTTTGCGGCTGAACACCAGCGCGGCATCACGGCCAGCAGCTTCGTTGATGCGAAAGTCCGGGATGCCTTCGGGCAGTTTCTGGCGTTTGACTCGATCGTAGACACGCTGGGCCACCGGCAGCTGTTGCAGTTGGCGGCGCAGGTCATCGATCAGGCGCGGATCAAGGCGTGCGTTCGGCGGGTGACGATCGAACAGCGCCTGCAAGTGCCCGGTCAACGCCTGACGCTGGTCGGCCGGCAGGTCGCGGGGCAGGTTGCGATCCCAGTCGAGGGCGATCCAGGCCTTGATGAAGTCCGGATCGTAATGCTCGCTGTCGGCCAGCATCAGATAGGCCTTGAGGCCTTCGTAGAGGAAATCCGAGTTGCCGCCGCCGTGCAGTTGCTCTTCGATGCGCGTCACCAGACGCGGCGCGAACACCGCGATCAGCAGCTTGCGGTACACGCTGGCGGATTCGGCTTCGAGCATGTCGCCCTGATACAAGCCCAGGCCTTCGGACCAGCTCGGCGAATCCCCAGCAAGGTTCTTCACTGCGTTGAGCAACGGCAGCACCGCAAGGACTTCACGCTGCGCCGGGCTGAGGTTCTGCACAGTCTGGCCCAGCGGCGCGACCTTTTGGTCGACCTGGGCGATATACGCCTGGTTGGCGCGATAACTCACCCACCACAGGCCGCTGACCACCACCACCAACGCCACCGTAGCCGCGAGTACACCGCGTGCGATCCACTTGCGCCGGCGTTCGACCTTCGGGTTCACACCCACCAGGCCACGCTCGGCAAACGCCACGGCAGTAAACAACTTTTCGATGAAGTAGCTGCGCCCGGTGCCGCTCTGGCGTGCCAGATGCTGGCGGTCCAGGTTCATGCTCTGGGCCATGGCGCCGATCAGGCGGTCAATCGGGCTGCCTTCCTGGGTGCCGCTGGTGAAATACACACCGCGCAACAGCACGCGCTCTTCAAAGGCATTGGGTTTGAACACGCCTTCGAGGAAGCTTTGCAGGCAATCCTTCAACGCGCCGAACTGCTGCGGGAAGCCGTAGATCAGGTCGCGCCGCGCCGGGTCGCGTTCCTGTTGCAGGCGCTCCACCAGACGCTCGTTGAGGCGTTGCTCTAATCCTGCGAATTCGCTTTGCAGATGGGCCAACGGGCTGTCGCTATTCTTGCCGTCGTCCAAAGCAAAGGTCATACCCCACACCTGGGCGCGGTCTTCCTTGCTCAGGTTATCGAAGTACTCCATGAAACCCGGCACCAGATCGAGCTTGGTCAGCATCAGGTAGATCGGGAAACGTACGCCCAATTGGGTGTACAGCTCCTGGATACGCACGCGAATCGCAGCCGCATGGGCGGCGCGCTCGGCGTCGGTGCCGAGCAGCAGATCCGAAAGGCTGATGGCGATAAACGCGCCGTCGATAGGCCGGCGTGAACGCTGCTTTTTCAGCAGGTCGAGAAAGCCGAGCCACGCGGCTTTATCCACCGTGGAGTTGCTGTCCTGGGTGGTGTAGCGGCCAGCGGTGTCGAGCAAGACGGCCTGATCGGTGAACCACCAATCGCAATTGCGCGTACCGCCGACGCCACGCACCGCACCGGCGCCCAATTGCGCGGCCAACGGAAAGTGCAGGCCGGAATTGACCAGCGCGGTGGTCTTGCCCGAACCCGGCGGGCCGATGATCACGTACCACGGCAACTCGTAGAGATTGCGCCGCTCGTCACCGCCGAGCTTGGCTTTTTTCAACAGCGCGAGGGCTTCGTCCATGCGCTGGCGCAGGGTCGACAACTCTTCGGCGGTGGCCACGCTGTTGGGGTCGGCCGGGGTTTCGGCGGCCAGGCTGCGCATCACTTCGGCGGCCTGACGGCGGGCCTGGATGATGCGGAACACGCGGTAGGCGATCCACACCCCGAACATCAGGATGATCAGCGCCCAGCGGCGCCCTTGCGGCACCAGCACGTCGAGCAACGGCCCGACAAACCAGATGATCAGGCTCAGGGCGATCAGGCCCAATACCGGGATCACCCAGCGAATCATGAAACTGAAAAACGCCTTCACTCGACGCCCTCCGCCAATACGGTGATTTCAACCCGACGATTGCGGGCGCGGCCTTCGGCTGTGCTGTTGGTGGCCAACGGCTCGGTGTCGCTTCTGCCCTCGGCACTGAAGCGATCCGCCTGGCCGGTCTTGGCCGCGAGGATCTCCAGCACCGACTTGGCCCGCGCTTCGGACAGCGCCCAGTTGGACGGGAAGCGCAGCGTGGCAATCGGGCGATTGTCGCTGTGGCCGGTGACGCGCACCTGCCCCTTGACCTTGCGGATGGCATCGGCGATGCGCAGCATCAGCGGCTGGTAGTCGTCGACAATGCTGGAGCTGGCCGATGCGAACAGTTCATCGCCACGAATGGTGACCACCGAACGGTCGACTTTATCTTCCACGGCCACGCGACCGGCCTTGATGTCTTCGGCCAGGAACCCGGCCAGACGCGGCCGTTCGATGACCTTGGGCTGCGCCACTGGACGGTCGATGGCCTGCACCGGGATCTCGCCCAGGGCGTGGATATTCTTGAACACCGGCTCCGCCTGCGACGCCAGCAGCATGCGCAAGGTGAACAGCAACGCCAGCAGCAGCGCCACGCCAATGGCCACGGCGATCCACGGCGGCATGAATTGCGCCAGGCGGTCCCGCGCCACGGTCACGCCGCGCCAGTGCGGCGACAGCTCACGCTCATGCTCGCCACGGGCACTACGAATCGCTGCCGCGGTGCGCTCGCGCAAGGCTTCCAACTGGCTGCGACCGTCGTTCATCACGCGGTAGCGGCCTTCAAAACCCAGGCACATGCACAGGTACAACAGTTCCAGCAGGTACAGGCGTTCCCGTGGGCTTTGCAGGCAGTGGTCGAGTAACTGGAAGACTTTCTCGCCGCCCCAGGCTTCGTTGTGCACGGTGATCAGCAGGCTTTGCTTGCCCCAATCGCTGGTGCTGCCCCACGGCGTGCTCAACACGGCTTCATCGAGGGCGGTGCACAGCGCGTAACGGGCCAGCAGCACTTCGTTGCGCGCCACACCGGCGGCTTCGGCGCGCTCTTCGAACTGGCGCAGGTAGGCCAGCAACTGCGCGCGCAGGCTGGCTGGTGCCGGGTGGGCGATGGTATTGCGCAGGCGCGTCAGCAAGGCCAGCAGCGGGCCAGCGGCGCTTTCCAGTGGGTTCAGCCCCTGGCTTTTGCCGGTGAGCATCGGTGCAGCCGGCATCGACAGCGGGGCCGGTTCTGCCCGTGCAGGTTCCGGCGCACGGCCACCTGGGCGCGGCATGAACTGGGTGCGGTCGTCATCATTGGGATGCATCGCGGATTATCCTCGGATCGCCCAGAAGGCCAGGTTCAAGCCCGGGAACTGCCCGGCAATGTGGAAGGCAAAACCGCCGGAGTTGCTCAGTTGCTGCCAATGCTCACTGCCGCGGTCCAGCTCGTAATAGGTGCTGCCCGCGTGATACGGCAGTTGGCGCGGCGCCACCGGCAAGGGCACCAGGCCGATGCCCGGCAGTTGCAGGTTGACCATGTCGCGGATGTGCTCCACCGCGCCGACCTTGCTCTGCTGGCCGAAGCGGCCGCGCAGGGTTTCGCCGGGCACATCGGCACGCACCACCAGGATGAAACTGGCGTTGTCGAGCAGGGTTTTGTCGGCAAGCATCGCCACGTGAATGCCGTAGGCTTTCTCGACAATCGGAATCGGCGTGGCCTTGCTGTCGATCAGCATCGACAGCGCTTCACGCAAGGCAGCCATCACCGGGGCGTAGCTCAGGGCCAGGTCATCGTGCTGGTACTGCGGGTATTCCTGGGGACGACGGCCCGCAGTGGAAAAGGTCGAGAACTCACCGGCCAGGCTCACCAGTTCGCTGAAGAAGCGCTCCGGGTGCAGCGGACTCAACTGGCTAAAATGCTGGATCAGCGGCTGGGCGCGGTTGACCAGTTGCAGCAGCATGAAATCAGCAATCTCCGATGCACCACCGGCGCCCGACGCGACCACGCGGCCGGCCAGGGCCTCACCGCGCTGGTGCAACAGGCCCAGCAGTTCGCTGCGAAACGCGGTCAGCGGTTTGCTCGCGGCCACGTCCAATACCGGTGGAATGTAGGTGTCATCGAGCACCAGGGCGCGGTCGGCGCGCTTTTCCTTGATGCGCACCAGGCCGATGGCGGCGTAGTCGCTGATGCCGTCCTGGGCGGTCAATAGGCGCAACGCACGGGAACCCACGGCCACTGGCGCGCGGTTCTCGAACGGGGCGTTGTCGTCGCGCACTTCGCGCACCTGGCTTACGTAGCGCGCAGCCTCCAGGGCTTCGCCTTCATCAACCGTGTCCCGCGCACCGGCGCGCTTGAGCGGCAAGGCCAGGTACACCAGGCCGTCGCGCAGGTTGTCGTCGATGTTCAGCGGGCTTGGTGCCAGGTCATCCTGGGGGATATTGAACGGCGTGCCGTCAGGCAACAGGCCCCGTGCCGAGACGATGGCCAGCTTGCCCTGGGCCAGCAGGCCCTGGTCGATCAGCAACTCGGAAAACCCCCAGGCACCGGCGGCCAATGGGCGGCTGCGGGCGTCGATCAGGTTTTCCAGGTAACGGTCATGCTGCTGGAAGTGCTGCGTTCCGATGAACATGCCTTCCGACCAGACCACGCGATTGTTCCAGGACATGGGGGCTCCGATTGCTTGTTATTGGGCAGGGCTGGATGGGGAAACCACGACGTCGGCGCGCACGGCACGCACATCGAGGCTGATCTGGTATTCGGTGTATTGGCGCGCTGGCACGTTGATTACCGCGCGCCATTGCGCACGGTCCAACTCGCGGTAACCCACCAGCAAGCCGATCTGGCGCGTGGACGGGTCGAGGTCGCGCTGGATGCTCAGTTGCTGGCCGGGCTGGACCATCACTTCGTCCTGGTCCAGCAGGTCCAGGCCGAGGGTCGATTGGGCACGGTCCGCCAAGGCGAAGTAGTCGGAACGGCCGAAGGTGGCGGCGTTTTTCAGTTCGAAAATGCGCACGCGCACTGGAGCGGCCTGGCCGTTGGCGCCGGGGTTAAGCCCGGAAATTGCGTGGAAGTGCAATTCGACGGCAGCGGTATCCGCCTGCTCCTCGACCGCTGCTTCGGGTTTGACCGCGTCGTTGGCACACGCCGTCAGCAGCAGCGCGGTGGCGACTGCGAGTAAAAACCTGGGAATCATCCTGCGTCCTCAATGACGTACTTAGCTATCCGTTGATCCGTTGTTGCGGCGTGGCGTTAGCGACGCTGTCGCGCGCTGTGTTCTTCGTAGGCTCGGCTGAATTCGCGGCCGAACAGGTCCTGGAAGTCTTCCTGGGCCTCGCGGGAAATATTGCCGTAAAGCTCGGTGAACTGCTGCCAGTACTGGGCCTGGCGCGAGCCATTGAAAAGGCTCGACAGCCCGCCGGGCTTGCCCATGCGTTCCTCCAGCTGGGTTGGTTCGAAGCGCATGAGCAAGTGCTTGATCGCGGCTTCCACCCCGGCCATCACGGCCAGCTGGTGGGCCCGCAAGTCGTCGAAACTGTCCCGCACGGCAAGGTCCGGCGCCATAAACGCTTGGTTGCCATGGCGAAGCAAAAGCAGTAACGCTTCCTCGGCATTCGGGGCAAATTTCAACGGATTGTTTTCAGCAGGCTGGATCATCGTCTGCTGCATGCGGAACTCGCCCTTGAGGCTGGCGCGGGCGCGCAACACGTCGATCAGGCCTTCGACCATCAGCCGGTAGCTGCGACCGATGCTTTCCATCTGGGCTTCGGCCTGGGCGTTGTCCAGACGCAACTGGTCAAGGCCGGCGCCACGCAGGAAGGCTTGCAAGAGGTCGGGTTGCTGGCTGTCGGCCACGGGGAGCACGGGCTCGACCACAGGTGGCGGCGCGATGACCGGCGCAGTGGGCGGTGGAGTCGGTGCCAGAGGCGGCGGCGTGCTGGGCGGCGGCGTGCTGGCCACCGGCGCTGGCGCGGGCGCGGGCGCGTCACCGAACAAGTCCCAGTCTTCAGGAATCACCGAGCCCGACGCCACGGGCGCTGCAACGACAGGCGCAGCCACTGGCGTCGGCGGGCGGAAGTCATGTTGCTCGGAGGGCACGTGGTCCGGCACGGTCGGCGGCGGTACGGCGGTGGGGCTGAGGAAGTCGAACAGGTCCGGCAGGGTGTCCATCGCCGAGGCGCCCTGGAACTGCGGCGCGATCACGGGCGTGGCTACCGGCGCACTGACCACGGCGCCCATCAGCGCTTCAAAGCTGTTCGGCGACTCACCGGCAAACGGCTGGCTATCGACGGCCTGCACGTTGAAATCGATACGCGCCTGAATCTCGTAGTCGCCGATGCGGATCAGCTCGCCATTTTGCAGCAGCTCGCTATTGCCCCGGCGCATGCGCACACCGGCGTTAACCAACTCCACACCGTTGGTGCTGTTATCGGTTAAATAATAACGGCCGTCCTTGTATTGAATAACGCAGTGTTGCGAAGACACCAGCCGCTCAGGATCAGGCAGTACCCAGTCATTATCCGAACTGCGGCCGATCGCCATCGAGCCCTGATTCATGGACTTTTCGGCGCACTGCCCTGGGGTGATCTTGTGATAACTAGTGATAGTCAAACACAGCGACATCTTGCCTCCTTGCTGATACTTCGCGCGCGGGCGATTCCCGGGACAGCGTTTCCCGAGAGAGCCCCATCAGGTCGTGCATCCGACCGTCTACAACCTGCTGATGCCAGCATGATCGCTGATCTTAACTGGGCTCTATGACAAAAATCCTGTCCCGGTGCGCCGTTCGACCCACCGGTCGCGCAGGTTGTTAAGCACCGCACATCTGTCACAGAGGGCGAATAGCTTACCTTGACAAGGCATAAGTACTACACCAAAAATGCACAACTTCTTGAACACCAATGATGGCACATTAATAGCATCGTGCTTATATGACCAAGAAACCATGCAAAGTTCCTTGCGCAACTAATGCATGAATTGCCCGACATCTAACGGGCTGATAGGGAGATCAATTTCAGTGGATGTGCCGTTGCTGCTCACCGCCGTTTCCGCGACTTCGCCCTGTGGCGAAGACATGGAGTATGACGCGCAATTTCTCCAACTGGAGCGTGATGCCAAGGGCCAGCCTGAGCGCAGCATGGGTGACTCCATCCTGCCCGCTGAACCGCCGGAATGGCGCAGCATCCAGCAGCAGAGCCTCGACTTGCTGCAGCGCAGCAAAGACCTGCGCATCACCCATTTCCTCCTGCAAAGCTCCCTCGCCCTCCAGGGTGTGGCCGGGCTGGCCGACGTCCTGACGCTGATCAACGCCCTGCTGCGCGAATACTGGACCGATCTGCACCCGCGCCTGGATGCCGACGACGATAACGACCCGACTGTGCGCATCAACGCCCTGTCCGGCCTGACCAGCGACGCGACCATTCGCCTGCTGCGCGAAAGCATCCTCACGCGCTCGCGCACCTTCGGCCCCGTGAGCCTGCGCGCTGCACTGAACGCCAGCGGCCTGATGAATTTCCCCGATGAACAACTCGGCGCCCAGCAACTGCACGCCGCGTTCCTCGACAGCGACCCCGAACACCTGCAAGCCACCCGCGACGCCTTGAGTGCCGCCCGTGCGGCCTGCGAAGCCATCGAGCAGCAGGTCAGCGACCAGGTCGGTTCCGCCCAGGGCGTGGACCTGACCCTCTTGAAGCAACCGCTCAAGCAAGCGCTGCAAGTGCTCAACCAAGCGGTTCCAGACACCCAAGGCAGCAGCGAACCCGAGGCCGTCAGTGACGACAATGCCCCCTCGGTCGAGTACGCCGCTGCCCCTGCCGCACCCCGCCCGGCCGGCGACATCGCCAGCCGCGATGAGGTGCTGCGCAGCCTCGACAAGATCCTTGCGTACTACACCCGTCACGAGCCTTCGAGCCCGCTGCCGGTGCTGTTGAACCGGGCGAAGAACCTGGTGCATGCCGACTTTGCGGCAATCGTGCGCAATCTGATTCCCGATGGCATGTCCCAATTTGAAAACCTGCGTGGCCCGGACGGCGAGTAAGCCGGCCGACTGCGCAGTAACAACACCGTCGCTCAAGCGACCAGGAGCAGCAACGTGGCGAAGCAAAGTTCTCAGAAATTCATCGCGCGCAACCGCGCGCCTCGGGTGCAGATCGAGTACGACGTCGAGCTCTACGGCGCCGAGAAAAAGGTCCAGCTGCCCTTCGTAATGGGTGTGATGGCCGACCTCGCCGGCAAACCTGCCGAGCCTCTGGCGCCAGTGGCTGATCGCAAGTTCCTTGAAGTGGACGTCGACAACTTCGACTCGCGCCTCAAGGCCATGCAGCCGCGCGTAGCGTTCCACGTACCGAACGAGCTGACCGGCGAAGGCAACCTGAGCCTGGATATCACGTTCGAAAGCATGGACGACTTCAGCCCGGCCGCCGTGGCCCGCAAGGTCGATTCGCTCAAACAGCTGCTCGAAGCCCGCACCCAGTTGGCCAACCTGCTGACCTACATGGACGGCAAGACCGGCGCTGAAGAAATCATCATGAAGGCAATCAAGGACCCGGCACTGCTTCAAGCACTTGCCAGCGCGCCCAAGCCTGCAGGGGACCAATAATCATGACTGACAATACCGCCCGCGAAGGCGCGCTCAACCTCGGCGCCACCGAAGAAACCAGCGAGTTCGCCTCGCTGTTGATGCAAGAATTCAAGCCCAAGACCGAGCGTGCCCGCGAAGCCGTGGAAACCGCCGTGCGCACCTTGGCTGAACAGGCACTGGCCCAGACTGACCTGGTGTCCAACGACGCGATCAAATCGATCGAATCGATCATCGCTGCCATCGACGCCAAGCTCACCGCCCAGGTCAACCAGATCATCCATCACCAGGATTTCCAGCAGCTGGAAAGTGCCTGGCGTGGCCTGCACTACCTGGTCAACAACACCGAGAGCGATGAGCAGCTGAAGATCCGCGTGCTCAACATCTCCAAGCCGGACCTGCACAAGACCCTGAAGAAATTCAAGGGCACCGCGTGGGACCAGAGCCCGATCTTCAAGAAGATGTACGAAGAAGAATACGGCCAGTTCGGCGGCGAACCGTACGGTTGCCTGGTAGGCGACTACTACTTCGACCAGTCGCCTCCGGATGTCGAGCTGCTGGGCGAGCTGTCGAAAGTCTGCGCCGCCATGCACTCCCCGTTCATCGCTGCGGCCTCGCCGACCGTGATGGGCATGGGCTCGTGGCAGGAACTGTCGAACCCGCGCGACCTGACCAAGATCTTCACCACCCCGGAATACGCCGGCTGGCGCTCGCTGCGTGAGTCGGAAGACTCGCGCTACATCGGCCTGACCATGCCGCGCTTCCTGGCGCGCCTGCCGTATGGCGCCAAGACCGACCCGGTGGAAGCTTTCGCCTTCGAAGAAAACACCGACGGTGCCGACAGCTCCAAGTACACCTGGGCCAACGCCGCATACGCGATGGCGGTGAACATCAACCGTTCGTTCAAGCACTACGGCTGGTGCTCGCGCATCCGTGGCGTGGAGTCCGGTGGTGAAGTGGAAAACCTGCCGGCCCACACGTTCCCTACCGATGACGGTGGCGTGGACATGAAGTGCCCGACCGAAATCGCCATCAGCGACCGCCGTGAAGCGGAACTGGCGAAGAACGGTTTCATGCCACTGCTGCACAAGAAAAACACCGACTTCGCCGCGTTCATCGGCGCCCAGTCGTTGCAGAAACCGGCCGAATACGACGACCCGGACGCCACCGCCAACGCCAACCTGGCTGCGCGCCTGCCGTACCTGTTCGCCACCTGCCGTTTCGCGCACTACTTGAAGTGCATCGTGCGCGACAAGATCGGTTCCTTCAAAGAGAAGGACGAGATGCAGCGCTGGTTGCAGGACTGGATCCTCAACTACGTCGACGGCGACCCGGCGCACTCCACCGAAACCACCAAGGCCCAGCACCCATTGGCTGCCGCCGAAGTGATCGTGGAAGACGTCGAAGGCAACCCGGGTTACTACAACTCCAAGTTCTACCTGCGCCCGCACTATCAGCTTGAAGGGCTGACCGTGTCGCTGCGCCTGGTATCGAAGCTGCCTTCGGCCAAGAGCGCCTAACCCACGGATGAGCTGGCTCTTCTGCGGGAGGGGGCTTGCTCCCGATAGCATCACTGGGGTGTGACTGACACACCGAGGTGCCTGCATCGGGGGCAAGCGCCCTCCCACACAAAAGCACTGCCCATTTGGAGTAACTCAAATTCAGTGGCAAGCGCCACACAGGGAGAAAACATGGCTGTTGATATTTTCATCAAGATCGGCGACATCAAGGGCGAGTCCATGGACAAGGCCCACAAGGACGAAATCGACGTACTGAACTGGAGCTGGGGCATGGCCCAGTCCGGCAACATGCACGTGGGCGGCGGTGGCGGCGCGGGCAAGGTGAATATCCAGGACCTGTCGCTGACCAAGTACGTCGACAAAGCGTCGCCGAACCTGATGATGCACTGCGCCAGCGGCAAGCACATCGACAAGGTCAAGCTGACCGTGCGCAAGGCCGGTGGTGAAAGCCAGGTCGAGTACATGGTGATCAACCTGGAAGAAGTGCTGGTCACTTCCCTGAGCACCGGTGGTTCGGGTTCCGATGACCGCCTGACCGAGAACGTCACGCTGAACTTCGCCCAAGTGATGGTCGACTACCAGCCGCAGAAAGCCGACGGCACCAAAGACGGCGGCGCGATCAAGTTTGGCTGGAACATCCGTTCCAACACCAAGCGCTGATAGCCCTTGTGGCCATGGCTTCGCGCCATGGCCCAAGACATTTTGTTTCTCTCGCAACCCGTCCGTGGAGCTGCTTTGGTGGTAACTGAAATCGCTTCCCGCGACCGTCTGCAGCCGTCCTTGCTGGACCGGCTGACCGACGACGATCCAACCAACCCGAAGGAAAGCGCCGACAAACGCGTGCTGTCCCTGACCCAATTGAAAGCCTCGGTCTTGCGCGACCTGGCGTGGCTGCTCAACACCACGTCGTTGCTCGATGCCGATGCCACGCTGCACACCCCGGCCGGCACTTCGGTGGTCAATTACGGCCTGCCGGCGCTCGCCGGCAACAGCGTTTCCAGTGTCGATATCAAGGCCCTGGAAGCCCTGATCTACCAGGCCATCGCCACCTTTGAGCCACGCATTCTGCGTCACACCCTGCGGGTCAAAGCCCGCGTCGGCCATGGCGAAATGAACCACAACGCCCTGAGTTTCGAGATCGAAGGCGACCTGTGGGCGCAGCCGGTGCCGTTGCGCCTGTTGCTGCAAACCGACCTCGACCTGGAATCCGGCCACGTGCGCGTGGTCAATGCCGACCAGCGGAGACGCCCATGAACCCGCGCCTGCTGGAGCTGTACAACCAGGAACTGCACCACGTGCGCGAAAGCGCCGCCGAGTTCGCCAAGGAATACCCGAAGATCGCCAGTCGGCTGACGTTGTCCGGTATGGACTGCGCCGACCCGTACGTCGAACGCCTGCTCGAAGGCTTTGCCTACCTCACGGCCCGCGTACAGCTCAAGCTCGACGCCGAGTACCCGACCTTCACCCACAACCTGCTGGAAATCGCCTACCCGCATTACCTGGCGCCAACCCCGTCGATGACCGTGGTGCAATTGCAGACCGATCCCGACGAAGGCTCCCTGGCCAGTGGTTTCCCCCTGCCCCGCGACACCGTGTTGCGCGCCGCCCTGGGCCGCGAAACCCAGACCTGCTGCGAGTACCGCACCGCCCACCCGGTGACGTTGTGGCCGTTGCAGGTCAGCAACGCCGAATACTTCGGCAACCCCGCCGCCGTGCTCGGCCGCCTGGCCGCCAGCGAACCCAAGGCCAAGGCCGGTTTGCGCCTGACCCTGCGCACCGGCGCCGAATTGCCGTTCAACAGTCTCGACCTGGACAACCTGCCGCTCTACCTCAGCGGCGCCGACGAGCAACCGTTCCGCCTCTACGAGCAACTGCTGGGCAACGCCTGTGCGGTGTTCGCGCGCAAGCCCGGTGGCGATTGGGTTGAGCGCTTGCCCCAGGACGCACTGCGCTCCCGGGGTTTTGACGATGCCGACGCGGCCATGCCAGTGGTAGCGCGGGCGTTCCAGGGCTATCGGTTGTTGCAGGAGTACTTCGCCCTGCCCCATCGCTTCCTGTTCGTCGAATTCGCCGAGCTGAGCCGTGCGGTCAAACGCTGCGATGGCCAGGAACTGGAGCTGATCGTGCTGTTCGACCGCCACGAACCGAGCCTGGAAGGCAGCGTCGGCGCGGCGCAGTTCCTGCCGTTCTGCACGCCGGCGATCAACCTGTTCCCCAAGCGCGTGGACCGTATCCACTTGTCCGACCGCGTCAACGAACACCATGTGATCGCCGACCGCACGCGGCCGATGGATTTCGAGATTCACTCGCTCAGCGGCATCACCGGCCACGGCACCGGGCCGGAGCAGCCGTTTTTGCCGTTCTACGCGGTGCGTGACCCGTCCCGTTACGGCCGTGACCAGGCCTACTACACGGTGCGTCGCGAGCCCCGCGTGCTGTCCAGCGACCAACGTCGCAACGGCCCGCGCTCCACCTACGTGGGCAGCGAAACCTTCGTCAGCCTGGTGGACAGCCGCCAGGCACCCTACGGCCACGACTTGCGCCAGTTGGGCGTGACGGCGCTGTGCACCAACCGCGATTTGCCGCTGTTCATGAGCGTGGGCAATGGCAAGACCGACTTCACCCTGGCCGACAGCGCCCCGGTGCTGGCCGTGCGCTGCGTGGCGGGCCCGAGTCGCCCGCGTGCCAGCCATGCCCATGACGCCAAGGCCTGGCGCCTGATCAGCCAGTTGTCACTCAACTACCTGTCTTTGAGCGAGCAAGGCCAGGGCGCCGGCGCCTTGCGCGAACTGCTGCGCCTGTACGGCGACAGCAACGATGCGGCGCTGCAATTGCAGATCGAAGGCCTGCGCGACGTCAGCAGCAAAGCCGTGACCCGCCGCCTGCCGATGCCCGGCCCGATTGTGTTTGGCCGTGGCCTTGAGATCACATTGGAATTCGATGAAAACGCGTTTCGCGGCACCGGCGTGTTCCTGCTCGGTGCGGTGCTGGAACGCTTCCTGGCACGCTACGTGTCGATCAACAGCTTTACCGAGACGGTGATCCGTACCACCGAACGCGGCGAGATCATGCGATGGAAAGCCAAGCCCGGGCGGCGTCCGACCCTGTGAGTACCCTGGATGCGATGCATCAGGAGCCCTGGGAATACGATTTCTTCCAGGCATTGCGGCGTATCGAGTGCGAATCGCCCGAGCTGCCGCGCCTGGGCCATTCCCTGCGCCTGGCCGATGACCCGCTGCGTCTTGGGCAACAGGCCGATTGCACCTTCGCCCCGGCCACGCTGGCCTCGGTCGATCCCGGTGGCGACGGCAAGCCGGCGCGGCTGGAGCAGTTCTTTTTCGGCCTCGGCGGCCCCAACGGCCCGCTGCCGCTGCACATCACCGAGTATGTGCGTGAGCGCCAGCGCAACAACGCCGACAGCACCAGCAAGCAGTTCCTGGACGTGTTCCATCACCGTCTGCTCAGTCTGTTTTACCGCGCCTGGGCCGAGGCCCGGCCGACGGTCAGCCATGACCGCCCGGACGATGACTACTGGTCTGCACGCCTCGCCGCCCTGAGTGGCCGGGGCATGCCAAGCCTGCTCAACCAAGGGCTGATTCCCGACACCGCGAAGCTGCATTACAGCGGCCATTTATCCGCACAGACCCGTTATCCGGACGGCTTGAAGGCGATCCTCAGCGAGTATTTCGGCCTGCCCGTGGCGATTGAAGAATACGTCGGCCAATGGCTGGAACTGCCCGAGCGCAGCCGCGTGAGTGTCAGCGCCAACCGGTTGGGCGTGGACTTCTGCCTGGGCAGCCATGTGTGGGACCGCCAGCATAAATTTCGTATTCGTCTCGGCCCGCTCACGCTGGATGACTACATGGGCATGCTGCCCGGCCAACAGCCGTTCAACGAGCTGGTGGCGTGGGTCGCCGAGTACCTGGGCCATGAATTGGACTGGGATCTGAACCTGGTTTTGCAACAACCCGAAGTACCGGCGCTGCAACTCAACGGTCAGTTCCGCCTGGGCTTCAACACCTGGCTCGGCCGCCCTGCGGTTGACGCCAACGACCTAATCCTGGCCCGGCATTACGCCGATCACGCCACCACCTCAAGGAATCCAGAGCATGGGTGAAATCAGTCGCGCCGCGTTGTTCGGCAAACTCAACAGCGTGGCCTACAAGGCCATCGAAGCCGCCACGGTGTTCTGCAAATTGCGCGGTAACCCGTATGTGGAACTGGCCCACTGGTTTCACCAGTTGCTGCAACTGCAGGACTCGGACCTGCACCGCATCATCCGCCAGTTCAACGTGGAGCCGGCGCGCCTGGCCCGTGACCTGACCGAAGCCCTGGACCGCCTGCCGCGCGGCTCGACGTCGATCACCGACCTGTCCTCCCATGTGGAAGAAGCCGTGGAACGCGGCTGGGTCTACGGCAGCCTGATGTTCGGCGAAAGCCAGGTGCGCACCGGTTACCTGGTGCTGGGCATCCTCAAGACGCCAAGCCTGCGTCATGGGTTGCTGGGCTTGTCGTCGGAGTTCGACAAGATCAAGGCCGAGGCCCTGAGCGAGCGCTTTGACGAGTACGTCGGCGACTCGCCGGAAAATGCCCTTAGCGCCAGCGACGGCTTCAACGCCGGGGTGCCAGGCGAAGCCAGCGGCGCGATGGCGCCGAGCGCGATGGGCAAGCAGGAAGCGCTCAAGCGTTTCACCGTGGACCTGACCGAACAGGCGCGCAGCGGCAAGCTAGACCCGATTGTTGGCCGCGATGAAGAAATTCGCCAGTTGGTCGACATCCTCATGCGCCGACGCCAGAACAACCCAATCCTTACCGGTGAAGCCGGGGTAGGCAAGACCGCCGTAGTCGAAGGTTTTGCCCTGCGCATCGTCGCCGGTGATGTGCCGCCGGCACTGAAAGACGTGGAACTGCGCAGCCTCGACGTGGGCCTGCTGCAAGCCGGCGCCAGCATGAAAGGCGAGTTCGAACAGCGCCTGCGCCAAGTCATCGAAGACGTTCAGGCGTCACCCAAGCCGATCATCCTGTTCATCGACGAAGCCCACACGCTGGTGGGTGCCGGTGGCGCCGCCGGGACGGGCGATGCGGCCAACCTGCTCAAGCCCGCCCTCGCCCGTGGCACCTTGCGTACCGTGGCCGCCACCACCTGGGCCGAGTACAAGAAACACATCGAGAAAGACCCGGCCCTGACCCGCCGCTTCCAAGTGGTGCAAGTTGCCGAGCCGTCGGAAGATAAAGCCCTGCTGATGATGCGCGGCGTGGCCTCGACCATGGAAAAACACCATCAGGTGCAGATCCTCGACGAAGCGCTGGAAGCGTCGGTGAAGCTGTCTCACCGCTACATCCCGGCGCGCCAGTTGCCGGATAAATCCGTGAGCCTGCTGGACACCGCCTGCGCCCGCGTCGCCATCAGCCTGCACGCCGTACCGGCCGAAGTGGACGACAGCCGCCGCCGCATCGAAGCCCTGGAAACCGAGCTGCAAATCATCGCCCGCGAGCATGCCATCGGCATCGACATTGGTGCACGCCAGAGCAACAGCGAAGCCTTGCTGACGAGCGAACGTGAACGCTTGGCGACACTGGAAAGCCGTTGGGCCGAAGAGAAAACCCTGGTGGACGAGTTGCTCGCCACCCGCGCAACCCTGCGTGAAAAAGCCGGGGTGGTGGACAGCGGCAACGATGAATTGCGTGCGCAATTAATCGACTTGCAACAGCGCCTCACCGCGCTGCAAGGCGAAACCCCGCTGATCCTGCCGACCGTGGATTACCAGGCCGTGGCCTCGGTGGTGGCTGACTGGACCGGTATTCCGGTGGGCCGCATGGCGCGCAACGAACTGGAAACCGTGCTCAACCTCGACCAGCACCTGAAGAAACGCATCATCGGCCAGGACCATGCCTTGCAGATGATCGCCAAGCGCATCCAGACCTCCCGCGCCGGCCTCGACAACCCGAGCAAGCCGATTGGCGTGTTCATGCTCGCCGGCACCTCGGGCGTGGGCAAGACCGAAACCGCCCTGGCCCTGGCCGAAGCCATGTACGGCGGTGAGCAGAACGTGATCACCATCAACATGAGCGAATTCCAGGAAGCCCACACGGTGTCGACCCTCAAGGGCGCGCCACCGGGTTATATCGGCTACGGCGAAGGCGGCGTGCTGACCGAAGCGGTGCGGCGCAAACCCTACAGCGTGGTGCTGCTGGACGAGGTGGAAAAAGCCCACCCGGACGTGCATGAGATCTTCTTCCAGGTGTTCGACAAGGGCGTGATGGAGGACGGCGAAGGCCGGCTGATCGACTTCAAGAACACCCTGATCCTGCTGACCACCAACGCCGGCACGGAGCTGATTTCCCAGGTCTGCAAAGATCCGGCGAACATCCCCGAGCCCGAGGAAATCGCCAAGGCCCTGCGCCAGCCACTGCTGGAGATTTTCCCGCCGGCGCTGCTGGGCCGCCTGGTGACGATTCCGTACTACCCGCTGAGTGACACGATGCTCAAGGCGATTACCCGCCTGCAATTGGGGCGCATCAAGAAGCGTGTGGAGAGCACCCACAAAGTCGCCTTCGACTACGACGACGCGGTGGTCGACCTGATCGTCTCGCGCTGCACCGAAACCGAAAGCGGCGGGCGCATGATCGACACCATCCTCACCAACAGCCTGTTGCCGGACATGAGCCGTGAATTCCTCACGCGCATGCTGGAAGGCAAGGCGTTGGCGGGGGTGCGGATCAGCAGCCGGGATAACGAGCTGCACTACCAGTTCAACGATTGACCTGACGGAACGCGGAAAAAAATGTGGGAGGGGGCTTGCCCCCTCCCACATTTGGATTGGGTTCCTTCAGCTATTAGGGTACTTCGATGCTTTTTAACCAAGCCTCACGCCTGGCAAAAATCACCAGCCCCCTCGGGCCGGATGTGCTGTTGCTCAATGAAATGGGCGGCGGTGAAGAACTGGGGCGGCTGTTCAACTATGAGCTGCAACTGACGTCCCTGGACGCCAACATCGATCTCAACCAGTTGCTGGGCAAGTCGATGAGCGTCGGTGTGCAACTGGCGGACGGTGGCGAGCGGCACTTCAACGGCATTGTTGCGCGCTGCAGCCAGAACATCGACCGGGGCCAGTTCGCCAGTTACCAAGTGACGCTGCGCCCGTGGTTCTGGCTGCTGAGCCGCACCTCGGACTGCCGGATTTTCCAGAACCTGAGCATCCCGCAGATCATCAAGCAGGTGTTCCGCGACCTGGGTTTTTCCGACTTCGAAGACGCCCTGAGCCGGCCGTACCGCGAGTGGGAATACTGCGTGCAGTACCGCGAGACCAGCTTCGATTTCGTCAGCCGCCTGATGGAACAGGAAGGCATCTACTACTTCTTCCGCCATGAACAGGACCGCCACGTGCTGGTGCTGGCCGACGCCTATGGCGCCCACACCACCGTGCCGGGCTATGCGTCGATCCCGTATTACCCCAAGGATGAGCAGCAGCGCGAACGCGACCACATGCACAATTGGCACCTGGCGCAGGAAGTGCAGCCAGGCTCCCTGGAGCTCAACGACTACGACTTCCAGCGCCCCAGCGCCAGCATCGACGTGCGCTCGGCCATGCCGCGCCCGCACACTGCCGGCGATTACCCGCTGTACGACTACCCCGGCACCTATGTGCAAAGCGCCGACGGCGAACACTACGCGCGCACCCGCATCGAAGCCCTGCAAACCCTGCATGAGCAGATCGAGTTCAACGGCAATGCCCGCGGCCTCGGTTCGGGCCACCTGTTCAGCCTCACCGGCTTCAGTCGCCAGGACCAGAACCGCGAATACCTGATCGTCGGCTGTCGCTATCTCATCGTCCAGGAAAGCCTGGAAAGCGGCGGCGGCTCAGGCTCGGCGCAGTTTGAAAGCAGCCTGACCTGCATCGACGCCCAACAAAGCTTCCGCCCCCTGGCGAGCACCTATCGCCCCATCGTCAAAGGCCCGCAGACCGCATTGGTGGTGGGCCCCAAAGGCGAGGAAATCTGGACCGACCAGTACGGCCGCGTGAAGGTGCACTTCTACTGGGACCGCCATGACCAATCCAACGAAAACAGCTCGTGCTGGATTCGCGTGTCGCAATCCTGGGCCGGCAAGAACTGGGGCTCGATGCAGATCCCACGGATCGGCCAGGAAGTGATTGTCAGCTTCCTCGAAGGCGACCCCGACCGGCCGATCATCACAGGGCGGGTGTACAACGCCGAGCAGACGGTGCCTTACGATCTGCCGGAAAACGCTACCCAAAGCGGCATGAAAAGCCGCTCCAGCAAGGGCGGCACACCGGCCAACTTCAATGAAATCCGCATGGAGGACAAGAAGGGGTTGGAGCAGTTGTATATCCATGCCGAGCGTAATCAGGACATTGTGGTGGAGGTGGATGAGAGCCACTCGGTGGGGCATGACCGTAATAAAAGCATTGGGCACAACGAGACGGTGACCATTGGCAACAACCGCCTGCGCGTCGTCAAGCAGGAAGACATCCTCTCGGTGGGCCAGCGCAAGACCGACAGCATCAGCCAGAGCTACGTGATCGAAGTGGGTGAAAACCTGCGTCTGGTCTGCGGCGAAAGCATCCTGGAGCTCAACGCCAGCGGGCAGATCAACCTGACCGGCGTGCAGATCAGCTTCTACGCCAGCGGCGATGCCGAGTTCAACACCGGCGGCGTGCTGCACCTGAACAATGGTGGCGGCGCTGGCGCCACGCCCGACGGCCAGGGCGTCAAAGCCAGTATCGACGCCAATATCAAAGCCGCGTTTCCCGCGCCTAAAAGTTCCTGACGAGACCTGTTTGCCATGACGTACCGAATCAACGAATTCCAGCTTCAACTGCCGGCCGGCGAGCTTCAGGACGCGACGATCAACATCCTCAAGTTCCCCGAACTGGGCACGTCCCTAATCATCAGCCGCAGCTTGCTGGCCGACGGCGAAACCCTGCACAGCAACTTCAACGACCAGCTCCAGCGCCTGGAAAAACAGGTGCAGGACTTGCGTTACCAACCGGGCGTCGACGTGCGCCTGGGTGCCGCGCAGGAAGTCGAAGGCATCGAACTGCGCAGCCAATTCAACAAGGGCAATGACAAGGTGTTCCAGTATCAGCTGGCGTTGGTGATACCGGGCACGCGCAAAATGCTCGCGTTGAGTTACGTGAAGGCGGACAAGCTTGGAGATACCGAGGCGGCGCATTGGGCGCTGATAAAAAACTCGCTGTCGTTTGACGCTATTTCTTGATGAGCCAATTGCATGTCTGACGCGTTATGGGCTGCCCGGCTAGGCGATGCGCTGACCCACACTTCCATGATGGCCGATATCCTCGGCGGTGTATTGGAGGTGGCGGCCAACGTGGCGATTACGGCACTCGCAACCGCTGCGGTGGCGGCGGCAATAGGTGTGACGGTCGCAACCGCCGGTATTGGCGGCTGCATCCTCGGCGCGGTGGTGGGCATCGTCGTCGGCATGGCAATGAGCAAGACGGGGGCCGATAAGGGCCTCAGTAAGATGTGCGAGGATTTCAGCAACGCACTGTTTCCGCCCGTGGTGGAAGCGACGATTGCGGTGGGTTCAACCAATACTTTCGTCAACAGCATTCCGGCGGCCCGAGCGGCAGGTTCAATTCCTTCTCATGTTGCGCCTGCGGGCACTGAACTCGAACAAGCGCCACCTGAGCCCGACTCTATGCCGCAAGCAGAACCAGGCTTTCTGGATATGGCCGAGGGCTTCTTCTCCCAACTCTGGCGACCAACCGTCGCAACGCCAGCTCCAGGCGTTGTGCCTGCGCTTACCGACATGGTGCTGTGCGCCCGTCACCCGCCGATGCCGCCCCAGCTTCTCGCCGAAGGTTCGGACAAGGTCACCATCAACGGCCAACCCGCCGTGCGCAGCGGCGACCGCAGCATGTGCGACGCGACGGTGGTGTCGTCGGGTTTGATCTCGCCGAACGTCACGATTGGTGGCGGAACGGTGGTGGTGCAAGAGATTCGTAGCGGCAAGACGCCAGGCGTTGGGCTGGCGATTGAAGCGCTGATGATGCTCAAAGGAGCGAAAGGCAAGGCGCTAAGCGACTTGCCCTGCATGTTGCTCAGCGGCGTCTCATCCTATGCGGTCAGCCAGGCCATGGGCGCTGCCGCCAATGCGACGATGGGTTCACCCAACCCGGTGCATGCGGCGACAGGGGCGAAAGTGTTGGGAGGCGATACCGAACTGGACTTCGTATTGCCAGGTATCTTGCCGATCGATTGGCAGCGCTTCTACAACAGTCGGGATGAGCGCCGCGACGGCATGTTTGGCGCGGGCTGGAGCGTTTCGTATGAGGTAAGCGTAGAAATCCTGGCGCATCCGGATGGCGGCGAAGAACTTATCTACACCGACGAACAGGGTCGGCGTATCAACCTGGGTTCGGTGGCGCTGGGCAGCGCGATGTTCAGTCCAGGCGAGGGTTTGAGTGTTCGGCGTCATCGTAACGGTCAATTGTTGATCGAGCGAGATGACGGTCTCTATCGCTTGTTTGATCCAACCCCGACAGCCCGATCAGTGCTACGCCTGAGCCAGTTGGGCGACCGAAATGACAACCGTATTTTCCTCGAGTATGACCCACAAGGGCGCCTGGTCGGCCTGCGAGATACCTTCACGCTGGTGCAGATTGAGCTGGTCCGCGAGCTTGATCGGGTAATCCGGGTCGAGCGTATTCACTCCGATCAACGCCGGGAAACGCTCGCCAGTTATAGCTATGACCTGAACGGCAGTTTAGCCACCGTTACTGATGCGACCGGTCATGTCCAACGGCGCTTCGCCTACGACGCTGGCCTGCGGATGACCGAGCATCAACTGCCCACTGGGTTGCGGTGTTTTTACGATTGGGGCTTGGTTGAAGGGCGCGAATGGCGTGTCGTTCGGCACTGGACCGATGAGGGCGATGAGTACCGATTCGATTACGACTTGAGCGCAGGGGTGACACGTATCACCGACAATTTGCAGCGCGTAAGCATGCGTCTGTGGAATCTGCAGCACCAGATCATTTCGTCCACGGACAACCTTGGCCAAACGTGGCGGTTCGAGTGGAATGACGAACGTCAGATGCTGAGTGCGACCGATCCTCAAGGCGGGCGGTACTCGTTCAACTATGACGAAACCGGAAACCTGATCAGTGAGCAAGACCCCCTGGGGCGTATTGACTCAACCCTGTGGCTGGCGCATTGGGCTTTGCCGCTGATACAGACGGATCCCGCTGGAAACAGCTGGCACTACCGATATGACGCACGCGGAAACTGTATTTGTGCAACCGACCCACTGGGGCATAGCACCCACTACCGTTACGACGTACACGGCCAGGTCGTGGAGATCGTCGACGCGATGGGCAAGAGCAAAAAGCTGCGTTGGAGCTCTCTGGGACAGCTGATCGAGCATATTGACTGCTCCGGCTACCCGACGCGCTTGAGCTATGACAGTCGGGGCTATCTGGCAGTCATCGCCGATGCCTCGGGTGAGCGAACTCAATTCGGCCATGACCCGCGTGGTCGGTTGCTCATGACTCAGTTTCCGGACGGACGAACAGAGCACCTTCAACGTGACGCCAGCGGGCAACTGGTAAATTACATTGATACTGCGGGACATACCACGCTCTATCAACATAATCGCCGAGGCCAAGTACGCCTGCGCATCGATGCACATGGCCGGCAGGTTCAGTTTGGGTATGACGCCTACGGACGATTGCAAACGCTGGCCAACGAGAATGGCGAGAGCTACCGGTTCGCCTGGGACGATGGGGACCGATTGGCAGAGCAGTACAACCTCGATGGCAGTAGCAAACGATATGAATATGACTCGCTGAACAACATAGTGACAGTCAGCCTCGTACCCGCACCTTACGGGAACAGGCTCGACCTTATGCCATCAACCCCCACGGCCCCCCTCGTTTATCAGCTTTCACGGGATGCAGTGGGACGGCTCACCCAAAAAGAGACCGTGGATGGCATCACTGACTATACCTACGCACCTACAGACCAATTGGTGGCGGCTACATTCACCGACAGGCACGGGCGACGCCAGGAGTTGACGTTTGCCTATAATGGCCTTGGGCAACTGCTGAAAGAAGCTAGCCACTCAGGCACGCTTGAACATCACTATGACGAACTGGGTAATCTGATCCAGACCCAATTGCCCGATGGTCGCTGGCTCAGTCGTTTGCGCTACGGCAGTGGCCACCTGCATCAGATCAATCTGGACGGCCAGGTGATAACTGATTTCGAACGTGACCGTCTGCACCGTGAAGTGTTACGCACCCAAGGCCAGATCAGTACGTGCAGCGAATACGACCGCAACGGTCGCTTGCGCTCGCGCTCACGGCAACAGACAGGCCCACTCTACAGGCGACCCGGCGCGATACAGAAACATTTCGAATACGACCCGGCAGATAACCTTGTCGGCAAGTTGGATCAACATCTCTCCGGCCAACACCGTCAGTTGTTCCATTACGATTCCACCGGACGCATTATTGCCAGTCAGGACAGTACGGATGGCCAGCAGGAGACTTTCGCGTACGACGCTGCGGCAAACTTGCTGGATGGACCAGATGCCGGCGCCGGGTTCGTCGTTCATAACCAAGTGATCACCTATCAGGATAAACGTTACCGCTACGACGGCTGGGGTCGGATGATCGAAAAGCGCAGCGGTCGCCATGGCGTACAACGCTTTCGCTACGACGCGGAAAATCGATTGATAGAAGTGCTTAACGAACGCGGCCATACCGTCACGATGACCTACGACCCACTCGGCCGGCGCATAGAGAAAGCCGAGCGGGACCATAAAGGACACTTATTGGGCAACACGTGCTTCATATGGGACGCGGCGCAACTGCTGCAAGAGCACCGTCATCAGCAAACCAGTCTCTATATCTATGGTGATAGTGGCTATGAAGCGCTGGCGCGGGTGGATGGAACAGGCCCGCTGCAAAAGGTCCGGTACTACCACAGCGACCTTAATGGCATGCCGGAGCTGTTGACTGAGGCGGATGGCTCCAGCGTTTGGCAGGCCCATTACCGAGTGTGGGGAAATACCTTGAAAGAGGTACGTGAACCTTACTACATAGAAGAGCAAAACCTGAGATTCCAGGGGCAGTATCTGGACCGGGAGACCGGACTGCACTACAACACCTTTCGTTTTTACGACCCGGATATCGGAAGGTTCGCCACCCCTGACCCGATTGGCCTGAGCGGGGGGTTGAATCTATATACCTATGCGCCGAACCCCTTTGGCTGGATCGACCCATGGGGCTGGTCCTGCTGGAGCACTTCGCGGAAAAAATTCTGGAAGGAGGAGGCGACCAATAACGCATCGCGCTACTCAAAAAATAACCTGGCGCGTATGAAAGACGGCTTGGCTCCGCAAATGAAAGTGGAAGTCGTCAACCGCAAGACGGGCGCGGTTGAGGAGAGAGTGGTTTCGATGGAGCTGCACCACCGTGATATACCTCAGCGTACAGGCGGTACGGGCGTCCATGATTCAAAAAACCTCGATGCACTGACCCCGTGGGACCATGAGGCCGCGGATCCTTATAGACATACCGGATATGATCTTTCCAAAATAATCACGGGTATCGACAAATGGTAAATATTGACGACGTTAAGGCGTTCATAGAGAGCGATCACTATCAGGCCATGTTGCTGGCGGTTCAGGAGCAGTTGAATCTCGACATTAACGAGAGTCAGCCCTCGGACATACTTTTCCAACACGACGCCAATAAAATCAATATCGCCAAAGTAGATATCGACGCGCTTGAACAGCTTTTAGAGCACCGTAAAGTCGGGCTTGTACCGTTCGTAAGAGCAAAGCTATCGACACTTATGTCGACCGCTCACGAGCAAGAGGGAAATCAGGACGAGGATAAAATAGTCAAAACCCTCCCTTTCTATAAAAATTTCCTGATCATCTATTTGCTTGAGCTGTTCTTCCTTGAGAACGCACCTGAACAACTGGATGCTTATCTGAAAGGCATACGCATACCCAACAGTAAGAAATACAAAGAGCAACTAGTGAAAATCCATGCAGCACTGGACCATTGAAACCCATATTAAGGTGGGCGTCCCAACTCAGTCGGCGTGCCATTTTCACTACCACGCTGCTGCCTGGCAAGCGAGGGCTTGAAAGACAAGCTGTGGTGAATGGCGCGTCAGAACTGCTTTGATGAGCATGTCGTAACCAGACCAAGAGACCAACTGGCATTGGAAAATCTCAAGTGAATGCCGTGACGCTGGACAAAACGCGTGCCTGACGCACTCTGGGCTGCCCGCATGGGCGATGCGCTGACCCACACTTCCATGATGGCCGATATCCTCGGCGGTGTGCTGGAGGTGGCGGCTAATATCGCGATCACCGCCGTGGCGACCGCTGCCGTGGTCGCGGCCACCGGCATTACCGTCGCCACCGGCGGGCTCGGCTGCTTCCTGTTGGGCGCAGTTGTGGGCACGATTGTCGGCCTGGCCATGAGCAAGACGGGCGCGGACAAAGGCCTGACGAATTTATGCGACAGCTTCAGCAACGCGCTGTTTCCGCCCACGGTGCAGGCCAACATTCTCACCGGTTCCACCGACACACTGACCAACAGCATCCCCGCAGCCCGTGCCGCCGGGGCGATCAGTTCCCACGTCGCGCCAGCCGGTACCGAGCTGGAAGAGCCCGCGCCTGAACCCGAAGCCAGCTATCTGGACATGGCCGAGAGTTTCTTCTCGCAGATGTGGCGTCCGACCGTTGCGACACCGGCTCCCGGCGCCGTGCCCAAGCCGCTGGACGTGGTCGTGTGCATGAAGCACCCGCCGATGCCACCGCAGTTTCTGGCCGAGGGTTCGGACAAGGTCACGATCAACGGCCAGCCGGCGGTGCGCAGCGGTGATCGCAGCACCTGCGATGCAACGGTGGTGTCGTCGGGGCTGATCTCCTCCAACGTGACCATTGGCGGCGGCTCGGTGGTGGTGCGTGAGGTTCGCAGCGGCAAGACACCGGGCGTCGGGCTGGCGGTGACGGCGTTGCTGATGCTCAAGGGCGGCAAGGGCAAGTTCTTCAGCAAGCTGCCGTGCATGTTGATCGGCGGCGCGACTTCGATGGCTGTCAGCAGTGCGATGGGCGCAATGGCCAACGCGGCGATGGGCTCATCGAATCCGGTGCATGCGGCGACGGGCGCGAAGGTACTGGGCGATGTCGAGGAACTGGATTTTGTGCTGCCCGGCATCCTGCCGATTGACTGGCAACGCTTCTACAACAGCCGCGACGAACGCTCGGGCAGCCTGTTTGGTGCTGGCTGGAGCGTGCCCTATGAAGTGTGCGTAGAGATCCGTGCGCATCCCGAAGGCGGCGAGACGTTGGTGTACACCGACGAGCAGGGACGCCCGATTGACATGGGTTCGATCCCGTTGGGCGGCGCAGTATTCAGCGCCGGTGAAGGGCTCGCCGTGCGGCGACACCTCAATGGGCAGTTGCTTATCGAAAGTGATGATGGTCTGTACCGCTTGTTCGAACCCACTGCCAGCCCGTCGCAGTTGCGCCTGAGCCAGCTCGGCGACCGCAATGACAACCGAATCCATATCGACTACGACGAAACCGGACGCCTGGTGCGGCTGCGCGACACGTTCGACCTTGTGCAGGTGGAGCTGATCCGCGATCAAGGCCTATTGGCGCGAATCGAGCGTGTGTACCCCGACCAGCGTCGTGAAGTGCTCGTCAGCTATGCCTACGACGCAGCCGCAAGCCTAGCCGAAGTACGCGACGCGACCGGCCAGATACAGCGTCGCTTTGTTTACGACAACGGTCGCCGGATGGTGGAGCACCAACTGCCCACCGGATTGCGCTGCTTTTATGAGTGGGCGTTGGTTGAAGACATGGAATGGCGTGTGGTTCGACATTGGACCGACGACGGCGACGCCTATCAGTTCGACTACGACTTGCAAGCCGGTCTCACGCGCATCAGCGACGGCTTACAGCGCGTCAGTTCCCGGTATTGGAACGCACAGCACCAAATCATTGAGTACAACGACAATCTCGGTCAGACCTGGCTTTTTGAGTGGAACGACGAGCGCCAACTGCTCAGTGCCACTAACCCGCAGGGTGGCCGCTATGCGTACAGCTACGATGACCCCGGCAACCTGATCGGCGAGAGCGATCCATTAGGGCGCAATTATTCAATAGTGTGGTTGGAGCATTGGGCGTTGCCGGTTTCGGTGACTGATAGCGAGGGCAACACCTGGCACTCACGCTACGACTCGCGGGGCAACTGTATTGTCGAGACCGACCCGCTGGGTCATATCACACGGTATCGCTACGACAGCAGCGGACAACCGGTAGAGATCATCGATGCAACGGGGAAAAGTAAACGGCTGCGTTGGAACCCGTTCGGTCAACTCATTGAGCATATTGACTGCTCCGGCTACCCGACGCGGTTCAGCTACGACGAAAGAGGTTATTTGCAGGTCATCACTGATGCACTGGGTGAGCGTACGACATTCGTACACGACGTCCAGGGTCGAGTGCTGAGCACTCAACTTCCGGATGGGCGTATTGAGTATTTCCAACGCGACACCATCGGCCAACTAACGGCTCATACCGACTTCGCCGGGCACTCTACACACTACCTGCGAAATCGAAAGGGGCAAGTCCGCCAGCGCGTCGACGCGCACAATCGCGAGGTCAACTTTGCCTATGACAGCTATGGCCGGCTGCGCACGTTGACAAACGAGAACGGCGAACGATATCGCTTCGAATGGGACGCCAATGATCGTGTGACCGAACAGCAGGATTTGGATGGGAGTATCCGCCGCTATCACTACGACGTACTGAACAATATTTCGCGCATGGAAGCGGTTGCAGCACCGTACGGTAGCGGGATGGCAGTAGTCACGGCCGTGCTCGAACCGACTGTCGTGCATGACTTTGAGCGCGACGCGGCAGGGCGACTGGTGGGCAAGGTCACCGATGATGGCCGTACTGAGTACACCTACGACTTACTGGACCAACTCAAGGCTGTCACCTTTACCCATAAGACAGGCCAGCAACAAACCGTCTGCTTCAGCTATGACGCCCTGGGTCGAGCTGTAGAGGAGAAAACCGCAGCAGGTGCGTTACAGCATCACTACGACGAGCTGGGAAACCTCAACCAGACGCGCTTACCCGATGGGCGCTGGCTCAATCGCCTCTATTACGGCAGCGGGCACCTCCATCAGATAAACCTAGACGGACGTGTCATCAGCGATTTCGAGCGCGACCGTCTACACCGTGAAGTACTGCGTACTCAGGGGTATCTGAGTACACGCCAGCATTATGATCGCTGTGGCCGTCTGCGCTCCCGCGAACGCGGCCACATCACCCGGGCATCTGTACTGCCTGGCGCAGTACAAAAACAGTTCGAGTACGACACCGCCGATAACTTGGTGGGCAAGCTTGAGCAACAGACCGATGGCCAGCACCGTCAATTGCTGCATTACGATGCAACCGACCGAGTCATCGCCAGCCAGGACAATTTTGCAGCACGACACGAAACCTATTCCTACGACGCCGCTGCCAACCTGCTCGATGGCCCACAACCCGGGGCCGGGCTGGTGGTGCACAACAAGCTCCTGACTTTCCAGGACAAACGCTATCGCTACGACGGTTTCGGCCGGATGATCGAGAAGCGCAGTGCCAAGCGCGGCGTCCAGCGTTTCGCCTATGACGCCGAACATCGTCTGATCGAAGTACGAAATGAACAGGGCGGGCAGCAATCGGTCGTGCACATGACCTATGACCCGCTGGGCCGACGAACATCCAAGACAACCCACGACGCAAATGGCCAACTGCTGAGCGAGACTCGATTCACTTGGGACGGGTTACGGTTGGTGCAAGAGCACAAACATGCGCAGACAAGTCTTTATATCTATGGTGACGAAAGCCACGAACCCCTGGCTCGGGTTGATGGAACAGGCGCCCAGCAAAAAGTGCGCTATTACCATAATGACCTGAACGGGCTGCCCGAGCTGCTTTCGGAAAATGATGGCCAGACAGTTTGGCAAGCCAGCTATCAGGTATGGGGAAACACCGTTCGGGAAACGCGTGAACCCTACTACATCGAAGAACAGAACCTGAGATTCCAGGGGCAGTACCTGGACCGGGAAACCGGCCTACATCACAATATTTTTCGCTACTACGATCCGGACATCGGCCGCTTCACTACGCCTGACCCCATTGGCCTTGCCGGGGGACTGAATCTTTACCTGTATTCAACGAATCCACTGACGTGGATCGACCCCTACGGCCTGAACCCGAAGGATTTGGTACGGTACAAGCCCAAGAATTCCGTTACACCCAAGGCCGGCGGCCGTGGGACAGCCATTAATCGGGCCTGGGGAGAAGAGCGGGAACTCGTGAGCCGCGGTGGTGGTTCAAGAGACTGGGCGCCCCATGAGCGAGACTTGATCGAAAATACCAAGAGCAATGCCCGCTTGAACTCTTTGATGTCCAAAGCGGGTTACACCGGCCACCATATCAACAGTGTCGAAGGTAACGGTGCACTGGGCAAGGCCTGGAAAGGTGACCCACGGAACATTGTATTCTTGCAAAACGCGAACCATCCAAGTGGCATTGACGAACACTTGAACAGCCCCCAAGGGCACAGGAAGAATTACGGTAATGCAGGCAAAGGCCGATTGATCGACCGAGCCAGGACACCGGCTACAAAACCCGGCTGCGGTAAATAGGTTTCCATTGGAGAAGAATATGAGCGCCCTTGATAACGCATTTAAAGAACTGCGCCGCGTCCACAAGAAATTTGACATCGAAGGTCGCTTCGAAAACAACGGCCAGGCAAACGCCAAATGGCCGCAAACCCTGCCTCGGTCCGCTGAGATGGACTCCTTCTACGAACTTTGCGAGCCGGTCGATGTGGAAGTCGAAACGGGCTTGACCCCCATCTGCTTTTTCAACTTGGACGCATTGGAAGACGGTCAAGTCGGCTTCAAGTGGGCAGGCGAATCCAACAAGACTGAGTTGAATGGGAACTGGCCTGCGCAACACTTGGTTTTCATGGATGACATAGGCGGTGGCAAGCCCGTTATCGCGGTGACCGATATGCCAGGCACACCCGTACTGGCGAGCTACGATGCCGTAGCACCGTTCAAGATTGCCGACTCTCTCGCTGATTTCCTGCTGGCATTCGCCAAGACTGTCGAGATCGTCCATGGAAAATTCGACATCTTTGATATCTACAACGACGATGATGAGCTTTCTAGCACGTTCGTGAAGTTACTCAAAAAGGAAGTCAGCCCCTTGTTGGGCGAGGATAACTACGAACGCTTTTTTGACTATTTCTACGGTTGAGCCCAAGCCCATAATCAGCCCCAACAAAAATGGGCACCCAACCCAGTCGGCGTGCCCATTCTTCTTACCGCCCCGCCTCCCTTCGAGACGGTACTGCGCGTTAAGCGTTAACAGTATCTTTCAGCGATTTACCCGGTTTGAACGCAACGGTGTTGCTCGCCTTGATTTTCACTGGCTCGCCAGTTTGCGGGTTTTTGCCGGTGCGGGCGCCGCGGTGGCGTTGCAGGAAGGTGCCGAAGCCAACCAGGGTGACGCTGTCCTTGCGGTGCAGGGCGCCGGTGATTTCTTCGAGAACGGCGTTGAGGACGCGGTTGGCCTGTTCTTTGGTGAGATCCGCTTTTTCAGCGATTGCGGCTGCGAGTTCTGGTTTACGCATGTGTGAAGCCTCTTTGACGGTTTTTTGTTGTTATGTCCGTGCCGCTCTCTGACGGAACGGCGCCCAAAGCGCCGCAGGCTCTACTCTGCGGCAGACGGAAGTGAGGATGGCATGCCCTCGCACGCTCCGCCAGCCTCGCGGCGACCTTTCTGGGGTGAAAAACGTGCTTATTCCGACAGAACGACCAGCATTTACGCCAGTAGCGGCGGAAGTTCTTTGTTGAGGGCCAGTTTTTCCATCACGGCTGTGCCCGTCAGTGCGTAACCCAGCAGACGACCGCTGGCGTCGCGGCACAGGGCCTTGATGTCGGCGCCCTGACCCTCGACGCTCCATACACCTTCGGTCCCCCGTGGTGGCGGCGAAACCACCAGCGGGCAGACCGGGGTTTTCACGGTGACGGGCATCGGGCCGTAACTGACGGCTGTCGCGTTGCCTGCCAGCGTCTGGGCCAGGGCGCGGGCGCAGGTCATCAGGGGCATGACGTACAGCAGGTTCAGGCCGTCGACCTCGGCGCAGTCGCCCAGGGCATAGATATTGGCGTGAGAGGTCTTGAGGTGGCGGTCCACCATGATCCCACGGTTGATTTGCAGGCCGGCAGCGGCCGCCAGGTCCACACGCGGACGCAGGCCGATGGCCGAGACCACCAGGTCACAGGGGATCACTTCACCGTCCGACAGATGCGCTTCAAGCCCATCCGCCGTGCGCTGCAGGCGGTTGAGCACCGGGCCCAGGTGGAACCGCGCACCCAGGCCTTCCAGGCCAGCCTGTACAGCGGCAGCGGCCGCCGGATGCAGCAGGGTTGGCATCACTTGTTCGCACGGGGCGACCAGGTCGATTTCATAGCCGCCGAGGATCAGGTCGTTGGCGAATTCACAGCCGATCAGGCCGGCGCCCAGCAGTAGCACGCGGCGTTTGCCGGCCGCAGCAGTGCGAAAGCGCGCGTAGTCTTCAAGGTCGTTGATCGGGAAAATCAGTTCTGCAGCGTCGCCTTCAACCGGCACGCGCACGGTTTCTGCACCCCACGCCAGGATCAGGTCGCGGTAAGCCACGGCTTCCTCGCCGATCCACAGGCGCTTGTGGCCCGGATCGATGCCGCTGACGCGGGTGTGGGTACGCACTTGGGCCTTGAGTTGCTCGGCCATGGTGCCCGGTTCGGCCATGCTCAGGCCATCGGCTTCCTTGTTTTTGCCAAAGCCGGTGGAGAGCATGGGCTTGGAGTAGGAGCGCCCGTCATCTGCGGTGATCAGCAACAAGGGGGTTTCGCTGTCGAGTTTGCGAAACTCCCTGGCTACGTTGTAACCGGCCAATCCTGTGCCGATGATCACGACAGGTGCGTTCATTCCTTTCTCCTTGTAGTACTTTTCTGAAAGCTGAAAATTAGCCGATTTCGATCATTTCGAAATCCATTTTGCCCACGCCGCAGTCCGGGCACAGCCAGTCTTCCGGGACGTCCTGCCACAGGGTACCCGGAGCGATTCCGTCATCCGGCCAGCCGTCTTTCTCGTCATAAATCAGGCCACAGACTACACATTGCCACTTCTTCATTACTTACTTCCTCAGGGTCCAGGCATCTTGGCCGACGGTCGATAGACTCGCATTGCCGCGCGGCTCAGGGCGTTTTGTACTGATCGGGGCCGGCAGATGCAAGCGCGATCGACGCAAGGTGCCGGTTGAGCCCGGCAAAAGTCCAGGGTGCCATGGTAAGCTCGCCGCCTCTTTTGCTGCCAATTACTGACTCTCCGTGCCGCATTCAACCGCCCTCCCCGATGCTTGCCAATGGCTGATCCAGAGCCGTTTGAGCCCTCTGCCCACGCCCTTGACCCTCAATTGGCTGTTCGATGAAGGCTCGCTGACGCGACGGCTGACATGGCTGTCCGACGAGGCTTTCAGCGTGACGCCGCTGTTCGAAGGCTGGCAGCCGTTGCGGGACGATGAGTGCGTGGCCCTTGACCTGGCCCCGGCCACTGTTGGCTGGGTGCGCGAGGTGTATCTGCGCGGGCACGGCCAACCGTGGGTGTTTGCCCGCAGCGTGGCGGCGCGCAGTGCCTTGCAGGGCGACGGGCTGCACATGGATGAGTTGGGCAGCCGCTCACTGGGCGAGTTGCTGTTCTGCGATCAAGCGTTCACGCGCCAGGCCATCGAGGTGTGCCATTACCCACGGCAATGGCTGCCGACTGCCGATCAGGCCGATGAGCTGTGGGCGCGCCGCTCACGTTTTGATCGTGGGTCGCTGAGCGTGCTGGTGGCGGAAATCTTCCTGCCGAGCTTCTGGCACGCACTGCATGACCATCCGGAGAACCGCTGATGTACCAACGTCTGCTCAAATCCCTGAACCGCCTGAACCCCAGGGCATGGGATTTCATCCAACTGACCCGCATGGACAAGCCCATCGGCATCTACCTGCTGCTGTGGCCGACGCTGTGGGCGCTGTGGATTGCCGGCAAGGGTTCGCCTTCATTTATCAATATCGTGATTTTCGTACTGGGCGTGGTGCTGACTCGGGCCGGTGGCTGCGTGATCAATGACTGGGCCGACCGCAAGGTTGACGGCCATGTGAAACGCACCGAGCAGCGCCCGTTGGTGAGCGGCAGGATCAGTTCCAAAGAGGCGCTGGTGTTTTTTGCGGTGTTGATGGGCATCAGTTTCCTGCTGGTGCTGCTGACCAACGCCACCACCATCCTGTTATCCCTTGGCGGATTGGCGCTGGCGGCGAGTTACCCGTTCATGAAGCGCTACACCTATTACCCGCAGGTGGTATTAGGCGCCGCGTTCTCCTGGGGTATGCCGATGGCGTTCACCGCCGAAACGGGCCACCTGCCAGCCACGGCGTGGTTGTTGTACATCGCCAACCTGGTGTGGACGGTGGGCTATGACACCTATTACGCGATGACCGACCGGGACGACGACTTGAAGATCGGCGTGAAGTCCACCGCGATCCTGTTCGGCGATGCCGACCGCGTGATCATCCTGACCCTGCAGAGCCTGGCGCTGGTGTGTCTGTTGTTGGCAGGGGCGCAGTTCGAGCTGGGCGGCTGGTTCCATCTGGGGTTGCTGGCCGCTGCGGGCTGCTTTGCCTGGGAGTTCTGGTACACCCGTGACCGGGACCGCATGAAGTGCTTCAAGGCGTTTTTGCACAACCACTGGGCCGGGTTGGCGATTTTTGTGGGGATTGTGGCGGACTACGGGTTTCGCTGAGTTTTTTGTGGTGGCTGTACCGGCGCCATCGGGGGCAAGCCCCCTCCCACAGGGGTACGCATTCCCACTGTGGGAGGGGGCTTGCCCCCGATGCTTTCAGCGGCGCCGCCGACTTATGGCTTGATGATGTGCCATGCACCGCCCTTGCCATCTCCGGTCTTGTCACCGGCCTTCATGTCGTCCTTGTAGGTGTACACCGGCTTGCCTTTGTAGGCCCACTGGCTGGTCTGGTCATCACGGGTAATAACCGTCCAATCGCCCGTCTTTGTGTCTGTGGATTCGGCTTTCAGCGGCGGCCAGTTGGTCGCGCACTGGTCCTTGCACACCGACTTGCCCTCGGCATCCTTATCGAAGGTGTAGAGCGTCATGCCCTTGTGATCCACCAACATGCCGCCTTGGGTCATCGCAGGCTCCCCCGCAAACGCCAGGCCTGGCAGCGTCAACGCGGCCGTTACCAGCAGGGCTTTCCAGGAAACAGTACGGTAAGTCATCGGAACCTTCCTTTTGTGGTTGTCAGGATTCGGACCCAAAGGGTAGTCCAGAGTGCCGTGATTTGCCCGAGCGACTAAATTACTGTCACACGACTGCAATAATTCCGTTATCTAATGCGGCGCAAGACAGTTAAATGACAAGAGGATTTTTGAGCATGGTTGGCAGGAGCATTCTGATTGTTGACGACGAAGCGCCCATCCGCGAGATGATCGCCGTTGCGTTGGAAATGGCCGGCTACGACTGCCTGGAGGCGGAGAACTCCCAGCAGGCCCATGCCATTATCGTCGACCGCAAGCCGGACCTGATCCTGCTGGACTGGATGCTGCCCGGCACCTCCGGCATTGAACTGGCCCGTCGCCTCAAGCGTGATGAGCTGACCGGGGACATCCCGATCATCATGCTCACCGCCAAGGGCGAAGAGGACAACAAGATCCAGGGCCTGGAAGTCGGCGCGGATGACTACATCACCAAACCCTTCTCCCCACGGGAGTTGGTAGCGCGTCTGAAGGCCGTATTACGCCGCGCGGGCCCGACCGACGGCGAAGCGCCGATTGAAGTCGGCGGCCTGATCCTCGACCCGATCAGCCACCGCGTCACCATCGACGGCACGCCGGCCGAGATGGGCCCTACCGAATACCGCCTGCTGCAATTTTTCATGACCCACCAGGAACGCGCCTACACCCGTGGCCAGTTGCTGGACCAGGTGTGGGGCGGCAACGTGTATGTGGAGGAGCGCACCGTCGACGTGCATATCCGCCGCTTGCGCAAAGCCTTGGGCGATGCCTACGAGAATCTGGTACAAACCGTGCGCGGCACCGGCTACCGGTTCTCCACCAAAGGCTGAGCCAACCCTTCTCCTTCCTTAACAGCTGACAAGGACGCATGTTTAAGTGAACCAGAACTGGCATGGCACCCTGATCCGCCACATGCTCCTGTTGATCACCGGCTGCTTGTTGGTCGGGCTGATCAGCGGCTACTACGGCTGGAGCCTGGCCATCGGCATCGGCCTATACCTGGGCTGGACCCTCAAGCAACTGCTGCGCCTGCATGAATGGCTGCGCCAGCATAAGCCCGACGAAGCACCACCCGACGGCTACGGCCTGTGGGGCGAGGTGTTCGACAGCATCTACCACCTGCAACGCCGCGACCAACGGGTGCGCGGGCGCCTGCAAGCGGTGATCGACCGGGTGCAGGAGTCCACCGCCGCACTCAAGGACGCGGTGATCATGCTCGACAGCGACGGCAACCTGGAATGGTGGAACCGCGCCGCCGAAACCCTGCTGGGCCTCAAGACGCCCCAGGACAGCGGCCAGCCGGTGACCAACCTGGTGCGCCACCCGCGCTTCAAGGAATACTTTGAGCAGGACAATTACGAAGAAGCCCTGGAAATCCCCTCGCCGACCAACGACCGGGTGCGCATCCAGCTGTACCTGACGCGCTACGGCAACAACGAGCACCTGATGCTGGTACGCGACGTGACGCGCATCCACCAGTTGGAGCAGATGCGCAAAGACTTCGTCGCCAACGTCTCCCACGAGTTGCGCACGCCGCTGACGGTGATCTGCGGCTACCTGGAGACGCTGCTCGACAACGTCGACGAGATCAACCCGCGCTGGAGCCGTGCCCTGCAGCAGATGCAGCAACAAGGTTCGCGCATGCAGACGCTGCTCAACGACCTGCTGTTGCTGGCCAAGCTTGAGGCCACCGATTACCCCTCGGACAATCATCCGGTGGGGGTGCAAAGCCTGTTGCAGACCATCAAGAATGACGCCCAGGCCCTTTCAGGCGAACGCGGGCAGCAGATCAGCCTGGAAGCCGACCCACAGGTGTTGCTCAAGGGCAGCGAGGGCGAATTGCGCAGCGCGTTCTCCAACCTGGTGTTCAACGCCGTGAAGTACACCCAGGACAAGGGCACCATCCGCATCCGCTGGTGGGCCGACGAGCAAGGCGCCCACCTGAGCGTGCAGGACTCCGGCATCGGCATCGACGCCAAGCACCTGCCGCGCCTGACCGAGCGCTTCTACCGCGTCGACTCCAGCCGCAACTCCAATACCGGCGGCACCGGGCTGGGCCTGGCGATCGTCAAGCATGTGCTGCTGCGCCACCGTGCGCGCCTGGAAATCAGCAGCGTGCTGGGGCATGGCAGCACCTTTACCTGCCATTTTCCGCCGGCGCAGGTGACGCGTTCGCGGCTCGTCGGGAATGACGAATAACTCGAATACAGCACGAAACCAACTGTGGGAGGGGGCTTGCCCCCTCCCACAGTGGATCTCCAGTGTTTTGGACAATACATTCCACGTCCCACCCGGCAGCAACCACTAGGCAAGCGCCCCGTCAGCCGCTACATTGGCCGACTTGCGCCTGCCTTTCAGGCCTGCCTGTCACCCCTTCTTGAACACACGGAACCTGCAAAACCCAATCATGGACCCTTCCCCTGGTATCACCCTCGCCACACTCTTCGCCGACTTCGGCATGATTCTTTTTGCTCTGATCCTGGTACTGCTCAACGGTTTTTTCGTTGCCGCAGAATTTGCCATGGTCAAACTGCGCTCCACCCGGGTCGAGGCCATCGCCCATACCAACGGCTGGCGCGGGCAGATTCTGCGCACCGTGCACAGCCAGCTCGACGCTTACCTGTCGGCCTGCCAGCTGGGTATCACCCTCGCCTCCCTGGGCCTGGGTTGGGTCGGTGAGCCGGCGTTTGCGCACATCCTCGAACCGCTGTTGGCCGCCGTGGGCGTCGAATCGCCGGAAGTGATCAAGGGAGTGTCGTTCTTTGCGGCGTTCTTCGTGATTTCCTACCTGCACATCGTGGTCGGTGAGTTGGCGCCCAAATCCTGGGCGATTCGCAAACCCGAGTTGCTGTCGCTGTGGACGGCAGTGCCGCTGTACCTGTTCTACTGGGCCATGTACCCGGCAATCTACCTGCTCAACGCCAGCGCCAACGCGATCCTGCGCATCGCCGGCCAAGGCGAGCCGGGCCCGCACCATGAGCATCATTACAGCCGCGAAGAACTCAAGTTGATCCTGCACTCCAGCCGTGGCCAGGACCCGAGCGACCAAGGTATGCGCGTACTGGCCTCAGCCGTGGAAATGGGCGAACTGGAAGTCGTCGACTGGGCCAACTCCCGCGAAGACCTGGTGACCCTTGAGTTCAACGCACCGCTCAAGGAAATCCTCGCGCTGTTTCGCCGCCACAAGTTCAGCCGCTACCCGGTGTACGACAGCGTCCGCCAGGAGTTCGTCGGTCTGTTGCACATCAAGGACCTGCTGCTGGAACTGGCCGAACTCGACCATATCCCCGAGTCATTCAACCTGGCCGAGCTGACGCGCCCACTGGAGCGCGTGTCGCGCCACATGCCGCTGTCGCAATTGCTGGAACAGTTCCGCAAGGGCGGCTCGCACTTCGCCGTGGTCGAAGAGGCCGACGGCAACATCATCGGCTACCTGACCATGGAAGACGTGCTCGAAGTGCTGGTTGGCGATATCCAGGACGAACACCGCAAGGCCGAGCGCGGCATCCTGGCCTACCAGCCGGGCAAGCTGCTGGTACGCGGCGATACCCCGCTGTTCAAGGTGGAACGCCTGCTGGGCGTCGACCTGGACCATATCGAAGCCGAAACCCTGGCCGGCCTGATCTACGAAACCCTGAAACGGGTGCCGGAAGAGGAAGAAGTGCTGGAGGTTGAAGGCCTGCGGATTATCATCAAGAAGATGAAAGGGCCGAAGATCGTACTGGCCAAGGTGTTGATGCTCGACTGAGCCTCAATTGCCCAACGCAAAGTTGGGCAAGGCGCCCACCGGCTGGTTGAACTCATACGGGATCGACACCAGCCCTGCCTCGGTGGCGCGCTGTACCACAAAGTGCAGGTGCGGCCCGCTGCTGTTGCCGGTATTGCCCGACAGCGCCAGCGGGCTCCCCACCGCCACACGCTGCCCCGCCCTCACACTGACCGACCCTTGCTTGAGATGCAGGTACACGCCTTGTGTGCCGTCATCATGCTGCACCCGCACAAAATTCCCCGACGCATCATTGCCGCGCCCGGCCTGCCCGTTCTCGGTCTTCACCACCACGCCACTGCGCGCGGCGATGATCGGCGTGCCTTCGGGCATGGCGATGTCCATGGCGTAGCGACTCTTGGCGTCGGTGTGGCTGAAGCTGCCGTTGGGGCCTTGGGTCAGGCGGAACGGGCCGCCGCGCCAGGGTAAGGGATAGCGGTAGGCTTGCGGTCGGTAGAGGGGTTTGGGCATATCGAGCACCGGTCGTCTTACACGCTCGACTCGGCGCTCATGCAGCTCAAACGCTTGAGCGCCCGGGGTGTGCCGGTCGCTGAAAAACACCACACCATTGGCGTCGGTGGATTTGTAGACGGTCATGGCCAAGGTCGAGGTAGTGACCGTGGCCAGCCCGCAGCACAGTAAAAGGCGAAGGAGCATGGTGTGAACCTTCCGAGATGACTGAGCGGCAGGTTAGCAAGTGTGGATGACAGCTCTATGCTGGCAGCCCATTAAAACAAATATCCACGTTCATCTGCGCGGCTGCCGACAAATTGACCAAAGCATCCAGCGAAAGTTTGTCGATCTTGCCGGTGAGTACGTCGTTGAGGCGGGGCTGACTGATACCCAGTCTTTGGGCGGCTTCTTTTTGAGAAAGCTCCCAGCCGCGGATGGTTTTGCACAGTTCCAACAACAGTTTTGAACGTAGCCGCATATTGGCGGCTTGCTGAGGGGTATCTTCCAACGCGTCCCAAACGGAGCTGAAACGTTCACCGTGAATGTTTTGAGTTGTCATGGCTTAACCTAACTCCTGCAATCTGGCGCGAGCCCCTAATCGACGATTCGGGCATAAGCGGTGGACGTTTGTTTCAAGGCATAGCAAAGGCTCGATAACGCTGAAGCGTTATCGAGAGACTATATCGAAACAGATATAAATCAAACCAGAAATGGGGAATCAGACAGCCGGTCGATTTCCGATATTCAGGCGCTTACGCACCCGGCACGAAATGCTTCTGCGCCGTGCCCCGTGCAATCAGGCGAGAGATGTAGTCGAGCTTCTGCGCATCCTGGTCGATAAACCGGAAGGTCAGTTGCAGCCAGTCGCTGTCGGGCTTGGGCTCGAAGGCGACGATGGCGTGCAGGTAACCGTTGAGGCGGGCCACTTCGGCGTTGTCACCTTGTTCCAGGTCGAGTACGGCACTTTCCAGTACCTGCGGCAGGACTTCCGTGCGACGCACCACCAGCAGCGCTTCCTTGATGCTCAACGCTTTGATGACGCATTGCTGGGTGCCGCTGGACAGACGCAGCTGGCCCTGGCCACGACCGGCGGCCGGTGCGGCGGAAGGGGCTTGCACCGCTGGGCTGCTGAGCAGGCCTTTGCTGGGCGCCGGCGCTGCAGCGGCAACGGGGGCCGAACGCAACGCTTCAGGCTTGCCGCCCGTCAGGGCGCTCAGGGAGTCGTTGCCGAAGGCCGAGTTCATTTTGGTCGGCGCGCTGGCGACCAGGGCGTCGAGGCGGCCGACCTTGTGCAAGGCCTGCTTGACCTTGTTCAGCAGCTGTTCGTTGGTGAACGGCTTGCTGACATACCCGGAAACGCCGGCCTGAATCGCCTGCACCACGTTCTCTTTGTCGCCACGGCTGGTCACCATCACGAATGGCATTGCCTTGAGGTGCGGTTGCTCGCGGCACCAGGTCAACAGCTCCAGGCCGGACATCTCCGGCATTTCCCAGTCGCACAGCACCAGGTCGAAGGTTTCGCGCATCAGGATGGCCTGGGCCTTTTTGCCGTTCACCGCATCTTCAAGCTTGATCCCGGGGAAGTAATTGCGCAGGCACTTCTTCACCAGATCGCGGATAAACGAGGCGTCATCCACCACCAATACACTGACTTTACTCATTGACCCTTCATCCTATAAAAACTTCGGCACGCAGAACGCCTGACTAATGGCATTTTGCCAAAACTCGGTAGTCACAGCTGGACTTTATTTCTTCCGCTGCGCAAAAAATTCAGATGCCAGAAACGAAAACGCCCGGCCAAAGGCCGGGCGTTAATTTCTCGGGCAACCTTACTTATCGTCAGGTTCGCCCGGAACATTAGGGATTTGGTCGGCAGAACCTTCAACTTCGGCCTTCATACGCTTGAGGCCCATGTGCCGTACGTCGGTACCGCGCACCAGGTAGATCACCAGTTCCGAGATATTGCGCGCATGATCGCCGATCCGCTCCAGAGAACGCAGCACCCAGATAATGCTCAAGACCCGCGAGATAGAGCGCGGGTCTTCCATCATGTAGGTCGCCAGCTCACGCAGGGCGGTCTTGTATTCGCGGTCGATGACCTTGTCGTATTGCGCCACCGAGAGCGCCAGGTCGGCATCGAAGCGCGCAAACGCATCTAGGGCATCGCGCACCATGTTGCGCACCTGGTCGCCGATGTGGCGCACTTCCACGTAGCCGCGTGGCGCTTCGCCTTCTTCGCACAGCTGGATGGCGCGGCGGGCGATCTTGGTGGCTTCGTCGCCGATGCGCTCCAGGTCGATCACCGACTTGGAGATGCTGATGATCAAACGCAGGTCCGAGGCCGCCGGCTGGCGACGGGCGAGAATGCGCAGGCATTCCTCGTCGATATTGCGTTCCATCTGATTGATCTGGTCGTCGATCTCACGCACCTGCTGGGCCAGGCCCGAGTCGGCCTCGATCAGCGCGGTCACGGCGTCGTTGACTTGCTTCTCCACCAAGCCGCCCATCGCCAGGAGGTGGCTGCGCACTTCCTCAAGCTCGGCGTTGAACTGCGCGGAGATGTGATGGGTAAGGCCTTCTTTGCTAATCATGTTGGCGTCCTTGGAGCGTCCGGTAAGGTGCGGAGAACCGCAGCGTCAATGCAATCAGAACCACAGCTTCCTAGCCGTAGCGACCGGTGATGTAGTCTTCGGTCTGCTTTTTCGCCGGATTGGTGAACAGGGTATCGGTATCGCCGAATTCCACCAGCTTGCCCATGTACATGAACGCGGTGTAGTCGGAAACTCGCGCCGCCTGTTGCATGTTGTGGGTCACGATGACGATGGTGAACTTGGACTTGAGCTCGTAGATCAGCTCTTCCACTTTCAGGGTCGAGATCGGGTCGAGTGCCGAGCAGGGTTCGTCGAGCAGCAGCACTTCCGGCTCCACGGCGATGGTACGGGCGATCACCAGACGTTGCTGCTGGCCGCCGGACAAGCCCAGTGCCGACTCGTGCAGGCGGTCCTTGACCTCGTCCCACAGCGCCGCGCCTTTCAAGGCCCACTCCACGGCTTCGTCGAGGATGCGCTTCTTGTTGATGCCCTGGATACGCAGGCCGTAGACCACGTTTTCGTAGATGGTCTTGGGGAACGGGTTGGGCTTCTGGAACACCATGCCCACGCGGCGACGCAACTCGGCCACGTCTTCGCCCTTGCGGTAGATGTTGGTGCCGTAGAGGTTGATCGCACCGTCCACACGGCAACCGTCGACCAGGTCGTTCATGCGGTTGAAGGTGCGCAACAGCGTGGACTTGCCGCAGCCCGACGGGCCGATGAAGGCAGTCACGCGCTGCTTGGGGATGTTCATGCTGACGTCGAACAGCGCCTGCTTGTCACCGTAGTACAGGCTCAGGCCTGGCACTTCGATGGCCACGGTTTCCTGGGCCAGGCTCAGGCTCTGCTTGTCGCGACCCAGGGCAGACATGTTGATGCCGTGGGAATGGGTGTCGTGTTGCATGGGATGCTCCCTGTGCTACCAATTCAGTTCGTTGAACCGCCGGAGCGGTTTACTCAAATTCTGTGTATGGCGCGGTCCAGTGTGGGAGGGGGCAAGCCCCCTCCCACATTGGATCGTGTCAGCTGTCCAACGCTTTGTATTTCTCGCGCAGGTGGTTACGTATCCACACCGCCGACAAGTTGAGCGTGGCGATCACCAGTACCAGCAGCAAGGCGGTGGCGTACACCAGTGGCCGTGCGGCTTCGACGTTGGGGCTCTGGAAGCCGACGTCATAAATGTGGAAACCCAAGTGCATGATCTTCTGGTCCAGGTGCAGGTACGGGTAGTTGCCGTCCAGCGGCAGCGACGGGGCCAGTTTCACCACGCCTACCAGCATCAGCGGTGCCACTTCGCCGGCGGCACGGGCCACGGCGAGGATCATGCCGGTCATCATGGCCGGGCTGGCCATCGGCAGCACGATCTTCCACAGCGTTTCCGCCTTGGTCGCGCCCAGCGCCAGGGAACCCTCACGCACGGTGCGGGGAATCCGCGCCAGGCCTTCTTCGGTGGCCACGATCACCACCGGCACCGCCAGCAGCGCCAGGGTCAGCGAGGCCCACAGCAGGCCAGGCGTACCGAAGGTCGGTGCCGGCAGGGCTTCGGCGAAGAACAGGCGGTCAACCGAGCCACCCAGTACATACACGAAGAAGCCCAGGCCGAACACGCCGTAGACGATGGCCGGTACACCGGCCAGGTTGTTCACAGCGATGCGGATGATGCGGGTCAGGGTGTTCTGCTTGGCGTATTCACGCAGGTACACCGCCGCCAGTACGCCGAACGGGGTCACGATCATCGCCATGATCAGGGTCATCATCACGGTGCCGAAGATGGCCGGGAAAATCCCGCCTTCGGTGTTGGCTTCCCGTGGGTCATCGCTCAAAAATTCCCAGACCTTGCTGAAGTAGAAACCGATCTTGGTCAGCGTGCCCATGGCGTTCGGCTGGTAGGCGTGCACCACTTTGCCGATGCCGATTTCGATTTCCTTGCCGTTGCCATCGCGAGCAGTCAGCGCATCGCGGTTGAACTGGGCGTGCAAGTCGGCCAGACGCGCTTCGATGTCCTGGTAACGGGCATTCAGCTCGGCGCGGTCAGCATCCATATCAGCCTGGGCGGTGGCATCGAGCTTGCCTTCCAGCTCCAGTTTACGACCGTGCAGGCGGATGCGTTCGAGGCCGGCGTTGATCGCGCCGATATCGGTTTTTTCCAGGCTCTTGAGCTGGGCGGCCAGCTTGTTGACGCGGTCGACGCGGGCTTGCAGTTCCGGCCACGCGGCCTCGCCTTCAGCGATGACCTTGCCATCCTGCTTGACGTTGACCAGGGTGCCGTAGAAGTTGCCCCACTCACGCCGCTCGATCGCCATCAGGTTTTTCGGCGTGGTCTGGTCCTTCAGCCATTCGCCGACGATCCAGGTGAAGTCGTTGCCATTCAAGTCCCGGTTGCCGACCTTGATCAGCTCGCGGGTCATGAATTCCGGGCCTTCATCGGGCACCGGCAGGCCAGCACTTTTCAGGCGCTCGCGGGGCACTTCTTCTTTCTGCACCACTTCGCCGATGACGATATGGTTTTCCTGGCCCGGCACGCTGTAGTTGGCCTGGATCAGGTCAGCCGGCCAGAAGTGGCCCAAACCACGCACCGCAATCACGGCCAGCAACCCAATGGTCATGATGACCGCGATGGACACCGCGCCACCGCTGATCCAGACGCCGGGGGCGCCGCTCTTGAACCATCCATTCAGGGAGTTCTGTTTCACAGACTTCTACCTTTCTTAAAGCGACGAGTATTTCTTGCGCAGACGCTGACGGATCAGCTCGGCGAGGGTGTTCATGATGAAGGTGAACAGCAGCAGCACCAGTGCCGAGAGGAACAGCACGCGGTAGTGACTGCCGCCCACTTCCGACTCCGGCATTTCCACCGCGACGTTGGCCGCGAGCGTTCGCAGGCCTTCGAACAGGTTCATCTCCATCACCGGCGTGTTGCCGGTGGCCATCAGCACGATCATGGTCTCGCCGACTGCACGGCCCATGCCGATCATCAGGGCGGAGAAGATGCCCGGGCTGGCGGTCAGAATCACCACCCGCGTCATGGTCTGCCACGGCGTGGCACCCAGGGCCAGCGAGCCCAGGGTCAGGCCGCGCGGCACGCTGAACACGGCGTCTTCGGCGATGGAGTAGATGTTCGGGATCACCGCGAACCCCATGGCCAGGCCGACCACCAGCGCGTTGCGCTGGTCGTAGGTGATTCCCAGGTCGTGGGAGATCCACATGCGCATGTCGCCGCCGAAGAACCAGGTTTCCAGGTACGGGCTCATGTACAGCGAGAGCCAGCCCACAAACAGGATCACCGGGATCAGGATCGCGCTTTCCCAGCCATCGGGAACGCGCAGGCGAATCGACTCCGGCAAGCGGCTGAACACAAAGCCCGCCACCAGGATGCCAATCGGCAGCAGCATCAGCAGGCTGAAAATCCCCGGTAGATGCCCTTCCACGTATGGTGCCAGGAACAGGCCGGCGAAGAAGCCGAGGATCACGGTCGGCATCGCCTCCATCAACTCGATCACCGGCTTGACCTTGCGGCGCAGGCTCGGGGCCATGAAATAGGCGGTGTAGATCGCAGCGGCGACGGCCAGCGGTGCGGCCAGCAGCATGGCGTAGAACGCGGCCTTCAAGGTACCGAAGGTCAGCGGGGCCAGGCTCATCTTGGGTTCGAAGTCGGTGTTGGCAGCGGTCGATTGCCAGACGTATTTAGGTTCGTCGTAGTTTTCGTACCAGACCTTGCTCCACAACGCGCTCCAGGACACTTCCGGGTGCGGGTTGTCGAGCAGCAACGGTTGCAGCTTGCCGCCGGCTTCCACGATTACGCGGTTGGCCCGTGGCGACAGGCCGAACACGCCCTGGCCGTCGACCACCGGGTCGACCAGCAACGTGCGATGGGCGGTGCTGTGGAACACACCGAACTGGCCGGAAGCGTCGAGGGCGGTGAAGCCCTTGCGGCGTTCTTCGGCGGTGATTTCAACGATGGGCGCCGTGCCCATCTGGAAGGTACGGATCTGCTTGAAGCGCTGCTCGCCATCCGGATCGCGGGCCATGAACCACTGGGCCAGGCCGCCTTTGGAGTTACCGATGATCAGCGAGATACCGCCGACCAGTTGGGTGCTGGCGGTGATTTCGGCGTTGCCATCTTCCAACAGTTTGTAGCGGCCGTTGAGGCTCTTGTCGCGCAGGCTGAACACATCGGCCAGGGCACGGCCGTTGATCACATACAACCACTGCTGGCGCGGGTCGATGAAGATCGCCTTCACCGGCTCGGTCATTTGCGGCAGCTCGACACGCTTCTGCTCGCTGGTGACTTCGCCAGTCATCATGTTCTCTTCGCGGCTCAGGGTCAGCACGCTCAGGTGCGAACCGGCCGAACCTGCCACCACCAGGGAGGTGTCAGTGGCGTTGAGGGCTACATGTTCCAACGGGCGACCGGCGTCATCCAGCACGATCGGCGTTTCACCGTAAGGGTATTCAATCGCTGGCGTGATGGTTTTCTTGCCGTCCGGGTAGGACACTTTGTAGGTGTGGCGGAACACCAACGATTGGCCATTGGACAAACCAAGGATCACCAGCGGGCTGCCTGGCTGGTCTTCACCGATGGACGCGACGCTGGTCCCCACGGGAAGCGCCAGGTCGACGCGTTTGAGCTCGGCGCCAGTCTCTACATTAAAGAACAGCGCCTGGCCCTTGTCGGAAACCCGCATGCCGACCTGGTTCTGCTCTTCGAGGGAGATCATCAGCGGCTTGCCGGCGTCCTGGATCCAGGCCGGGGTGAGCGCCTCTTCCTTGGTCAACGAGGCACCCTGGAACAACGGCGCGACGACGTAGGCGAGGAAGAAGAAGATCAGGGTGATAGCACCGAGGACGGCGAGGCCGCCCACCAGCACGTACCAACGGGTCAGGCGATCTTTGAGCGCGCGAATGCGGCGCTTGCGTTGCAGCTCAGGCGTATTGAAATCAATGCGTTTGGGAGGAGAAGTCGTCGTCATGGTGGAATTGGCCAGATCATTCATGCGCACACCCTAGCGATCCTGTATGACAGAAAGATGACAGTGCAGTGACGCAACAAATCCGCCGCGAAGCATAGCTGGCAGCGGACTAGAAAATTCGGATGCGGGGCCGGTATGCCGGCCCCGCGAAGGCAATCAGTTGCCTTCTTTCAGACCCAGGTCAGCCAGGGCCTTGGCGGCCACTTTGGCTGGCAGTGGGATGTAGCCGTCTTTCACTACAACTTCCTGGCCCTGTTTGGACAGAACCAGTTTCACGAACTCAGCTTCCAGCGGAGCCAGAGGCTTGTTCGGGGCTTTGTTGACATACACGTAGAGGAAACGCGACAGCGGGTACTTGCCGTTCAGGGCGTTTTCTTCGGTGTCTTCGATGTAGTCAGTGCTGCCTTTCTTGGCCAGAGGCACGGTTTTCACGCTGGCGGTCTTGTAACCGATGCCCGAGTAACCGATGCCGTTCAGCGAGGAGCTGATCGACTGCACGACCGAAGCCGAGCCTGGTTGTTCGTTCACGTTAGGCTTGTAATCGCCTTTGCACAGGGCTTCTTCCTTGAAGTAGCCGTAGGTGCCGGACACCGAGTTACGACCGAAGAGCTGCACTGGCTTGTTGGCCAGGTCGCCGGTCACGCCCAGCTCGCCCCAGGTTTTCACGTCGGCTTTGCCGCCGCACAGACGCGTCGAGGAGAAGATCGCGTCCACTTGCTCCATGGTCAGGTGCTGGATCGGGTTGTCCTTGTGCACGAACACGGCCAGGGCATCCACGGCCACCGGGATAGCGGTTGGCTTGTAGCCGTACTTCTGCTCGAAGGCAGCCAGTTCGGTGTCCTTCATCTTACGGCTCATCGGGCCCAGGTTGGAGGTGCCTTCAGTCAGTGCAGGTGGCGCAGTAGCGGAGCCGGCGGCTTGAATCTGGATGTTGACGTTCGGGTATTCCTTTTTGTAACCCTCGGCCCACAGGGTCATCAGGTTAGCCAGGGTATCGGAACCGACGCTGGACAAGTTGCCCGACACACCAGTGGTCTTAACGTACGCCGGGATTGCCGGATCAACACCAGCGGCCACCGCGTTGGCGGTCGCAACGCCAGCAGCGACAAAAGTCATTGCCGCCATCAAACGTTTCAGTTTCATGCCTTGCTCCTAGCAGATAGGGATAGTTGGATCGGGGCCAAGTATCGGTAGGCCGTGTGAACACTCTATGTCTGCAATGTGACAGTTAGATGAAAGGCCACTATTTAAGAATTTCCTGACAGGAAGGGAGAAGGCCAATGAATAAGGGACTTGCGAGGAGGTTGGAGCGCTTGAAGCGGGGGTTCGCAAACGCCTATAGAGCCTGTGGCGAGCGAGCTTGCTCGCCACAGGGGAACCGGGTGATTTTAACGCCCGCGTTTCCACAGATACACGCCTACTCCCATCCCCATCACACACAGGGCAGCCACGTAGTAAGACGGGCCCATCGGGCTTTCTTTCATCAGCAGCGAGACCGCCAGTGGCGTCAGACCGCCGAACACGGCATAGGCCACGTTGTAGGAAAACGACAAGCCGCTGAAACGCACCACGGGTGGGAAGGCTTTGACCATCACGTACGGCACCACGCCGATTGTGCCGACAAACAGGCCGGTCAAGGCGTACAGCGGGAACAGCCAGTCCGGGTGAGCCAACAGGCTGTGGTAGAGCGTCCAAGAGGTGGCCAGCAGCAGCGCGCAACCGCTAATGAGCACGCGGCCCGCACCGAAGCGGTCAGCCAAGGCGCCGGAGGCGATGCAGCCCAGGCTCAGGGTAACAATGGCCAGGCTGTTGGCTTGCAGCGCTACGGTCGGGCTGAAGTGGTAGATGGTTTGCAGCACGGTCGGGGTCATGAGGATAACCACCACCACGCCGGCCGACAGCAACCAGGTCAGCAGCATCGACAGCACGATGGCGCCACGGTGGTCGCGCAGTACCGCGCGCAATGGCAGCTCGGCGGCCAACGTCTTGCGTTGCTGCATTTCGGCGAAGATCGGCGTTTCGTGCAGCCAGCGACGCAGGTACACCGACAGCAGGCCGAACACGCCACCCAGCAGGAACGGAATACGCCAGGCGTAATCCGAGACCTGCTCAGGGGTATAAAGCGTGTTGATTGCGGTGGCCACCAGCGAACCCAGCAGGATACCGGCCGTAAGGCCGCTGGTCAGGGTACCGCAGGCGTAGCCGATATGGCGTGGCGGTACGTGTTCGGAGACGAACACCCACGCGCCCGGCACTTCGCCGCCAATCGCCGCGCCCTGGATGACGCGCATCAGCAGCAACAGGATCGGCGCCCACAGGCCGATCTGCGCGTAGGTCGGCAGCAGGCCCATGATCAGGGTCGGTACGGCCATCATGAAGATGCTCAGGGTGAACATTTTCTTGCGGCCCAGCAGGTCGCCGAAGTGCGCCATGATGATGCCGCCCAGTGGGCGGGCCAGGTAACCGGCGGCGAAGATGCCGAAGGTTTGCATCATGCGCAGCCATTCAGGCATGTCGGCAGGGAAGAACAGTTTTCCGACCACGGTGGCGAAAAACACGAAAATGATGAAATCGTAGAACTCCAGCGCCCCGCCCAAGGCAGACAGCGACAGGGTTTTGTAGTCGTTGCGGGTCAGCGGGCGCGAAGGCTGCGCACTGCTTGCGGGCACGGAGGACATGGCAAGGCTTCTCTTATTAGTCAGGACGGCAGATCCGGTGTGCTGGCTGAGCCAGGACGGGTTGGGCAAGATAGCAAATCGCTTGCAAAAGCACATCACAAGCACAGTTGCCGCAAAAAGCCGCGATACAGCGGCCAATTGCCGACCAAATCAGCCACAGAAGGTCGTCGCGGCGCAAGGGTGTCGATATACTCGGCCCACGCACGCGCAAGAACCCGCAGTCTTGAGAGGCATCTCCGGCATGATCGAACTCGAACAAGAAGACCCTATCCCGCAAGGCGACCTCGCCCTGCAAATCACCGCGCTTCCGCGCGAGACCAACGGCTTTGGCGATATCTTCGGCGGCTGGCTGGTCGCGCAGATGGACCTGGCCGGCACGGCAATGGCCAGCAAGGTCGCGGGCGGTCGCGTGGCCACCGTGGCGATTGATCGCATGGCGTTTCTGGTGCCGGTGGCAGTGGGCGCGCAGTTGTCCTTCTATACCCAGGCCCTGGAAATCGGCCGCAGCTCGATCCAGATGATGGTCGAAGTGTGGAGCGACGACCCGCTGTCCAGCGAATGGCGCAAGGTCACCGAGGCGGTGTTTGTGTTCGTCGCCATCGACGGCAGTGGCCGCACGCGTTCGGTGCCGTCGCGCGCACGTTAAACCTCGCCGGGTTTTGACGGTCCATTGCCCCATTGCCTGCCATGAAGAGTGCTGTGTATGCCTACGCCCCACGTTGAAACCCTGAAAATCGACGAGCTGGACTGCTGGCGTATCCGCCACAACGGCGCGCAATTGATGGTCGCCCAGCAGGGCGCGCATATCTTCAGTTACGGGCGTGAGGGCGAGCAGCCGCTGATCTGGCCTAACCCGGCGGCGGTGTTCAAGCAAGGCAAAGGCATCCGAACCGGTGTACCGGTGTGCTGGCCATGGTTTGGCGTGTTCGACCGTAACCCGCAAAGCGTAAAGGCGATGCGCCAGAGTGACCAACCTGCCGGCGCCCACGGTTTTGCGCGTACGGCACGCTGGGAATTGGCTGGGAGCAAACTGGAAGGCGAAGTGCTGCGCGTGGACCTAGCACTGCCCGTACCGGCAGGCGGCTTCCCCGGCTGGCCTCATCAGGTTGACCTGACACTGAGCCTGCGGCTGGACGACCAACTGCACATCCGCCTGACCAGCCATAACCGGGGCACCGACACCGTCACCCTGAGCCAGGCGCTGCACACCTACTTCGCCGTCAGCGATGTGCGCAACGTGCAGGTCGACGGCCTGGACGGCTCGGCGTACATCGACACCGCCGATGGCTGGAGCGAGAAGAAGCAATCCGGCCTGCTGCACTTCAGTGCCGAGACCGACCGCATCTATCTCGACACGCCTGCAAAGCTCAACATCGTCGACAAGGATTGGCAGCGCCGTATCCAGCTCATCAGCGAAGGCTCGAAATCCACCGTGATCTGGAACCCCTGGACCGAACGCGCCAAGGCCTTCGACGACATGGCCGACGATGGCTGGACAGGCATGCTGTGCATCGAGACGGCGAATGTGCTGGAGGATGTGGTGGCGCTGGCGCCGGGTGAACGTCACACGTTGGGCGTGAGCATCTGCGGTATAGCTCTGTAAACCCAATCAAATGTGGGAGGGGCTTGCCACCTCCCACATGGTTATGTGTCGGGTTCTAGAGGTCTGACTCCTTCACCACCCGCACCTTCCCCGCATCCAGCGCATACGCCGCATCCGCCAAGTCATTGTTGACCTTCTCCACCTTCAACGTGCCCGTCACCCACAGCGGCGTGTAGATATCATCCAGCGTCAACCCCTTGGGATAACGCACCAGCACCAATTGATTAGGCGGCGGTGGCGGCACGTGGATGCACGCGCCTGGGTACGGCACCAGGAAGAACAGCGTGCTACGGCCCTTGGCATCGGTTTCCAACGGCACCGGGTAGCCACCGATACGGATGTTCTTGCCGTTCATGGCCGCCACGGTCTTGGTCGAATACATCACCGCGGGCAAGCCTTTGCTCTGCTTCAAACCACCCTTGTCGGTAAAGGTGCCTTGAGCTTCCGGGGAGTTGTGGTCGATCTCGGGCATGGCTTCGAGGGCCTTTTGGTCCGACATCGGCATCAGGTCGAGCCAGTCGGTTTCCGGCAATTCACTGGCGTGCGCCAGGCCAGAGCCCAGCAGGAGGAGAGTCAACAGAAGACGGCGCATGGAGAGGCTCGGCAATTACAAGTGCCGAGCATTCTAGCCCTCTGCGCCTGCGCAGCGCAGAGGACTTTGTCGGCTGATTACTTCTTTTTGATCAGGCCGTAGATCACCAGCAGGATGATCGCCCCAACCAGCGCGCCCAGAAAGCCTGCGCCCTGACCCGCCTGGTAGATACCCAGTGCCTGACCACCGTAGGTCGCGGCCAGGGAGCCGGCAATACCCAGCAGGATGGTCATGATCCAGCCCATGCTGTCGTCGCCTGGCTTGAGGAAACGCGCGAGCAGGCCGACGATCAAGCCGATAAAGATGGTTCCGATGATACCCATGGCATTTCCCTCTGAATGAAGTGAGCTATGCCAAAGCCTAGTCAGGCTTTGGCATCCTGCAATCAGAGAGACGACGGCCACCAATGGTTCCCGTCGGGCTTGGCTTATTGCTCGGCGATCAGCGCTTCAACCTTGAGGATCTGCGCTTGCAGCGTCGCGCGGTCCTTGCAGCGCAGGTTGGCGTGGCCGACCTTGCGCCCGGCCTTGAAGGCTTTGCCGTAGTGATGCACGTGGCAATCGTCAATCGCCATCACACGCTCAACCGGCGGCACCACACCGATGAAGTTGAGCATGGCGCTCTCGCCGACCTTGGCCGTGGAACCCAGTGGCAAGCCCGCTACCGCCCGCAGGTGGTTTTCGAACTGGCTGCACTCGGCGCCTTCAGTAGTCCAGTGCCCGGAGTTGTGCACGCGCGGGGCGATTTCGTTGGCCTTGAGGCCGCCGTCGACTTCAAAGAATTCGAACGCCATCACGCCGACATAATCCAGTTGCTTGAGCACACGGCTGGAATAGTCTTCGGCCAGCGCCTGCAACGGGTGCTCGGTACTGGCCACGGACAGCTTGAGAATGCCGCTGTCGTGGGTGTTGTGCACCAATGGGTAAAAGCGGGTCTCGCCATCACGGGCCCGCACGGCAATCAGCGAGACTTCACCGGTGAACGGCACGAAGCCTTCCAGCAGGCAGGCGACGCTGCCCAGTTCGGCGAAGGTGCCGACCACATCGGCAGCGGTGCGCAGGACCTTCTGGCCCTTGCCGTCGTAGCCCAGGGTACGGGTTTTCAACACGGCTGGCAGGCCGATGCTGGCGACAGCGGCGTCCAGGTCCGCCTGGGACTGGATGTCGGCGAAGGCGGGAGTCGGAATGCCCAGGTCCTTGAACATGCTCTTTTCGAACCAGCGGTCGCGAGCAATGCGCAGGGCTTCGGCGCTCGGGTACACCGGCACGAACTGCGACAGGAAGGCCACGGTTTCGGCCGGGACGCTTTCGAACTCGAAGGTCACCAGGTCGACCTCATCGGCCAGTTGGCGCAGGTGGTCCGGGTCGCTGTAGTCAGCACGCAGGTGTTCACCCAGGGCCGCAGCGCAGGCGTCCGGCGCCGGGTCCAGGAAAGCGAAGTTCATCCCCAGCGGGGTACCCGCCAAAGCCAGCATGCGGCCCAGTTGGCCGCCACCGATTACACCGATTTTCATCGTCAACAACCTCAGGCGATACGTGGGTCTGGATTGTCCAGCACGCTGTCTGTCTGCTCAGCACGGAATTTTTTCAGCACCGCGTGGAACTGCGGATGCTTGGCGCCCAGGATGCTGGCGGACAGCAGGGCAGCGTTGATCGCACCAGCCTTGCCGATCGCCAGGGTAGCCACCGGGATACCGGCCGGCATCTGCACGATGGACAACAGCGAATCCACGCCCGAGAGCATTGCCGACTGCACCGGTACGCCCAGCACTGGCAGGTGAGTCTTGGCTGCACACATGCCCGGCAGGTGCGCTGCGCCGCCGGCACCGGCGATGATTACCTCGATGCCACGGGATTCTGCTTCATCGGCATACTGGAACAGCAAATCCGGGGTGCGGTGGGCAGAGACCACTTTCACTTCATACGGAATGCCGAGTTTTTCCAGCATATCGGCGGTGTGGCTAAGGGTGGACCAATCGGACTTGGAGCCCATGATCACGCCAACCAATGCACTCATCGTCGTGCCTCTTCTCTCTGGGCGCCCGCAGGCGCGTCAAAAAACAACAAGCCACGCGGGAAATCCGGCGTGGCTTGGTGTACGAATTAAGGCCGGTTGGACCGGCCGAAGGCCGCGCAGTATACCGTAATAATCCAGATAAACAGCCCCTGGGATGACCATCTGTCTTACCGCCCAAACCGGCGGTTTTATTGACTCAAGAGTCAGTCAAAAACACTGCAAAACCCTGTGGGAGGGGGCAAGCCACCCTCCCACATTCGATTCGTGTTTGGCTCAGGTACTTTGGGCAGCGCCACCTTCCAACTTGCGCCACAACAACCGCACATTCGCCTTGCGCACCAACGCACACCGATACAGACGAATCTCCAGCGGCACATGCCATTGCGGCCCGCCGCACACCACCAGTTCGCCACGGGCCAATTCCGCCCGCACACTCAGTTGCGGCACCCAGGCGATGCCCAGGCCTTCCAGGGCCATGCTTTTGAGGCTGTCGGCCATGGCGGTTTCGTACACGGTGGTAAAACGCAGTGCGCGCTGGCGCAGCAGTAAATGCACCGAACGCCCGAGGAAGGCACCCGCGCTGTAGGCCAGCAACGGCACGCTGCCCTCGCCTTCCAGGTCAAACAGCGGTTTGCCGTCGGCATCGGCGGCGCACACCGGGAGCATTTCGGTGTTGCCCAAATGCAGCGACGGGAAGATTTCCGCGTCCATCTGCATCGCCGCGTCCGGGTCGTAGAACGCCAGCATCAGGTCGCAGCCACCTTCGCGCAGGGCGTGCACGGCATCGCCGACGTTGGTGGCGACCAGCCGCGTGGCGATGTTCAAACCCTCGTTGCGCAACTGCGCGATCCAGCGCGGGAAGAAACCCAGCGCCAGGGAGTGGGCGGCGGCCACTTGCATGACTTCGCCCTGCCCGCCTTCCAAATGATGCAAATGGCGCAGCACTTCACCAAGCTGCTCGACCACGGTGCGCGCGGTGACCAGAAACAGTTGCCCCGCCGCCGTCAGCTCCACCGGGGTGCGTGAGCGATTGACCAGGGTCAGCCCGAGCGCGGCCTCAAGGCTGCGGATACGTCGACTGAACGCCGGCTGGGTGACAAAGCGCCGCTCCGCCGCCTGGGAAAAGCTGCGCGTCGCCGCCAAGGCGCTGAAGTCTTCCAGCCATTTGCTCTCAAGGTTCATCACTGCCTCCCACGGGTACGCACCATTTTGGCACACACGCCCGCCATCATAGCCGGGTCACATCTGCATTATGCCGTTTATGCATAGGCCAGTGCTGAACAGCATTGGCCCAAATTTTCCTACAAGCCTAGCATTCGCGGTGTTCCGGCCTGTTCCGGGTCCCTATCGAGATGATTTCCGTCATGTCCTCCGCTGCATCATTCCGCACAGAAAAAGACCTGCTTGGCGTACTCGAAGTACCCGCCCAAGCGTATTACGGCATCCAGACCCTGCGAGCGGTGAATAACTTCCGCCTCTCGGGCGTTCCGATTTCGCATTACCCGAAATTGGTGGTCGGCCTGGCAATGGTCAAGCAAGCAGCCGCTGATGCCAACCGCGAGTTGGGCCAGCTCAGCGAAGCCAAGCACGCTGCCATCAGCGAAGCCTGTGCCCGTCTGATCCGCGGCGATTTCCACGAAGAGTTCGTGGTGGACATGATTCAAGGCGGCGCCGGCACTTCAACCAACATGAATGCCAACGAAGTCATCGCCAACATCGCGCTGGAGGCCATGGGTCACCAGAAGGGCGAATACCAATACCTGCACCCCAACAACGACGTGAACATGGCGCAGTCGACCAACGACGCCTACCCGACCGCGATCCGCCTGGGTCTGCTGCTGGGCCATGACGCGCTGCTGGCCAGCCTCGACAGCCTGATCCAAGCCTTCGCCGCCAAAGGCGTCGAGTTCGGCCATGTGCTGAAAATGGGCCGCACCCAACTGCAAGACGCCGTGCCGATGACCCTCGGCCAGGAATTCCGCGCCTTCGCCACCACCCTCAGCGAAGACCTGGCCCGCCTGAAAACCCTGGCGCCAGAGTTGCTGACCGAAGTGAACCTGGGCGGCACCGCCATCGGCACCGGCATCAACGCCGACCCGCGTTACCAGGCCCTGGCCGTACAACGCCTGGCCACCATCAGCGGCCAGCCGCTGGTACCGGCTGCCGACTTGATCGAAGCCACCTCCGACATGGGCGCCTTCGTGCTGTTCTCCGGCATGCTCAAGCGTACCGCCGTGAAGCTGTCGAAGATCTGCAACGACCTGCGCCTGCTGTCCAGCGGCCCACGCACCGGGATCAACGAGATCAACCTGCCGGCGCGTCAGCCAGGCAGCTCGATCATGCCTGGCAAGGTCAACCCGGTGATCCCGGAAGCCGTGAACCAGGTTGCGTTCCAAGTGATCGGCAACGACCTGGCCCTGACCATGGCGGCCGAAGGCGGCCAGTTGCAACTGAACGTGATGGAGCCGTTGATCGCTTTCAAGATCTTCGACTCGATCCGCCTGCTGCAACGCGCCATGGACATGCTGCGCGAACACTGCATCGTCGGCATCACCGCCAACGAAGCGCGCTGCCGCGAACTGGTGGAGCATTCCATCGGCCTGGTCACCGCGCTGAACCCGTACATTGGCTATGAAAACGCCACCCGCATCGCGCGTATCGCTCTCGAAAGCGGCCGCGGCGTGCTGGAACTGGTGCGCGAAGAAGGCTTGCTCGACGACGCCATGCTCGACGACATCCTGCGCCCCGAAAACATGATCGCTCCACGCTTGGTCCCGTTGAAGGCCTAAGCGTTTGTTGCACTGCTCACCAGGTTGAGGGACTAGACACCTCTCACCTTTTGAGGGCCCGAAGGCTCGTTCTTCAGGCCCTTTTTTTTGCCTCAAGGTTGTGAAATGACGCCCATAAAAAATCCAATATCGCCCTGCAAACCCACCTTGCCTGCAACAGCTTGGCTGAAACCTTTAATCAGCCCGAGCAGACGGATCACGTTCGCCTAGGTATAGTGCCGCCCCTCTCGCGTCTGCGGCCGTCGGTAACGAGGCCCGGTACAGCGCGAAACCGCATGAATAACAACCCGCAAAAGGATTGGGGTCGAACGGTCGTGCACTGCCTGGTGCTTAGCGATTGCGTCGAACCGTCCTGCGTTTGCCATTAGAAAAATCAGCGAGGAACACTCCATGCTCGAAGTCATCAACGACTTCCTCTCAGGGAAAGTACTGATCGTGCTCATTGTCGGGCTCGGCGGTTATTTCACGATCCGCTCGCGTTTCGTACAACTGCGTCACTTTTTCCATATGTTCTCGGTGTTCAAAGACAGCCTGAAGAGCAGCTCCGGCCAACTCAGCTCGTTCCAGGCGCTGATGCTCAGCCTGGCCGGCCGCGTAGGCGCCGGCAACATCGCCGGTGTCGGCATTGCCGTTACCCTTGGCGGCCCAGGTGCCGTGTTCTGGATGTGGGTCACCGCGTTGGTGGGCATGTCGTCGAGCTTTATCGAGTGCTCCCTCGGCCAGCTGTACAAGCGCACTGACGCAGAGGGCACCTACCGTGGCGGCCCGGCCTATTACATCCAGCACGGCCTGCAAAAACGCTGGCTGGGTATGGTGATGGCGTTCCTGCTGCTGGTGACCTTCGGCTTCGCGTTCAACGGCCTGCAAGCCCACGCCGTGACCCACTCGCTCAACAACGCCTTCGGCCTCGACACCACCTACACCGGCCTGGCCCTGGCGGCATTGCTGGGCCTGGTGTTCATCGGCGGGATCAAGCGCATCGCCTCGATCGCCGACCTGCTGGTGCCGGTCAAGACCCTGATCTATATCGCCGTGACCCTGTACGTGATCGTGCTGCAATTCGACCACGTACCGGCCATGCTCGCGACCATCGTCAAGAGCGCGTTCGGCCTCGACCAGGCCTTCGGTGGCCTGGTGGGCAGCGCAATCATCATGGGTGTGAAGCGCGGCGTGTTCGCCAACGAAGCCGGTTTGGGCAGTGCGCCTAACGTGGCAGCGGTGGCCTCCGTAGAACACCCGATCGCCCAGGGCGTGGTCCAGGCGTTCAGCGTGTTCCTCGACACCTTCGTGATCTGCACCTGCACCGCGCTGCTGATCCTGCTTTCCGGCTTCTATACCCCAGGTTTTGAAGGCGACGGCATTGCCCTGACCCAGAACTCCCTGGCGGCAGTGGTCGGTGACTGGGGCCGCATGTTCATCTCGGTGGCCCTGGCGTTGTTCGTGTTCACCTCGATCATGTACAACTACTACCTCGGCGAGAGCAACCTGCGCTTCCTGGTGGGCAATAACCGCAAGGTGCTGATGGGCTACCGCGCATTGGTACTGGCGCTGATTTTCTGGGGCTCCATCGAGAACCTGAGCACGGTGTTCGCGTTTGCCGACATCACCATGACCCTGCTGGCCTTCGTTAACCTGTTCGCCCTGGCGTTCCTGTTCAAGATCGCCATGCGCATCCTGAACGACTACGACAACCAGCGCGCCGCAGGCATCAAGACCCCGGTGTTCGACTCCAGCCAGTTCCCTGACCTGGACCTGGACCGCACGGCTTGGCCGGCAAACCCGGTGAAATCCGAAGCGGCCCCGGCGGCGGAACTGAGCGCTCAAGCGCAACGTTAATCGCAGCTAGATGACACGCCGCCCGGCCTTGGGCATGCTCTGGGCCCGGCGGCGTTTTTCGTTCAGGAGATTCTTCGATGCAACCAGCTAACAACGTGATGGTGCTCTACACCGGCGGCACCATCGGCATGCAGGCCAGCGCCAATGGCCTGGCCCCGGCATCCGGCTTTGAAGCGCGCATGCGCGAGCAGCTCGCCAACCAGCCAGTGCCCAAGTGGCGCTTCCGGGAAATGGCGCCGCTGATCGACAGCGCCAACATGACGCCCGCTTATTGGCAGCGCCTGCACAGCGCCGTGATCGACGCCGTGAACGAGGGTTGCGACGCGGTGTTGATCCTGCACGGCACCGACACCCTGGCCTACAGCGCAGCCGCCATGAGCTTCCAACTGCTGGGCCTGCCGGCGCCGGTGGTGTTTACCGGCTCGATGTTGCCGGCGGGCGTGCCGGACAGCGATGCCTGGGAAAACGTCAGCGGAGCACTGGCGGCGTTGGATCAAGGCCTGGCGCCCGGCGTGCATTTGTATTTCCACGGCGCGCTGATGGCCCCGACCCGTTGCGCGAAGATCCGCAGCTTTGGTCGCCATCCGTTTGCAGCACTGCAGCGCAGCAGCGGCGCGAGCAAGGCCGATACAACCCCGGCAGCCCTGGACTACCGTCAGCCCAAGGCGCTGGCCAACATCGGTGTGCTGCCGCTGGTGCCGGGCATGAGCGCCGTGCAATTGGATGCCATGATCGACAGCGGTATCCAGGCGTTGGTCCTGGAGTGTTATGGCAGCGGCACCGGCCCCAGCGACAACCCGGCCTTCCTCGACAGCCTCAAACGGGCCCAGGAGCAGGGTGTGGTCGTGGTGGCAATCACGCAATGCCATGAAGGCGGTGTAGAACTGGATGTGTACGAAGCGGGCAGCCGCCTGCGTGGCGTAGGCGTGTTGTCGGGCGGCGGGATGACCCGTGAGGCGGCGTTCGGCAAGCTCAACGCGCTGATCGGCGCCGGCCTCGCCACCGCCGAGGTTCGCCGCCTGGTGGAGCTGGACCTGTGCGGTGAGCTGATCGCCTATACATAATCACCTCCGCCGCTGACCTGTCGGTCCCTTGCATGGACCCTCATGACCAGGCTTTACGCAAGCGCATAAGCGCCTGGGCAATTGCGGCTTCGGGCACCGCTGCGAACCCCAGGACGAGGCCGGCACGTTGGTCGGGCGCGGTGACAGAGTTCGGCAGCCAATAAGTGCTCAGGCCATTGATCTCGACATCGGCGGAACGCGCCAGGGCAAGCAGCTCACGTTCCCGGGCGAGGCTGTCCACGCGTACGGTCAAGTGCAGGCCGGCGGCGACGCCAGGCAACTCGCCAACCCCCGGCAGTGCGTGCGGCCATCCTGCGAGCAAGGTGTTACGCCGACTCAACGCGGCGCGGCGCATGCGGCGAATGTGCCGCTGGAAATGCCCCGTCGCCATGAACTCGGCCATCACCGCCTGGGTGCTGATCTCCGAGTGCCGCACATCCACTGCCCGGCGCTGAGCGAATGCCTGCACCAAGCCTGGCGGCAGTACCAGATACCCGAGGCGCAGCGCCGGGAACGCGACCTTGCCAAAAGTGCCGACGTACAACACCCGTCCACTGCGATCCAGCGCCGCCAAAGGTGCCAGCGGCGCGCCGCTGTAGCGGTACTCGCCATCGTAGTCGTCCTCGATGATCCGACAGCCACGTCGTTCGGCCCAGGCCAACAGTTCCAGGCGCCGCGTCAGGCTCATCACCACGCCCAACGGGTACTGGTGGGATGGGGTGACGTACGCCAAATGACAGTCATCCAGCGCCGACAGCGCCGTGCAGTCGATGCCTTCCTGGTCTACGGCTACGCCATGCAAGGTTGCCCCGGCAACGGCGAAGGCATGGCCGGCGGCGCGGTAGCCTGGGTTTTCAATGGCCACCCCCGTACCGGGCTCAACCAACAGCTGTGCACAAAGGCTGATTGCCTGCTGCGCGCCACTGGTGATCACTATTTGCTCAGCACTGCAATGCATACCCCGGGAACTGCGCAGATAAGCAGCGATCAAGCCACGCAAGCGGCCATCACCCGCCGGGTCGCCGTAACACAGTTGCTGAAAGTCCGGCTTGCGCCAGAATGCCGCGTTCAGCTTGGCCCACACGTCGAAAGGGAACAGATCAAAAGCCGGCACGCCCACGCGAAAAGCTCGTGGAGGACCCGTTGGCGGCAGCGGCAGATGGTTCTTTTCCATCCGCTCAATAGCCGGGCTGTGGATAACCTGCGCCGGGAAATTTTCTGCTGATTCAGCGCAAATTGTGGATAAGGCTGGGGATAAGCCTGTTGAAAACCCTGTGGACAGTTTTGTGGATAATTTTTTTGTCGGACTCGGCGCAGGCGTCAATTGCGCCACATACGTGCCATCACCCACCCGCCCTTCGATAAACCCTTCGGCGTACAGCTGATCGTAGGCCCGCACCACGCTGTTGCGGGAGATCGCCAGCGCGGCCGCCAGATCGCGGCTGGCCGGCAAACGTGTGCCGCTGGCCAATCGCCCGTCCAACACCCGTTGGCGCAACGCTTGATAAAGCTGACGGCTAAGGCCCTGGCGGCGATCCAGCTCAATACCGGCGGGGTTGAAGGACAGCGGATGTTCGATGGCTGGCACGCAATTGGACCTATGAAATGAGCAGTAGATGGCTCTTACAACGAACCATTAGCCTGCCTAGGATGCAGGCATTCGCCAAGGAAAATATTTATGTACACACCTCGCGCCTTCGCCATCGACGACTTGCCTGAAATCCAGCAACTGATCCAGCACACACGCCTGGCGCAGGTGGTGACCTTTGGCGAGCAAGGCCTGCAGGCCAGTCACCTGCCGCTGTTGCTCAACCCCGATGAAGGCCCCAACGGCACGCTCTATGGACACCTGGCCAAGGCCAATCCGCAATGGCGCGACTTGCAAAATGGCAGCGACGCGCTAGTGATTTTCGCAGGCGCCGACGCCTACATCAGCCCGGCGTTCTACCCGGCCAAGGCCGAGCACGGCAAAGTGGTGCCGACCTGGAACTACATCGCCGTCCACGCTTACGGCAAAGCTGAAGTGTTCACCGAGGCCGAGCGCCTGCTCGCGCTGGTCAGCGCCCTGACCGAGCGCCACGAAACCGGCCGCGCCCAACCCTGGGCCGTCAGCGACGCTCCGGCCGACTACATTGACGGCATGCTCAAGGCCATCGTCGGCTTCGCCCTGCCGATCGAACGTGTGATCGGCAAACGCAAACTCGGCCAGAACCGCAGCGCGGCAGATATGGCCGGCATGCGCGAAGGCCTGGCCGCCAGCCCCGACCTGCGCGACCAGGCCCTCGCGCGCTTTATTCCCCAAGGAGTTTCAGAATGAGCCAGATCGACATCCGCCCCGTCACCGCCGCCGACCACGCCGCGTGGCTGCCACTGTGGCAGGCCTATTTGACCTTCTACAACACCGAGCTGCCTGACGCAGTGAGCCAGAGCACCTGGCAACGCCTGATCAATCCCCAGGAACCGACCTACTCGGCCCTGGCCTGGCAGGACGGCAAGGCAGTGGGCATGGTTAACTTCATCTACCACCGCTCCAACTGGAGCATCGAGAACTCCTGCTACCTGCAGGACCTGTTTGTGGACCCGAGCCAGCGCGCTACCGGCGTGGGTCGCAAACTGATCGAATTCGTCTACACCACCGCCAAAGCGGACGGCTGCTGCAAGGTCCACTGGTTGACCCATGAGACCAACGCCACGGCGATTCAGCTGTACGAACGCATCGCCGAACGCCCTGGCTTTATCCAATTTCGCAAAGGCCTTTAAGGAGCGCAGCATGTCCATTTCCCCCGCCGACTGGAAAGGCGTCCCGGCACCCAGCACCCACCTGCTTGAAGGGCGCTTTATTCGCCTGGAAAAACTCGACCCGGCACGCCACGCCGATCAGCTGTGGCAATCCCTCGATGGCCCCGGCGCCGATCCGAAGCTTTGGGATTACCTGCCTTACGGGCCGTTTACCGAGCGTGCCGCATTCGATGCCTGGCTGAACAACCACGCCGCCAACAGCGACCCGTATTTCTTCAGCGTGGTTGACCGCGCCAGCGGCGAAGTACAGGGCATCCTCAGCCTGATGTCCATCGTCCCGGCCCAGGGCCGCATCGAGATCGGCCACGTCACTTTTGGCGCGCCGATGCAGCGCTCGCCGAAAAGCACCGAAGCCGTTTACCTGCTGGCCAAGTACGCATTCGAACAGGGCTACCGCCGCCTGGAATGGAAGTGCAACAACGGCAATGCCCGCTCCAAATACGCGGCCGAGCGGTTGGGGTTCAGTTTCGAGGGAGTGTTCCGCCAGCACATGGTGGTCAAGGGGCAGAACCGCGATACCGCGTGGTATTCGATTCTGGATGGGGAGTGGCCGAAGGTAGGCGCAGGGTTTGAGGCGTGGTTGTCGGAGTCCAACCAGAGCGCTTCGGGTCAGTTGAAAGGCCTGGCGGAGTGCCGCCAGGCTTAAGCCTTACTTCAGCTTTTGGGCCAGCACCGCAATATGCTCCGGCCCGATCCCGCAGCAACCGCCCAAGTGGCTGGCACCGCGTTTCTGCCAGTCCGCAGCCCAATGCAGGTAGCCCGGCGGGTCGAGGTCGTCGCGCAATGGGTCCAGGCCATCATTGGCCGTGGCTTCCTTGGGTTGTGGCGGGAAGGCATTGGCGTAGGCGCCGATCTGGATCGCCACGCCAAGGCGCGCGAAGGTCTGACGCGCCGCGTCGATGGCCGCGCCAATCACTTCCGGCTGGCTGCAATTGAACAACAGCACCTGCACACCCAACTGCGCCGCCGCTTCGGCGGCGTCTGCCACCGGCTCGCCGGAGCGCAGGCGCGGCACGTCGTCGGTGTCTTCGTCTTCCAAGGTAAACGACAGCCAGAACGGCTTGCCATCCTGCGGCAGGCCGGCCTTGATCGCCTTCGCCTCAATGATCGAACTCTGGGTTTCCGCCAGCCACAGATCAACGTGGGGCGCCAGGCCCTTTACCAGAGGCGTCAGCAGTTCGGTCACCCGCTCAGCCTCGAACAGATCGGGGCGATACGAGCCAAACAGCGGCGGCAGCGAACCGGCCACCCGCACGTTTTTGCCCGAGGCCGTCACCGCACGACGCGCCAACTCACCCGCCAACGCCGCCAGGGCTTGGCCTTCAGCCGCAAACCGCGCTTCACCGATATGAAACGGCACCACCGCGTAGCTGTTGCTGGTGATCACGTTGGCACCGCTGTCGATATAGGCTGCGTGCACCGCCTCCACCGCCTGCGGCGCTTCGCTCAAGGCCAACGCCGACCACTCCGGCTGGCGGAACGGCGCGCCACGGCGTTGCAGTTCACGGCCCATGCCACCATCGAGGATTACTGTTTCTGCGCCCATATGCTTTTTACTCATAAGCTTATGAAAATAACTCACTATGAGAGTCGTTCTTATAACTATTTAATACGTTCAATCCGGTTCGTACCAACTCTTTTTTCTAAAGGTGTCCTTCGTGAAACTTAAACCCCTGCTGGCCCTGGGCCTGATGATACTGGCTGCCTCGACCCAAGCCTTCGGCGGGGCCACGCTGGAGCGGATTGAGCAGAAAAAAGAGCTGGTGGGCGTGCTAATGGAAAGCTATCCGCCGTTCTCGTTCCTCAATGACCAGAACCAACTCGACGGCTTCGACGTCGATGTGGCCAAGGCCGTGGCACAAAAGTTGGGCGTAAAGCTGCGCCTGGAAACGCCGTCCTGGGACGTTATCGCCGCCGGCCGCTGGAGCGGGCGCTACGATATCTGCATCTGCTCGATGACCCCGAGCAAGGCCCGCGCCGAAGTGTTTGATTTCCCGGTGGAGTACTACGCTTCCCCGGCCGTGATCGTGGTCAATGCCAAGGATGACCGCATCCACGCCGCCAAGGATCTGAGCGGCAAGAAAGTCGGCCTCACCAGCGCCTCCAGCTATGAGAGCTACCTGAACAAGAACCTGGTGATCGAAGGCGCCGAAGACACGCAGTTGCAGTACCCATTCGAGAACGTGCAGATCGCCCCGTACGACACCGATAACGTCGCCTTCCAGGACCTCGGCCTGGGTGCCGGCGTGCGCCTGGATGCGATCCTCACCAACCTGGTCACCGCCCAACCGCGCCTGACCCAGGACAAGCGCTTCAAGCTGGCTGGCGAACCGCTGTACTCGGAGCCCAACTCTGTGGCCATCGAAAAAGGCGACGCCGCGTGGGACAGCAAAGTGCGTGAGGTGTTTGCCCAGCTCAAGCAGGACGGCACCTTGAGCAAGCTGTCGCAAAAATGGATCGGCGCTGATATCAGCCGATGAGTTTTCGCACCCGGCTTTACCTGACCTGGGCGGCGCTGTTCGCCCTGTTTGCCAGTTTCTTCCTGAGCTTTGACCTGAAGTTCTCGATCATTCTCGACAAGCTGCCGAACCTGGTCGGCCTGCATCTGGCGCCCAATGGCTTCCTGCAGGGCGCGGCGTTGACGCTGTTCCTGTGCCTGTGTTCGATTCTGGTGTCGTCGGCGCTGGGTTTCGTCACGGCGCTGGGGCGCCTGTCCCGCAGTGCGGTGGCGTTCGGCATCGCGACCTTCTACGCCTCATTTTTTCGCGGTACGCCGCTGCTGATCCAAATCCTGCTGATCTACCTGGGCCTGCCGCAACTGGGCTTGGTACCTGGGGCGATCACGGCCGGGATCATTGCGCTGTCGCTGAACTATGGCGCCTACCTGAGCGAAATCTTCCGCGCCGGCATCCTCGGCGTGCCCCACGGCCAGCGCGAAGCCGCCCTCGCGCTGGGCATGCGCGACAACGCGATCTTTTGGCACGTCACCCTGCCCCAAGCCATGCGTACCATCGTTCCGCCGGCCACCAACCAGTTCATTTCGATGCTCAAGGACTCGTCCCTGATCTCGGTGATGGGCGTGTGGGAGGTGATGTTCCTGGCGCAATCCTATGGCCGTTCGAGCTATCGCTACATCGAGATGCTCACCACCGCGGCGATCATCTATTGGGTGATGTCCCTAGGGCTGGAGCTGATCCAGGCGCGGATGGAGCGTCACTATGGCAAGGGTTACGTTCGGCGTCGGTAAACCGCCGCCATCCGCCCTATCACCCAGCGTTTCAAATCGCAGCAGACGAGAGACATCTCCCGCAAACCAGTGGCTGCGGGCCTGACATTTATCCTCCCTGTACCTCGCTAAATTCCCCGCCTCATATATCAAGAGGTGGGTTTACATGCGGTTCTTACAGAAACAATTCGCGCTGGCCATGACCCTGGTGCTGGGGGCCGTCGGCGCTCAAAACGCACAGGCACGCGGCGACATGGAGCCCGACAGCGAATGGCTCGACCAGCTCGTGGCAGGCAACGAAAAAGCTTATCCAGAGCCTGCCATTCCAGCGCCCGAAGACGTCTACTTCGCCGACCACGCCACCAGTCGAAACGGCCTGAGTGTCGCCCGCATGCTGGACTCCGCAGTCCATGACCTGCTGGCGTCGGACGAACTGGGTTATTGGACGAAATACGAACTGGAGGATTACCTCCAGTACTTGGGCAGCCTGGAGCCGGGCCGGCTAGGTGCCGTGCTGGAACAAGTGGCCGGTAGCCAAAACGCCAACCTGGGCACCGCCACCCAAAACAGCATGAAACAGCTAAACGCCAGCCTGCATTCGGCAATACGCCAGTTGGATAACGACACTGGCGAGACGGGCCGCGTTTGGGTCCAAGGCCTGGGCAACAGCGGCAGGCTCGATGGGCAACACGGCAGCGCCGGTTTGAAACAACGCAACCAAGGTCTGTTGCTGGGGGCCGACTGGTCAATCGACCCGGCGTGGCGGATCGGCGTGGTGGGTGGCAAGTCTGGCAGTGAACTGAGCGCCAAGCGTTTCAAGGGCGAATTGGACAGCTGGCACATGGGCGCCTATGCGGTGCGCCAGGATGGGCCGCTGGCGTTGCGCCTGGGTGCGCTTTACAGCATTCATGCCGGTCGAAACAAACGCGGTGTCGACTTTGACTTCATCGATTATAGCGAGCACCTCACGGGCAAGTACAAAGCCCAGAGCCAAAACGCGTTCACCGAAATGGGTTACCAGTTGGACACGGGCGGCTTGCGCGTCGAGCCCTTTGCCGGTTTGGGTTTCCAGCGTTATCAGCGCGACCGGTTCCAGGAGAAAGGTGGCTACAGTGCCCTGAACGTCGGAACACAAACCCAGCAAAACCTCAGCAGCACCTTCGGCCTGCGCCTGGCCCGCGACTTCAGGCTGGACAACCAGATGACCCTCAAACCGCACCTGAGCACCCAGTGGAAACACCTGTATGGCAACGTCGACAGCCGTGTGCGCCAGTCCTTCGCCGGGGAAAGACGCGAAGACTTCAGCAGCGACTTCACCATCGACGGTACCTCCCTGGACCGCAACAGCCTGGCGATGCGTACTGGCCTGGACATGGCGCTGTCAGCCGAACATAGCGTGGGCCTCACCTATTCCGCCGAGTTCGGCAGCAACAGCCGCAACCAGGGGCTGATGGGCCAATGGGCGATGACGTTCTAAGACGCACAATCGCCTGATCTTCAGGCGAAAAAAAGGGGGGCACATGCCCCCCCGAGGATTAAACGGTAGTGTCGAAGGCTGTATCAGCCTTCGATTTCAATCAGGATTTCGCCAGGGTTCACCCGGTCGCCCTTGGCCACATGAACGGCGGTTACCTTGCCGGCAATCGATGCCTGCACTTCGGTTTCCATCTTCATGGCTTCGGTGATCAACACAGCCTGACCGGCCTTGACCACGTCGCCTTCCTTGACCAGCACGTCGACGATATTGCCCGGCATCGCCGTGCTGACATGGCCCGGCTCGCTGGCCTGCTTGCGCTTGCTGCTGCCGCCGCCGACAAATTCGTTGAGCGGTTCGAACACCACTTCTTCCGGCATGCCGTCGATGGACAGGTAGAAGTGACGCTTGCCTTCGGCTTTCACGCCGACACCGGTAATGTCCACGCGGTAGCTTTCGCCGTGCACATCAATGACGAACTCGGTCGGCACACCTTCACCACCGGCACGGGCTACGCCGCCGGCTTCAGGGATCGGCAGCAGCACTTCGGGGGCCAAGGTGCCGGCATCGCGCTCTTCGAGGAACTTGCGCCCGATATCCGGGAACATCGCGTAGGTCAGCACGTCTTCTTCGGACTTGGCCAGTGCGCCGATTTCACCGCGCAGCTTGGTCATTTCCGGCTTGAGCAGGTCGGCCGGGCGCACGTCGATCACTTCTTCGCTGCCGATGGCCTGGCGACGCAGCTTCTCGTTAACGGTGCCCGGCGCTTTGCCGTAGCCGCCTTGCAGGTAGAGCTTCACTTCGTTGGTGATGGTCTTGTAGCGCTCACCGGCCAGCACGTTGAAGAACGCCTGGGTGCCGACGATCTGCGACGTTGGCGTCACCAGCGGCGGGAAGCCGAGGTCTTCACGCACACGCGGGATTTCGGCCAGCACTTCGCTCATACGGTTGAGGGCGCCCTGCTCTTTCAACTGGTTGGCCAGGTTGGAGATCATCCCGCCCGGTACCTGGTTGACTTGCACACGGGTGTCGACCGCGGTGAATTCACTTTCGAACTGGTGGTACTTTTTGCGCACGGCATAGAAGTACAGGCCGATCTCTTGCAGCAGCTCCAGGTCGAGGCCGGTGTCGAATTCGCTGCCTTTAAGGGCGGCGACCATCGACTCGGTACCGGGGTGGCTGGTGCCCCAGGCGAAGCTGGAGATGGCGGTGTCGATATGGTCGGCACCGTTTTCGATGGCCTTGAGTTGGCACATCGCAGCCAGGCCGGCGGTGTCGTGGGAGTGGATGAAGATCGGCAGGTTCTGCTCGGCCTTCAGCGCCTTGACCAGTTCGCCGGTGGCGTACGGCGTCAGCAGGCCGGCCATGTCCTTGATCGCGATCGAGTCGCACCCCATGGATTCCAACTGCTTGGCCTGGGCCACAAACGCATCGATGGTGTGCACCGGGCTGGTGGTGTAGGCAATGGTGCCCTGGGCATGTTTGCCGGCGGCTTTCACCGCTTCGATGGCCACGCGCAGGTTCCGCACGTCGTTCATCGCATCGAAGATGCGGAACACGTCGATGCCATTCACGGCGGCTTTGGCGACGAAGGCCTTGACCACATCGTCGCTGTAGTGGCGGTAGCCCAGCAGGTTCTGGCCACGCAGCAGCATTTGCAGGCGGGTGTTAGGCAACGCGGCGCGCAGTTGGCGCAGGCGCTCCCACGGGTCTTCTTTCAAAAAGCGTACGCAGGCGTCGAAGGTCGCGCCGCCCCAGACTTCCAGGGACCAGTAGCCGACTTTGTCGAGCTTGTCGCAGATCGGCAGCATGTCGTCAGTGCGCATGCGGGTCGCCAGCAACGATTGGTGGGCGTCGCGCAGGATGGTGTCGGTGACAAAGATTTTCTTGGACATTGTTGTATTCCTCACAGGCCTGCGTGGGCGGCGATGGCGGCGGCGATGGCCAGGGCCAGCTCTTCGGGTTTGCGCTTGATCGAGTAGTTGGTCAGCTCAGGGTGGCTTTCCACAAAGCTGGTATTGAACTGGCCGCTGCGGAATTCCGGATTGCGCAGGATTTCCTGGTAGTAGGCGGCGGTGGTCTTCACGCCTTGCAGGCGCATGTCGTCCAGGGCACGCAGGCCGCGGTCCATGGCTTCTTCCCAAGTCAACGCCCACACCACCAATTTGAGGCACATGGAATCGTAGAACGGCGGGATGGTGTAGCCGGTGTAGATCGCTGTGTCGGTGCGCACGCCGGGGCCGCCGGGCGCGTAATAACGGGTGATCTTGCCGAAGCTGGGGAGGAAGTTGTTCTTCGGGTCTTCGGCGTTGATACGGAACTGCAACGCAAAGCCACGGTGCTGGATGTCTTCCTGTTTCACCGACAGCGGCAGGCCCGAGGCAATGCGGATCTGCTCACGAACGATGTCGATCCCGGTAATTTCCTCGGTGATGGTGTGTTCCACCTGCACCCGGGTGTTCATCTCCATGAAGTACACCTCGCCCTCGGCGAGCAGGAACTCCACGGTACCGGCGTTCTCGTAGCCCACGGCCTTGGCGGCACGCACCGACAGGTCGCCGATGTAGGCGCGCTGTTCAGGGGTCAACTGTGGGCTTGGGGCAATTTCGATAAGCTTCTGGTTGCGGCGCTGGATCGAGCAATCACGCTCGAACAGGTGCACCACGTTGCCAAAGCTGTCACCGAGGATCTGCGCCTCGATGTGCTTGGGATTGACGATGCATTTTTCCAGGAACACTTCCGCCGAACCAAACGCCTTGGTGGCTTCGGAGATAACGCGGGGGAAGGCTTGTTCAAGTTCTTCGCGACTGTTGCAACGGCGAATCCCGCGACCGCCACCACCGGAAGTGGCCTTGAGCATCACCGGGTAACCAATGCGGTCGCCTTCGGTGAGGGCTTCGGCGATGTCGGCGACGTTGCCTTCGGTACCCGGAGTCACCGGTACACCGGCCTTGATCATGCTGCGGCGCGCTTCGGTCTTGTCGCCCATGCGGCGGATCACTTCAGCGGACGGGCCGATGAACTTGATCCCACGTTCGGCGCAGATGTCTGCCAGTTCGGCGTTTTCCGACAGGAAGCCGTAGCCGGGGTGCAGCGCATCACAACCGGTTTCCACGGCCAGGTTCACCAGCTTGCGCGGGTTCAGGTAACCGGCTAGAGGCTCGGCACCGATGCTGTGGGCTTCGTCGGCACGTTTAACGTGCAACGCGTGGCGGTCGGCGTCGGAATAGACCGCGACCGAGCGAATGCCCATCTCGGCGCAGGCACGCACGATGCGTACGGCAATTTCACCACGGTTGGCGATCAGGATCTTTTTTATCACTTGGAAATTCCCTTGAGCCGATTGCTGCGTTCTTCGACCCGCTGGAGCCGGGTCGGCGCGTGACTAAATGTTTCATGACAGTCGCGAGACACACACTAAGCCCCAACAGGGATTAACAAAAATCAATAATTATTGGGTTGTGTATAAGTAAAGACTTATAGTCAGCGCTTCACGGCCGGGATGGGTATTTGAATTATGCGTAAGTCATTGATGCGTATGACATTGCGTCAATTGCAGGTTTTCAATGAAGTGTGCGATTTGCGTTCATACAGCCGCGCCGCCGAGGAAATGTCCCTCACGCAACCAGCCGTGAGCCTGCAAATTCGGCAGCTGGAGGAGCTGATCGGCCAGCCGTTGTTCGATTATGTCGGCAAAAAACTCTACATGACCGAGGCCGCTGAAGCGCTGCAACGGGCCAGCCGCGACATTTTCGGGCGCCTGGAAAACCTCGATATGCAGCTGTCGGACATGCAAGGTTCACTGCAAGGCCAACTGAAGCTCGCGATTGAGTCCAGCGCCAAGTACTTCGTGCCGCATCTGTTTGCCGCGTTCAAGCGCCAGCATCCCGAAGTGCAACTGCACCTGACGGTGGTCAACCGCGCCCAGGTGATCCGGCGGCTTTCCGACAACCGCGACGACCTGGTGATCATGTCCATGGTGCCCCAGGACATGGGCCTGGAATTCCTGCCGTTTCTCAACAACCCGATTGTCGCGGTGGCACTGCCGGATCATCCCTTGAGCCTGCAAGGACCGTTGCGTCTGCAAGACCTGGAACCCTACACCCTGCTCATCCGTGAACCGGGCTCCGGCACGCGAATGGCCTGCGAGGAATACTTCAAGGAGAAACGTGTGCACTTCACCCAGACGGTGGAAGTGGCCTCGGCCGAGGCTCAGCGCGAATGCGTCTGCGCAGGCCTGGGTGTGGCCTTGCTGACGCGGCATGCGGTGAATATGGAACTGGCCACCGGCGGGCTCAAGGAGCTGCCGGTGGAGGAGCTGCCGCTGTACCGCAGCTGGTGCCTGGTGCAGGCCAAGGCCAAGCGCCTGTCACCGGTGGCCCATGCGTTCCTGGGCTTTATCCGCAGCGAGCGGGTGCAGATCAGCGCGCTGGCTGAACGCTTCGCTGGGCAGCCGCGGGTGCCTGCCAGTGGAGTTCCGGGTAATCACTGATGCTCTGGAGCAGTTGGCGCTCCTGGCAACGGTCTTCAATTGCACGACGGAACGCCATGCGGCGCTGGTCTTCCTGCTGACGACGGGTTTTTACGGCGCTGTTGCTGTCTTCGTAGGGACGGGCCATTTGGAATCTCCCAATGCGAGTACGGGAGTTCAGAATGGCGTTGGCGGATGACGTGGCGATGACAACCTGATGAAGATTCTGGATACACAGGAGATGCCAATGTGGGAGGGGGCAAACCCCCTCCCACATTGGATCTGTGTACAGTTTTTAGTCGTCGAGGGCTTTGACGGACTTGGGCGACAACCGCAGGCTGCGCAAGCTGCGCTTCACACTCTTGAGGTGGTTGACCAGGCTCGGCCCGCGCGCCATGGCCACGCCCATCGCCAGCACGTCGATCACTACCAGGTGGGCAATGCGCGAGGTCAGCGGGGTGTAGATTTCGGTGTCTTCATGCACGTCAATCGCCAGGTTGACCGTGGACAGTTCGGCCAATGGTGTCTGGCTCGGGCACAAGGTGATCAACGACGCGCCGCTTTCACGCACCAGGTTGGCGGTGATCAGCAGGTCTTTGGAACGGCCGGACTGGGAAATACAGATCGCTACGTCGGTCGGCTTCAAGGTCACCGCCGACATCGCCTGCATGTGCGGGTCGCTGTAGGCCGCCGCCGTCAGCAGCAAGCGAAAGAATTTGTGCTGGGCATCTGCCGCCACCGCGCCGGACGCACCAAAACCGTAGAACTCCACACGCTGGGCCTGGGACATGGCCGTCACAGCCTTTTGCAGCTCCACCGGGTCGAGTTTCTCACGCACTTCCATGAGGGTGTGCAAGGTGGTGTCGAAGATCTTGAGGCTGTAGTCGGCGACGGAGTCGTCTTCGTGAATCGCAAACTGCCCGAAGCTGGCACCGGCGGCCAGGCTCTGGGCCAGCTTGAGTTTCAAGTCCTGGAACCCGGAGCAACCGATGGCTCGGCAGAAGCGCACGATGGTCGGTTCGCTGATACCCACGCTGTGGGCCAGGTCGGCCATGGAACTGTGCATCACAGCCGCAGGGTCAAGCAGCACGTGATCGGCAACCTTGAGTTCCGATTTGCGTAACAGGTGGCGCGACTGGGCGATATGTTGCAACAGGTTCAAAGGACGGACTCTTGTTATTGGCAGGGCCAGGGGATGTAGCAAGCTTGTAGTTATACTACAAGAATTGTCGTTTTGCCCGTCCGACGCATCACTAAATTGCCCTGGCCCCCTGATATTCAAAGGCCAGGAGCTTTGTAGCCACTCGGGCGCCCTTGGCGTCGCTAAGGAAAATCTGCATTTTTCCGTAACAAATCTGCCAGCCCGTCAGCCTGCATGGGGCGGCTGATCAAATAGCCCTGCACTTCGTCACAACGCTCCGCCCGCAGGAAATCCAACTGCTGCTGATCTTCCACGCCTTCGGCCACGACCTTGAGTGCCAAGCCGTGGGCCATGGCGATGATGGCTCGGGTGATGGCTGCATCCTCGCGCCCTTGCCCAAGCCCACGAATAAAGGTCTGGTCGATCTTTACGTAGTCCACAGGGATGCGCTTGAGGTAGCTGAGGGACGAATAACCCGTGCCAAAGTCGTCGATGGCCAGCTTCACCCCCAGGTCCCGCAGCTGCTGGAAGGTGGCGATGATGTGTTCGACGCTGTCGAGCAGTTGGCTCTCGGTCAGTTCCAGCTCCAGGTATTGCGGGTCCAGGCCGGTTTCTTCCAGCACCTGACGCACCAGGCTGACCAGCTTGCCCTGGCGTAACTGGTGCACCGACAGGTTCACCGACACCCGAATCGGCGCCAACCCCTGGCGCTGCCATTCACAGGCTTGCCAACAAGCCTGGCGCAACACGAATTCGCCCAGCGGCACGATCAGGCCCGTTTCTTCGGCCAGGCCGATAAAGTCGCAGGGCGGCACCATCCCCCACTGCGGGTGCTCCCAACGAACCAACGCCTCGGCAGCGTTCAGCCTGCCCGTGACCAGGCACAGCTTCGGTTGGTAGAACACCGAAAGCTGGCGCTCATCAATGGCTTTACGCAGATGGTTTTCCAACTGCAGACGCTCTAGGGTGCTGGCTTGCAGGCTATCGGTGTAGAACTGGAAGTTGTTGCCGCCCAAGTGCTTGGCGTGTTGCATGGCCATGTTTGATTGGCTGACCAGCTCGGAAATTTCCCGCGCATTGTCGGGCAGCAGGCTGACGCCCATTGAGGCACTGACCACCAGCTCATGCCCCTCCACCGTCACGGGTACCCGCAGCTTGGCCAGCAGCCGCGTGGCTACCCGCGCCAGGCTCGACAGGCTGCCGTAGGCGTCGAACAACACGGCAAATTCATCGCCGGACAGGCGTGCAATGGTGTCGGCTTCGGGCAAGGCATTGATCAGCCGGCGCGCCATTTTTTGCAGCAACTGGTCCGCCACTTCATGGCCCAGGCTGTCATTGAGCAGCTTGAAGCGATCCAGATTGATATGCAGCAACGCCAGGCTGCGCCCGCCCTGGCGCACGCGCTGGTGGGCTTCGCGCAAGCGTTCGCGGAACAGCGAGCGGTTCGCCAACCCGGTCAACTCGTCGTAATGGGTGAGGTAGCGCATGCGCTCCTCGGACTCGCGCCGCGCCGACAGATCAGCGAAGAAGCCCACGATATGACTGACGTTTCCGCGAACATCGCGCACCACATTCAGTTGCAGCCACTGCGGATAAAGCTCGCCGTTCTTGCGTGTTTCCACCAGTTCGCCCTGCCAGGTGCCGTGGCTGAGCAAGGCTTGGCGGATCACCGGGAAGTGACGCCGGGCATCGCGGCTGCTGGGTAGCTCTACCACGTTGCGACCGAGCATGTCGTCGATGTCAAAGCCGGTGACGCGACTGAAAGCCTGGTTGACCGCGATCAGCGCGTAATTTGGATCGAGGATCACGATGCCTTCGCTGGCGGCTTCAAATACGGTCGAGGCCAGCCGTTGTTGTTCTTCAAGGGCCTTGCCGGCGCTGATGTCACGCCGCGTGCCGAGCATTCGAATCACGCGCCCACTGGGCGCACGCTCCACCGCGCGGCCACGGTCTTCGATCCACACCCAGTGCCCATCGCCATGGCGCACGCGGTATTCCACCTGGTAATCCTCGGTGCGCCCCTTGAGGTGTTCCACCAGCGCACGCTTGAGCAGCGGCAAGTCATCCGGGTGCAGGCGCGGCTTGAGGTGGCCGAGCATGGCCGTGACGTACTCCGGCTCCAGGCCGAACAACTCTTTAAGCTGGGTGTGGTGGACTTCGTCGGTTTGCAGGTTCCAGTCCCACAGGCCGAGTTCGCTGGCTTGCAGGGCCATGGCCAGGCGCGCTTCGCTCTTATTCAGCGCAAGGCTGGCGACGTCCAGTTCCTGGCTGCGTTGCGCCACGCGGTCCTGCAGGCCGATCTGAGCTTCACGAAGCTCCTGCTCGACCTGACGACGCTGCTCGACTTCACGCACCAAGTCCTGATTCAACTGCTCGCTGCGCTGCTGCGCCTGCTGGAGATGCGCGATCAAGGCCTGGTTCTGGAAACGCCGCAGGAGTTCACGCTGGATCAGGCGGTTGACCTGCCAGGCCACCAGGTTCAGCGACACCAACAGGATCAGGCCGAGTACACCCCAACCTTGTTGCTGCGGGCTGCCATCCCACAACAAGTAGACAATGGACGGCACCAGGCAGGGCACGGCGAAGGATAGAAACGCCGGCAGGCTCACGGCGTAGGCCACGCTGGCCGACAACGTCGCAGCGCCGATCAGGCCGAACACCCAGGCTTGCTGCATGAAGCTGTTCACCGGTGCCAGGGCGATGGCCGCAGTTGCCAGCGTCAGGCCACTGACCGCCGAGCCGAGCATGAACATGCGCCGCCAGATTGGCTGGGCCTGACGGCTGGGCATGGCTGAATCAAAGGCCGCCACCTGGATAACGCGCATGGCCACCAGGGCCAGTAGCCAGACCAACCAGATGCTGTCCAACAGGTATTGCTTGGGATTCCACAGCAGCCAAGCGCAGACCAGGCCGTTCACCAACATTAATAGGGTCGGCAGCAGCGAGCCCTGATACAGCAGGCGCGTGCGCTCAACCGCCATCTCAGTGGCGTAATGTTTGCGGATAACCTGCGCGGGCGCCATCGAGGGGCCAAGCAGGTCGGTGCTGAGGGTCATAGGCAATGTTCTTATAATGGTGAGCCCGAAACGTCGACGGAGCATACACAAGCAAGCGCCCGGGCCAAACTGCTCCATGTCATAAAACTGCGCGGTCACACGGCGCAAAGCTCGGCGCCAGACAGCTTCAGCGAGACCCTGCGCGGGCTGTGGCCATTGACCGACCGGTCATCACCCTGGGCAGAATGTTGAGCCGCCCCAGACTGCGCTGGATATTTTCCATCGACCACCCGGCATTGGGATTTGCCCGACTCCCCCCAGCACCCTAGAATGCGCCGATGCGCGATGATCTCTCTCTTTTGCTTAACTCCCTCAACGATGCCCAACGCCAGGCCGTAGCGGCCCCCGTTGGCCGTCAGTTGGTCCTGGCCGGTGCTGGCTCCGGTAAAACCCGAGTGCTGGTGCACCGTATCGCCTGGTTGATCCAGGTCGAAAACGCGTCCCCGCATTCCATCCTGTCGGTGACGTTCACCAACAAGGCCGCTGCCGAGATGCGTCACCGCATCGAACAGCTGATGGGCATCAGCCCGGCCGGCATGTGGGTGGGCACCTTCCACGGCCTGGCGCACCGCCTGCTGCGGGCCCATTGGCAGGAGGCAGGCCTCGCCCAGACCTTCCAGATCCTCGACAGCGATGACCAGCAACGCCTGGTCAAGCGCGTGATCCGCGAGCTGGGCCTCGACGAACAGCGTTGGCCCGTGCGCCAGGCGCAGTGGTTTATCAACGGGCAGAAAGACGAAGGCCTGCGCCCGCAGCATATCCAGGCCAGCGGCGACTTGTTCCTGGCGACCATGCGCAGCATCTATGAAGCCTACGAGGCTGCCTGCGCACGCGCTGGCGTGATCGACTTCTCCGAGCTGCTGCTGCGCGCCCTCGACCTGTGGCGCGACAACCCCGGTTTGCTGGCCCATTACCAGAAACGCTTCCGCCACATTCTGGTGGATGAGTTCCAGGACACCAACGCCGTGCAGTACGCCTGGTTGCGCCTGCTGGCCAAGGGCGGCGACAGCCTGATGGTGGTGGGTGACGACGACCAGTCGATCTATGGCTGGCGCGGCGCGAAAATCGAGAACATCTACCAGTATTCCGACGACTTCCCGGACGCGATCACCATCCGCCTTGAGCAGAACTACCGCTCTACCGCCGGTATCCTCAAGGCCGCCAACGCCTTGATCGCCAACAACACCGGGCGCATGGGTAAAGAACTGTGGACCGACGGCGGCGAAGGCGAAGCGATCAACCTGTACGCCGCCTTCAACGAGCATGATGAAGCGCGCTACGTGGTGGAAACCATCGAAAGCGCGTTGAAAACTGGCCTCTCACGCAGCGACATCGCCATCCTGTATCGCTCCAACGCCCAATCGCGGGTATTGGAAGAAGCCTTATTGCGCGAACGTATCCCGTACCGCATCTATGGCGGCCAGCGCTTCTTCGAGCGCGCCGAAATCAAGAACGCCATGGCCTACCTGCGCTTGCTGGAAGGTCGCGGCAACGATGCGGCGCTGGAGCGGGTGATCAATATCCCGGCCCGTGGCATCGGCGAAAAAACCGTCGAAGCGATCCGCGACCATGCGCGCCACGCCGATGTGTCGATGTGGGAAGCGATGCGCTTGCTGATCGCCAACAAAGGCCTGACCGGCCGTGCCGCCGGTGCGCTGGGCGTATTTGTCGAGCTGATCGAGAACCTGGCCGCCAAGTGCATGGAAATGCCGCTGCACTTGATGACTCAGACCGTGATCGAGCAGTCCGGGCTGATCGCCTATCACGAAGCGGAAAAAGGCGAAAAAGGCCAGGCACGGGTAGAAAACCTTGAGGAACTGGTCAGCGCCGCCCGTGCGTTCGAAAACACCGAGGAAGACGAAGAGCTGACCCCGCTCGCCGCTTTCCTCGGCCATGCCTCCTTGGAAGCCGGCGACACCCAGGCCGATGAGCATGAAGACAGCATCCAGCTGATGACCTTGCACAGCGCCAAGGGCCTGGAGTTCCCGTATGTATTCCTGGTGGGCATGGAAGAAGGCCTGTTCCCGCACAAGATGAGCCTGGAAGAGCCCGGCCGCCTTGAAGAAGAACGGCGCCTGGCCTACGTGGGCATCACCCGGGCGATGCAGAACCTGGTAATGACCTACGCCGAGACCCGACGCCTGTACGGCAGCGAGACCTACAACAAGGTGTCGCGCTTCGTACGTGAAGTGCCGAAGGGCCTGATCCAGGAAGTGCGCCTGTCCAACAGCGTCAGCCGCCCGTTCGGCGGTGGCCAGCAGCAGAACTCCAGCAGCATGTTTGCCGGTTCCGAAATTCCGGAAACCCAGTTCAGCCTTGGCCAGCAGGTCCGGCATTCCGTGTTCGGCGAAGGCGTCATCCTCAACTTCGAGGGTGCCGGCGCCCAGGCACGGGTGCAGGTGAACTTCGCCGAAGGCAGCAAGTGGCTGATGATGGGTTACGCGAAGCTCGAAGCCGTCTGAAACATTTGCCTACATGAAGCTTATTGGCCCGCCCTTGTTTTTAACGAGCGCGGGCCAATATCTTCCATTAGTCCTACAGACCTTTCGGAATCGGTCTTACGCAAAAGCCCGAAACATTATGCCGCTAGCCACTGTCACTACACCTGTGCAACATGGCGCGCGTGCAATCCACAAATGGGAATTCCCTTTATGAAACGTTTTCTTAGCATCGCCATGGCGTTGTGCATCGGCCTGACGATGAGCCTCGACGCCAACGCCAAACGCTTCGGTGGCGGCAAAAGCTCGGGCGCGGCGCCGACTCACCAGACCAGCCAAATGGCTCCATCCGCCGGTGCAGGCGGTGCTGCCGCTACTGCAGGCGCAGCCGGTGCTGCAGGCGCCGCGGCCAAAGCCGGCGGTGCGTCGCGCTGGTTGGGCCCTCTGGCCGGCATCGCGGCCGGTGGCCTGCTCGCCTCCATGTTCATGGGCGGCGGCTTCCAGGGCATGCAGATCTTCGACATCCTGATCATGGCCGTCATCGCCTTCCTGGTCTTCCGTTTTATCGCCGCCCGTCGTCGCAAGCAGCAGGAGCACATGGCTCCAGCCGGCGCGCCGATGCAGCGTGAAGTGTTCGAGCAGAAGCCAGCCATGGGTTCGATCTTCGGTGGTTCGGCAGCACCTGCTGCGGCCCGTCCGGTGATCAACGCACCGGCCTGGTTCAACGAAGAGCGTTTCGTCGAAGCGGCCCGTAGCCACTTCCAGTCCCTGCAGCAACACTGGGACGCCAACGAAATGGACAAGATCGCCGAGTTCGTGACCCCGCAACTGCTGGAGTTCCTCAAGCGCGAACGCGCCGAGATCGGCGACGCGTTCCAGTCGACCTACATCGACGACCTGCGCGTACAGCTGGACGGTGTGGATGATCGCGCCGACAAGACCATCGCCACCCTGACCTTCAGTGGTGTGTCGAAGACCTCGCGCTTCGACCAGGGCGAAGTGTTCAGCGAAAGCTGGAACATGGAACGCCCTCAAGGCGAAAACCAGCCTTGGCTGGTCGCCGGTATCCGCCAGAACGGCTGATACCCCCGCGCTTGCAAGCCGTAACAAAAAACCCCGGACATGTCTCATGTCCGGGGTTTTCTATTTCACGGTTGCACTTATAGCGAGCTACTGTATAAAACGCCCCTATAAACCGCGCCATCTAGCAAGAGGATCCCGGCCGTGGAAGAAATCATCGAACAATTGCGTGAAGCCAACGAACCGGTCCCGGTTCCTCTGGAACTGCCTGACGAAGATCAACTGGTGGAAATCGAAGAACAACTGTTCATCGACATCCCGTTTGTCTTCCGTGAATTCCTGCTGACCGTCAGCGATGTTGTATACGGCAGCCTGGAGCCGGTGACCGTCACCGACCCGCAATCCCACACCTACCTGCCGGACGTGGCCGCTAACGCCTGGGATGCGGGCGTTGACCGCAGCCTGATCCCGATCTGCCAGGACGGCGACGACTACTACTGCGTCGAAGAAGACGGCACCGTGGTGCTGTGGTCCGCCGAAGAAGAGCTCGTCACCGAAGAGACGTGGGAATCGGTCTGGCACTGGGCGCGGGACGTCTGGCTCGAAAGCTGAGACCTGACCCCCGTGGTGAGCGGGCTTGTCCCGCGCCGGGCCGCGGTGCGGCCCCCATCAGTGCTCCGGCGTATCCTTATGGTTATCCAGCGTCTCCAGCAAGGCCACCTGCATCCGCGTATGCACGCGGATGAACCAGCGCCAGAGCACCGCCGCCACCGCCGCCGTGACTACGGCAATCAGTAGCAGCAACTTGTTGGTCGGCAGAATACTGGCCGACAAGGCTGCCAGTAGCAGGAAGATCACCAGCAGCGACAGAATCGGGATCAGCTCGGCAATCACCCGCCGCACCCGCTGGGTATGCCGCCCAGCCATTTCCGGCTTGACGCTCATCTCCGCCAGCAACATCGACAGCGCCTTGAGCTTGCGGTAAGCCGCAATCAAAAACGGCAGCGACAACAGCAACGCCCCGCCCCAGATCAATGCCTTCTGCCAGCTCGGATCATTGATCCAACCTTCCAGATACCCACCAATGCGCGCCGCAAAAAAACTGCCGGCGAAGAAAATCGCGATTACCAGCGCCAGGTTCACGCCGACTTGCAGGATGATTCTGCGGATCATCGACGCCAGCATCGCGCCCTCGCCCTGAGGCTGAATGCTGCGCAGCCACTCGCCGTACATACCGAATACCCGGCTCATGCGCTTGGGCATCACCGCCGCGATCTTCAGCGACAGCGGATCAGCACCGCGTATCAGGTAAGGCGTCAGCAGCGTGGTGATCGCCGAAACGGCGACCGCCACCGGATACAGGAAGTCACTGGTCACCTGCAAGGTCATGCCCAGCGCGGCGATGATGAAGGAAAACTCGCCAATCTGTGACAGCCCCATGCCCACGCGCAGTGAGGTGCGGCCGTCATTACCGGCGATAAATGCGCCGAGGCCGCAGGACAACATCTTGCCGAGCACCACTGCCACGGTGATCACCGCGATGGGCCAGGCGTATTGCAACAGGATCTGCGGGTCGATCATCAGGCCAATCGCAACAAAGAAGATCGCGCTGAACATGTCGCGAACCGGCTCGATCAGGCGCTCAATCTTAATCAATTGCTTGGACTCGGCCATGATCGCGCCAATCAAAAACGCGCCCAATACCATGCTGTATTCCAGCTTGACCACCAGCAGGCAGAAACCGAAGCATAGGCCCAGCACGGTGATCAGCAGCATCTCGTTGCTTTCGAACTTGGCCACATAAGCCAGCAGACGCGGCACCAGCAAGATGCCGATCACCAAGGCAACGATCATGAACAGCGAGAGCTTGCCGACCGTGGAGAACACCTCGCCGGAGCTGACCGTACCGCTGACGGCGATGCTCGACAGCAAGGCAATGATGCCAATGCCAAGAATGTCCTCGACGATCAGCACGCCGAAAATCAGCTGCGCGAAACGCTGGTTCTTCATCTTCAAATCATTGAGGGCTTTGACGATGATGGTGGTCGAGGAAATCGCCAGGATCGCGCCGAGGAACAGCGAGTCCATGGTGTTCCAGTCAAACCAGCGGCCGATCTCGTAGCCGATCCAGATCATCAGAATGATTTCCAGGAAGGCCGCGATAAACGCCGTGGCACCCACCTTGAACAACTTGCGCAGGCTGAACTCCAGGCCCAGGCAGAACATCAGGAAGATCACCCCGAGCTCGGCGAGGGTCTTGATGGTGTCTTCGTCGTGGATCAGGCCGAACGGTGGGGTGTGGGGGCCGATGATGAAGCCGGCAACGATGTAACCCAGCACCACCGGCTGTTTGAGGCGATGAAACAGGACAGTGACTACCCCTGCCACCAGCATGATCACGGCCAAGTCCTGGATAAAGCTGATGGCGTGCATGGCGAGGGGCTCCTTGAGGGTACCGGCGCTTTTCCCACTTCCGCCCGCGCACATGAAACGTCGCAAAGTGCGGAAGGAAAAGTCTGCCTTTATCGTAAGAAATGCCCTGGGATGGGCTTTTGAAGGTTAACACCGCGACTTCCAGCAGAAAGCCGGTGCAATATATGGAAACAGATCGGTGCAGGCGTGACGGCAAGCCGACCACCGGCGTCCCGTAAAGGATGGCGCTGCAAAGATTCCAGCACCCGCAGAGGTGCGCCCCCAACCAATGCCTACAACCGTGAGTGTGCTATGGAACCCGGAAACGCCCAGCTGTCGATGACGGTATTGATGACCCCTGACATGGCCAACTTCTCAGGCAATGTCCACGGCGGCACCCTGCTCAAGTACCTCGACGAAGTGGCCTACGCCTGCGCAAGCCGTTATGCCGGTCGCTATGTGGTGACGCTGTCGGTGGATCAGGTGATTTTTCGCGAGCCGATCCATGTCGGCGAACTGGTGACGTTCCTTGCGTCGGTCAACTACACCGGCAATACGTCGATGGAAGTGGGCATCAAAGTGGTGACCGAGAACATCCGTGAACGCTCTGTGCGCCACACCAACAGCTGCTTCTTCACCATGGTAGCCGTCGACGACCAACGCAAACCGGCCGCCGTGCCGCCGCTGCAACCGCAGAACAGCGAAGACAAGCGCCGGTTTGTACAGGCCCAACAGCGTCGGCAGATTCGTCAGGAGCTGGAAAAGCGCTACCAGGAAATCAAAGGCTGAGACACGGCAAAGCCCGACCTGTAAACCCAATCAAAATGTGGGAGCTGGCTTGCCTGCTCCCACATTGGGTTTTGTGTGTTTATAGATCTATCGGCGTGGCTTCAAAACGTACGCGTGGGTGGGCGATACGATCCTGAGCCCGCACCAGCTCCAGTTCGTAACTGGCGCAGGCCTGGGTTTCCAGCAGCACTTCGTGCACAGCCGCCGCGGTGAACTCAAAGGCGGCCAACAGGCTGTCGCCCAACAACACTCGCGCCAGGAACAACCCCGACGTCAGGTCGCCCACGCCCACCGGTTGGCGCGGGAAGGCCAGCAGCGGCCGACGCAGGTGCCAACTGCCGTCGGCGGTCACCAACAACATCTCGAAACCGTCCGGCAACTTGCCCGGGTAATCCAAATGTTTGACCAGCACGGCCTTTGGCCCGCGTGCCAGCAACGCCTTGGCCATCGCCAGGCAATCGAACAGCGACTGCGGCTTGCGCCCGGCAAAGCTGTCCAGTTCCAGTTGGTTGGGGCACAGGAAGTCGGCCATGGCAACGGCTTCGTCGAGCAGGAAATCGCTGACGTCCTGGGGCACGATGCAGCCTTTTTCCGGATGGCCCATGACCGGGTCGCACAGGTACAGGGCCTTGGGATTGATGGCTTTGATCCGCGCCACGCCGGTGAGAATCGCCCGGCCCTGGTCCGCGCTGCCCAGGTAGCCGGACAGCACTGCATCGCAATTGCCCAGCTCACCGATGGCGGCAATGCCTTCCACCAACGCAGGAATTTGCTGCGGTGCCAACACTTCGCCCGCCCACTGTCCATACTGGGTGTGGTTGGAGAACTGCACCGTGTTCAGCGGCCAGACATTCACCCCGACCCGCTGCATGGGGAACACGGCGGCGCTGTTTCCGGCGTGGCCAAAGACCACATGAGACTGGATCGCAAGCAGATGAGGTGTGCGTTTCATGCAGGGGATTTCCGTAAAGCCATTGAAATTCTGGCCGCGCAGTATGCGACTAAACGCAGCCTGTACGACAGACCGGCGACACAGTTAAGCTGCTCTCACTTTGTTGGAGTTTTTCGCATGCTGACCCTGGGAAACATGTTTGTGTTGATGCTGCTGGCGACCGGCGCCGCCTGGGTGTGGCACAACCACGGCCTACGCGAGCGGGCGCTGGCGCGGGTCAAGCAGCATTGCGCCAAGCTCGATATCGAATTGCTCGACGGTGCCGTCGCGTTGAAGCGCATCGGTTTTGTGAAAGACGCCAATGGCCGGCGGCGTCTGGCGCGTATCTACAATTTCGAGTTCACCGTCACGGGCGAGACCCGTCACAGCGGGACTATCACCCAATTCGGCGCCCACAGCGCGCAGATCGAACTGGCGCCCTACCCGTTCGAGGCCAAGGAGGCGCTGCCCAGCGCTGAAGTCATTGAGCTGAGCCAATGGCGGCAGGACCACGCGGCCAAGAACCGTCAGTAACGGCAGGCTGCCAGCGCGGCCTGTAATGCGATCACGTCCTGTGGGGCGCTGAAGATCAGTTCGACACGAGAGTCGCGGCGCCATTCACTGGGCTGCCAGGTGAACGAGCTGTTATCCACAGCGTTAACGGAAATCCAGCGATCACGGCTGTGGATAACCAGTTTGGCGCGGCGCCATTCAAGACTTTTGAGCCACAGCGCCAGACGCTCAGGATCAAATAGCTGGCTTGGATGCCAGCGCCAACCAATGCTCCAGCCGCCCTCCTGGGCCTGGCTCAAACAAATGGGCTGCGCGGGATCGCTCCAGATCGCCGGCAGTTGGGCCAGCCCCTTGGGCACTGCGAAGTTATCCACAGCCGCGCCTGCAATTGCGTTCAAGCCAGGTAGCTGGGCCAGCGGCAACTGCGCCTGGCGTGTCCAGTAAATCGCACAATCCGGTAACTGCCGTTGGATTGCATGGCGCTGCGTGGCATCCAGCGCCTCATCCTTGTTCAATACCAACAGCCCGGCACTGGCCAGCGCCTCCTGCTGCGCCACCGGCAAAGGCTTGCCCGCCGCCAGTGCTTGGGCATCCAGCACCAGCACACAGGGCTGGACCGCCAGCACCGCTTGCCACGGCGCTTCGCGCAACTGCTTGAGCAACTGCGCAGGATGGCCCAGGCCCGAGGGTTCGATAAACAAACGATCCGGCTTGGCCTTACGCAGCAAGCGGCCCAGGCCTACCTGGAACGGTGCACCATTCACACAGCACAGGCAGCCACCGGCAACTTCGCCGAGGGCAATGCCGTCGTCGTCCTGGGTCAGCAGCGCAGCATCCAGGCCGATCTGCCCGAACTCGTTGATCAACACCGCCCAGCGCTCGTTGGCCGGGCGTTGGGCGAGCAGGTGCTTGATCAAGCTGGTCTTGCCGGCGCCCAAGGGGCCGGCGATCACGTGGGTGGGAATGTTCTGCAGCATCAGGGGCATCGTTCAGACCGTGTAGAGCGTTTGATCCTACGCGGTTACGCGAGCCAATCCAGCGTCAGAATCAATCGGCGCTCATCCGCTTTCAGGCCGGGTGAGCGATGGATCAGGCCGTGGCCTTCGTTGCCATGCCATTTGGTGCCCTTGAGCAGCGCCACTTCACCGCACTGAATCTGCTCGATGCGCTCGCTGGGTTCGGCGTCCGCTTGGCTGAGCTTGCGCCGGTCCATCACGCCTTCACGCAACCACTGGCTGCCGACACCCGCATAGGTGGTGATCAACCGTACCGGCACATGATCGACGTGAAAACGTGGGCACATGGCTTTATCCAGCAGCCGCAGGCGCACGCCGATGCGCTTGGCGCCGAGCAGGCAGGCGAAGGCACTGACCAGCCATGACACATCGGCGACAAAGCCTTCATAACCCTCCAGATCACGGCAACTGAACGCCAATCCCTGCAAGTTCGGCTCGGCGTCTTCGCTGTTGAGCTCAATCACCATCGAATCAGCCAACGGCTCGTTAAGTGCCACCAGCAAGGCGCCGAACTCGGCAATATGCAGCGGCAACTGACGCTGCCACAGCGCCAGGTTCACGCCGTCCTCAAGGATGTCGGACAGCGCCAGCGGGGTTTCACCACGGGTCTGGCGAATCACGGGGCGCAAGGGGATAACCGGTGCCAGCATCAGGCTGCCTCTTCATACCAGGGACCAAACGGATCAGCCAGCAGGCGCCAACCTTCGACGCCCAGGGCCATTTCTTCATCGTTGAGCAGGCACGCATCCAACTCGGCGCGCATGTGGGCGAAGTCGATGTTCTGCCCGATAAACACCAGTTCCTGACGGCAGTCGCCGGTGCTGAGTTGCCAGTTGCCCATGATTGCCGCGACGCTTTCTTCGTCCTGGGGCCATTGGCTTTTCGGCACGAAACGCCACCAGCGCCCGGCAAACCCGTGACGCATCAGGCCGCCGGCCTGGGACCAGCTGCCGGCGTCCTGATGTTTGCTGGCCAGCCAGAAAAAGCCTTTGGAGCGCAGCAATTTGCCGTTCACCCAAGGCCGGTCGATAAAGTCGAAGAAGCGTTGCGGATGGAACGGGCGGCGTGCGCGATAGGCGGTGGATGCGATGCCATATTCTTCGGTTTCCGGCACATGCTCACCGCGCAACTCTTGTAGCCAGCCTGGCGCTTGGGCGGCGCGTTCAAAGTCAAAGCGGCCGGTGTTGAGGATCTTGTGCAGCGGCACCTCGCCCATGACCATCGGGATGATTTGTGCCTGGGCGTTGAGGCGCTCAAGGATGGCAATCAACTCTTCGCGTTCGCTGCTACTGATCAGGTCGATCTTGCTGATCAAGATCACATCGGCGAATTCGATCTGCTCGATCAACAGGTCGGTGATCGAGCGCTCGTCCTCTTCGCCAAGGGTTTCGCCCCGTGAGGCCAGGCTTTCGGCGGCCTGGTAGTCGAGCAGGAAGTTCATGCCGTCGACTACCGTGACCATGGTGTCCAGGCGTGCGACATCGGCCAGGCTCTGGTCGTTTTCATCGCGAAAGGTGAAGGTTTCGGCCACGGGCAACGGTTCCGAGATACCGGTGGATTCAATCAACAGGTAATCGAACCGACCTTCCTTGGCGAGCTTTCCGACTTCTTCCAGCAAGTCTTCACGCAGGGTGCAGCAGATACAGCCGTTGCTCATCTCCACCAGTTTTTCTTCGGAGCGATTAAGCGTGACGTCGCGCTGCACCTCGCTGCCGTCGATGTTGATTTCACTCATATCGTTGACGATCACTGCCACACGCAGATTTTCGCGGTTACGCAGCACATAGTTGAGCAATGTGCTTTTACCGGCGCCGAGAAAGCCGGACAACACGGTAACGGGGAGACGATTGGGCATCAGGTATTCCTCATCAGGGTCGGCCGGTCAAATCGCCCGCTTATGGCGTTCGCGCAGCTCTTCACGTTCTTTGGCTTCGATACACAGGGCGGTTCGCGGAAGAAGCCCTGCTGGGCTTCATTCATGTAGTCGGCAGGTCTTGTTCGGTCATGGGGAGCGGGTCACGGGTCAGGCTGTGCTTTTATGTTATAGTATAACAATACAAATAAGCCAATCCCCCTTGCTCGCTGCGACGAAGGGCGCAATGCTTGAACACCTCCCAGCCCCGAGAAACCTTATGAAATACCTGGTGTGCGCCCTGTTATTGGCAGCGGCAGGGCCTGCTTGTGCACAAGCGCCGAGTCCGCTGGCCAACTGCACGCGCAGCGCCAACGTGCTGGCCTGTGTCGACCCGCTGGGCAACGCCTACAGTGTGGCGACGGTGGGCAGCACCACGTATTTGCGCGGCTTCGAAGTGGCCGGCAAACGTTATTGGGCACAGACCAACAGCCGGTATGGGCAACTGACGTTTTTCACTGGCCTGGCCTCGGATGGGGAGGCGTGGGTCGGCTACACACGCCGCGTGGGCTGGACCACGATCAATCGGTTCTCCAGCTCCGGAGGGGCCAGCGCCAAGTTCACCTGTAGCCGGATCACCGGCTGCTAGGCCCGAGGATTCTTCTGTTCCTGAACCCACGCCATGTAGCTGTTCATTGGCGGGTTCTTCTGGAAGTAGTTTTTCAGGCCATCGAACAAACCATCCGCCACCGCCTGTTGATGGCGGGCCGTCACCAGCCGCTGGGCGTCACGGGTGTTGGAGATAAAGCCCGTCTCCACCAGGATCGATGGCACATCCGGAGACTTGAGCACCGCGAACCCGGCCTGTTCCACGCGTTTCTGATGCAGGCTGGTGATGCTTTGCAGACTGCCCAACACCGAGCTGCCCAGTTGCAGGCTGGAGGCAATGGTGGCGTTCATCGACATGTCGAGAATCACCCCGGCCAGCATCGGGTCCTTGTCCTTGAGATTGAGCAACGTGGTGGCGCCCAGCAGGTCCGCGCCGTTTTCACGCTGGGCCATAAAACGCGCCGTGGCCGAAGTGGCGCCGCCCTCCGACAGCGCATACACCGAGGCCCCCGATGCCGTAAGCCGTGGCGCGGCATCGGCGTGCACCGAGATAAACATATCGGCCTTGTGCTGGCGGGCGATGTCCACGCGCTTGCGCAGCGGTACGAAGAAGTCGTCGTTGCGCACCAGTTTCACGTCAAAGCCCTTGTCGCGTTTCAGGCGCTTGGCGAGCAGTTGGGCGATGGACAACACCACGTCTTTTTCGCGCTGGCCCTTGGAGCCGATGGCGCCCGGGTCTTTGCCGCCGTGGCCGGGGTCGACCACCACCATGATGTCGCGCTTGGGATGCGCCTTGTCCACCGGCGCCGCCAAGGGCGCAGGTTCAGCGGCGATTTGACGAGGCGCCTGAGTGGCACTGGTGAGATCGAGTACCAAGCGATGCCCCTGACCTTCCTGCGGCGGCAATATAAAGCTGTTGAGCTGCATCGGTGCGGCCAGGTCGAGCACGATGCGCGTATCCGCCTTGCCGAAATGCCCCGAACGAATCGAGGTTATCCCACTGTTCTTCAACTCAAGTTGAGAAAAATCACCACTGAGCCCCGCACCACTGAGGTCGATGATCAGGCGCTCCGGCGCGGTCAGGGAGAAGGTCTTGTACTGCACCGGACCGCTGAGGTCGAACACCAGCCGCAGCTTGTCGTTTGAGCGCCATAAACGCGCATTACGAATCTGCGTGGCGTGCGCCGTTAACGGCAACACAAAAAAGGGGCTGGCCAGGAGCAGATTGAGAAGCTGACGTCTGTGCATGACAAATACCGCAAATAAAGGAGCGTCCGTACTCGACATGACTGAAAAAAGGCTAGGACAGAAAATTCATCGTCGACTCTATTGTTATACTATAACATGTCGAATTATTTCCAACGATGGACCTGCTCATGAACGCGCTGACTCTGCCGGATATCGCCGCGCAGGCTTCACGCCAAGCCTTGCCACTCGACTGGGTGGGCATGTGCGGCATCGCCCTGCCAATCCTCATCGACGGTCAGCGTCTGACCGCCACCGCCGATGCCGGTGTGAGCCTGGACGACGGCACCGCCCGTGGCATTCATATGTCACGCTTGTACCTGGCGCTGGAAATGCTCGACCAGCAGCCCCTTACGCCTGCACTTCTGCGCAATGTACTGCAGCGCTTTCTCGACAGTCATGAAGATTTATCTAAGAACGCCTACCTGCGTATCCATACGAATTTGCTGCTGAAACGCCCGGCGCTGGTGAGCCCTTTGGCCGGTTGGAAGAGCTATCCGGTCAGCATCGAAGCCCGCCTTGAAAATCAGATGTTCCACGTGGAACAAAAAATTGACGTGACTTACTCCTCGACTTGCCCCTGTTCCGCAGCCCTTGCCAGGCAGTTGATTCAGCAGCAGTTTCTCGAAGATTTCGCCGACAAGCCGTTGCAGCATGAAGCTGTGCTGACTTGGCTCGGCAGCGCCAATGGGATCATCGCCACGCCTCACAGCCAGCGCAGCAGCGCCCAGCTTCACGTACACCTGCAAGGCGATCATCTGGCGCTGACTGACCTGATCAACGACGCCGAAGCTGCCCTCGGCACCGCCGTACAAACCGCCGTGAAACGTGCGGACGAACAAGCCTTCGCCCTGGCCAACGGGCAGAACCTGATGTTCTGCGAAGACGCCGCCCGCCGCCTGAACCTCGCCTTGAAACGCTCGGATGCCGTCAAAGCCTTCCACCTGAAAGTGATCCACGCCGAAAGCCTGCACGCGCACGATGCCGTGGCTGAAAGCCGCTGGACGAGACAGCCTGAATGATCACATGCACCACGTTACGCTGGGGCGCCCCCGGCCAACCGCTCACACCCGCCGTGGATTTCACCTTGGAAAAAGGCAGCCTCACGGGCGTTATCGGTCCCAACGGCTGCGGTAAAAGCAGCTTGCTGAAAGTGATCGCCGGGCTGCAAAAGCCGCTGGCCGGCAAGGTGATCGTGGATGTTCCACGCCGTGGCGGCCTGGCGTTCCTGCCTCAGCAGCAACACCTCGACCGTCAGTTCCCCATCAGCCTGCAAGAGTTAGTCGCCGCAGGTTTCTGGGGCACCCAACTCACCTCGCAGCAACGCAGCCAGCGCCTGCACACGGTGCTGGAGGACTGGTGCCTCAGTGGCCTGGAACAGCGCCCATTGATGGCGTTGTCCGGCGGCCAATTGCAACGCGCGCTGCTGGCCCGTATGAGCCTGGCCGAGTCGCCGGTGTTGTTGCTGGATGAACCCCACGCGGCCCTCGATGAAGAGGGCCAGGCGCTGTGCTGGAAACATATCCACGCCTGGCATGCCGAAGGCCGCACGCTGGTCATCGTTTGCCACGACTTGACGTCCGTACGCCACCACACCGAGCACGTGCTGCATATCAAAAGCACCGGCTGTGTGTTCGGCAATAGCAAAGAGCTGATCCGCCCGCAGCCCCAGATGCAGGTGGCCTGATGCACTTCGCCGCCCACCTGTGGATGCCCTTCGTCGATTTCGTGTTTATGCGCCGCGCCCTGATCGGCGGGCTGGTGCTCGCATGCAGCACCGCGCCGCTGGGCGTTTTCCTGATCTTGCGCCGCATGAGCCTGATCGGTGACGCCGTGGCCCACGGCATCCTGCCCGGCGCTGCGCTGGGCTTCTGGTTCGCCGGGCTCAGCCTGCCGGCGCTGACCATCGGCGGCCTCGGTGCCGGCTTGAGCATGGCCGGCCTGTCCGCTTGGATCACCCGGCGCACCGGTCTGCGCGAAGACGCCAGCCTCGCCGCCATCTACCCGATTTCACTCGCCGCCGGCGTACTGATCCTCGGCATCGCCGGCAAGCGCCTGGACCTCTTGCACCTGTTGTTCGGCTCCGCCCTGGCCGTCGACGCCACCACCCTCACCGGCATGCTCTGGGTGTCCGGGTTCAGCCTGCTCGCCATGGGGCTGATCTACAAACCGCTGCTGCTCGACACCCTCGACCCGCTGTTCCTGCAAACCGTCAGCCGTCTCGGCCCGCTGGCCCATGGGCTGTTTTTGACCCTGGTGGTACTGAACCTGGTGATCGGCTTCCAGGCCATCGGCGCGTTGATGGTGGTGGGTTTGATGATGTTGCCGGCCATCGCTTCACGTTTCTGGAGCCGGCGCCTGCCGGTGTTGATTGCGGTATCGGCGGTGCTGGGATGCCTGTCGGTGTGGCTTGGCTTGTTGTTGTCGTTCTACTACTCACTGCCCAGCGGCCCGGCGATTGTGCTGGTGGCTGGCGCGGGGTACCTGCTGTCCGTGGTCTTCGGTCCGGTGCACGGTTTGCTGCGCCGCCCGCCCCTGCTTACATCCCAATGAGGTGTTTCCCGATGCGCGCTCTACTCGTGCTGTTCAGTCTGCTGCTGCCGCTGTCGATGGCCCAGGCCGCCGACAAACTCCAGGTGGTCACCAGCTTCAGTATTCTCGATGACATCACTCACCAGATCGGTGGCGATCACATCCAGATCAGCAACATGGTCGGCCCGGATGCCGACGCCCACACCTACGAGCCCACGCCGGACGACGCCAAGGCGCTGCTCAAGGCCAAGCTGATCATCAAGAATGGTCTCGGTTTCGAACCTTGGCTGGACCGCCTGGTCACCAGCACCGAAACCAAAGCCACAGTAGTCACCGCCAGTAAGGGCGTGATCTCCCACACCATGGAAGAAGACGGCGAAACCATCCCCGACCCGCACGCCTGGCACAACCTGGCCAACGCTGAAATCTACGTGAACAACATCACCAAGGCGCTGGCTGCCGCCGACCCAGCCAATACCGCCGATTACCAGCGCAACAGCCAAAGCTACCTGAAGGAAATCTATCGCCTGCTGGCCGAAGCCAAGACCAAGTTCGGTGCCCTGCCACCCGGCAACCGCCGCATTGTCACCTCTCATGACGCCTTCGGTTACCTGGGACAGGCCTATGGCATTCAGTTCTTGGCGCCGCAAGGCTTGTCCACCGAACGTGAGCCTTCCGCAGCCGAAGTCGCTGCGCTGATCACCCAGATCCGCAAAGACAAGGTCAAGGCCGTGTTCATGGAAAACATCAAGGACTCGCGTCTGCTCAAGCAGATCGCTGACGAAAGCGGCGCGCAGATCGGCGGCACGCTGTACTCCGACGCCCTCGCCGCCGAAGGCCCCGCCAGCACGTTTACCGGACTGTTCGAATACAACCTCAACACCTTGTGCGCTGCCCTGAGCAAGCCATGAACCTGAGCATGCTCGAACTGGAAGGGGCGGCCATCGGCAGCCGCTTTCCACTCAAACCGGTGCTCGACGCGCTGGCGTGGAACAGCGATGGCTTGATCGCCGCCATCGCCCAGCAACACGGCAGCGGCGCGGTGTTGATGCTGGCCTGGATGAACCGCCAGGCCCTCAACGAAACCCTCGCTACCGGGCAAGTCTGCTATTGGTCGCGCTCGCGCCAGCAACTGTGGCGCAAAGGCGAAAGCTCCGGTCACTGGCAACAGTTGGTAGAAGCGCGCCTGGATTGCGACGGCGACGCGGTGCTGCTGATCGTCAACCAACTTGGCCCTGCCTGCCATACCGGCCGGCCCACCTGTTTCTACAACGCCATCGATGGCGACCACGTCCACATCATCACGGAGCCCAGCGCATGATCCGCAAGAACCCCTCCGGCGATCTGCCAGTGATTGCCGAATCGGCCTACGTCGACAAAACAGCCATCATCTGCGGCAAGGTCATCATCGGCGAGAACGTCTTCGTCGGCCCATACGCGGTGATCCGCGCCGACGAAGTCGACGCCAGCGGCGCCATGGACCCGATCACCATCGGCGCCAATTCCAATATCCAGGACGGCGTGGTGATTCACTCCAAATCCGGCGCGGCAGTCACCATCGGCGAATTCACCTCCATTGCCCACCGCTCCATCGTCCACGGCCCGTGCTCGGTGGGCGATCGCGTGTTCATCGGTTTCAACAGCGTGCTGTTCAATTGCGCCGTGGGCGACGGTTGCGTGGTGCGCCACAACTCGGTGGTCGATGGCCGCGACTTGCCGGCCGCGTTCTACGTGCCCTCCACCACCCGCATCGGGCCCAACACCGACCTGTCGCAATTTCCGCCGGTGAGCGTCAGTGCCTCGGAGTTTTCCGAAGACGTGGCGCGCACCAACGTTGATTTGGTGCGCGGCTACAAAGCCCTGCAAAACGAGTTCTGAACCATGAGCCGCCTGCTGATCCGCAACGCCCGCCTGGTCAATGAAGGCCAGATTTTCGACGCCGATGTGCTGGTCGCCAATGGCCGTATCGAGAAGATCGCCAGCAGCATCACCGGCTGCAATGCGCCGCTGGCCATCGACGCCAAGGGCCAATGGCTGCTGCCGGGCATGATCGACGACCAGGTGCACTTTCGCGACCCCGGCGCGCCGGAAAAAGGCAGCTTTTACAGCGAGTCCCGTGCGGCGGTGGCTGGCGGCATCACCAGCGTGATGGACATGCCCAACACCAACCCGGCCACCCTTAACCTGGAAGCCCTGGCCGATAAAAAGCGTCGTGCGGCCCTGCACTCGGTGGCCAACTACGGCTTTCACTTCGGGGTGAGTAACGACAACCTCGACACCGTCGCGGCCCTCGACCCCTGTGAAGTGGCCGGGGTCAAAGTGTTCATGGGCGCTTCCACCGGCAATATGCTGGTGGACGATCCACGGATTCTGGAGCGCCTGTTTGCCGAAGTGCCGACCATCCTGCTGGCCCACTGCGAACACACGCCAAGTATCCAGGCCAACGAACTGCGCTTGCGCGAGCGTTTCGGCGACAACATCCCCGCCGTCGCCCACCCGCTGATCCGCGATGCCGAGGCCTGCTATCGCTCGTCGTCTTTCGCGGTGGAGTTGGCAAAGCGCCACGACACACGCTTGCATGTGCTGCACCTCACCAGCGCCCGGGAACTGGCACTGTTCGACGACAAGCCCCTGGCACAAAAACGCATCACCGCTGAAGTCTGCATCCATCACTTGCTGTTCGATGACCGCGACTATCACCGCCTCGGCCATCAGATCAAATGCAACCCGGCGATCAAGACCCGCGCCGACCGCGACGCGCTGCGCCAGGCGTTATTGAGTGATCGTCTGGATGTGATTGGCACTGACCATGCGCCGCATACCTGGGCGCAAAAACAGCTGGCGTATCGTGAAGCGCCGTCAGGGTTACCGCTGGTGCAACATGCGCTGCCGGCGTTACTGGAGTTGGTGGCGGACGGCCTGCTGCCGCTGACTACGCTGGTCGCCAAGACCAGCCACCGGGTCGCCGACCTGTTTGCTATCCCGGACCGCGGTTATCTACGCGAAGGGTATTGGGCCGACCTGGTGCTCATCAAACCCGAGCCCGAAGGCAAGCCGGTGAGCGAAGAACCGATCCTCGCCCGCTGCGGCTGGACGCCTTTTGCAGAACGCAGCTTTCGCCACAGCGTCAGCACCACCCTGGTCTCCGGCCACCTGGCCTGGCACAACGGCCAGGTGGTCGACAGCTGCCAGGGTTTGCCGCTGCATTTCTTGCGTTAGGCGCGGGGTTTGACCGTGCCGCAGTCGTTGCCCAACCACTGCGCGTGGGTGTCCAGGCTGCCCTTCTGCTGAATGCCGGTGGCATTGAAGGTGCCGTTGACGGTGGTGGTGAATTCTTTCTGGCTCTGGAAAGTGGCGACACCGGTGCCCTGGGCTTTCGGGCAACTGAAGCGGAATTTCCACTGGTTGCCGGTCTTGTCGGTCACCTCCTGTTTGCAGCCCGATTGCGGGTCGGTCAGGGGGATCGAGTCAGACGCGACCTGCGCCGGCGTCAGGCACACCTGCACGCCTTTGCCGGCCATGGTGATGCCCTGCTTTTCGAGCATGGCACGTTGTTCAGGGGTCATTTGTTGCTTGAGCTGACCGAGGATCAGGGACAAGTCCGGCAGGTCCTGGTTATCGACTTTCATATTGCTGGTGGTCAATTCCCACAAGCCCGGCGCCAGCATCTGCGCCTGCGCTGCCACCGGCAGCGACAAACCAACAACCAAGGACAAGCAGAGCAGACGAGCATTCATCGGGTAACTCCTGAGCAATTGTGGGCGTTAGACGCTGCAAAGGCGCCAGTGTTGCACGCCAAATAAAATAGCGACATTCACAGCCGAACATGGTCTGTTAGGCATTGGATTGCCTGGAGTACCGACGTCCATGGATTTCTTCGGCCCGCACCTGCTCGCCTACGTCATCGCCACACTGCACTTTCTCGGGACTCTCGCCGCGATCCACGCGGTGTTGACCGTCAGGACCGCCCAAGGCTCGATCGCCTGGGCCTTGTCGCTGATGTTCATGCCCTACCTCACGCTCATTCCCTACCTGATCTTCGGCCGCAGCACCTTCGACGCCTACATCCAGGCCCGTCGCCAGGCCAACCAGGAAATGCACACCGCCATCACCGAGCTGAACTGGCGCCCCTGGGTCGAAGAAGCCCTGGCCGCGCGTAACTCCAGTGCCTACGCTTCTTTGCGCGCCATGCCCAAACTGGGCCGTATGCCGTGCCTGGCCAACAATGAAGTACGCCTGCTGGTGAATGGCGACGCCACCTTCAGCGCGATCTTCGACGCGATCCGTACCGCCAGGACGGCCGTGCTGTTCCAATTTTTCATCATTCATGACGACCAACTTGGCCGGCAACTTCACGCGCTGCTGAAGGAAAAAGCCGCCCAAGGCGTGAGCATCTACGTGCTCTACGACCGCATCGGCAGCCACGCCCTGCCCCATCGCTACGTGCAATCGCTGCGCGACGCCGGGGTGCAGGTCAAGGCTTTCGCGACCCGCAGTGGCTGGCTCAACCGCTTCCAGGTCAACTTCCGCAACCATCGCAAAATAGTGGTGGTGGATGGCATCACCGGGTTTGTCGGCGGCCATAACGTGGGGGATGAATACCTGGGCAAAAAACCGCCGTTGGCGCCGTGGCGCGATACCCATGTGCAGGTGAAGGGCCCGGTGGTGGCGTGCCTGCAAGAGTCGTTTGCCGAAGACTGGTTCTGGGCGGCGCGGGAACTGCCGCCGCTGATTCTGCCGGACGCCTACCCCGAAGACGGTGTGCTCTGCCAATTGCTCGCCAGCGGCCCGGCCGATCCGTATGAAACCTGCTCGCTGTTTTTCGTCGAGGCCATTCACGCAGCGACCGAACGGGTGTGGATCACCAGCCCGTATTTCATCCCCGACGAAGCCGTGTTTGCCGCCCTGCGCCTGGCGGTGCTACGCGGTGTGGACGTACGCCTGCTGCTGCCGTCGCGGCCGGATCACCGCATTGTGTATGCCGCCTCCAGCCTCTACGCCATCGAAGCCGTGCGCGCCGGGGTGCGAGTGTTCCGCTACACGCCGGGGTTTCTGCATCAGAAGGTGGTTTTGGTGGACAGCGAAATCAGCGCCATCGGCAGTGCGAATATGGACAACCGCTCGTTCCGGCTGAATTTTGAAGTGATGTTGCTGACCGTCGATGAAGCCTTTGCCAAAGAGGTGGAACAGATGCTGCTGGATGACTTCGCGCAGGCCCATGAAGTCAGCCAGGAAGAAAGCCGCGAAACCCGGCGCCTGCAACAACTGGGGATGCGAGTGGCGCGCTTGATCTCACCCATCCTTTAACCAGATAACACAAAACAAAATGTGGGAAGGGGCAAGCCCCCTCCCACTCAGCGGTACAGATCCTCCCGCGTCCACGGCAGTTCATGGCTGCCATCGGCATGGGGCTTGACCGCCAGGATCTGGTGCAGGTTGATCCAACCCCGTGCAAACGCATAGGCGCAACCGGCCAAGTACAAGCGCCAGATACGCAACGCCTGCTCCGGCACCATCTTCGCCGCTGCCTCCAGGTTGTCTTCCAGCCGCTCGCTCCAATGGTCCAGGGTGCGGGCGTAATGCAGGCGCAGGCTTTCGACGTCGACCACTTCCAGCCCGACTTCGCTGATTTCGGCGGTCATCATCGCCAAGTGTGGCAGCTCACCGTTGGGGAACACGTAGCGCTCGATAAACTCACCTGCGCCACGGCCCACCGGGCGGCCGTCGGTGTGCTTGGCGGTGATGCCATGGTTCATCACCAAGCCGCCTTCACGCACGGCGCCGAACAGGGTCTGGCAGTACTGCGCCAGGTTGGCGTGGCCGACGTGTTCGAACATGCCCACGCTTACCACTTTGTCGAAACGGCCATCCTGGGGCAGGTCGCGGTAGTCCAGCAGTTGCAGGTCGATCTGGTCGTCTAGGCCTTCGGCGCTCACCCGCTCCCGAGCCAATGCCAACTGCTCCTTGCTCAAGGTGATACCAAACACCTTCACCCCGAATTCCCGCGCCGCAAAACGCGCCAGCCCGCCCCATCCGCACCCGACGTCGAGTAAATACTCGCCCGGCTGCAAGCGCAGCTTGCGGCACAGGTGGCGGAATTTGTCTTGTTGGGCCTGGTCGATGGATTCGCTGCCGGTTTCGAAATAACCGCAGGAGTACGCCATGTCCTGGTCCAGCCACAGCTGGTAGAACGCGTTGGACAGGTCGTAATGGTAGGAAATGGCCGCGGCGTCGGTGGCCTTGTCGTGGATCGAGCGCACCGGATGACTGCCACCGTCGTCCTCGACTAGAGCATGACTCAGCTCATCACACACCCGGATCACTTCGCTGATAGAGCCTTCCAACTCCAGTTTGCCCTCGACGAAGGCTTCGCCCAATGAGTCGAGCGTGGGATGGGTCAGTTGCGAGACGACCGTGGGGTCCTTCACCACGATGGTCACACTGGGCTCGGGGCCCAAGTTGAATTCATGGCCGTCCCAGAGTCGCAGACGCAGCGGTAGCTGAAGATTCTGTAAGGCCGGTGGAAGTTGCGCGAGCATGAGTAGTCCCCCCTTGTTTCAGACGTCTGAAATGAGGGTAGACCATCCCAATAAAAGTAGGAGGCTATCGATTTGATAGCCCGCTTCTATGGAGCTCGACGCTGGAGCAAACCGTCCTGGACCCACTGTTTCAGCCATGTAACAGCCTGCAGCGGCGCACCCTCTGCATAAGTGACTGCCAGTTGCTCGCACAGTTCTGCGAAGGTCCAACCGGTCGTCACCATGCCGGACAATGCAAAGGCCTCTGCGGGTTCCAGGCTGCGGTAATGGCACACATGCAAATGGCGCCATACCAGGCAAATCTGTGCGAGGTCCAAGCTGTGGCTGTCGGGGAAGTCCGCGCCATCCTTGCTGGCACGCCAGATGGCGACGCTGTTGAAGTGGCACAGTCGCTGTTGCACGGACGGCATCAGGGTGACTTGCAAACCCGGCCAATCCTCAGGCGGTAGCAGCGCCATGTCATTCAGGGTCAGCGGTTGGCCTTCCAGCGCATCGAACGCCAGGGTGAAGGCCCACTCCAACTGGGCCAGCTCCGCCAACGGTGCACTTTGCTCGGCCACCAGATGCTCGTGGATAAACGCCGGCAAGCGCTCGCCGAGCCAACGCAGGCTGTAATGGGCCGACGGATAACGGCGTACATACGCGTGGGTCAGCGCCGCAAACTCATCATCCCCCAGCCAATACAGGATGGCGCTGAAGTCATGCCGCAACACCTCCTGCAACCGTGCGATATAGGCGTTGTGGTAGATCGCCAGGCCCGTGTCCACATCCAGCGTTGGCCCGCCGAGTAAGGTCGCGGCGAAGCCACTGTTGGCATCCGGCGTTTGCGCTAATAAATGCTGTTCGAAGGCCAACTGCCAATCGGTCAGGCGCATAGCGCTCTCCTGGCCAAGGCCGTGGCGCCCAGTTCGCGGGCTTTGCTCAACTCGGTGAGCAGCTCCTCGAATGGCGGAAAATGGTCATCGCGCTCCAACAATGTCGAGACCGGCCCCAAATGCTCCAGCGTCTGTTGATACAGCGCCCACACCGGATCACATACCGGGTGGTCGTGGGTATCGACTACGTAGTCGCCATAGTCCATATGCCCCGCCAGATGCAGCTGGCGAATGCTGTCGGGCGGCAAGTTGCGGATAAAGGTCCAGGCATCGAAGCCATGGTTGCGCGAACTGACGTACACATTGTTCACGTCCAACAGCAACTGGCAGCCCGACAGATGGGTCAGGGCGTTGAGGAATTCCCACTCGGTGAACTCATCCGACTTGGCGCGCACATAACTGGAGACGTTTTCCAACACCAGCGGGCGCTGCAGTACGTCCTGCACTTGGCGAACGCGGCTGGCGACGTGATAAAGGCTTTCTTCGGTGTAAGGCAGGGGCAGCAGGTCATGCAACTGGTGCGCACTGCCGCGGCTCCAGCACAGGTGATCGGAAACCCACGCCGGCTGGATGCGCTCGGCGAGCTGTTTGATTTGTTTCAGGTAATCGATATCGAGGGCGTGCGGCCCGCCGATGGACAGGGACACGCCGTGCATGACCAAGGGATAGCGCTCGGCTATCGCGTCCAGGAAGTACAAGGCTTTACCGCCCTGCACCAGATAATTTTCGGAGATCACTTCGAACCAATCCACGGCCGGCGATTGTTCAAGGATCTGCTGGTAGTACTCACTGCGTAAACCCAGGCCGTAACCCAGACTTGGAAGGGAAGCGGACATGACTGACTCCTGGGAAAGTGTCCGCAGCGCAGGGGGCTAGCGCTGCGGTTGCACCCGTTGCCGGTTATTCGCCGACTTTGCCGCCAGCCGCGTCGCACGCTGCCTTGGTCATGGACTTGAAGCCGTGGCCCTTGCAGACCGCTTGGCCTTTGCAGGCGTTTTCAGCGGTCTTGCAGTCGTTCATGCCTTTGCAGGAGGTCACACCGTAGCAGTGCACTGGCGCGTCAGCCGCTTGTACCTGGGTGGCAACACCGGCAAACATGGTAGCGGCGGCCATCGCCAGAGCAGCACCAGCAGCAGCGGATTTAATGTTCATTGTTAAAGTCCTCATGATCGGTAGGGGTGTCGGTTTGAACGGATTGCTCAGTCTCGACACACCACTAGAGTGAGGCCCCCCGACGGCGTTACAGCAGTGTGCAAAGATTTCTGAAAATTATTCGTCGAGCTTCAACAGAGGCTCGTGGAAGCGCAGCAAACGCCCGGCGTTTCCCAACACCAGCAACGTGCTGAGGTTGTGCAGCACCGCCGCGATCATCGCGCCTGCGGCACCCAGCCAGCCAAACGCGGCGAACACCACAATCGCCAGCGTCCAGCCCAGACCGATGATCACATTGACCTGCAACGTGTGCCGGCATTGGCGACTCAAGCGCACACAGGTGCCCAGACGGCGCAGGTCGCTGCCGATCAGCACCACGTCCGCCGAGGCCAGCGCGATGTCTGCCCCGCCCGCCCCCATCGCTACGCCAACCACCCCAGCCTTGAGCGCCAGGGAATCGTTGATTCCATCGCCCACCACCATCGGCCGGAAGCCGCTGCCGATCTCCCCCAGCACGCGGTTGAGCTTGTCCTCGGGCAACGCCTGGGCTTCGACATCGCTGATGCCCACGTCCAGGGCCAGGCTGTCGGCCACGCTTTGGCGGTCGCCCGTCAGCAGCAATTGGCGGCCCAGGCCCAGCTCGCGCAGTTCTTGCAGGGCCTGGCGGGCTTCCGGCTTGACGCTGTCGGCCAACAGCAGCCAGGCGAGAAATTGCCCGTTCAGCGCCAGCCCGGCAATCGGGCCGTCATGGTTGGGCACGCCCGTGGTGGCAATGCCCAACTGCGCGAATAACTCCGGCCGCCCAAGGGCCGCTTCGCCCTGCTCTGTGTGTGCCACGACGCCCAGGCCCTGGCGTTCGCGAATATCCGTGAGCGCCAGCATTTGGGCCTGAGTCGCCAACCCCGCCAACGCGCGGCTGACCGGGTGGCTACTGGCCGAACCAAGGCTGGCCGCAAGGTTTAGCAGCGCCTGGCGATCGGTCGAGGATGTCTCGATGGACTGCAATCGCAGCGTGCCATAGGTCAGCGTGCCGGTCTTGTCGACCACCAGTGAGGTCAAGTCCGCCAGCTCTTCCAGGAACGCCGAGCTGCGAATCAAAATTCCATGACGCGCCGCCACCGCGATCCCGGCAATCGCCGTGGCCGGTGCCGACAGCACCAACGCACACGGACACGCCGCCACCAACACGGCGAGCATCGCCTGGGCATCGTTGGTCACAAACCAGGTAACCGCCGCCAGCAGCAGCACCAGCACCATATAGCTGCCCGCGTAGCGCTCCAGCAGCCGCGTGATCGGTGGCTTGGACCGCTCAGCGTTCTGCATCAACGCGATGACCTTGCCCAAGGTCGACTCGTTGCCGGTGCGCGTCACTTCAAGACGCAGCAGGCCGTCGAGATTGATCGCCCCGCCAAATACCTGCACACCCACGCTCGCCTCCAAGGGCACCGACTCGCCGGTGATCGGCGCCGTGTCCAGGCTCGCCTGGCCGGACAACACCACACCGTCGGCGGGCACGCGGTCACCGGCACGCACTTCGACGATATCGCCGGTGTTCAACGTACCGTTGTCCACCTCGACAATGCTGCCGTCAGCCTGCACCAACCGCGCATGGCTGCGGGTCAGTTTGCCCAGAGCATGGATCGCTTCCTGAGAGCCGATCACGCTGCGCTCTTCCAGCACATGGCCGAAGATCATAATGATCGGCAGCAACGCCGCCGTCAGCAGATCGCCAGTGGCCCAGGCGCCGAGCATGGCCAAGGCGATAAGTTGATCGGTGATCCCATGCAAACTGGGGAACCGCAGGCTGTACCACGCCGAACGCATCACCGGCACGGCCACCAGCAGCGAAGCCACGCCCAGCAGCAGCTGACTGACGCCGGTCTGGTCCGGTGCGAGCCAGCGCCACACCAGGCCCAGTACGAGCAAGCCCAGCGCCAGCATGGCCAGGGTCAATTGCCGGGCAGCGCTGCGCTGCTCGGCGGAGGTCAACATAGGTGCGCTCATTGCTCGGCTCCCTGGATGATCAAGCGGGAGTCGTCTTTAGGGTCGACCGTGGTCACGGAACCCGCCTGGCCGAGAATCCTCGGCAGGCGCTCGCGGTACAGTCGCAGCAGCAAACCCGGGTCTTTGACCTGGGCGAGGCTGGCGACCGTGGCGGTTTGCGCCTTGGCACTGGCCAGGCGCTCGCTGGCCTGGGCGTGGGCAACCTGCACCACACGATCCGCTTGCTGATTGGCGGTTTGGGTGAGTTTTTCCGCTTCGGTGCGCGCATTGGCCACCGCTTTATCGGCTTGCTGACTGGCCGTCAGCACCGCATTGAACGCATTCACCGCCGGGCCCGGCAGGCTCGATTGCACATCAACGCGAGTGACTTCGATGCCCAAACCCAGGCCGCTGGAGGTCAACTCCGACAGCCGCTTATTGATGCCTTGCACCAGGTCACCGCGCAAGCGCTCCCGCCGTTCGGCGGCGCTATTGTCGGTGCCGATCAGTTCCGGACGCGCCACCAGAATCGTGTCCAGATCCCGCGCCGCCGTCAGGGCCACGGCGCTGCGCGTGACCAGCCGATCCAAGGCCGGCAACACATGCTCGCCCTGCAACACAAAGGAATACGGTTCGGTGACCTTGTAGAACACCCGCACATCCAGCTGCACCACGCCGGCATCGCCGGTCAGCAGGTAACCGGAACCGGCCAGCGCATCGCTCAGCGGCGTGGCGAAACTGGCCACGCGGTCAGCCTGCACCGCCGCCTCCGAACGCAGCAGGTTTTCCACCCGCCGCTCGATCACGCGGTCGGCAGCCGGCAGCAACACCACTTGCTCAAAGGGCTGCGGCCAGGCCAACAGCAAGCCAGCATTCTGGATGCGGTCGAGGGCGCCGAAGTGCAGCACCACGGCGCGGTTCTGCGGGTCGATCTGGCGCACATTGGAAAATGCCCAGGCCAAGGCCGCCAACACGGTCACCGCGTACAGCGCCATGAAGGTCAGGCGCCCGGCCTGGATCCACGGGCTGTCCGGGCTGTCACGCTCGGTCATGGCTGGACGTCCTTCGGCCCGTCCACCAGTGCGCGAAACGGCGCGGCGTCGGTGCGCAGGATGATCTTGGTGCCCGGCGTCACCACGGTGCCCAAGGTATCCAGCGAGCGCAGCAAGTTGTACAGCTGAGGATTGCCGGCGTAGGCCCGCCCGTAAATCTGCGCGGCCTCGACTCGCGATTGGGCTTCGATATCGGCGGCTTTGACTGTGGCGTCAGCCTGCACGATCCGCGCGTCGCGCTCGGCGGCGGAGCGGATCTGCGCTGCTTCGCGCTTGCCCACGGCGGTGCGTTCGGTGGCGATGGTTTCGCGCTCGGCACGCATGCGGTCGACGGTGGCGGTGAGGGTCACCGAGGGCAGCGTCAGGCGCTCGATGCCGACCTGGGCCACGCGCACGCCGTAGGTGGTGAGCAATTGCTGATCAATCTGCTGGCGCAATTGCGCTTCGAAATCGGCGATGCGCACTTGGCTGGCATCCGTATTGATCAGGCTGGACAGATCAAAACTGGCTGCCGTGGTTTCCAGCGCCGAGCCGACGAAGGTGCGGATCTGCCGCGCCGCCTCATCCGGCTGATTTTGTACTGCACGCATAAAGCGCTGCACATTGTCGGCATCGCCTTGCACCTGCCACGCCACATAAGCCTGCACGATGATGCGCAGGCCGTCGCGGGTGCCTACGTCCTGCAAGCCGCTGGAGGTCGTGCGCAGGCGCAGGTCCACCGGGATCGCCGCCTCGAACGGCGCCGGCCAGCGCCAGCCCAGACCCGGCTCCAGCAGCACCCGCGACGGGTTGCCGAACCGCGTGATCACCGTGGCTTCGCCGGAACGCACTTGCACCAGGCTGGCCGCTGCGACCGCAAACAACACCAGCAACGCGGCCCAGGCCATGCGCCGCCAAGGGAAAGGGCCAGCAGCGTGCACGTCACCGTGGTGGTGGTGGCCATGATGATGGTGATGACCGTGATCGTGAGAATGAGCGCTCAACAGACAGACTCCTTATTGAACGGCGTTACGCGGCAGCGAGGGATCGGCCGGCAAGGTAAAAGAACGCAGATCGATCGTCGGTGCGCCATCGGCGCCCAGGCGATGATCCAGAATCAGCAGCCTGGCGTGGGCCAGACCTTGGCTGAGTTGGCCGAGGTACTGTTCCAGCACGAAGGCTTGGCCGGCGCTGGCGTAGGCCTTTTGTTCGGCGGTGAAACGCAGGTTGGCCGCCTGGGCGCCGGCATTCACTTCGTGGGCAGTGGCCGTGGCTTGATCGCGGGCGGTGCTGGCTTGCAGCAGGGCTTGGTTGGTCTGCTCGCTGGCCGCGCCACGTTCGCGGGAGATCAGGGCCTGGGCACCGATCTGCGCGGCTTGCACGCCGTGATAGGCATTGGCGGCGCCGGCCGGTGGGTGGATGGCTTCGACCACGGTGGCGAGGATTTCCACACCACTGTGGAGCTTGCGCAAATCCGCCTGCACGGCGCGGCCCACGTCTTCAGCCAGGCTGGTGCGTTGCTCGCCGAGCAATTCGTCGAGGGTGCGCGAAGCAAAATCGTGCACGAGGATGCGGCTGGCGGTGCTGCGGATCAGGCTCGGCACGTCCGCGCTGTTATAGGTGGCGGCCAGCGCGGCCTCGTCGGTCAGGCCGATGCGGTAGACGAAGCGCACATCCATATTGACGATCTGGAAGCCCTGTTTGTCGCCGCTGCTGCTGGCGATGACCTGGGATTTGTCGTTCACGTGGCTGGCGTCCCACAAGCGATTGGCAATCAACGGCGCCGGGCCTTCCGCTGCGGCCAACTCGGGCGAGGCGGCTTCGCTGACGCTGGTGGCCAGTTCGTGCACCACGCCGTTTTCCACCTTGATCACACGACCCAACGGCCACGGCAATCCGGCATGCAGGCCAGGGCCGAAGACCTGCACCGGTTTGCCGAAGCGCTCATAAATCCCACGGCCTTGCAGGGGCACTTCATGCACGCCGGTCAGCGCCCAGCCGACCGCCAGCACCACCAGCAGCACCGGCCAAAATGCGCGGCGCATATAGGTAAAGGCCCAGATTTGCCGCAGGTCGATGCCGAAGCGGTTGTGCAATTCGTGCTGCAACGCCAGCAAAGGTTGTGGCGGCCAGCGCAGCAACCCGGCGATAAAACTTTGCGCCATCAGCCGCGGTTCGAGGTGCGGTTGGCGCGGGCTGAACAGTGACAGCGCGCCTCTGAACAGAAACTCCACCGCCACCAGCGCCGGCAGCAGCCCCATCAATACCGCCAGGCGCAACGGCCAGACAGACTCGGCGCCAGCAAACAGCAGGCAAATCGCGCTGACCACCAGGCAACTGATCGCCACCCGGCTCACCTGCGCCAGCTGCGAAGCTTCCGGCCATTGCGCGGCGGTTTCCTGGGCCAGGCGTCGTTCGAACACCAGCAAGCCAAACGCCAGGGCCAAAGCCAGCGCGGCGCCGATGCTGGCGGATTGACCGACAGCTGCAGCCGGCAACGCCACGCTCCAGAACTCGACGATGCTGACCAGCGCCAGCAGCGACCAACCCGCGAGCCAAAGCACGGGCGTGCCGATCTGTCCGACCAAGCGCCCGGCCAGGCGTGCATAGCGACTTGTTTCTTCCTGCTTCAATTCAACCGTCGGCGCTTCAAGCGCCTGGGCGCGCCAATCGGCTACCCACCACGCCGACTGCAGGCAGGCCACCAGCACCAGCAACGCCGAGGCGCAGTTGATCAGCACCACCGGCCAGATCGACACCGGCGCAAACAGCGCGACAAACAACGCCAGCACCCAACCGCCTACGGCCAGGACCGTCAGGCCGATACCGGCCTGGCGCAACCGACGGGCATGGAACAGCCCCTGCTGAAAACGCGGCAGGCCTTCAACCGAAGCGCCGTCAGCTTCTAGATCCACTTGCATCCCGACACGCCCGCTTGCACATAATTCGTTACGATATAACACGGGGCGTGAAATTTTTGTTCGATGAACAGCGTTTTAAGCGGTACATCGATCCAATGTGGGAGGGGGCTTGCCCCCGATAGCGGTGGGTCAGCGCCACATAAGTGACTGACACACAGCGATCGGGGGCAAGCCCCCTCCCACATTTGTCCCTCAGTGCTCTCCAGATCGTGACTAAACCCCCATAAACACGCGCCATCACTGGTGAACGCCGTGATTAATCGGCACACTCCAAACCAGTTTTTCGCGGGCTCACGGACAAGGAAGCGTCACCCCCCATGATTTCGATCTATCAGCTCAAACCGCGTTTTCAAAACCTGCTGCGCCCCCTCGTGCAGCGCCTCTACGACAACGGCACCACCGCCAACCAGATCACCGTGCTGGCCGGGGTGATTTCCCTGCTGGTGGGCCTGCTGATCGCCAGCTTCGCCCACCACCTGTGGCTGTTTGCGCTGATCCCGCTGTGGATGATTGCGCGCATGGCCCTCAACGCCATCGACGGCATGCTCGCCCGTGAATTCGGCCAGCAATCGCGCCTGGGCGCCTACCTCAACGAACTGTGCGACGTGATCGCCGACAGTGCGCTGATCCTGCCCTTTGCACTGATCCCCGGCGTGAGCCTGGCGCCGGTGTTGCTGGTGGCCTTGCTCGCGGTGTTCAGCGAATACGCCGGTGTGCTCGGGCCGATGGTCGGTGCATCGCGGCGCTACGACGGGCCGATGGGCAAGAGTGATCGGGCCTTTGTACTCGGCGTGCTGGCCACCGGTGTAGCGCTGGGCTGGCTCGGCGCGGGTTGGGTCGACACGGTGATGTGGCTGGTCGCCGCCCTGCTCGCCTACACCCTGGTCAACCGCGTACGCCAAGGCCTGAAAGAAACCCCTTCCCCTTCTGCATAAGGATTTTGCGATGCGCGAACAGCAAGCACACACTTTCAGCACCCATGATGGCGTCGAGCTTTTTTACCGACATTGGCCGGCCACTTCCCCTGCGGAGGGCGAGCCACGCCAGGCGATCGTGCTGTTCCATCGCGGCCACGAGCACTCGGGGCGCATCGCCCATCTGGTCGATGAGCTGAACCTGCCCCAATTCGACTTCTTCGCCTGGGACGCCCGCGGCCACGGCCAATCCCCCGGCGAGCGTGGCGACAGCCCCAGCTTCGCCACCAGCGCCCGCGACGTGCAGACCTTCTGCGACCATATCGGCGCCACCTATGGCATCGAAGAGAAAAACTTCGCCGTCATCGCCCAAAGCGTCGGCGCGGTGATTGCGGCCACTTGGGTCCACGATTACGCGCCGAAAATCCGTGCGCTGGTGCTCGCCTCGCCAGCGTTCAAGGTCAAGCTGTACGTGCCGTTCGCCCGTCCGGGCCTGGCACTGATGCGCAAGTTTCGCGGCAACTTTTTCGTCAACAGCTACGTCAAGGCCAAGTTCCTCAGCCATGATCCGGAGCGGGTGGCGTCCTACGACAGCGATCCGCTGATCACCAAGGCCATCTCGGTGAATGTTCTGCTGGGCCTGTACGAAGCGGCCGACCGGGTTGTAGCCGATGCCCAGGCGATCCAGGTACCGACTCAACTGCTCATCTCCGGCTCCGACTTCGTGGTGCATCGAAAGCCCCAACAACAATTTTTCGACCGCCTTGGCAGCCTGAAAAAAGAGCTGCACATCCTGCCCGGTTTCTTCCACGACACCCTTGGCGAACGTGACCGCGCCGTGGCGGTGAGCAGCGCCCGGCGCTTTATCCTGCAAAACTTTGCACACCCGCTGGACCGCGCCTCCCTGCTCGACGCCGATAAACTCGGCGCCACCTGCGCCGAGTCCGAATCCCTCGCCGCGCCGCTGCCGCGCAATTCCCTGCGCGACCTGTACTGGCGCATGACCCGCGCCAGCATGGGCCTGGGCAAGAACCTGTCGGATGGGGTGAAACTGGGCTTCGACACCGGTTTCGACTCCGGCAGCACCCTGGACTACGTGTACCGCAATACGCCCACCGGCAAGGGCGGCCTGGGGCGGATGATCGACACCAACTACCTCAATTCCATCGGCTGGCGCGGCATCCGCCAGCGCAAGCTCAACGTCGAGGAACTGCTGCGCCTGGCCATGGCCAAGCTGCGTGGCGATGATCGCGAAGTGCGTATCGTCGATATCGCCGCCGGCCACGGGCGTTACATCCTGGAAGCCTTGCAGGGCGTGTCGCCGCTGCCGGAATCGATCCTGCTGCGCGACTACAGTGACATCAACGTGCGCGACGGTGGCGCGCTGATCCGCGAGAAAGGCCTGGGAGACATCGCACAATTCGTCAAAGGCGATGCGTTCGACCGCGCCGATCTGGCCGCTCTGGACCCCAAGCCGACCTTGGCCGTGGTGTCCGGGTTGTATGAATTGTTTGCCGATAACGCCATGGTCGGCGGTTCCCTGGCCGGCCTTGCCGAAGCCGTGGAGCCCGGTGGTTACCTGGTGTACACCGGCCAACCGTGGCACCCGCAACTGGAACTGATCGCCCGCGCATTGACCAGCCACCGCCAAGGCCAGGCCTGGGTGATGCGCCGCCGCAGCCAGGCAGAAATGGATCAATTGGTGGAGGCCGCAGGTTTCCGCAAGATCACCCAGCGTGTGGATGAGTGGGGCATCTTTACCGTGTCCCTGGCACAGAAGATCTGAACATGCGCGAACCCGGTTTGTTGAAACCCGCAGTGCTGTGGCTGCTACTGCTGGCACCGCTGTTTTTCAGCACCTACGGCTTTGCCACGTGGGTCACCAGCCAGCGCAGCGACGTGGGCACGCTGGTGTTCGGCTGGGAAACCCATATGCCGTTCTGGGCCTGGACCATCGTGCCCTACTGGTCCATCGACCTGCTGTATGGTTTCTCGCTGCTGCTGCCGAGCACCCGTCACGAACTCAAGCAGCATGCGCTGCGCCTGCTGAGTGCCCAAGTGATTGCGGTGAGCTGCTTCCTGATCTGGCCGCTGCGCTTCACCTTCGAACGGCCGGAGCTGGATGGCGTGTTTGGTTGGCTGTTTGCGGTGCTGGCGGGCTTCGACAAGCCGTTCAACCAGGCACCGTCGCTGCATATCGCGCTGCTGGTGATCTTGTGGGTCATGTTCCAACGTCATACCCAAGGTTTCTGGCGCTGGCTGGTGCATGGCTGGTTCGCGCTCATCGGGATTTCGGTGCTGACCACTTATCAACATCACTTTATCGACTTACCCACAGGCGCCCTCGCCGGTTGGCTATGCGTGTGGTTGTGGCCGCTGGAACATCCGAGCCCGCTGCTGAATGCACGACTTGCCCGAGATGCGAAGCGCTGGCGGCTGGGCGTGCGTTACGGCTTGGGCGCGCTGGCGTTGATCATCCTGGCCTTTAGCCTTGGCGGATGGTGGCTGTGGCTGCTGTGGCCAGCGGTTTCCCTGGGGTTGGTCACGGCGAATTACTGCGTGCTGGGGGCTGCGGGTTTCCAGAAGCGCGCCGATGGCCGGCTCACTCCCGCCGCTCGCTGGTTGTATGCGCCCTACCTGGCGGGCGCCTGGATCAACTCCCGGCTGTGGACACGCAAACATCCACAGCCTGACCAGATTGTGGATAACGTTTGGCTGGGGCGGATTCCTACCGCAAAGGAGCAGGGTTCGTTCAGCGCCATCGTCGATCTCTGCGCCGAACTGCCGATTAATCCACAGGACCGCGCCTATCAATGCATTCCCGTGCTGGACCTGATCGCACCGACACCCGCCGAATGCCTGCAAGCGGCTGAGGCCATCGAACGCCTGCGTGCAAGCGGCTCGTTGCTGGTGTGCTGCGCCCTGGGCTACTCACGCAGCGCCACTGCTGTCGCCGCGTGGTTGTTGCACAGTGGGCGAGCCACCACGGTGGACCAAGCGCTGACTATTATTCGTACAGCGCGGACCGATGTGGTCCTGCACCCCGCTCACCGTGAAGCGTTGGAGGGTTTGCCCCATGCCCGCTGATATGGAACTCCAGGTCGTCGCCAGCCTGCTGCGTCGCGGCCGCTCGCTGGATCAGTTATCCACAGGCCTGACCGTGGCCGGTGTGTTGTTCGGCCTGGCGCAGTTGCTGATGCCGAGTGTTACGCCGATCTGCCTGTTGCTCAGCCTGTGGATGATCATCCTCGGGCTGTTGCAAAAGTACTGGGCGCTGCGTGTGGCCTTCGACGCCGACCTGTTCGCGTTGCTGGCCCGTGATACTGAGCGCACCGCCGACCTCGACCAGGCGCTGCAAACCCTCGGCCTGCAATCGCCCAAGCGTGCCGGCCGCCCCTGGACCGAGCGCCGTCGCGGCGCCCTCAAACTGTTGCGCAAACAAGCCTGGCTGCTGGGCGCGCAAGCGCTGCTGACCCTGGGCGTGATCCTCGCCAGCCCTTGGCTGCCTTTCGCCGGATAAGGAATCCCCATGTTCGAACCCGTGGTCGCCACGCTGATTACCTCCATGGCCCGCACCGTCACCGGGGCCCGCAGCCTGTGGCTGGGGTGTGCGCCGGTGCCGGTGCAACGCATCTATTTCGCCAACCACAGCAGCCACGGCGACTTTGTGCTGCTGTGGGCCTCGTTGCCGCAAAACCTGCGCAAATTCACGCGCCCGGTGGCCGGCAGCGATTACTGGAATAAAAGCGCGCTGCGTCGCTACATCATCAACCGGGTGTTCAACGGCGTGCTGATCGATCGCGAACGCAAAGAGCCTGTGGATAACCCTTTGCAGCCGATGCTCGCCGCCCTGGAAGGCGGCGATTCGTTGATCATCTTCCCTGAAGGCACGCGCAATCCGGAGGACGGCTTGCTGCCGTTCAAAAGCGGCCTGTACCACCTGGCAAAAAGTTACCCACAGGCCGAATTGATCCCGGTGTGGATCGCCAACCTCAACCGGGTCATGCCCAAGGGGCGGGTCTTGCCGCTGCCGTTGTTATGCACAACCAGCTTTGGTGCGCCACTGCAACTGGAGGACGGTGAAGATAAGGCGCTGTTCCTGGCCCGTACCCGCGACGCCTTGCTCGCCCTCGCCCCGGAGCATGTCTGACATGGATAGCCAAACCCTGATGTTATTCGGCGGGATCGGCGCGATCCTGGTGCTCGCCTCGCTGATCGGCCTGATCCTCAAACTGCGCACCCGTGGCACGCCAAACGCGGTAATCGACAACCTCAACGCCCGCATCAACGCCTGGTGGGTGATGGTGGTGGTGATCGGCATCGCCTTCTGGCTCGGCACCGGCGCGGTGATCCTGTTGTTCTACGCGGTGTCGTTCTACGCCCTGCGCGAATTCCTCACCCTCACGCCGACCCGGCGCAGCGACTACCCGGCGCTGGTGGCGGCGTTTTACCTGGCGTTGCCACTGCAATACCTGCTGATTTATTCGGACTGGTACGGGCTGTTCTCGATCTTCATCCCGGTGTACGTGTTTTTGCTGCTGCCGATCCTCGCCTCGCTGGGCGGCGACACCACGCACTTCCTGGAACGTGCCTCGAAAGTGCAATGGGGCCTGATGATCGCGGTGTTCTGCGTGTCCTTCGTCCCGGCGTTGCTGACGCTGGACATCCCCGGCTACGAAGGCCGCAACCTGCTGCTGATCGCCTACCTGGTGATCGTGGTGCAACTGTCAGACGTGCTCCAGTACGTGTGTGGGAAATTGTTCGGCAAACACAAGATCGCGCCCAACCTGTCGCCGTCTAAAACCGTGGAAGGCTTTGTCGGCGGGATTTTGCTGTCATCGCTGATCGGTGCGGCGCTGTGGTGGACCACACCGTTCAACCCGTGGCAGTCGTTTTTGATTGCGCTGCTGATCAACCTGCTGGGGTTTGCCGGTGGGATTGTGATGTCGGCAATCAAGCGCGACCGGGGCGTGAAAGACTGGGGTCACATGATCGAAGGCCATGGCGGGATGCTGGATCGGTTGGATTCGGTGTGTTTTGCGGCGCCGATCTTCTTCCACCTGGTGCGCTACTGGTGGACGTGACCCCACCGTTCGCAGCACCAACGAGCTTAAAGGCTGACCGATAACCCTTGTGGTGAGCGGGCTTGCCCGCGCTGGGCTGCGCAGCAGCCCCTAACCAGACGCTGAGTTCCAACAGAAGGATCCCGGCGTGCGGCGCATATCGGCGTCATCTTTTGTATCAAAGACCCTGTAAGATACGCCGCACTTAGCCAGGGATGCTCACCATGTTCGATTCGCTCAAAGCCATCAGCCGTCGTGTTGTCGGCGTGTTTCTGACCGTGGTGGGGGCCGTTTTCGGCCAATGGCATCCGCCGCTGTGGCTGCGGGCTATCGGCCGCGGCATGGCGAAACTGGGCGCTAAAGCCCGCGCTTACCCGCGCCAGACGGGTGCCGGGGTGCTCGGGCTGGTATTGCTCGCAGCGGCTGGCTTCTACGGCTGGCACTGGTATTCCAACCTGCCGCAGCCACACACCGCGAGCTACTCGTTGCACAAACCCAACCTGACTGACTACACCCAGCCCACGCCGGTTGTGGATAACTTGCAGGTGCGTTTCGCCGAATCCGTGGCGCCGCTTGCCGCCATTGGCAAGCCTGTTACCGAGGGCATTACCCTCAAGCCTGAGGTCGCGGGCACTTGGCGCTGGGCAGACGACCGCAGCCTGTTGTTCGTGCCGGAAAAAGACTGGCCCATCGACGCCCATTACACCCTCGATCTGGCCAAGAAAAACCTGCTGGCAGACGGCGTATTGCTGGATCAGTACAGCACCCAGTTCTCCACGCAACCGTTCCGCGCCACCCTGGCCGCCAACGAGTTGTACCAGGATCCATCCAACCCGACGCTGAAACAGCTGGTGGCGACCTTCCGGTTTTCCCACCCGGTGGATGAAGACAACCTACGCAAGCGTGTAACCGTGACCCTCGGCAAAGGCCTGGCCTACCGCGACGCCCAGTTGCCCAATCGCCCGGAAATCACCTTCGACGAGAAGAAGCTCAACGCCTACGTACGCTCCGCCGCCCTGGCCACCCCGCTGGAAAGCACCCCGGTCAGCGCCAAGCTCGACGAAGGCATCAAGGCCCGCGACGGCGGCAATGCCAGCGCCGCGCCATTGGTGGCCGAAGTCACCGTACCCGGCCGCTATCGCCTGACCTTTTCCGGCGCCGAAGTCCGCTTTGTGGATAACGAACGCGCCGAGCCAGAGCCGGTGCTGATGTTCAGCAGTTCCAGCGCGGTAGCCGATGACACCATCGCCGGTAAGGTCCAGGCCTGGTTGTTGCCAGAAAAAGCCCAGGACGACACGCGCCCTTACACCACCAATGAGATCGACGACGCCCTGCTCGCCCGCAGCACCAAGGTCAACCTGACCCACGTGCCCAGCGTCGAACCGCTGAACACCCTGCATGCCTTCAAGTTCAAGGCTCCGGCCGGTCGTGCGCTGTATGTGCGCGTGCCCGCCAACCTGGAAGCCATTGGCGGTTATCTGGCAAAAAATCCTACGGCGTCGCTGGTGAGCATGCCGGCGTATCCGCGCACCTTGCAGTTCCTGTCTGACGGCGCCCTGCTCAGCCTTACCGGTGAAAAACGCTTGGGCTTCATGGCCCGTGGCGTGCCCGGCGCCCACGTGGAAATCGCCCGCCTGTTGCCCAACCAGTTGCAGCACCTGGTGGACCAGAGCAGCGGCAGCTTTGCGCGACCGAACTTCGGCAATGAGTACTTCGATCGCATGGTCGAGCGTCAGTCCCTGGACATTGCGCTGTCATCCAATGACCCGGCCAAAACCGTCTACGACAACGTGGACTTGAGCCACTACCTCACCGCCAACGGCGGCCGTCGCGGCATTTTTGTGCTCAAGCTCAGCCCACAGGATGAGCCGGCCGAGCGTACCTTCGACTACGACCGCAGCAGCACCAGTGACCTGCGGTTTATCGTGGTGACCGACCTCGGCATCATCGCCAAACGGTCCAGCGATGGCAGCCATGACGTGTATGTGCAGTCCATCGGCAATGGCTCTCCGGTGGCCGACGCGCAGGTCGACATCATCGGGCGCAACGGCTTGCCGGTTAGCAGCGGCCACACCGACGGCGAAGGCCATGTGCATTTCGCCAAGCTGGATGAACTGCGCCGTGAGAAAACGCCGCTGATGTATGTAGTCAGTCGCGGCAATGACCAGTCGTTCCTGCCGATTGCCCGTCAGTCTCAGCAGCTGGATTTGTCGCGCTTCGATGTAGGCGGTTTGGAAGAAGACGGTGCGATTGATCGCCTCAGCGCCTACCTGTTTACCGACCGCGGCCTGTACCGGCCTGGCGAAACTGCTCACTTGGGCATGATCGTGCGCAGCGGCAACTGGAAAGGTGCTCTGCAAGGCCTGCCGGTGGAGCTGCAAATCACCGATCCACGGGGTCTGGAAGTGATTCGCCAGCCGCTGAAGCTGTCCGCCAGCGGGTTTGAAACCTTTGACTTCCCCAGCAGCGAAGTCGCCCCCGCCGGGGACTACACCGCGACTTTGCAGTTGATTGGCCAGAAACAGACCCGCACCGACCTGGGCAGTGTCAGCTTCAAGGTCCGCGACTTCGAGCCGGACCGCATGAAAGTCAGCCTGAGCCTGCATGACACGCCGGTACCGGGCTGGATTGCGCCGGACCAGGTGGTGGCCAAAGTCACCGCCATGCACCTGTTCGGCGCCCCGGCCTCGGGCCGTCGCGTCACGGCGAAAATGTCCCTGAGCCCGACGCTCGCGGCCTTCGACCGTTACCCCGATTACCGCTTCCGCCTCAATGACTCCCTGGAAGACGCCAGCACCGAAGACCTGGCCGAAACCACCGTCGACGATAACGGCCAGGCGGTGCTCGACCTCAACCTGCAACGTTTCGCCAACAGCACGTATCGCCTGCAAGTAATGACCCAGGTGTTTGAGGCCGAAGGTGGCCGCAACGTCGCAGCGCAAAGTGCCTTGCTGGTGTCGTCCGCGCCCTACCTGGTGGGTGTGAAGAGTCAGGACTCGCTGTCGTACGTTGCCAAGGATGCGCCACGCCAGGTGCAGTGGATGGCCGTCGCGCCAGACCTTTCGCCGCTGGCGGTGGATGGCCTGACCAGCGAAGTGGTCGAGCACCGTTATGTGTCGGTGCTGGTGAAGCAATCCAACGGTACCTACAAGTACGAGTCGCGCATCAAGAACATCAGCCAACCGGCCTCACCGCTGGTGATGACCAAGGACGGCGCCAAGCAGACCCTGAACACCGGCACACCAGGGGATTTCACCCTGCAAGTGAAGGACGCCAACGGCAACCTGCTCAACCAGATCGACTACAGCGTGGCCGGGCGCGGCAACACCTCGCGCTCCCTGGAGCGTAACGCCGAGCTGCAGCTGCGCCTGGATAAACGCAGCTACGCCACCGGTGATGAGATCGCCATCAGCATTCGCGCGCCGTACACCGGCGCGGGCTTGATCACCATCGAGCGCGATAAGGTCTACACCCAGCAATGGTTCAAGGCTGACAGCACCAACAGCGTGCAACATATCCGCGTGCCTGCAGGGCTTGAGGGCAATGCCTACGTTAACGTGCAGTTCGTGCGGGACATCGGCTCGTCCGAGGTTTATATGAGCCCGCTGTCCTATGGCGTGGTGCCGTTCAGCATCAACCTGGATGCGCGGCGCATGGCGCTGAAGGTCGAAGGCCCGGCGAAGATCGAGCCGGGGCAGACCCTGGATATCAAGGTCAACGCCGACCGGCCGGGTCGCGCAGTGGTCTACGCGGTGGACGAAGGCATCCTGCAAGTAGCGCGCTATCAGACGCCGGATCCGCTGGGTTTCTTCTTCCAGAAACGTGCACTGGAGGTCGGCACCAGTCAGATTCTTGACCTGATCTTGCCGGAATTCAGCCGCCTGCTCAGTGGGGCAGCGCCCGGTGGCGATACGGAAGGCGCCCTGGCCAACCATCTCAACCCGTTCAAGCGTAAACATCAGCCGCCGGTGGCCTGGTGGTCCGGGCTGGTGGATTTGCCGGCCGGTGAGACCATGCTGCATTACCAGGTACCGGACAGCTTCAACGGCAAGTTGCACCTGTTTGCCGTTGCGGTGGATACCGACAGTGTGGGCGTCAGCGAGGCGACGACCGACGTGCGCGGGCCGATCGTGATCACGCCCAACGTACCGGCCTTTGTGGCGCCAGGGGATGTGTTCACTGTCAGCACCGGGGTGTTCAGCAACCTCGACGCCGCAGCGCAGGTGAAGTTTGAGGTGCAGACCAGCGCCGGCCTCGTGGTACAGGGCGACAAGGGCAGCACGCTGTCGCTGCAACCACGCAAGGAAGGCACTGCCGAGTTCAAGATCAAGGTCGGCGACACGCTCGGGTCGGCGGACCTGCGCTTTGTTGCGGTGCTGCCGGATGGCAAGCGGATCCAAGTGGCAGAAACCACCTCGATCCGGCCCTTGAGCGAACACCGCGTGGCCCTGAGCCTGGGGCGTTTCGACAGCGCCAGCAAAGAGCTCAAGCCCACACGTGAACTGTTCAGCCAACTGCGTGATGTGCAACTGGGCGTGGCCGCCTCGCCGCTGGTATGGGCCAACGGCCTCAAGCATTACCTGGATGACTACGGCTATGCGTGCACCGAGCAGTTGGTGTCCAAGGCCATGCCGGCCTTGATCTGGGGCGGCACCGCACCCGAGGCTGAGCAAGCCTTCAACAGCGCGGTACGCATGTTGCGCCAGCGTCAGAACCAGGCCGGTGGCTTTGGTTTGTGGGCGGCCAACCCGGACGTGGCGCCGTACGCCAGCCTGTACGCAACCGACTTCCTGATCGAAGCCAAGGAGCGCGGGCTGCCGGTACCGGAAGATCTGCTGGTACGGTCGAATGCGTATCTGACAGACCTGGCCAACGGCCCGAGCGAAGGCTTGTCGGAATTGCGCAACCGCGCCTACGCCAGTTACCTGCTGAGCCGTCAGGGGATTCTGGTGAGCGGCGCGCTGAGCGACATCCGCGAGCGCTACGAAAGTTACTTCAAGGACAGCTGGCAGAACGACCTGGGCGCCGCCTATCTGGCAGCCAGCTACAAGCTGCTCAAGCAGGATCGCCAGGCCGATACGCTGTTTCGCAAAATCCCGTGGCGTTCGCTGGTGGATAAGTGGGACAGCGACGGTCTGTACTACGACCCACTCGTGCACGACGCCGAACACTTGCACCTGCTGGCGCGCCACTTCCCTGAACTGATGGATGACGTGCCCACCGCGCTGCTGGACAAGCTTGGCAAACGCCTCAATGAGCAGCGCTACAACTCACTGTCGGCAGCCTTGTTGCTGCGCGCCCTGGACAACTATGGCCAGCGTGCGCAAAGCGACATGACCCTCAAGGCCACCGCCTGGCTGGGCGACAAGCAGCAACAATTGCTGGAGATGGCCGGCCAGCCACCGCGCGCCGCCGTACCGGGCGCCACGCAGAAGCTGGTCATGGAAAAATCCGACGGCCCTGCGGCGTTCTACATGCTCAGCGAAGCCGGTTTTGATAAGGGCACCAAGCTCAAAGCCATCAGCAATGGCCTGGAAATCATCCACGAATACCTCGACCTCAAAGGCGAGCCGGTGAGCAAGGTGGCAGTGGGCGACGAGTTCCTGGTGCGCCTGCGCCTGCGCGCCACCGACCGTGATCAAGTGCAGCAAGTGGCTGTGGTTGACCTACTGCCGGGTGGCGTCGAGCCTGTGTATAACTTGCCGCCGGAGCCGGAAGCCGCGAGCAGCGAGGAAAGCGAGGGCGAGGAATCCGAGTACGTAGAAGCCAGCGAAGAAGAAGCCGACACCTGGCAAGCCCCCATCGGCGAGACCGAGTTGAGCAACTGGCAGCCGGACTACGTGGATGTGCGGGATGATCGGGTGGTGTTGTACGGCACTGCGCTACGTGATGTAGGCACTTTCGTGTACCGCGTGCGCGCCACCAATGCAGGGACGTTCAACACGCCACCGGCCTACGCCGAAGGTATGTACGAAACCACCCTGCAAGGGCGTGGCAAAGTAGGCCAGCTTGAAATTACCAAGCCTTAAACGCCTGGCGCCGCTGCTGGCCGCAGCGGCGCTACTGGCGGGGTTGCGGCTGTGGCCCCATGCGCCGCTGGAACAGGCCGTCACGTCCTCCAGAGTGGTATTGGCCGACGACGGCTCGCTACTGCGCATGACCTTGGCCCAGGACGGCCAATATCGCCTGTGGCTACCGCTGGAGCGCATTTCGCCTTCATTGATTGAGGCCCTGCTGCTCAAGGAAGACCGCAATTTCTACTGGCACCCTGGGATCAATCCCCCGGCGTTGCTGCGGGCGGCCATGGCCACCTACAGCGGCGGCCAGCGCCAGGGCGGCTCGACCTTGAGCATGCAACTGGCGCGGCGCCTGTGGGACCTCAACACCCGCCAGGTGCCCGGCAAATTGCAGCAAATGGCGTTGGCGCTGTGGCTGGAGGCGCGCTACAGCAAGCACGACATCCTTGAGGCGTACCTGAACCTGGCGCCCATGGGCGGCAATATTGAAGGTGCCGAAGCGGCCAGCCGCATTTACTTCGGTAAAGCGGCGGCGCAGTTATCGTTGTCCGAAGCCTTGGCGTTGGCAGTGATCCCGCAACAGCCGGGCCGGCGGGCGCGCTTCGGGCCTTCGCTGCAAAACGCCCGGCTGCGCCTGATGGCTGACTGGCGCGAGACTTATCCACAAGACCTGCGCAATGACAGTCTGCTGGACTTGCCCCTGGAAGCGCGCAATCGCCAGCAGATTCCTTTCTTGGCGCCGCACTTGAGCGAACAATTGCTGGCATCCCAAGCCGGTAACGAATTGAACAGCACCCTCAATCTGCCTTTGCAGCAATTGCTGGAGCGTCTGATCAGCGGGTTTATCGCCGAACGGCGCAGCACCGGTGTGGAAAACGCCACGGCGATCCTGATCGATAGCCGCGACCAGAGCGTGAAGGCGTTGGTGGGCTCGGCGGACTACTTATCCACAAGCATCCATGGGCAGGTCAATGGCGTGCTGTCACGGCGCTCGCCGGGGTCAACGCTCAAGCCGTTTCTCTACGGGCTGGCGTTGGACCAAGGGGTGATCCACCCCATGAGCATCCTCAAGGACTTACCGAGTAACTTCGGCTACTTCCAACCGGAAAACTTCGACGGCAGTTTTGTCGGGCCACTGACGGCGCGGGATGCGTTGATCCGTAGTCGCAATATTCCGGCCGTGTGGCTGGCCAGCCAGGTCAAGTCGCCGTCTCTGTACGGTTTGCTGCAACGCGCCGGCATCAAAGGCCTGCGCGACGAAGGCCATTACGGCCTGGCCCTGGCACTGGGTGGTGGCGAGATGACCCCGGAGGAGCTGGCGCGGCTGTATGTGATGTTAGCGGGAGACGGGCATTTACGGCCGTTGCGCTACTTGCAGGAACAGCCGCAAACCACCGGCGCGCAACTGCTCACGCCCCAGGCGGCCTTTATGGTACGCGACATGCTGCGGCGCAACCCGCGTCCCGATGGTCTGCCAGGCCGCCATTGGCGCACCGCCTGGAAAACGGGCACGTCATGGGGTTTTCATGATGCGTGGAGCGCCGGTCTGGTCGGCCCGTATGTGCTGGTGGTGTGGGTGGGTAATTTCGATGGTCGGCCGAACCCGGCGTTTATTGGCGCCAAGACGGCCGCGCCGTTGTTCTTCCGCATTGCGGACGCGTTGCCCCTGGCCTTGCCCAACGTCGCGATCAAAGCCGACAAGCCGCCCGCCGGGCTGGTGCGCATCGATGTCTGCGCCGCCTCCGGCGAGCTGCCGAACCGCTGGTGCCCGCAAACCCGCAAGACCTGGTACATCCCCGGCGTCTCGCCGATTCGTGTGTCCAACCTCCACCGCCCGGTGCTGATCGACACCCGTACCGGCAAAGCCGCGTGCCCGCCACTCGATCCGCAATACACGCGAGAGGAAATCTTCGAATTCTGGCCCAGCGACGTGCAACGCCTTTACCGCGCTGCCGGCCTGCCCCGCCGCACGCCGCCCAGCGTGATGAAAAACTGCCAACCCAACCGCATCACCGACCAGAGCGAAGCGCCGCAGATTCGCTCACCGCTGACCCAGGTGAGCTACCAACTGCGCCTGTCCCAACCCCAGGAAAGCATCCCGCTGAACGCCAACGCCGCCAGCGATGCAGCGACCCTGTACTGGTTCGCCGACCAGACCCTGATCGGCCAGGGCCCACCGCAAGCCACGCTGAACTGGCGGCCGGGCAAGTCGGGGGAATATCGGTTGCGGGTCAGTGATGATCAGGGGCGCAGTGCGAGCCGGGGGTTGCGGGTGGAGTTTGTGCCGTGAGCCTGGTTCAGTAAAAGCGCCGGTGCAGATCCGGAAATATCATCTGGGCGAACCAGACGGGCAACCCAGGAAAAATTGAGCGTGATTTCGCCGACGGCGCTTCGACCACCCCCACATCAATCAATTTCTTGAGCTGGTCGCTCGCCACGCGGTCATGCAGACCGGAGAACACTTTGAAGTCCGCACGGGCGATCTCTCCCTGCGTAAGCAAGATATGGATTGCCTTGGCCATTTCTTGCTTGAATCGACGCAGGGAAACCGGGGGACGGCCAGACAGGCTCCAGCCAGTGGTTTCCAGACATGAATTTATGCGTCATTTCGCTCATCTTTTCCGATTTATTTTCGGATCTATTTTTCCTGTAAGTCCAATACTAGCGGGATTAATAGAGAGTTTTATACATCTCTTTCCTCAAGATTTTTCCGATTTATTTTCTGTTTTTTTCTAACCGGCTAATTCAAGGTAGTTCGACTCCCCGCCCCCGGTAGCACCCGACAACCAACCCCACACAAAGCTCAGTCTGGTAAGCCCGGACTTATCCACAGCCACCGTGCCTCGCGACCATCCGGACAGCAGCTCACCGTCCAGCGTCAGGCACTGAAACAGCAGCTCAATGGTGTCGGCACCGGTGACGCGACCGACTTGCGTCCCCATGCGGATTCGGCCGCCTTGGTAGGTGCTGGAAATGGCATCGCCGTCGACAAGGTAATGAAACACCGTGCCGGTACCGGAAAGGCCATGGGTGTTGCTGGCGACGGCAAACCGGCGATTGTGCAAAAGCTCGCCGGGTTGGGGAAAGGAAGAAGGGGTCAACGTAGCGTCCTTGCGTTGAAACCTGGAGGCCGCGGGGGCCTCCAGGTACGTGGGGTGTTACTCGACTGTCACCGATTTGGCCAGGTTGCGCGGCTGGTCAACGTCGGTGCCCTTGAGCACGGCCACGTAGTACGACAGCAACTGCAGCGGGATCGTGTAGAGGATCGGCGACAGGGTGTCGTTGATGTGCGGCATGTTGATGACGTGGGTGCCTTCAGCGTTGGTCATGCCAGCTTTCTCGTCGGCGAATACCACCAGTTGGCCGCCACGGGCGCGTACTTCCTGCAGGTTGGATTTGAGTTTTTCCAGCAGTTCGTTGTTCGGCGCTACGGTGACTACTGGCATGTCGTCATCCACAAGGGCCAGGGGGCCGTGTTTGAGCTCACCGGCCGGGTAGGCTTCGGCGTGGATGTACGAGATTTCCTTGAGCTTGAGGGCGCCTTCCATCGCCACCGGGTATTGCGCGCCACGGCCGAGGAACAGGGTGTGGTTCTTGTCGGCGAATAGCTCGGCGACTTTCTCTACCACGCTGTCCATGGCCAGGGCTTCGCCCAGGCGGGTCGGCAGGCGGCGCAGTTCTTCCACCAAGGTGGCTTCGACGCCTTCGGCCAGGGTGCCGCGCACTTGGCCCAGGGACAGGGTCAGCAGCAACAGGCCGACCAACTGGGTGGTGAAGGCTTTGGTGGAAGCCACGCCGATTTCGCGACCAGCCTGGGTCAGCAGGGTCAGGTCGGACTCACGCACCAGCGAGCTGATGCTGACGTTGCAGATCGCCAGGCTGGCGAGGAACCCCAGCTCCTTGGCGTTGCGCAGGGCGGCAAGGGTGTCAGCGGTTTCGCCGGACTGGGAGATGGTCACGAACAGGGTGTCGGGCTGCACCACCACCTTGCGGTAGCGGAATTCGCTGGCGACTTCGACCTGGCAAGGGATGCCGGCCAGTTCTTCCAACCAGTAACGGGCAACCATACCCGCGTGGTAGCTGGTGCCGCAGGCGACGATCTGCACATTGCGCACTTTGGCGAACAGCTCGGCGGCTTGTGGGCCGAATGCGTTGACCAGCACTTGGTGCTGGCTCAGTCGACCTTCCAATGTGCGTTGGACCACGGCCGGTTGCTCGTGGATTTCCTTGAGCATGAAGTGACGATATTCGCCTTTGTCGGCGGCTTCGGCACCGTCACGGTATTGCACGGCTTCGCGTTCGACGGAGTTGCCGTTCACGTCCCAGATCGCCACGCTTTCGCGGCGGATGTCGGCAATATCGCCCTCTTCCAGGTACATGAAGCGGTCAGTCACCTGGCGCAGGGCCAGTTGATCGGAAGCGAGGAAGTTTTCCCCCAGGCCCAGGCCGATCACCAGCGGGCTGCCACTGCGGGCGGCAACCACGCGGTCGGGTTGGCTGGCGCTGACCACGGCTAGGCCATAGGCGCCGTGCAGTTCCTTGACCGTGGCCTTGAGGGCGGTGGTCAGGTCGCTGTGGTCCTTGAGCTTGTGGTTGAGCAGGTGGGCGATGACTTCGGTGTCGGTGTCCGAGGTGAACACGTAGCCCAGGCTCTTGAGTTGCTCACGCAGCACTTCGTGGTTTTCGATGATGCCGTTGTGCACCACGGCCAGGTCGCCGGAGAAGTGCGGGTGGGCGTTGCGTTCGCACGGCGCACCGTGGGTGGCCCAACGGGTGTGGGCAATACCCAGGCGGCCGACCAGCGGCTCGCCGGCCAGGGCCTGTTCCAGCTCGCTGACCTTGCCTGGGCGACGCATGCGCTCAAGCTTGCCGGCGTTGCTGAAGACGGCCACACCGGCGCTGTCGTAGCCACGGTATTCCAGGCGCTTGAGGCCTTCGATCAAAATCGCGGTCACGTTACGTTCGGCGACTGCGCCTACAATTCCACACATGGTGCTTCTCCTAGATGATTGCCGCGCATATCAGCGTAATGCCGCGGGCTTGGATCTGGTCGCGGGCCTCAAGCGGCAGGCGATCATCGGTAATAAGGGTATGGACGCTGCTCCAGGGCAGTTCCAGGTTGGGAATCTTGCGGCCGATCTTGTCGGATTCGACCATCACCACCACTTCACGGGCGACCTCGGCCATCACGCGGCTCAGGCCCAGCAGTTCGTTGAAGGTGGTGGTACCGCGCTGCAGATCGATGCCGTCGGCCCCGATGAACAGTTGATCAAAGTCGTAGGAACGTAAAACCTGCTCGGCAACCTGGCCCTGGAACGAGTCCGAGTGGGGGTCCCAGGTGCCGCCGGTCATCAACAGCACTGGCTCATGTTCCAGTTCGCTCAAGGCGCTGGCCACGTGCAGGGAGTTGGTCATCACCACCAGGCCGGGCTGGTGGCCGAGTTCCGGAATCATGGCGGCGGTAGTACTGCCGCTGTCGATGATGATGCGGGCGTGTTCGCGCAGACGCATCACCGCCGCACGGGCAATGGCCCGCTTATGGGCCGAGACCGGTTGAGCGGCATCGCCGACCAGTTCCTGGGGCATGGTGATTGCGCCACCGTAGCGGCGCAGCAGCAGGCCGTTGCTTTCGAGGGCGGCCAGGTCCTTGCGGATGGTCACTTCCGAGGTTTCGAAACGTTTGGCCAGTTCGTCCACGCTGACTTCGCCCTGTTCATTGAGCAAGGCCAGGATGTTGTGGCGTCGTTGGGGTGTATTTCGTTTCGACATGATGATGATAAGTTTCGTTTCGAAAGATAACGAAGGCAATCAAAACCTATTGAGAAGGTAGCGTCAAGCGTCGGGATAAGATTTTTCGAACAACACATGACAAATGTGGGAGGGGGCAAGACCCCTCCCACATTGGAGCTAAGTTACCTGGGGATGTGGATAACTCAGGTCTTTTTGATTTTGACCGGGCGTTTCCAGCCGTCGATATTGCGTTGGCGGGCGCGTGCTACGGCCAATTGGGACTTATCCACATCCTGGTTGATGGTTGAGCCCGCGGCAGTGTTCGAACCATCGCCGATTGTCACAGGTGCAATCAGCGAATTATTCGAGCCGATGAATACGTCCTCACCAATCGTCGTCTGGTACTTGTTGGCGCCATCGTAGTTGCAGGTGATCGCGCCGGCGCCAATGTTGCTGCGAGCACCGATCACCGTATCACCCAGGTAAGCAAGGTGGCCGGCCTTTGCGTCGTCGCCCATTTTCGCGTTTTTCAGTTCGACGAAATTGCCGACATGCGCCCTGGCGCCCATCACGGTACCCGGACGCAACCGTGCAAACGGGCCGGCGTCGCTGCCCTCGCCCATCACGGCACCGTCGATATGACTGTTGGCCTTGACCACCACGCCTTTACGCAAGGTGCTGTCCTTGATCACACAGTTCGGGCCAATCACCACGTCGTCTTCGATGATTACGCGACCTTCCAGGATCACGTTGATGTCGATCAGCACATCTCGGCCCACAGTCACTTCACCGCGCACGTCAAAGCGAGCCGGATCACGCAGGGTTACGCCGAGCGCCATCAGGCGACGGCCTTCGCGCAATTGATAGTGACGCTCAAGCTCTGCAAGCTGCTTGCGGTCGTTGGCGCCCTGCACTTCCATCGGGTCGTGGGGCTGTTCGGTGGCGACCAGCAGGCCATCACTCACGGCCATCTCGATGACGTCGGTGAGGTAGTACTCGCCCTGGGCGTTGTTGTTGGACAGGCGGCTCATCCAGTCAGCAAGCTTGTTCGCAGGGACGGCGAGAATCCCGGTATTGCCTTCGGTGATGGCGCGTTGGGCTTCGCTGGCGTCCTTGTGTTCAACGATGGCGGCGACCTTGCCGTCAGCATTGCGCACGATGCGCCCGTAGCCGGTGGGGTCGTCCAGTTCAACGGTGAGCAGGCCCATCTGGCCAGGCACTACGTGCTTGAGCAGGCGTTGCAGGGTTTCCACTTCGATCAGCGGCACGTCGCCATAGAGGATCAGTACCGTATCGGCGGTGATGAACGGTACGGCTTGCGCGGTGGCGTGGCCGGTGCCCAGTTGCTTGTCCTGCAATACGAAATTCAGGTCGTCCGCGGCCAGGCGCTCACGCACGGCATCGGCACCGTGGCCGATCACCACGTGGATGCGTTGCGGGTCCAACTGCCGGGCGCTGTGGATAACATGGCCAAGCATGGAGTTGCCGGCCACCGGGTGCAGCACCTTGGGCAGGGCTGAACGCATGCGGGTGCCCTGGCCTGCGGCGAGAATGACGATTTCAAGAGACATGAATGGCTACCAATCCTGGGCGGTCCGGGTTCAGACCAGAGAAGTGTTTTGCTAAAAAAGAAAAAGGGTAGCCGAGGCTACCCTTTTTAATCAATCGCGCTTGAAGCATTGCGGCTAGGCCGCTTACTTCTTGCGGATCTGCTGGAGCGTGCGCAGCTGGGCTGCAGCCTCGGCCAGACGTACAGCAGCAGCGCTGTAGTCGAAGTCCGCACCCTTTTCGTTCAGGGCCTTCTCGGCAGCCTTGACGGCTTCCTGAGCGGAGGCTTCATCCAGGTCGCCAGCACGTTGCACAGTGTCGGCAAGTACCTTGACCATGTTCGGCTGAACCTCAAGGAAACCACCGGAGATGTAAAACACCTCACGTTCCCCGCCTTGCTTGGTCAGAGTGATCGGACCTGGCTTCAAGCTGGTGATCAACGGCGCGTGGCCCATGGCAATACCCAGGTCACCGAGTTCGCCGTGTGCAATCACCATTTCTACCAGACCGGAGAAGATTTCCCCTTCCGCGCTGACGATATCGCAATGGACTGTCATAGCCATCTGATTGCCTCAACCTGATGAGCGCCCGTTTCCGGGCGCCTGGATTACAGTTTCTTGGCTTTCTCGATCGCTTCTTCGATGCCGCCGACCATGTAGAACGCTTGTTCTGGCAGGTGGTCGTAGTCACCGTTGAGGATGCCTTTGAAGCCAGCAATGGTGTCTTTCAGGGAAACGTATTTACCCGAAGCACCGGTGAAGACTTCAGCCACGAAGAACGGCTGCGACAAGAAGCGCTGGATCTTACGAGCACGGTTTACCAACTGCTTGTCGGCTTCCGACAGCTCGTCCATACCCAGGATCGCAATGATGTCCTTCAGTTCTTTGTAACGCTGCAGCACGTACTGAACGCCGCGAGCGGTGTCGTAGTGCTCCTGGCCGATCACGTTCGGGTCCAGCTGGCGCGAAGTCGAGTCCAGTGGATCGACCGCTGGGTAGATACCCAGGGAAGCGATGTCACGGGACAGAACGACGGTGGCGTCCAAGTGGGCGAAGGTGGTCGCTGGCGACGGGTCGGTCAAGTCATCCGCAGGTACGTATACCGCTTGGATCGAAGTGATCGAACCTTCCTTGGTCGAAGTGATACGTTCTTGCAGAACACCCATCTCTTCAGCCAGGGTCGGCTGGTAACCTACTGCAGAAGGCATACGGCCCAGCAGTGCGGATACTTCAGTACCGGCCAAGGTGTAACGGTAGATGTTGTCGACGAACAGCAGAACGTCGTTACCTTCGTCACGGAACTTCTCGGCCATGGTCAGGCCAGTCAGTGCTACGCGCAGACGGTTACCCGGCGGCTCGTTCATCTGACCGTAAACCAGTGCCACTTTGTCCAGAACGTTGGAGTCCTTCATCTCGTGGTAGAAGTCGTTACCCTCACGGGTACGCTCACCCACACCGGCGAACACGGAATAACCGCTGTGCTCGATGGCGATGTTACGGATCAGTTCCATCATGTTTACGGTCTTGCCTACACCGGCACCACCGAACAGACCGACTTTACCGCCTTTGGCGAACGGGCAAACCAGGTCGATAACCTTGATGCCGGTTTCCAGCAGGTCGTTGCCACCAGCTTGTTCCGCGAACGAAGGTGCTGGACGGTGAATGCCCCAACGCTCTTCGGTGTCGATCGGACCCGCTTCGTCAATCGGGTTGCCCAGTACGTCCATGATCCGGCCCAGGGTCGCTTTACCGACCGGTACGGAAATGGCAGCGCCAGAGTCGATAACGTCCAGACCGCGCTTCAAGCCTTCGGTGGAACCCATCGCAATGGTACGAACTACACCGTCGCCCAGCTGCTGCTGAACTTCCAGAGTAGTTTCCGCGCCTTGTACTTTCAGCGCGTTGTAGATGCTCGGTACGCTGTCGCGTGGAAATTCCACGTCGATAACGGCGCCGATGATTTGAACGATACGTCCGCTACTCATAGCTGGATCCTCTGAATATTTGAACCGTTAAACCGCGGCAGCGCCGCCGACGATTTCCGAGATCTCTTGGGTGATCGCAGCCTGACGCGCCTTGTTGTAGATCAGCTGCAAATCGCTGATCAGATCACCGGCGTTATCGGTAGCGTTTTTCATCGCGATCATCCGCGCCGCTTGTTCAGCTGCGTTGTTCTCGACCACCGCCTGGTACACCTGCGACTCCACGTAGCGCACCATCAAGCCGTCAAGCAGCTCTTTGGCGTCTGGTTCGTAGAGGTAGTCCCAGTGGTGCTTGAGTTCCTGATCCGGAGTCGCCACCAGTGGAATCAATTGCTCCACGGTTGGCTGCTGGGTCATGGTGTTGATGAACTTGTTGGATACCACGGACAGGCGGTCAATCCGGCCTTCCAGGTACGCATCCAGCATCACCTTCACACTGCCGATCAAATCATTGATCGACGGCTCTTCACCCAGGTGGCTGATAGCTGCAACGACGTTACCGCCGAAGTTGCGGAAAAAGGCCGCACCCTTGCTACCAACGACACACAGATCGATCTCGACGCCGTTTTCGCGGTTTACCGCCATGTCCTTGACCAGGGCCTTGAACAGGTTGGTATTCAAACCACCGCACAAACCACGGTCACTGCTCACTACCACATAACCCACACGCTTAACTTCGCGGTCGATCATGAACGGGTGGCGGTATTCCGGGTTGGCGTTGGCCAGATGCCCAATTACCTGGCGGATACGCTCCGCATAAGGACGGCTAGCAGCCATGCGCATTTGTGCCTTGCGCATTTTGCTGACCGCCACTTTTTCCATGGCGCTGGTAATTTTTTGCGTGCTTTTGATGCTCGCAATCTTACTGCGAATCTCTTTTGCGCCTGCCATGTAACACCTATCAGGTTAGCAAGCGGGAGCCTTGCGGCTCCCGCTGCGGCTTACCAGGTTTGGGTGGCCTTGAACTTCTCGATACCGGCTTTCATGCCAGCGTCGATATCGTCATTGAAGTCACCCTTCACGTTGATCTTCGCCATCAATTCGGCGTGATCGCGGTTGAAGTAAGCAATCAGCGCTTGTTCAAAGCTGCCGACCTTGGCGATTTCAACGTCGGTCAGGAACCCACGCTCAGCGGCATACAGCGACAACGCCATGTCAGCGATCGACATTGGGGCGTATTGCTTCTGCTTCATCAGCTCGGTAACGCGCTGACCATGCTCAAGTTGCTTACGGGTCGCTTCGTCCAGGTCAGAAGCGAACTGGGCGAATGCCGCCAGTTCACGGTACTGAGCCAGAGCGGTACGGATACCACCGGAGAGCTTCTTGATGATCTTGGTCTGAGCGGCACCACCCACACGGGATACCGAAACACCGGCGTTCACTGCAGGACGGATGCCCGAGTTGAACATGGCCGATTCCAGGAAGATCTGACCGTCGGTGATGGAAATCACGTTGGTCGGAACGAACGCGGAAACGTCGCCAGCCTGGGTTTCGATGATCGGCAGTGCGGTCAGGGAACCGGTTTTGCCGGTCACTGCGCCGTTGGTGAACTTCTCTACGTACTCTTCCGAAACGCGGGATGCGCGCTCCAGCAGACGGGAGTGGAGATAGAACACGTCGCCTGGGTAAGCTTCACGGCCTGGTGGACGGCGCAGCAGCAGGGAGATTTGGCGATAAGCCACTGCCTGCTTGGACAGATCGTCATAAACGATCAGCGCGTCTTCACCGCGGTCGCGGAAGAATTCACCCATGGTGCAACCGGAGTACGGTGCCAGGAATTGCAGCGCAGGAGATTCCGAAGCACTGGCAGCCACGATGATCGTGTTGGCCAGGGCGCCGTTTTCTTCCAGCTTGCGAACCACGTTGGCGATGGTCGATTGTTTCTGACCAATAGCTACGTAGACGCAGAAAATGCCGCTGTTCTTCTGGTTGATGATCGCGTCGATTGCCAGAGCGGTTTTACCGATCTGACGGTCACCGATGATCAGCTCACGCTGGCCACGGCCGACAGGAATCATGGCATCGACAGCCTTGTAGCCAGTCTGTACAGGCTGGTCTACCGACTTACGCCAGATCACGCCCGGAGCAACTTTCTCGACCGCGTCGGTCTCGGTGTTGCCCAGTGGACCTTTGCCGTCAACAGGGTTACCCAGTGCGTCGACTACGCGACCCAGCAGTTCCTTACCAACCGGAACTTCCAGGATGCGGCCTGTGCACTTGGCGCTCATGCCTTCAGCCAGACTGGTGTACGCGCCCAATACAACGGCACCTACGGAGTCTTGCTCCAGGTTGAGGGCCATACCGTAGACGCCGCCCGGAAACTCGATCATCTCGCCGTACATTACGTCGGCCAGACCGTGAATCCGCACGATGCCGTCAGATACGCTGACGACAGTGCCTTCGTTACGGGCTTGGGAGGTCACATCGAGCTTGTCGATGCGGCCCTTGATAATTTCACTTATTTCGGAAGGATTGAGTTGCTGCATTGCTCTGCTGCCCCTTCAAACTCAAGATTTCAATGCTTCGGCAAGATTCGCGAGTTTGCCGCGAATCGAGCCATCGATAACCAGGTCGCCGGCGCGAATGACAACACCCCCAATGAGGGATGGGTCTTCCGCAACTTGCAGGCGCACTTCCCGGTCGAGTCGTGCACTGAGAACCTTGGCGAGTTTGTCTTGCTGTTCTTGGTTCAATGCAAAAGCACTGGTCACTTCAACGTCTACCGATTTCTCTTGCTCGGCCTTGTACAGGTCGAACAGAGCGGCAATCTCCGGCAGAAGCAGGAGACGGTCGTTTTCGGCAATGACGTTGATGAAGTTCTGTGCCTTCACATCAAACTTGTCGCCGCACACTTCAATAAAAGTGGCGGCCTTGTCTGCGCTCGTCAGTCGCGGGGCCTTGAGCACGCGCTGCATGGTGTCGTCTTGCGACACTGCTGCAGCCAGGCCGAGCATGGCTGACCAAGAGGCCAGCTGCTGGTGGGCCTGGGCGTGCTCGAAGGCTGCCTTAGCGTAAGGTCGGGCCAACGTGGTCAATTCTGCCATGATCGCCCTCGCTTAAATTTCAGCAGCCAGTTTGTTAACCAGCTCCGCGTGCGCGTTTTGATCGATTGTGGCACCCAGGATCTTCTCAGCACCGCCAACGGCCAGAGCACCCAGTTGGGCACGCAGCGCGTCTTTGACACCGTTCAGTTCCTGCTCGATCTCGGCCTGAGCCTGAACCTTCACACGGTCAGCGTCGATACGGGCTTTTTCAACAGCCTCTTCAACGATCTGGTTACCGCGTTTCTTGGCTTGCTCAATGATTTCGGCTGCTTGAGCTTTCGCTTCGCGCAGTTGTTGACCCGCTTTATCTTGGGCCAACTCCAGGTCGCGAGCTGCTCGTGCTGCAGCGTCCAGTCCATCCGCGATCTTCTTCTGACGTTCGTGCAGAGCTGCGATGACCGGAGGCCATACGAACTTCATGCAGAAAACGACAAAAATCAAGAACGCTAAGGACTGACCAATAATGGTTGCATTAATGTTCACGCCAATACCTCGCTCATTCGTTGCACAACACACCAATCACTCGAAAAGACGAGTGATTAACCGGCGAGTTGACCAACGAAAGGGTTCGCGAAGGTGAAGAACAGAGCGATACCAACACCGATCATGGTCACGGCGTCGAGCAGGCCGGCGACGATGAACATTTTAACTTGCAGCATTGGAACCATTTCTGGCTGACGCGCTGCGCCTTCCAGGAACTTGCCGCCCAGCAGGCCGAAACCAATGGCAGTACCCAGGGCGCCCAGGCCGATCAACAGTGCAACAGCGATAGCGGTTAGACCAACTACAGTTTCCATCTTTCCTCCCGACTTTTACGTCGTATGGTTTAGGTTTTTTAGATTTTAAAGCGGTAAAACAAATCGTTTCATAGCCCTGTTGGGCCACCTTCCCGTTTCACCGGGAAGGACATCAGACTAGTCGAGACTGGTCTTAATGGTTCTCTTCGTGCGCCATCGACAGGTAGACGATGGTCAGCATCATGAAGATGAAGGCCTGCAGGGTGATGATCAGGATGTGGAACACAGCCCACGCCCACTGCAGAACAATGCCCAGGCCGCTAAGCCAGAGCAGGCCGCTGCCGAACATCACAGCGATCAGAATGAACACCAGCTCGCCGGCATACATGTTGCCGAACAGTCGCAGAGCCAGGGAAATCGGCTTGGCGATCAGGGTCACGAATTCCAGCAGGAAGTTCACCGGGATCAGCAGGGCTTGAACGAAGATGTTCTTGCTGCCGAACGGGTGCAGGGTCAGTTCGCCGATGAAGCCGCCGATGCCCTTGATCTTGATGCTGTAGAAAATGATCAACGCAAATACCGACAGGGCCATGCCCAGGGTAGCGTTAGGGTCAGTGGTCGATACGGCACGGAATGGAATGTGCGGATCGCCGGAAATCGCCATGGCCAACTGAGGAATCCAGTCAACCGGGATCAGGTCGACAGCGTTCATCAGGAACACCCAGACGAATATGGTCAGCGCCAGCGGTGCAATCACCGGGCTACGGCCATGGAAGCTGTCTTTCACGCTGCCATCGACGAATTCGACCAATACTTCAACGAAGTTCTGCAAAGCACCTGGCTGACCCGAAGTCGCCTTCTTTGCCGCCATGCGGAAAATCAGGACGAAGATCAGACCCAGTGCGACCGACCAACCCAGAGTGTCCAGGTGGAAAGCCCAGAAGCCCATTTCTTTGGCTTCTGCTGCGGAGTGGGCAAAGCCCCAGCCGCCGTTGGGAAGCTGACCGAAGGTCAGGTTCTGCAAGTGGTGCTGGATATAGCCCGAAGCGGTTGTTTCTGCCATGGTTGCCTCAAACGCCCTAAGGTTTCGAAAGTCTTGTTTTCATTAGCAGGGGAGCGAACCAGCTGACCAGTTGGGTCAACACGAAGACGCCGAATACAGCCAGCGGCGCCAATGGCTTCACACCTGCAAAGGTCAGTGCAAACAGCACTGCCGTCAAAATCAGTTTCCCTGCCTCGCCAGCATAAAAAGACCGGACGATAGCCTGGGCTGCTCGGGCGCCGGAAAACCGAAAGGCCCTGTGAGCAAAATACATATTGGGCAGCAAGGCTATCAGGCCTCCGCAGAGTCCTGAATATCCGGCTACGACTCCATGCCAGTACCAAAGCGCCAATGCGGCGATCAGCAAGATGACAAATTGAGCCAATAAAACCGGAAAAACGGCCAAGCGATGGAACGGCAACGTGTTTGGCGTGCGGGTTTCCATCACTCTTGCTCCTCAATGGTCGGCTGCCGGAAATCAATAACTTGGCATAATTTGTGCCGACAAAATGCGCGCAGAGTATAGGGGCGGTTCTGCCCCTATTCAACTGCCGGGTAGTGATTTCCGATCACGCGCTACATAAGCAAATGTTTCAGCGGATGTGGGCAAGGACGCCCTGAAGCTCATCGAGGGAATTATATCCGATCACCAATTGGCCTTTGCCCTTCTTGCCGTGGCGAATCTGCACCGCAGAGCCCAGGCGTTCGGCCAGGCGTTGCTCAAGACGCGCGATATCCGGATCAGGTTTGGCGGTTTCGACCGGTGCAGGTTTGCCACTGAGCCACTGGCGAACCAGCGCTTCAGTCTGACGAACGGTGAGCCCTCGTGCGACAACGTGTCGCGCCCCTTCAACTTGTTGATTTTCCGGCAACCCGAGCAAAGCACGGGCATGACCCATTTCCAGATCGCCATGGGACAACATGGTCTTGATGACTTCCGGCAATGCGATCAGGCGCAGCAAGTTGGACACGGTGACGCGGGATTTGCCCACCGCGTCGGCCACTTGTTGCTGGGTCAACTGGAATTCCTGCTGCAGACGCTGCAATGCGATCGCCTCTTCGACCGGATTGAGATCTTCACGCTGGATGTTCTCGATCAACGCCATGGCGATGGCGGTTTCATCCGGCACATCACGCACCATCGCAGGGATGGTTTCTTTGCCGGCCTGCTGGCTGGCACGCCAGCGACGTTCACCGGCAATAATTTCAAAACGACCGCCGCCAATCGGACGCACCACGATCGGCTGCATCACGCCCTGGGCCTTGATCGAGTTGGCCAGTTCTTCCAGCGCCTGTGGATCCATGTCCCGGCGTGGCTGGTATTTGCCGCGCTGGATCAGGTCCAGGGGCAAGTGCTGCAGCTCGCGCTCGTCGGCCTGCACCGCTTGTTCTTCAAGCGATGTGACGGTCGGACCACTCAACAGTGCATCCAGTCCACGTCCGAGACCTCGTTTCTTGACGGCCATGGGGATTCCTTAAGTTGGCTGGGCTGCAGCGGTGCGAGAGTTGCGGCGTTGGCGGCGAACCATCTCGCCGGCCAGAGCCAGGTAGGCAATGGCGCCACGGGACGATTTGTCGTACGCCAACGCGGGCATCCCATAGCTTGGCGCTTCGGCCAAACGAATGTTGCGCGGGATCACGGTGTCGTAAAGCTGCTCGCCGAAGTGTTCCTTGAGCTGTGCCGACACATCGTTCATCAGGCTCAGGCGCGGGTCGAACATGGTGCGCAGCAAGCCTTCGATCTGCAGGTTCGGGTTGAGCAACTCGGCGATCCGCTTGATGTTATCCACAAGGTCGCTCAAACCTTCCAGCGCGTAGTACTCGCACTGCATGGGGATAATCACCCCATCGGCCGCCACCAACGCGTTGAGTGTCAGCATCGACAGCGACGGTGGGCAGTCGATCAAGATGTAATCGTAGTTCTCGCGGATCGGCGCCAAGGCGCTGCGCAGACGGCTTTCTTTCATCTGCATTTCCAGCAGCACCACTTCCGCCGCGGTCAAATCGCGGTTGGCCGGCAGCAGTTGATAACCGCCGTGTTCGGAATAGTGCATGGCCTGGGCCAGGTCGCACTCACCGATCAGCAAGTCGTAGACCGAGTTTTCCAGGCCGTGTTTATCCACACCGCTACCCATGGTGGCGTTGCCCTGTGGATCGAGATCGATCAACAGCACCCGGCGCTTGGTCGCGACCAGGGATGCTGCGAGGTTGATGCAGGTGGTGGTTTTGCCCACGCCACCTTTCTGGTTCGCTATCGCGAATACCTTAGCCATTCTTGCTTGTGTTCCCAATCATGCCGTGCGGCGCAGTATCAGCAGATGGCGTTGGCCTTGGCAACCGGGTACGGCCAAGGCGTGTTCGCTATCGAGGTGGAAGTCTGTCGGCAATGCTAACAGCTCATCGCTTGGATGGACGCCCTTCATTGCCAGCCAGCGGGTATCGCGGTCACCCAGGTGGCGTGTCCAGTTGCTGAAGTTCTCCATGCTGCTGAACGCCCGGGAAACAATTCCGTTGAAAGGCAGTTCAGGCGTGAATTCTTCGACACGGCTGTGGATAACATGGAGGTTATCCAGCTTGAGTTCGAGTTTGACCTGGGTCAGGAAGCGGGTTTTCTTGCCGTTGCTGTCCAGGCAAGTCACTTGGGACTCGGGAAACAGGATGGCCAGGGGAATACCCGGCATGCCGCCGCCACTGCCCACGTCCAACCAGCGACCGTTTTCGATAAACGGCATCACGCTCAGACTGTCGAGCAAATGCCGGGACACCATCTCGTCGGGATTTCGCACCGCGGTAAGGTTGTAAGCCTTGTTCCATTTGATCAACAGGGCCAGATAGCCCAGCAGCAACTCGTGCTGGACTGCGGTCAGATCAACGCCCAACTGGCGTGCACCTGTGGATAACTCTTCGGCATGTTGCGAGGTGACCAACGAACTCAAGCGCTTTGCTCCAACTGACGGCCCGCGCCGCGTTTTTTCAAATGAATCATCAACAGCGAAATGGCTGCCGGAGTGACGCCGGGGATACGTGAAGCCTGGCCCAGGGTTTCTGGTCGAGTTATCCCCAGCTTGCTTTGAATTTCTTTCGATAGACCGGAAATCCCGGTGTAGTCGATATCCACAGGCAACTTGGTGTCTTCACTGGCGCGCAGTCGAGCAATCTCGTCCTGCTGGCGATCAATGTAACCGGCATATTTGGTCTTGATTTCGACCTGCTCGGCGACCTGTGGATCTTCTGCGCCGCCCCCCGTCACTTCGACCAAGCCAGCGTAGTCGATTTCCGGACGGGAAAGCAGATTCAGCAAGTTGTACTCGTGGGTCAGCGGCGTGCCGAATTTTTCGGCAATTGCGTCGCCCTGCTCAGTGCCTGGGCGAACCCAGGTGCTTTTCAGGCGCTGCTCTTCCAGTGCAATGCTTTCGCGTTTTTTGCAGAAGGCTGCCCAGCGCGCGTCATCGACCAGACCCAGTTCGCGACCTTTTTCGGTCAAGCGCAAGTCGGCATTGTCTTCACGCAGGATCAGGCGATATTCGGCGCGGGACGTAAACATCCGATACGGTTCCTGGGTACCCAGGGTAATCAGGTCGTCGACCAACACGCCGATGTAGGCTTCATCGCGGCGCGGGCACCAGCTGTCTTTGCCCTGTGCACGCAGTGCCGCGTTGGTCCCGGCCAGCAAACCTTGGGCGCCGGCCTCTTCGTAACCGGTTGTGCCGTTGATTTGGCCGGCGAAGAACAGCCCGCCGATCACTTTGGTTTCCAGGCTGTACTTCAGATCCCGCGGATCGAAGTAGTCGTACTCGATGGCATAACCGGGGCGCACGATGTGCGCATTTTCCATGCCGCGAATCGATTGCACGATCTGGATTTGCACGTCGAACGGCAGGGAAGTGGAAATCCCGTTCGGGTACAGCTCATGAGTGGTCAAGCCTTCGGGCTCGATGAAGACCTGGTGACTGTCCTTGTCGGCAAAGCGGTGGATCTTGTCTTCGATCGACGGGCAATAACGCGGGCCAATCCCTTCGATCACGCCGGAATACATTGGCGAACGGTCGAGGTTCGCGGCAATGATCTCGTGAGTCCTGGCATTGGTGTGGGTAATCCAGCAGCTCACCTGTTTTGGATGCTGCTCTTTGGAGCCCATGAACGACATCACCGGGATCGGCGTATCGCCGGCTTGCTCGGTCATCATCGAGAAATCCACAGAACGCCCATCGATACGCGGCGGGGTCCCGGTTTTCAGGCGACCGACACGCAGTGGCAATTCACGCAGGCGTTTTGCCAGAGCAATCGACGGCGGATCACCGGCTCGGCCACCGGAATAATTTTGCATGCCGATGTGGATAAGTCCGCCAAGGAACGTACCGGTGGTCAACACCACGGATTCAGCGAAGAAACGCAGACCCATTTGGGTGACAACACCTTTCACCACGTCTTGTTCGACGATCAGGTCATCGGCTGCCTGTTGAAATATCCACAGGTTCGGTTGGTTTTCCAGGGTTTCACGTACCGCAGCCTTGTACAGGATGCGGTCGGCTTGTGCCCGAGTAGCACGCACGGCGGGGCCTTTGCGGCTGTTGAGCACGCGAAATTGAATACCACCTTTGTCGGTCGCCATGGCCATGACGCCGCCAAGGGCGTCGATTTCCTTGACCAGATGGCTTTTGCCGATCCCACCAATGGCGGGGTTGCAACTCATTGCACCGAGGGTTTCCACGTTATGCGTGAGCAACAGGGTTTTTACGCCCATGCGTGCTGACGCCAGTGCTGCCTCGGTACCGGCATGACCGCCGCCGATGACGATCACTTCAAAACGGGAAGGGAAATCCACCACGCACCTCGTGCCTGCTTATGTAGGTAATCAGGAATTGATTGTTGAAAGAGTTTTAGAGCTTTGGCGGCAAGTATAGGGACTTAGCCCTTCCTAAAGAACCCTTTGCACAAAATTTAACCAGCTGTGGATGAATCACTGACAATAGAAATTAAAAAGAAAGAAATTTATAAGATCTTTGTTTTTATGTTTATTTCTACTGAGCAACTTTTCTGTGGATAGATCTATGCAGCCCTTTATTTCCGTCGTGTACAGCGATTCAAAAGTCTGTGGTCATGTGCCAATGAGGCCCTTGGATAAGTGCTTTAAGCCTGTGGATTAAACAGGTGGTTATCCACAGATGGGTTTTTGCTCAGGTTTCAGGCCCTGTTATCAACTGGGCACAGGGGCGGTTATTCACAGGGCTTAATCCACAGAAATTGTTGAATTGGGCTGTATTTCACCCACGATGAGGCCATCCAAACTCATCAGTCCGTTGGAGCGGGCGGTAGAAAGAGGGCTATTGTGAGAAAACGATAGGGCAGTTAATAATAGCGATTATCATTAAGCCACCTTGTCTCGCTCCTATGTCTGCTCCTTCGCACACAGCTGTAGTCCAGCACATCTACGAGCAACACCATTCCTGGCTGCACGGGTGGCTCAAAGGCAAGTTGCATAACACCTGCGATGCGGCCGATGTGGCCCACGATACGTTCGTGCGCATCCTGGGCGGCCGTCATGCATCGCAGATCCTGGAACCGCGCGATTACTTGGCGACCGTTGCCAGGGGGTTGGTGATTGATCGGTATCGCCGGCACGCCATTGAACAAGCCTATAGGCAGACTTTGGCCGAACGCCCTGAAGTCATGGCCATCAGTGAAGAAGACAAGGCAATCATCATTGAAACGCTGGTGGCTGTGGACAAAGCGCTTTGCGGCCTCGGTGATCGGGCGCGGCGAATCTTCATGCTCTCGCAGATCGACGGGCTGACTTATCAACAGATCGCTGATCAACTGCAGGTTTCACTGACCACGGTGAAAAAACACATGATCCGTGCACTGACGGAATGCTCGCTGATCATGGCCACCTTGTAATGGCGGCCCCTGATCGCAAAATCTTCGAAGCGGCCGCCAGTTGGTATGTGCAGTTTCAAGCCCAACCACCCACTCCCGCCGAACACCATGCCTGGCAGCAATGGCTCAATGGTGATCCTTCCCACCAGGCCGCGTGGAACCAGATGGAGCAAGTGCAGCGCAGCCTTGGCGCACTGCCTGCGGATTTGACGCGCCGTGCGCTGTCCACCACGCAACAACGCCGCCAGGTACTGAAGTGGATGTTGCTGCTGGGTGGCACCGGGTATTTGGGGTGGAATGTTCAGCAACATACGTCCCTGGGCAACGTGTGGGCCGACTACCGCACCGGCGTAGGTGAACACCGGCGCATCGCGTTGGCCGACGGCACGCAGGTCGATCTCAATACCCACACCTCGATAGACGTGGCGTTCGATGCGCGCCAGCGATTGATCCGCCTGCGTGAGGGGGAAGTACTTATCCACACGGGTAAGTCTGGCGGGCAGACGCCGTTTTACCTCGAAACCCGCCAAGGCCGGGTTGAGGCATTAGGCACGCGGTTTACGGTACGCCAGCTGTCGGATTCCACACGCGTTGGGGTACTGGAAGATCGGGTCAGCGTGTCGCCCGCAGATCAACCTGACCACAGCCAAATCCTCAGTGCGGGTGAAAGCGTCGACTTCGACCGCCACAAGGTTGGGGATAACCATCCGTATCGCAGCACTCAAGCCGCCTGGGTCGACGGGCAATTGATTGTGCTGGATGCTCGGCTGGGTGATGTGATCGACGAGCTTGCCCGCTATCGGCCGGGCGTCTTGCAGTGCGACGCCGCCTCTGGACGCCTGCGCGTCTCCGGAACGTTCCGCCTGGATTCCACCGATGCCGTGCTTTCCAACCTGCAAGCGACCCTGCCTATCCAGGTGAAATACTTCACTCGGTATTGGGTATCGGTGAGTCGAACCGGCTGATCGCAAAAATAATCTACGGGGGGGTTATCTTTTTTTTACCTGGCGCGGCCCTACAGGTAATCACGATGCTACCTTCAGGGCTTACCCACCTATGCGCCTTCCCACCAAGCTTCGCCAGCGACTTTCTTACCACGGCATAACCTACGGCCTGCTGAGGGGCACTGTCGCCACCACGGTTGCTTTGCTCTCGACCGGCGGCGCCTTTGCAGCCGTTACGGTGCAGCACTACACCATTGCTGCCGGGCGGCTGGACAATGCCTTAAGCCAATTTGCCGCCAAGGCCAATGTGATTCTGTCGTTCTCGCCTCAGCAGACCGCGAGTTTGAGTACGCCAGGGTTGGAAGGTGACTATTCGGTGGAACAGGGTTTTGCGCTATTACTGCAAACCTCAGGCCTGCTAGCTGTCGTCCAGGCCCCTGGAAGCTATGTGCTGCAAGCCGTGCCATCCGGGCAACTCACGCTCTCACCGACCACCGTGAGTACTTATCAACAGGATGGTTTTAATCAAGAGATTGCCGGGGATGTAGGCTACAACGCGCTAAACAGCCGCATCGGCACCAAGACCAGTACGCCCTTGTCGGAAACACCGCGCTCGGTATCGGTGGTCACCGGCCAACGCATCAAGGACCAGAAATCCCAGACGCTGACCGAAGTATTGGGTTATGTGCCCGGTATTTTTGCGCCGCCCTTTGCCGCTGGCGATAGCCTGGCAGGGGATTTATTCTTCATTCGCGGTTTCAACGCCACCGATTACGGCTACGGCCTGCTGCGTGATGGCCTACGTGTACAAGGGAATCGGTACGACACCACTAGCGAACCCTACGGCTTAGAGCGTGTGGAAATCTTCCGTGGGCCCTCTTCACTGCTTTACGGCGAAAATGCACCAGGTGGGCTGGTGAACCTGGTGAGTAAACACCCTACTGCGACGCCACAGGGTGAGGTGCAGTTGGGTTATGGCTCCCACAACCGTCGCCAGGTGGGTGTGGATATCTCCGGCCCGCTCAATGAAAACGGGAATATCCTCGGCCGGGTGGTGATGCTTGGGCGTAAATCCGATACGCAAACTGACCATGTCCCGGATGATCGGCTCTACATTGCGCCCTCCCTGACCCTTAACTTCGATGACTTCAACACCCTGACTCTGCTGGCCAACTACCAGAAAGACCACACCAACCTTGAACTCGGCCTACCGGCGGCCGGCACCTTGCTCACCAATCCCAACGGCAAGCTGTCCAAACGCACCATGCTCGGTGACCCGGATTGGAATACCTTTGAGCGCGAAGCCTGGAACACCGGTTACGAATTCAGCCACAGCTTCAATGACGATTGGCAGTTCCGCCAGAACTCCCGCTACATGCAGTCACGTATCACCCGTCATGAAACCTGGCCGGGCGACTTGAACAACCAAGGCTTCGGCACGCAACTGAACATGAATGCCTACGACCGCTACAACAAGTCGATGGTTTACTCCCTGGATAACCAGCTGGAAGGCAAATTCCAGCTGGGCAGCCTGGAAAACACGCTGCTGTTCGGCGCGAGCTACGACCGTACTTCGTTTAACCAGGACTGGGATGCGGGGTTCGCCGGCACGATCAATGTGTATGACCCGGTGTATCTGCGTGACCCGACCACCCCGCAAGCGGTGCAAAACACCTTGCTCGCGCAACAGATGAAAGGCGTTTATGCACAGATCCAAAGCAAGTACGACCATTGGTTGTTCCTGCTCGGTGGGCGCCAAGATTGGGTCGACAGTGATTTCCGGGACAAGGTAAAAAGCGCCACGGACTCCAGCACCACCGAGCAGAAATTCACCTACCAGGGTGGTGTGATGTACCAGTTCGACAACGGCCTGACGCCGTATGTCAGCTACTCCACCGCATTTGTCCCGGTGCAGCAGATCTCGGTGACAGGCTCACCGCTCAAGCCCATCACCAGCCGGCAATACGAAGTGGGCTTGAAATACGAACCGATCGGTTGGGACACAGCGATGACGTTGTCGGTGTACGACTTGCGCAAACAAGACGATACCTATCTCGACAGCACCACCAATACCTATCGCCAAGTGGGAGAAAGCCGCGCCAAAGGTGCGGAACTCGAAATCAACAGCAACATCACACCGAACCTGAATCTGACGGCGGCCTATACCTATACCGACGCACGGATTACCAAGGACACGGCCGGTTCGTTGGTCGAAGGGCACCAGATGACAGGTGTTCCACGCAACCAGGCCTCGGTGTGGGGCAAATACCGATTCTTGGATGGCCAACTCAAAGGCCTTTCCCTGGGCGGTGGCGTGCGCTACTTCGATAGCGCCTATTCCTACACCAAGCCGACTCTCTACGGGAAGCTCGACCCCGGCAGTGTCACGTTGGTGGATGCCGCGATTGGTTACCAGATTGATACCCACTGGTCGATCGACCTGAATGCCAAGAACCTCTTCGACAAGGAATATGTATCTGGTTGCAACGACGCAGGGCGCTGCTACTGGGGTGACAGCCGTACCTTGCTCGGTACGGTGTCTTACAACTGGTGAGGCGCTGTGGATAACTTGGTTATTTGCCGATACAGAAACTGGAAAAGATCCGCCCCAGCAAATCATCGGAGCTGAACGCGCCAGTGATTTCCCCCAGCAGCTGCTGTGCCTGACGCAGATCTTCGGCCAGCAGCTCCCCTGCCCCCGCCAAGGTCAGCTGAGCACGTCCGTGCTCCAGGGCTGCGCTGGCATGGCGCAGTGCCTCCAAGTGCCTGCGACGGGCACTGAAGCTGCTTTCGGAGGTCTGCTCGTAGCCCATGCAGGCCTTGAGATGGTCACGCAGCAATTCCAGTCCATTACCTGCCGACTTGGCACTCAGGCTGATCGTGACGTGGCCATCCTCGCTGGTTTCCATGGCAATGGCTTCGCCCGTCAGGTCGGCCTTGTTGCGGATCAACGTGACCTTGGCCGGGTCCGGCCGTTGCTCCAGGAATTCTGGCCAGAGTGCAAAAGGGTCCACAGCCTCAGGCGCGGTGGCGTCTACCACGAGCAGCACGCGATCGGCCTCGGCGATCGCCTTGAGCGCTCGTTCCACGCCGATCTTTTCCACCTGGTCATCGGTGTCACGCAGCCCTGCGGTGTCGACCACATGCAGAGGCATGCCGTCGATGTGGATATGTTCCCGCAGGATATCCCGCGTGGTCCCCGCAATCTCGGTAACGATAGCCGCTTCACGGCCGGCCAGTGCATTGAGCAAACTGGATTTGCCGGCATTCGGGCGGCCTGCGATCACCACGGTCATACCGTCGCGGAGCAAGGCGCCCTGCCCGGCTTCGCGCAGTACTGTGGATAACTCTTCACGCACTTTATCCAGCATCGCCAGTACGTGGCCATCGGCCAGGAAGTCGATTTCTTCTTCCGGGAAATCAATCGCCGCCTCCACGTAGATGCGCAAGCTGATCAATTGCTCCGTCAGGTTATGCACACGCAAGGAAAACGCGCCTTGCAGCGAGCGCAGCGCATTGCGTGCCGCCTGTGCAGAACTGGCTTCGATCAAGTCGGCAATGGCTTCGGCCTGGGCCAGGTCAAGTTTGTCGTTGAGGAATGCCCGCTCGCTGAATTCACCTGGGCGGGCCAGCCGGCAGCCGAGTTGCAGGCAGCGCTGCAGCAGCATATCGAGGACTACAGGACCACCGTGGCCCTGCAATTCCAGAACATCTTCACCGGTGAACGAGTTAGGCCCAGGGAAATAAAGGGCCAGGCCCTCATCCAGCACGCTTTGGTCTGCATCCAGAAACGGGCCGTAATGGGCATAACGCGGTTTCAATTCCCGACCACTGATGGCCTGTGCAGCCACGCCGGCGAGCGGCCCTGAAATTCGAACGATGCCCACGCCGCCGCGACCTTGAGCGGTAGCGACAGCAGCGATGGTTTCACGAGGAGCGCTCATCAGCAGGTTCCAGAACAAAAGTGACGGAAAGCAAAACGCCCCACTAGGGGGCGTCTTGAGTGGTTATCCACAGAGTAAATTACGCCTCGGCTTTTTTGGTAGCCGCTTCGATTTTACGTGTGATGTACCACTGTTGAGAGATCGACAATACGTTGTTGACCACCCAGTACAGAACCAGACCAGCTGGGAACCACAGGAAGAAGAAGGTGAAGATGATTGGCATCATTTTCATCACTTTGGCCTGCATCGGATCCGGCGGTGTTGGGTTCAGACGCTGCTGGATGAACATGGTCGCGCCCATGATGATCGGCAGGATAAAGAACGGGTCTTTAATCGACAGGTCAGTTATCCACAGCATGAACGGTGCCTGGCGCATTTCTACGCTTTCCAGGAGTACCCAGTACAACGAAAGGAACACTGGCATCTGCACGAGGATAGGCAAGCATCCACCCAGCGGGTTGATCTTCTCTTTCTTGTACAGCTCCATCATGGCCTGCGACATTTTCTGCCGGTCATCACCATGTTGCTCTTTCAACGCAGCCAGCTTCGGGGCAACGGCACGCATACGCGCCATCGACTTGTAGCTGGCAGCCGACAGTGGGAAGAAGATCCCCTTGATCAGCATGGTCAGGAAGATGATCGAGAAGCCCCAGTTACCCACAATGCTGTGGATATGTTGCAGCAGCCAGAAGATCGGCTGGGCAATGAACCACAGAATGCCGTAATCCACAGTCAGTTCCAGACCTGGGGACAACTCTTTCAATACCGCTTGGCTTTTCGGGCCGGCGTAAAGGGTAGCGCTGGTTTCAGCCTTGGCACCTGGTGCGACGTTCAGCACCGGGCCAGTAAAGCCGATGATGTAGTTGCCTTGGCTGTCTTTACGGGTTTGAACCAGGTTGGCTTCACCTTTGTTCGGGATCCATGCGGTCACGAAGTAGTGTTGCAACCAGGCGACCCAGCCGCCTTGGACGGTTTCTTTCAGCGCGCCCTTGTCGATATCTTTCATCGACACTTTTTTGTACGGTTCGCTACTTGTCCACAGGGCTGCGCCCAGGTAAGTCGCGGTGCCGGTGGCGGTGCTGGAAGAAGGATCGGAGCTGCCATCACGCTTGAGTTGGGCAAACAGGTTGCCGCTCCACGGTTTTTCGCTGGTGTTGTCGATCAGGTAAGTGACCTTCAAGTCGTACAAACCGCGAGTGAAACTGAAGCGCTTGATGTAATTGACGCCGTCGAGACTGAATTTCAGGTCGACGTTCAACTGATTTTGGCCATCAGCCAGTTGATAAGTCTTCTTTTCGGTCGAATAAACCGGACGACCGGTAGCACGCGCATCCGGACCATTGGTGCCGGTCAGGCCGCTTTGCGCCAGATAAGTACGTTCACCGCCATTATCGAACAGTTGGAACGGTACATCTGGATGATCTTGGCGACGTGGATAAAGCGGCAGTTTCAACTGCGCGATATCACCACCTTGTGGGTCGATAGCCAGGTCGAGCACATCCGTTTTCACAAGGATGAGGTCTTTATTGGTGACCACTGGCGTTTCTAAAGGGGCGGTTGTCTCGCCATTCGCGCTGGGAACATCGGCACTCGCGGACGCATTGGTACCCAACGGAGTGTCCGGAATAGCCGGCGCAGCCTGATTGGTAGCAACATTCTGAGTCGGCAGGGCAGCTTGGCCATAATCCTGGTTCCACTTAAGAACCATGACATAGGACACGATTGCCAGGGCGACGATCAGGATCGTGCGTTTAATATCCATGATTACTCGGCCATCGAAGAAGAACGGGAGGTAGGGATAGGTGGAACCGGGTCATAACCACCGGGATTCCACGGATGACAGCGACCTAAACGACGAAAGGTCAGCCAGCCACCGCGCAGAAGACCATGATTTTCTATGGCCTCTAACGCGTAGCAGGAACAACTGGGGTAGAAACGACAGTGACTGGCCATCAGAGGACTAATGGCATAGCGATAAAACTGGATCGGAACGAGTGCCAGTTTACGCATCGGTGCTGTCTACCCCTACAGTTTCGGTGCTGACTGCTGGTGCTGGCTTGTTGGTACGCGCCAGACGTTTCCAGAGCTTGCCGAAATGCTGAATCAATTCGGGGTTTTCTACATCCCCCAAGCCTTTGCGCGCGACGATAACAATATCCCAACCAACCAGAGTGTCCTGGTGGAGGCGAAACGATTCGCGCATCAGACGCTTGAGGCGATTGCGCTCAACGGAGAGCTTTACGCTCTTCTTGCCGATCACCAACCCGAGACGGGGGTGATCAAGATCGTTGTTACGCGCAAGGAGCAGGAGATTTTTCCCCGGAACCTTGCCGGTGGGGGAGTCAAAGACTGCCTTGAAGTGCCGGGGGGTTAGCAAACGCTTTTCCCGACTGAAGTCCTGACTCACCACCAGTACCGGATTATCAAACTGCCAGACGCGCACGACCTTTGGCGCGGCGACGCGACAGGACAGCACGGCCGTTCTTGGTAGCCATGCGAGCACGGAAGCCGTGAGTACGGGCGCGTTTGATGGTGCTTGGTTGGAAAGTACGTTTCATGGCGTTGTTACCTGGTTCGTCCACAACGGGCCGGAATGGCCCCCGTTTTAAGAGACCGGCGATTCTAGAGAAAGCAAGCCTCTAGGTCAATTTCCAACCAGCTTTTCCTTCAATTAGATCGCTATAGGGCAAAACGCCCTTTTCTATCCGCCGGCCTTCCACGAGCAATGTCATAGATATAAAAATAAAGAAGGAAGTTATTTAAAGCTTTTCTGTAAAGCTTATAAAAGCTAGGCAGGCCATCCTCTGTGGATAACTGCGTTAAGGCCATATTCCACGTGCTGTACAGAGGATGACAACACGGGGGAGAAGCAGTGCTCTGCCTGTGCTGCGCTGTCGGATAAGCTGTGTGTGGAATGGCATGTTATCCACAGGCCAGTTACCCACAGACTTTCACCCCCACTTGTGCAACGAGCTCAGGGGCGCTTATCCACAGAGCTTATGCACAGACCATTGGTCGCCTTTTTCCCCGATAAGACGTTGATTTTGGGTGCCCTGTGGGCAACCTACATGTGGATAAGTGGGCGGCTCGCCGCTACAATGGCGGCTGTTTTTGCCTCACCGGCTTTCAACTTAGGGGATATCCGTGTCAGTGGAACTTTGGCAGCAGTGCGTGGAGCTTTTGCGCGATGAGCTGCCTGCCCAGCAATTCAACACCTGGATCCGTCCGCTACAGGTCGAAGCCGAAGGCGACGAGTTGCGCGTTTATGCGCCCAACCGTTTCGTTCTCGACTGGGTCAACGAGAAGTACCTGAGCCGCGTTCTAGAATTGCTCGACGAACATGGCAACGGTCTCGCGCCCGTTCTCTCCTTGTTAATAGGCAGCAAACGTAGCTCGGCGCCTCGCGCTGCGCCGAATGCGCCGTTGGCGGCGAGTGCCTCGCAGGCCCAGGCCGCAGTGGCACCTGTTAACAATTCACCCGCGCCGCTTGCCCAGACGCCTTCGAAATCAGCGTCGCAGAAAAATGCGCCTATTAATGAAGAGCCGTCTCGCGACAGCTTCGACCCGATGGCTGGCGCCAGCTCGCAACAGGCACCGGTTCGCGCCGAACAGCGCACCGTGCAGGTAGAAGGCGCGCTCAAGCACACCAGTTACCTGAACCGCACCTTTACCTTCGAGAATTTCGTCGAAGGTAAATCCAACCAGCTTGCTCGCGCCGCGGCCTGGCAAGTGGCGGATAACCCCAAGCACGGTTACAACCCGCTGTTCCTTTATGGTGGCGTTGGCTTGGGTAAGACTCACTTGATGCACGCTGTGGGCAACCACCTATTAAAGAAGAACCCGAATGCCAAGGTCGTGTACCTGCACTCGGAGCGCTTCGTAGCTGACATGGTCAAGGCCTTACAGCTCAATGCCATCAACGAGTTCAAGCGCTTCTATCGCTCCGTTGACGCCTTGCTGATCGATGACATCCAATTCTTCGCGCGCAAAGAGCGTTCCCAGGAAGAGTTTTTCCATACGTTCAACGCCCTGCTCGAAGGCGGCCAACAGGTCATCTTGACCAGTGACCGTTATCCGAAGGAAATCGAAGGCCTGGAAGAGCGCTTGAAATCGCGCTTCGGCTGGGGTCTGACCGTTGCGGTCGAGCCGCCGGAACTCGAAACCCGCGTTGCAATCCTGATGAAAAAAGCTGATCAGGCTAAGGTCGATCTACCGCACGACGCTGCGTTCTTTATCGCCCAACGCATTCGCTCCAACGTGCGTGAGCTGGAAGGCGCGCTCAAGCGGGTCATCGCTCACTCGCACTTCATGGGTCGCGACATCACCATCGAACTGATCCGCGAATCCCTGAAAGACTTGCTGGCACTGCAGGACAAACTGGTGAGTGTGGATAACATCCAGCGCACCGTGGCCGAGTACTACAAGATCAAGATTTCCGATCTGCTGTCCAAGCGCCGTTCGCGCTCGGTGGCTCGTCCGCGCCAGGTGGCCATGGCTCTCTCCAAGGAGTTGACCAACCATAGCCTGCCGGAAATCGGCGATGTGTTTGGTGGTCGCGACCACACTACGGTCTTGCATGCATGCCGCAAGATCAACGAACTTAAGGAATCCGACGCGGATATTCGCGAGGACTACAAGAACCTGCTGCGTACACTGACCACTTGATGACACCAGCGCAGCTTATTAAGGCAAGGGACTAGACCATGCATTTCACCATTCAACGCGAAGCCCTGTTGAAACCCCTGCAACTGGTCGCAGGCGTCGTCGAGCGCCGACAGACCTTGCCGGTGCTCTCCAACGTATTGCTGGTTGTCGAAGGCCAGCAGTTGTCCCTGACTGGCACCGACCTGGAAGTCGAACTGGTTGGCCGCGTGCAACTGGAAGAGCCCGCCGAACCAGGCGAGATCACCGTGCCCGCGCGCAAGCTGATGGATATCTGCAAAAGCCTGCCGAACGACGCGCTTATCGACATCAAGGTTGATGAGCAAAAGCTGGTGGTCAAGGCCGGTCGCAGCCGTTTCACGTTGTCGACCTTGCCAGCCAATGACTTCCCGACCGTGGAAGAAGGCCCTGGCTCTCTGACGTGCAGCCTGGAGCAAAGCAAACTGCGCCGTTTGATCGAGCGCACCAGCTTCGCCATGGCCCAGCAGGACGTGCGTTACTACCTCAATGGTATGTTGCTGGAAGTATCCGAAGGCATTATCCGTGCAGTGGCCACCGATGGTCATCGTCTGGCGATGTGCTCGATGCGTGCCGATATCGGTCAGCCAGACCGTCACCAGGTGATCGTGCCGCGTAAAGGTATTCTTGAGCTGGCGCGCCTGCTCACTGAGCCGGATGGCAATGTCAGCATCGTATTGGGTCAGCACCACATTCGCGCCACCACCGGCGAGTTCACCTTCACGTCCAAGCTGGTCGACGGTAAATTCCCGGATTACGAGCGCGTGCTGCCTAAAGGCGGTGACAAGTTGGTGATCGGCGATCGTCAGGCACTGCGTGAAGCGTTCAGCCGCACAGCGATTCTGTCCAACGAAAAATACCGTGGTATTCGTCTGCAACTGGCCAACGGTCAGCTGAAAATTCAGGCCAATAACCCGGAGCAGGAAGAGGCGGAAGAAGAAGTAGGCGTTGACTACAACGGCGGTTCGTTGGAAATCGGCTTCAACGTGAGCTACCTGCTGGACGTACTTGGCGTGATGACCACTGAACAGGTGCGCCTGATCCTGTCGGACTCCAACAGCAGCGCCTTGGTGCAGGAATCCGACAACGACGATTCGGCTTATGTTGTTATGCCGATGCGCCTGTAATCATGCTCAGCAGACGCTAGATGTCCCTCAGTCGCGTTTCAGTCACCGCGGTGCGTAACCTGCACCCGGTGACCTTCTCCCCCTCCCCCCGCATTAATATCCTCCACGGTGCCAACGGCAGTGGAAAAACCAGCGTGCTGGAAGCTATCCACTTGCTGGGGCTCGCCCGTTCCTTTCGCAGTGCGCGCTTGTTACCGGTTATCCAGTACGAACAATTGGCGTGTACTGTCTTTGGCCAGGTTGAACTGGCGGAGGGCGGATACAGCAGCCTGGGGATATCACGTGATCGTGGCGGTGAATTTCAGATTCGTATCGACGGGCAAAATGCGCGCAGTGCTGCGCAATTGGCAGAGATCCTGCCATTGCAGTTGATCAACCCTGACAGCTTTCGGCTGTTGGAAGGCGCACCCAAAATCCGCAGGCAATTCCTCGATTGGGGAGTGTTCCACGTGGAACCGCGCTTCATGGCCACTTGGCAGCGCCTGCAGAAGGCCCTGCGGCAGCGGAACTCGTGGCTGCGGCATGGTACACTTGACGCCGCTTCGCAAGCGGCCTGGGACCGGGAACTGTGCCTGGCCAGCGACGAAATAGATGAATACCGCCGCGCCTATATCAAAGCCTTGAAACCAGTCTTTGAGCAGACTTTGAGTGAGTTGTTGGATCTCGAAGGGCTGACGCTGAGCTACTACCGTGGTTGGGACAAAGAGCGTGAACTGAGCGCAGTGCTCGCCACGTCCCTGCAGCGGGATCAGCAAATTGGCCATACCCAGGCCGGACCCCAACGGGCAGATTTGCGTCTTAGATTAGGCGCTCATAACGCTGCGGATATCTTGTCCCGCGGCCAGCAGAAGTTGGTGGTGTGTGCTCTGCGTATCGCCCAAGGCCACTTGGTTAGCCAAGCCCGACGCGGCCAGTGTATTTATCTGGTGGATGACTTGCCGTCTGAACTCGACGAGCAACACCGCCGCGCGCTATGCCGCTTATTGGAAGACTTACGCTGCCAGGTGTTTATCACTTGTGTAGACCATGAATTATTGAGGGAAGGCTGGCAGACGGAAACGCCAGTCGCTTTGTTCCACGTGGAACAAGGCCGTATCACCCAGACCCACGACCATCGGGAGTGAAGGCATGAGCGAAGAAAACACGTACGACTCGACCAGCATTAAAGTGCTGAAAGGTTTGGATGCCGTACGCAAACGTCCCGGTATGTACATTGGCGACACTGATGACGGTAGCGGTCTGCACCACATGGTGTTCGAGGTGGTCGACAACTCCATCGACGAAGCTTTGGCCGGTCACTGCGACGACATCAGCATCATCATCCACCCGGATGAATCCATTACCGTGCGCGACAACGGTCGTGGCATTCCGGTAGATGTGCACAAAGAAGAAGGCGTTTCGGCGGCAGAGGTCATCATGACCGTGCTCCACGCTGGCGGTAAGTTCGACGATAACTCCTATAAAGTATCCGGCGGTTTGCACGGTGTAGGTGTTTCGGTAGTGAACGCGCTGTCCGAAGAGTTGATCCTGACTGTCCGCCGTAGCGGAAAGATCTGGGAACAGACTTACGTCCACGGTGTTCCACAGGAGCCGATGAAAATCGTCGGCGATAGTGAATCGACCGGCACGCAGATTCACTTCAAGCCATCGGCTGAAACTTTCAAGAATATCCACTTCAGCTGGGACATTCTGGCCAAGCGTATCCGTGAACTGTCCTTCCTCAACTCCGGTGTGGGTATCGTCCTCAAAGACGAGCGCAGCGGAAAGGAAGAGCTGTTCAAGTACGAAGGCGGTCTGCGGGCATTCGTTGAATACCTGAACACCAACAAGACTGCGGTCAACCAAGTGTTCCACTTCAACATCCAGCGTGAAGACGGCATCGGCGTAGAAATCGCCCTGCAGTGGAACGACAGCTTCAACGAGAACCTGTTGTGCTTCACCAACAACATTCCACAGCGCGACGGCGGTACTCACCTGGTGGGTTTCCGTTCCGCACTGACGCGCAACCTGAACACTTACATCGAAGCCGAAGGCTTGGCCAAGAAGCATAAAGTCGCCACCACGGGTGACGATGCACGCGAAGGCCTGACCGCGATCATCTCGGTAAAAGTGCCGGATCCCAAGTTCAGTTCCCAGACTAAAGACAAGCTGGTGTCTTCCGAAGTGAAGACAGCTGTTGAACAGGAGATGGGTAAGTACTTCTCCGACTTCCTGCTGGAGAACCCGAACGAAGCCAAGTTGGTCGTCGGTAAGATGATCGATGCCGCGCGTGCCCGTGAAGCCGCACGTAAGGCTCGTGAGATGACCCGCCGCAAAGGCGCGCTGGATATCGCCGGCCTGCCGGGCAAACTGGCTGACTGCCAGGAGAAGGACCCTGCCCTCTCCGAACTGTACTTGGTGGAAGGTGACTCTGCTGGCGGTTCCGCCAAGCAGGGTCGTAACCGTCGCACCCAGGCCATTCTTCCGTTGAAGGGCAAGATCCTCAACGTTGAAAAGGCCCGCTTCGACAAGATGATTTCCTCCCAGGAAGTCGGCACCTTGATCACGGCGCTGGGCTGCGGCATCGGCCGCGATGAATACAACATCGACAAGCTGCGCTATCACAACATCATCATCATGACCGATGCTGACGTCGACGGTTCGCACATCCGTACCCTGCTGCTGACCTTCTTCTTCCGTCAGTTGCCGGAGTTGATCGAGCGCGGCTACATCTACATCGCCCAGCCACCTTTGTACAAAGTGAAAAAGGGTAAGCAAGAGCAATACATCAAAGACGACGACGCCATGGAAGAGTACATGACGCAGTCGGCTCTGGAAGATGCGAGCCTGCACTTGAACGATGAAGCCCCGGGTATTTCCGGCGAAGCATTGGAGCGTCTGGTTAACGACTTCCGCATGGTGATGAAGACCCTCAAGCGCCTGTCGCGCCTGTACCCTCAGGAGCTGACCGAGCACTTCATTTACCTTCCGGCCATCACCCTGGAACAGTTGGGCGATCATGCACACATGCAGGATTGGCTGGCCCAGTACGAAGTACGTCTGCGCACCGTCGAGAAGTCTGGCTTGGTGTACAAAGCAAGTCTGCGTGAAGACCGTGAACGTAACGTGTGGTTGCCAGAGGTTGAACTGATCTCCCACGGCCTGTCGAACTACGTCACCTTCAACCGCGACTTCTTCGGCAGCAACGACTACAAGACCGTGGTTACCTTGGGTGCCCAACTCAGCACCCTGTTGGACGACGGCGCTTACATTCAGCGTGGCGAGCGTAAGAAAGCAGTCAAGGAGTTCAAAGAGGCTCTGGACTGGTTGATGGCCGAAAGCACCAAACGTCACACCATCCAGCGATACAAAGGTCTGGGCGAGATGAACCCGGATCAACTGTGGGAAACCACCATGGACCCTGCCCAGCGTCGCATGCTGCGCGTGACCATCGAAGACGCCATTGGTGCGGATCAGATCTTCAACACCCTGATGGGTGATGCGGTCGAGCCGCGCCGTGACTTCATCGAAAGCAACGCTCTGGCAGTGTCTAACCTGGACTTCTGATCCAGGCGGGACCCGCAAAACAAAAAGGCTAACGTTATGCGTTGGCCTTTTTTATTACGTGGAAATCAGTATTTTTTAAATGCTCCACGTGGAACATCACCCTTTTCAACCATGGGAAGCAGTCGCCACGCTCTCCAACCGGTACCCATACCCATAAATCGTCAACAGCTGCCAGCCTCTATCAGCGGTAAGGCCGAGCTTGTTGCGCAGTCGATAGATATGCGTATCCAATGGCCGTGAGGACACCATTTCTTCATGGGTCCAGAACCGCTCGTAAAGGTACTCGCGAGACAGCGGTCGCGCTAAGTTGGCAAACAAGCAACTCGCCAGGCGGTATTCGCGTTCAGTGAGGTTGATCGGTTTTCCCGCGCGGGTGACGGTCAACTCGGCGTCGTCAAAGGTCAGATCGTTGAAACTTTGTACTTCCTGGGTCGCCGACTTCTGCAGGCCATGGCGACGTAGAACGGCGGTAACCCGAGCCTTGAGTTCGTTGGGACGAAAGGGTTTGCTGACGTAGTCATCGGCGCCACTGTTCAACGCGGTGACGATATCGCTTTCCGCATCCCTGCTGGTGAGCATGATCACGGCGGGTGGCGACTCCATGTGCTCACGGGTCCAGCGCAGCAACGCAATGCCGGTGATATCGGGCAGTTGCCAATCGAGTATCAGCAGGTCAAAGGTTTCCCGCCGCAACTGACGCAGCAGGTCCTCACCACGCTCGAAGCAATGCAGGGTCCAGGGCTGTTCGGCGGTGCTGGGGATTTGTCGCAGTGTCTGTTCCACCCTTCGCAATTCAGCGGGTTCGTCATCCAGTATTGCGACACGCATGGGTGGGTCCTTTCATTTCGAAGAGTACGGCAGTCGTAGTGAGGGCACGTACTGCGCAGATGCCAGCCATCGAATCTGAAGAATTGTGCGCAGATTCGTTAGCCCCTTGGATCTCTCGGTAGGCTGGGTTCAATGAGTGATCAACCCAGTTAAAGTCCTCGGTACCGATGTGGGAAAGATACCGGCTCCAGGCCGTAAGGAAAAGGATCAGCCGACGCGTGCGCTGTCGTAGACTTCTGTGCCCCAATGGTAGATACCTTGGTGGTTCTACCTTTATGAGCCTCACGCAGGAAAACTTTTCCACTGCCGCGAAAATGAGCTTCACTGGGCGCTATGCCACTTCCTTTCGTATGCCAACAACAGGGACACGCTGATCAATGATGCTCTGGGGCAAGGCTGAAAAACGTCAACCCACCCATGCCCAACGGCTGTTCCACGGTTTGGTTCGTGAGTGGTTGTGGATCGGTTTGCTGTTGTTGCCGATCACGTCCTACCTTTCGACGAGTGCTGGCCTGGCGTTGAACAATCCGCTGTACGACAGCCTTCGCCGTCTGACACCGCTGCCGGTGGACCCACGTATCTTATTGGTGACCATCGATGACGCCAGCTTGAAGAAGCTCGGGCAGTGGCCTTGGCCCCGTAGTTTGCATGCCGACCTGATCGACCGCCTGAGTGCTGCACAACCCACCGCCATCCTGTTCGACGTGATATTCAGCGATCCTGCCGATCCCGCTACTGACAAACGCTTGGCCGACGCGGTGTGCAACGCCGGCAACGTATTGTTGCCCCTGGCGCGTGATGATTCTGCCAGCGATAGCCAGCCCAGAGGAGAACTGCAGCCACTGCTTAAATGTGCCAAAGGCATAGGGCATATCAACGTGGAAGCGGACAGCGATGGCGTGGTGCGCAGGCTGTATTTGCGCGAGGGCCCACCCGATGCCACGGCGCCTCAGTTGGCATGGCTAGCGTTCACGATGAGTGGCCAACCCTCAGAGATGCCAGGTGAGCCTCGCGATTCGAACTCCCAGGGCTGGCATCAGGAACATGCAGTTCGCATCCCGTATATCGACCCCGACAGCCGTTTTCCGAGTGTGTCTTATGTCAGCGTATTACGCGGCGAAGTCCCTCCTGAGCGGTTGCGTAACCGCCTTATTTTGGTAGGCGCCCCAGGTTCGGGCATGGGCGATCGTTTTGTCACACCGCTTTCCCCCATGATGGGCACTACAGCGGGTGTAGAGATCCAGGCCAACGTGCTCAACGGCCTACTGCAAGGACGTAGCATCGTGGATCTGCCCCAATGGCTGTCAGCCGTGATGGCAACGTCCTGGGTGGCGCTGCTGCTGGGCCTGCTGCTCTATCGCCCACGCTATGCACTATGGATGACGCTAGGGTGTATGTTCACGGCCTTGCTCGGCTCATTTGCCCTATTGCGTTTGGGCTACTGGTGGTCGCCTGCGGCCTGCCTGATCGGTTTGCTGCTCAGCTACCTGATCTGGAACTGGCGGCGTCTGAGCGTGATCCTGGCCTACTTTGGCTGGGAGTTGGCGCGGTTGGATAACGAACCCAAAGTCTTGCCCGAACGCCGCCGAGCGCCGGCCAGCAAAGGTGATGTGTTGCAGGGGCGCATCTTTGCCCTGGAGCAAGCGGTGAGCCGCACGCGGGACACCCGGCGCTTTATGGCTGACGGCCTTGAGTGCCTGCCGGTGGCGACGCTGATCACGGACACCCAAGGCAATATATTGCTGGCTAACCGGATTGCCCGCGACGTGTTCGGTAATGATCTGGTCAACCAAAACCTGTTGGACCAGCTGGTTGATCTGGGTTATCCACCGCTGCACAACGGCGTGCGACCTGCCCTTTCGGCATTGGAATTGGTTGAGTTTCGGGATATCCACCAACGTAGCCTGCGCATGGAGCTTGCACCTCTGCTACCGGCCGAAGGAGACATGGCGCTGGGTTGGCTGCTGAGCCTCACTGACCTCAGCAAGGAACGTGAGGCCCAGCAGCACCGAGAAACCATGTTGCGTTTCCTGTCCCATGATCTTCGTGCACCGCACTCGGCGATCCTTGCACTGCTCGACGTACACAGCGCCGAGTCGCCAGTGTTTGCGCAGATAGAGCAGCAGGTACGCCGCGCCTTGAGCCTGACTGAATCTTTTGTTCAGTTGGCAAAAGCCGAGGCCGACGGTTACCACTTCCAGCCAACGCTGTTCGCCATGCTGGTTATGGATGCTTTTGACCAAGTGGCGCTGATCGCACAGCTCAAGGGCATTCACCTGGTCCACGATCTGGATGAGGCAGATGAGGGGATGGTGTCAGCCGATCAGTCGCTGCTCACCCGTGCGTTATTCAACGTGCTGGAGAACGCGATCAAATACTCGCCGTCCGGCACCACCGTCCGGTTGAGACACAGCAGCACGCAAGGCTGGTTGGAATGCCGGATCAGTGACCAGGGCCCGGGTATAGCTGCCGAAGATTTACCGGAGTTATTCAGCCAGTACAAACGCTTTGATTCAGCCCAAGGCAGCGATGGGTTGGGACTCGGGCTGACCATGGTCAAAGCGGTCGTGGAGCGTCATGGAGGACGTATCGAATGTGAAAGCAGTGTGGGCAAAGGCACCACATTCAGCCTGCAATTGCCCTTGCTGGACGAGTGCTAAAACGTGCTTTTGCGCTGTGCATAAAAAACCGGTCACAAGGACCGGTTTTTTTATGCGGAAAAAACTTATGCACGTTTTTAGGGATTTTTAGGTCTCTGGAAATATGTAAGTAAATCAGCTTGTTATGAAGCAAAAAAGCCAATTCGCCAACAATCCGTGCACAGGTTATCCACAGATGCTCATACCACCGGAGTGTCTACCACAACCGGCTCCGGCGGCAGGGAACCCATGGCCCGTTGCTGCGCTTCATTCCACGCCTGCGCGCGCTCATTCAGCGCGGCAATGGCGCGTGGGCCTTCGCCTTCTGCGTACATAGGTTCGCCAATCACCACGGTGATGGTGCCTTCGCGTTTTGCCCAACCAGTCTTCGGCCAGAACTTGCCGGCGTTATGCGCAATCGGCAACACCGGCAGATGGGCGTTGACCGCAAGGGCCGTACCACCTCGGGAGAATTTACCCACGGTGCCAAAGGGCACCCGCGTACCTTCCGGGAAGATCAGCACCCAAACGCCGTCCTTGAGCAGCTCGTCGCCCTTCTTGGCCACGTGCTTGAGCGCCGCCTTGGGGTTGTCACGGTCGATGGCGATCGGGCGCAACATGGCCATGGCCCAGCCAAAGAACGGTACGTACAGCAATTCGCGCTTGAGCACCTGGCTCAACGGCGAGAAGTACGCCGAGAGGAAGAACGTCTCCCAGGTGCTCTGATGGTTAGACAAAATCACGCAGGGCTGGTCCGGGACGTTTTCAGCGCCCTTGATCTCAAAACGGATGTTCAGGAACACCTTGGTCAGCCACAACGCGCAGCGGCACCAATAGACGTTGATAAAGCGATAGCGCGCCTTGAACGGCAGGAAGGGCGCAATAAAAAAGCTCAGGGTGCACCAGAGAAGCGAACTGGTGCCCAGCAGCAGGTAAAAGAAAAAGGTTCTGATGGCCTGCAAGATCGACATGGCGGCATTTACCGTTGCGGGACACGGCCCGCCTGTTGAAAAGCGCACTCCCGAACACTCCTTGGCCAGGATGTCGAGGGCGGCTAGTTGTTGATAAGTTCTGCGGCAACGGCCGCCAGATCGTCAAAAATCAAAGTGCCTACCGGCAGGTTTTTCGCCTGGGTCTTTTCGCCTTTCCCGGTCTTTACCAAAACTGGCTGAGAGTCGACGGCTTTGGCCGCCTCCAGGTCACCGAGGCTGTCCCCGACGAACCATATCCCAGCTAACGGCACCTTGTAATGTTCTGCAATGATTTTCAACATGCCAGGCTTGGGTTTACGGCAATCGCAGCCCTCATCCGGCCCGTGGGGGCAGTACGTCACCAACCCCACCTCACCGCCCTGCTCCGCCACTAACGTGCGCAAGCGCGCGTGCATGGCGTCCAGGGTAGCGATGTCGTAGTAGCCACGGGCAATGCCGGACTGGTTGGTGGCAATCGCCACTGTCCAGCCGGCTTTGCTCAACTGCGCGATGGCCTCGATCGAGCCGGGCAGTGGTATCCACTCCGCCACCGACTTGATGTAAGCGTCGGAGTCGTAGTTGATCACCCCGTCCCGATCGAGAATCAGCAGTTTCACCATGGTCAGCTCAGGGTCGAAATGTCGGCGATGTTGACGAACAAGCCGCGCAGACGCGCCAGCATGGCATAGCGGTTTTTCCGCACGCCGGCATCTTCGGCATTGATCATCACCGCTTCGAAGAACGCATCCACCGGCTCACGCAAGGTGGCCAGGCGCGCCAGTGCTTCGGCGTAGTTACGCTCGGCGATCAGCGGCTTCACGGCGTTTTCTGCCTTGGCGATGGCCGAGTTCAGCGAGAACTCCTTGGCATCGGCAAACAGGCCAGGGTCGACATCGCCGTTGCCCAGGCCTTCGGCCTTGCTCAGCAGGTTCGACACACGCTTGTTCACCGCGGCCAGGGCATCGGCTTCCGGCAATTTGCGGAAGGCCTGCACAGCTTGTACGCGCTGATCGAAGTCCAGCGCCGAACCCGGTTGCAGGGCACGTACCGACAGGTAGACGGAAACGTCCACGCCTTCGTCTTCGTAGCGCGCACGCAGGCGGTCGAACACAAACTCCAGCACTTGCTCGGCCAGGCCGGCTTGCTTGACCTTGGTACCGAACTGGCCGACGGCGAACACCACGGCCTGGGTCAGGTCGAGGTCGAGCTTCTTGTCGATCAGGATACGCAGCACACCCAGGGCTGCACGGCGCAGGGCATACGGGTCTTTGCTACCTGTAGGCAGCATGCCGATACCGAAGATACCCACCAGGGTATCCAGCTTGTCGGCGATGGCCACGGCCGCGCCGGTCAGGGTGGTTGGCAGCTCTGCACCGGCACCGCGTGGCATGTACTGCTCGTTCAGTGCCAGGGCAACGTCTTCGGCCTCGCCATCGTTGAGGGCGTAGTAGTAGCCGGCAACGCCTTGCATCTCAGGGAATTCGCCGACCATCTCGGTGGCCAGGTCGCACTTGGACAGCATACCGGCGCGGGCGGCCGAGGCCGCATCGCCGCCAATGCGGGGTGCGATATAGGCAGCGAGCTTGGAAACGCGCGCAGCCTTGTCGTAGACGCTGCCGAGCTTTTCCTGGAACACCACGTTTTGCAGGCGCAGGTTGAAGTCTTCAAGCTTCGACTTCTTGTCTTGCTTGAAGAAGAACTCGGCGTCGGTCAGGCGCGGGCGGACGACTTTCTCGTTACCGGCGATGATCTGCTGCGGGTCTTTGCTTTCGATGTTGGCCACGGTAATGAAGCGCGGCAGCAACTTGCCGTCCACATCCAGCAGACAGAAGTACTTCTGGTTGTCCTGCATGGTGGTGATCAGGGCTTCTTGCGGCACGTCGAGGAAGCGCTCTTCGAACGAACACACCAGCGGCACTGGCCATTCAACCAGCGCGGTCACTTCGTCGAGCAGGCTTGGCGGCACGATGGCGGTGCCTTCCTGCAGGCGGGCCAGCTCTTCGGTGCGCTTGCTGATCAGCTCGCGACGCTCATTGGCATCGGCCAGCACGTAAGCGGCACGCAGGTCGGCGGCATAGTTCGCCGGCGAGGTGATGCGTACGGCTTCAGGATGATGGAAGCGGTGACCACGGGAATCGCGGCCAGCCTTCTGGGCGAGGATGGTGCAGTCGATGACCTGGTCACCGAGCAGCATCACCAGCCATTGGGTTGGGCGGACGAATTCTTCTTTGCGTGCACCCCAGCGCATGCGCTTGGGGATCGGCAGGTCGTTCAGGGAGTCTTCAACGATGGTCGGCAGCAGGCTGGCAGTCGGCTTGCCGGTGATGACCTGGCTGAAGCGCAGTTTCGGACCGCTCTGATCGATCTCGCTCAGCTCCACGCCACACTTTTTGGCAAAACCAAGGGCGGCCTGGGTCGGATTGCCTTCGGCGTCGAAAGCCGCCTGACGCGGCGGGCCGTCGAGGTTGATGCTGCGGTCCGGTTGCTGGGTTTCCAGCGCGGTCAGCAACACCGCCAGGCGACGTGGCGCGGCGTAGACTTTCTTGGCTTCAAACTTCAGGCCGGCAGTCTGCAGGCCTTTTTCGATACCGGCCAAAAATGCGTCGGCCAGGGTGTTGAGTGCCTTGGGTGGCAGCTCTTCGGTGCCCAGTTCAACCAGGAAATCTTGAGCACTCATTGTGCAGCCTCCAGCTTAGCCAACACTTCATCACGCAGGTCCGGGGTGGCCATCGGGAAGCCCAGCTTGGCGCGAGCCAGCAGGTAGGCTTGGGCGACGGAACGCGCCAGGGTGCGTACACGCAGGATGTATTGCTGGCGCGCGGTTACCGAAATGGCACGGCGGGCGTCCAGCAGGTTGAAGGTGTGGGATGCCTTCAGGACCATTTCATAGCTTGGCAACGGCAGCGGCTGGTCGAGTTCGATCAGGCGCTTGGCTTCGCTTTCATAGAAGTCGAACAGTTCGAACAGCTTCTCGACGTTGGCGTGTTCGAAGTTGTAGGTCGACTGCTCCACTTCGTTCTGGTGGAACACGTCGCCGTAGGTCACCTTGCCGAACGGGCCGTCCGCCCATACCAGGTCGTAGACCGAGTCCACGCCCTGCAGGTACATGGCCAGGCGTTCCAGACCGTAGGTGATCTCGCCGGTCACCGGGTAGCACTCGATGCCGCCCGCTTGCTGGAAGTAAGTGAATTGCGTCACTTCCATGCCGTTGAGCCAGACTTCCCAGCCCAGGCCCCAGGCGCCCAGCGTCGGCGATTCCCAGTTGTCTTCGACGAAACGGATATCGTGGACCAGCGGGTCCAGGCCAACATGCTTGAGCGAGCCCAAGTACAGTTCCTGGAAGTTGTCCGGGTTCGGCTTCAATACCACCTGGAATTGGTAGTAGTGCTGCAGACGGTTCGGGTTTTCGCCGTAGCGGCCGTCAGTCGGGCGACGACTGGGCTGCACATAAGCGGCGTTCCAGGTTTCCGGGCCAATGGCCCGCAGGAAGGTAGCGGTGTGGAAAGTGCCGGCGCCTACTTCCATATCGTAGGGCTGAAGTACCACACAACCTTGCTCGGCCCAGTATTGCTGGAGGGCGAGGATCAAGTCTTGGAAGGTACGCACGGCTGGCGTAGGCTGGCTCACGAAATTCACCTGTTACTTGGGCTGCGATTTAAAGAGCGGGAGTATACCCGATTCGGCCGCGCCACCATCCCCTGGAGCCTTATGCCACGCTGCTTTTGGTGTTCTGAAGATCCGCTGTACATGGCTTATCACGATCAGGAGTGGGGAACGCCGCTGCGCGATGCGCAGGGCTTGTTCGAGTTGCTTTTACTCGAAGGGTTCCAGGCGGGCCTTTCCTGGATCACCGTTTTACGCAAACGCGAGCATTACCGAAAGGTCTTGTTTGGTTTTGATGCGCAGCGCCTGGCGCACTTGAGCGACGACGAGATCGAAGCGCTGATGCTCGACCCTGGCATCGTGCGCAACCGCCTCAAGCTCAACGCCACTCGCCGCAACGCCGCGGCCTGGTTGGCGCTGGAAGATCCGGTGGGCTTGCTCTGGTCGTTTGTCGGTGGCGTGCCCAAGGTCAATCACTTCAAGGATCGCAGCGAAGTCCCGGCGATCACGCCCGAGGCTGAAGCCATGAGCAAAGCCCTGAAAAAGGCCGGCTTCACCTTTGTCGGACCGACCATTTGCTACGCGTTCATGCAGGCCTCGGGCATGGTCATGGATCACACCCAGGACTGCGACCGTTACGCGGACTTGGTCAACGCCGGTTAGAATGCGTGCTTTGCGCACCACACACGAATGGGAGTGACCTGTGGAAAAGTTTAAAGGCGCCTTGCTGGTAGGCGCTCTTCGGTTGTTTGCCCTGCTGCCCTGGCGTGCCGTCCAGGCCGTCGGCACGGCGATTGGCTGGATCATGTGGAAAACCCCCAACCGCTCTCGCGAGACGGTGCGGATCAACCTCTCCAAATGTTTCCCGGACATGGACCCGGCCGCTCGCGAACGCCTGGTTGGCCAGAGCCTGATGGACATCGGTAAGTCCCTGACCGAAAGCGCCTGTGCCTGGATCTGGCCGGCGCAACGCTCCATCGACCTGGTGCGTGAAGTCGAAGGTCTCGAAGTGCTGCACGAAGCATTGGCCTCGGGCAAAGGCGTGGTCGGCATCACCAGCCACCTGGGTAACTGGGAGGTGTTGAACCACTTCTATTGCAACCAGTGCAAACCGATCATTTTCTATCGCCCGCCCAAGCTCAAGGCGGTGGATGAGTTGCTGCGCAAACAGCGCGTGCAGTTGGGCAACCGCGTTGCGGCGTCCACCAAGGAAGGCATTCTCAGTGTGATCAAGGAAGTGCGCAAAGGTGGCCAGGTGGGTATTCCCGCTGACCCGGAGCCGGCGGAATCGGCAGGGATCTTCGTGCCGTTCTTTGCCACCCAGGCGCTGACCAGCAAGTTCGTGCCAAACATGCTCGCGGGCCACAAGGCTGTTGGTGTGTTCCTGCACGCCCTGCGACTGCCGGACGGTTCTGGCTACAAAGTAATCCTCGAAGCGGCGCCGGAAGACATGTACAGCACCGACACGGCCACGTCCTGCGCGGCGATGAGCAAGGTGGTGGAGCGCTATGTCGGCGCCTACCCGAGCCAGTACATGTGGAGCATGAAACGCTTCAAGAAACGCCCACCGGGTGAAGCGCGGTGGTACTGATTCACCGCTGATCTAAAGAACAACACAAACCAAATGTGGGAGGGGGCTTGCCCCCCGATTGCAGTCTGTCAGCTACTGATATTTGGCTGATACACCGCTATCGGGGGCAAGCCCCCTCCCACATTTGATTTGCGCTTAGGCTTGGCGGTCGAGTTTCTTCAGGAACACCGTCATTTCTTTTTCCGCCTGTTTGTCGCCATGGGCCTGGGCCGCTTCTATGCCCTTTTCCCATGCCAGCCGTGCGGCGGTCAGATCATTCAAGCCAAGTTGCGCCTTACCCAACAACTTCCACGCCGCTGAATACTTCGGATCAAACTCAACGCACTTGCGCAAATGCTCGGCCGCCTTGGCATTGTCCTTCAGATCCAGATAACCCTTGCCCAGCCCAAAGCGCAGCAGCGAATTATCCACACCCTTGGCGAGCATTTTTTCCAGGGATTCGAGCATGTCGGTCACTCCGGTTGATCAGAAAAAGCTCAAACCCACGTGGAACAACTTCTCCACATCGCGGATATGTTTTTTATCCACCAGGAACAGGATGACGTGGTCGCCGGTAGCGATCACTGTATCGTCGTGGGCAATGATCACTTCTTCATCGCGAATAATCGCGCCAATGGTGGTGCCCGGTGGCAGGCCAATATCGCGGATGGCCTTGCCGATCACTTTGCTCGACTTCGCATCGCCGTGTGCGATCGCTTCGATGGCTTCCGCCGCGCCACGGCGCAGGGAGTGCACGCTGACGATATCGCCACGGCGTACGTGGGCCAGCAAGGTGCCGATAGTCGCCAGTTGCGGGCTGATAGCGATGTCGATATCGCCGCCCTGGATCAAGTCGACATAAGCCGGGTTGTTGATGATGGTCATCACCTTCTTCGCCCCCAGCCGCTTGGCCAGCAGCGAGGACATGATGTTGGCTTCGTCATCGTTTGTCAGGGCCAGGAAAATGTCGGCGTCGGCGATGTTTTCTTCCATCAACAGGTCGCGGTCCGAGGCGCTGCCTTGCAGGACGACCGTGCTGTCGAGGGTGTCGGACAAATGCCGGCAGCGCGCCGGGTTCATCTCGATGATCTTCACTTGATAGCGGCTTTCGATGGCCTCGGCCAGGCGCTCACCGATCTGCCCGCCGCCGGCGATGACGATGCGTTTATAGTTTTCGTCAAGCCGGCGCATTTCGCTCATCACGGCGCGAATATTCGCCTTAGCGGCGATGAAAAACACTTCGTCGTCGGCCTCGATCACCGTATCGCCCTGGGGCAGGATCGGCCGGTCACGCCGGAAAATCGCTGCTACGCGGGTTTCCACATTGGGCATGTGTTCGCGCAGCTGGCGCAGCTGCTGGCCGACCAGTGGGCCGCCATAATAGGCCTTCACTGCGACCAACTGCGCTTTGCCGCCCGCGAAGTCGATTACCTGCAGGGCGCCCGGAATTTCGATCAGGCGCTTGATGTAGTGGGTCACCACCTGCTCCGGGCTGATCAGTACGTCGACCGGGATCGCGTCGTTATCGAACAGGCCGGCGCGGGTCAGGTAGGCGGCTTCGCGGACACGGGCGATCTTGGTCGGGGTGTGGAACAGAGTGTGGGCGACCTGGCACGCGACCATGTTGGTCTCGTCGCTGTTGGTCACGGCCACCAGCATGTCGGCATCGTCGGCTCCGGCCTGACGCAGCACCGTAGGAAACGACGCACGACCTTGTACGGTGCGGATGTCCAGGCGGTCGCCCAAGTCGCGCAGGCGCTCAGCGTCAGTGTCCACCACGGTGATGTCATTGGCTTCGCTGGCCAAATGTTCCGCCAGTGTGCCGCCCACCTGCCCTGCCCCAAGGATGATGATTTTCATCCGGTCACTCCCTAAAAAACCATTCAGCCGCGTGCGGCGGCAATCTTGATCAGTTTGGCGTAGTAGAAGCCGTCGTGTCCGCCTTCTTGCGCGAGCAATTGGCGACCGTGCGGCTGCTTGATGCCAGCCGTTGTGGCGAGGTCCAGCTCCCGGGCGCCACTGGTGCGGGCGAGGAAGGCTTCGATCACCTCGGTGTTTTCGGTAGGCAAGGTGGAGCAGGTGGCGTAGAGCAGGATGCCGCCGACTTCCAGGGTTGGCCACATGGCGTCCAGCAGCTCACCTTGCAGGGTGGCCAGGGCGACGATGTCGTCGGGTTGGCGGGTGAGCTTGATGTCCGGGTGGCGGCGGATCACGCCGGTGGCCGAGCATGGCGCGTCGAGCAGGATGCGCTGGAATGGTTTGCCGTCCCACCAGGTGGCGGTGTCGCGGCCGTCGGCGGCAATCAGTTCGGCGCTGAGGCCCAGGCGGGCAAGGTTTTCCCGTACACGTACCAGGCGCTTGGCTTCCAGGTCGACGGCGACTACGCCGGCCAGGTCTTTTTCGACTTCCAGGATGTGACAGGTCTTGCCGCCCGGGGCGCAGCAGGCGTCGAGCACGCGTTGGCCGGGCGCCAGGTCGAGCAAATCGGCAGCCAATTGCGCGGCTTCGTCCTGCACGCTGATCCAACCCTCGGCAAAACCCGGCAGGCTGCGCACGTCAGTGGCGGCTTCGAGCACAATGCCATCGACGCTGTACACGCACGGCGTGGCGTTGATGCCCGCGTCGGTGAGCAATTGCAGGTAGGCGTCACGCGCGTGATGACGACGGTTGACCCGCAAAATCATCGGTGGATGCGCATTGTTGGCCGCGCAAATGGCTTCCCACTGCTCGGGCCAGAACGCCTTCAGGGATTTTTGCAGCCAGCGCGGGTGGGCGGTACGCACCACCGGGTCATGCTCCAGCTCGGCCAGCAGCGCTTCGCTTTCGCGCTGGGCGCGGCGCAGTACGGCATTGAGCAAGGCCTTGGCCCAGGGTTTTTTCAGCTTGTCGGCGCAACCGACGGTTTCACCGATGGCGGCATGGGCCGGCACGCGGGTGTAGAGCAACTGATAAAGCCCCACCAGCAGCAGCGCTTCGACGTCAGCATCGGCCGCCTTGAATGGCTTTTGCAGCAGCTTGGCCGCCAGCGCCGATAAGCGCGGCTGCCAACGGGCGGTGCCAAAAGCCAGGTCCTGGGTAAAGCCGCGATCGCGGTCCTCGACCTTATCCAACTGCGTCGGCAGTGAACTGTTCAGCGAAGCCTTGCCGTTGAGTACGGCGGCGAGAGCCTTGGCGGCGGCCAGACGTGGGTTCATTGCGCGGCCACCCCAAGTACGGTGCCCAGGGAAAATTTCTCACGACGGCTGTTGAACAAATCGCTGAAATTCAGCGCCTTGCCGCCGGGCAATTGCAGACGGGTCAGGCACAGGGCCTGCTCGCCACAGGCGACCAACAGGCCGTCTTTGCTGGCGCCAATGATTTCACCGGGGGTGCCTTTGCCGTCTGCTAACGTGGCGGCCAACACTTTCAAGGCTTCGCCATTGAGGGTGCTGTGGCAGACCGGCCACGGGTTGAAGGCACGCACCAGGCGCTCCAGCTCCACGGCCGGACGGCTCCAGTCGATGCGCGCTTCGTCTTTGTTCAATTTGTGGGCGTAGGTGGCCAGGTTGTCGTCCTGCACTTCGCCTTCCAGGGTGCCGGCAGCGAGGCCAGCGATCGCTTGGATTACGGCGGGCGGGCCCATTTCGGCCAGGCGGTCGTGCAGGCTGCCGCCAGTGTCCGCGGCGGTGATCGGTGTCACCACTTTGAGCAGCATCGGGCCGGTGTCCAAACCCGCCTCCATGCGCATCACGGTTACACCGCTTTGAGCATCACCGGCTTGCACCGCACGCTGGATTGGCGCCGCACCGCGCCAGCGTGGCAGCAGTGACGCATGACTGTTGATGCAGCCCAGGCGCGGGATATCCAGCACCACTTGCGGCAGGATCAAGCCGTAAGCCACCACCACCAGCAGGTCAGGCTTGAGCGCAGCCAGCTCGGCCTGTGCCTCGGCGTTGCGCAGGGTCGGCGGCTGCAGCACAGCAATGTTGTGCTCCAGCGCCAACTGCTTGACCGGGCTCGGCATCAGTTTTTGCCCGCGACCGGCCGGGCGATCCGGCTGGGTATACACCGCAATGACATCGTAAGGGCTGGCAAGCAGCGCCTTGAGGTGTTCGGCGGCGAATTCGGGGGTGCCAGCAAAAACAATGCGCAGTGGCTCGGTCATGGGAGGTCTCGGTTAAAAGCAGTCACAAAAGAAAAAGGCTTGCCGCAGCAAGCCTTTGGAAGGAGGGCATCAAGCTTGCTGGCGATGCTTTTTTTCCAGCTTCTTCTTGATCCGATCACGCTTGAGCGTGGACAGGTAATCGACAAACAGCTTGCCGTTGAGGTGGTCGCATTCGTGTTGGATGCACACCGCCAGCAGGCCTTCGGCAATCAGCTCGAACGGCTTGCCGTCGCGGTCCAGGGCCTTGATCTTGACGCGCAGCGGGCGCTCGACGTTCTCGTAGAACTCCGGCACCGACAGGCAGCCTTCCTGGTATTCGCCCATCTCTTCGGTCAGCGGTTCGAACTCTGGGTTGATGTACACCATCGGTTCGCTGCGGTCTTCCGACAGGTCCATGACCACGATGCGCTGATGCACGTTGACCTGGGTGGCGGCGAGGCCGATACCCGGGGCTTCATACATTGTTTCAAACATGTCATCGACCAACTGACGAACCTTGTCGTCCACTACGGCCACCGGTTTGGCGATCGTGCGCAGGCGCGAGTCGGGGAATTCGAGGATGTTCAAAATAGCCATAAGCGTAATTGCTGCACATGTGAGGTAAAGGCAAATCGGCGGTGGGATGGACCCATACGGCCGGTGTGAAAGGCTCGAAAGCCGCGAAGGCTCTGGCATTTCACGCGAACGCACATAATAAAGGAGATTCACCCCATGAGGAAATCGCTACTCGTCTTGCTGCTGTGGGTTCCGTTTGCCGCAGCCCTGGTTCCCCAACCTGGCCCGCGTCTGGATCTACCGACGCAACAGGCCATCCAGCGCTTTTTATTGCACAACCGCATTCTGGATACGCCCCGGGATCTGGACACAGCGCCTTACATTGTCGCGGCCGAGGCCGGGCGCGTGCTGGGCACCCAGGGCGAGCGTGTGCACGCCAGGGGCGACCTGGACCCGGCCCAGCCGAGCTATGGGATCTTTCGCCGAGGCAAGGTCTATACCGACCCCCAGACCCAGGAATTGCTGGGTATCAATGCCGATGACATCGGTACTGCTCGTTTTGTGATGGCGGGGGACCTCAGCACTCTCGCCGTGCAACGGGCCACCCAGGAGGTGCGTCCTGGGGACCGTCTGCTCCGCGCGCAATTGCCCACGGCGCTGGAGCCTCAGAAATCAGCGCCTTTCATTGAAGGAAAAATCATCGATATCCCGAGGGGCGTGACCCAGATCGGCGTGCTGGACGCCGTCACCCTGAACAAGGGCCGGCGCGACGGGATGGTCGAGGGCCAATTGCTGGCCGTCATCAAAACCGGCGCCACCGTCCGTGACCCGCTAACCGGCGCCCCCACGAAGCTACCCGATGAGCGCGCCGGCACGCTGCTGGTGTTCCGCACCTACGAAAAACTCAGTTATGGCCTGGTTCTCAACGCCTCGCGCCCACTGGCCGTGATGGACCGTTTCGAGACTGCTGAGCAAACGCAATAAATAGCCTGCTAAATAAGTTACCAACAGAGTTATCCACAGCTTGTTCCGGTCAAGGATGATCAGATGTTTCCGATAAACCGCAGTGAAATTTCCCCGTCAGAACTGGAGGCCCGACTACGCTTGCACAGGCTGCCGGAGGTAGGGCCGAAGCGTTTCAGGTTGTTGATCGAAGCGTTCGGCAGCGCTTCAAAGGCTATCAGTGCACCGGCCAGTGCCTGGCGTGCGCTGGGGTTGCCCCCCGTCAGCGCCGACGCCCGGCGCAGTCCGCAAATCCGTGATGGCGCCAGTCAAGCATTGGCCTGGTTAGGGCGCCCGGCCCAGCATTTGCTGATGTGGGACCAACCGGAGTACCCCGCTCTGCTCGCCCAGATAGACGATGCGCCACCGTTGTTATTCGTTGCTGGCGACCCTTCAATCCTCGAAAAACCGCAACTGGCGATGGTCGGCAGCCGGCGTGCGTCGCGCCCTGGCATGGACACTGCCGCGGCGTTTTCTCGCAGTTTGGCCAGTGCCGGTTTTGTCATCACCAGTGGCCTTGCGTTGGGTATCGATGGCGCGGCGCATCAAGCGGCATTGGATGTGGGTGGACATACCATCGGCGTGCTTGGCACGGGCCTGGAAAATTTTTATCCACAGCGCCACCGGCGGCTCGCCGAGGCGATGATTGCCCACGGCAGTGCCGTGGTGTCCGAGTTTCCGCTGGATGCCGGGCCCCAGGCGAACAACTTTCCCCGGCGCAATCGCATCATCAGTGGCCTGTCGTTGGGCGTACTGGTGGTGGAGGCCAGCGTGGCCAGTGGCTCGCTGATCACCGCGAAGCTGGCCGCCGAGCAGGGCCGTGAGGTGTACGCGATCCCTGGCTCCATCCATCACCCTGGGGCCAAGGGTTGTCATCAGTTGATCCGCGAGGGTGCGACGCTGGTGGAAACCATCGAGCACATCCTTGAAGGCTTGCGGGGCTGGCAGGCATTGTCGCGCCCCACGCCGATGCCAGTGACCCATCCGTTGGTGGCTTTGCTGCACGCGGCACCTCACACCAGCGAAGCCCTGGCGATTGCCAGCGGCCGGCCTTTGTCCCAGGTGCTGGCGACCCTTACCGAGTTGGAACTGGAAGGCCTGGTCATCTGCGAAAGCGGGCGCTGGCTTGCACGCTGCTAGGTTTTGTAACGAAGATCGGTAAACTGCGCAGAGCTTTAGTCCGGAGAGTAAACAATGGTCAACAGGTGGCGTGTGCTGGAAGCCGCACGGGAAATTCGCGCAGGCGCGGTGATTGCCTATCCAACCGAGGCGGTCTGGGGCCTGGGTTGCGACCCTTGGAACGAAGAAGCGGTGGACCGGCTGCTGGCGATCAAGAATCGCTCGGTGGACAAGGGCCTGATCCTGGTTGCCGACAATATCCGTCAGTTCGACTTCCTGTTCGAAGACTTCCCGGATACCTGGATCGACCGCATGGCCAGCACCTGGCCTGGGCCGAATACCTGGTTGGTGCCGCATCAGGATTTACTGCCGCAATGGGTTACCGGTGTGCATGACACCGTGGCGCTGCGGGTCAGCGATCACCCCTTGGTGCGTGATTTATGCGCGCAGGTGGGGCCGTTGATTTCCACCTCGGCCAACCCGCAAGGCCGCCCGGCTGCCCGTACGCGGATTCGTGTGGAGCAGTATTTCCGTGGCCAGGTTGACTTGGTGTTGGGTGGCGCCTTGGGCGGGCGCAAGAACCCCAGCCTGATTCGCAACCTGGCGACGGGTGAGGTGGTGCGGCCTTCCTGAGACCGCGTCGAATCGTCGAACCGCCCCTCCCACATTTGAACCGTGTCCTTCAGGACAACACGGTCAACTGTGGGAGGGGGCTTGCCCCCGATGGGGCCCTCAAGGCAACAGAATGGTCGACCCCGTGGTACGCCGCCCCGACAACTCCGTCTGCGCCTTCGCCGCCTCCGCCAACGAATACCGCTGGTTGATATCAATGCGCACCTTGCCGCCTCGGATCATCGAAAACAGATCATTCGCCATCGCCTGCAAGTTCGTCGGGTTGTTGGCGTAGGTCGCCAAGGTCGGCCGGGTGACGTACAGCGAGCCTTTGGCCGACAGTATCCCCAGGTTCACGCCATCCACCGCGCCCGACGCGTTCCCGAAGCTCACCACCAATCCACGTGGCGCAACGCTGTCCAGGGACGTCAGCCACGTATCCTTGCCGACGCCGTCGTACACCACCGGGACCTTTTTGCCGTCGGTCAATTCCAGCACGCGCTTTGCCACGTCTTCCTTGCTGTAATCAATGGTTTCCCAGGCGCCGAGGGATTTGGCCAAAGCGGCCTTTTCTGGCGAACTCACGGTACCGATCAACTTCACGCCCAGCGCCTTGGCCCATTGGCAGGCCAGGGAGCCCACACCCCCTGCAGCGGCGTGGAACAGGATGGTTTCGCCGCCCTTCAGTTCATAGGTCTGGCGCAGCAGGTACTGCACGGTCAGACCTTTAAGCATGGCCCCGGCGGCTTGTTCGAAGCTGATATCGTCCGGCAGGTGCACCAGGTTGGCGGCGGGCAATACGTGCAGTTCGCTGTAGGCACCAAGCGGGCCGCTGCCATAGGCCACGCGGTCGCCGACCTTGAATTGGCTGACTTCGCTGCCAACGGCGTCAACCACGCCGGCGCCTTCTGCACCCAGGCTGGACGGCAAGGCAGGCGGCGCATACAGGCCGCTGCGGAAATAGGTGTCGATGAAGTTCAGGCCAATGGCCTCGTTACGCACCCGAACCTGCTGCGGGCCCGGCTCCGCCGGCGTGTAGTCGACATATTCAAGTACATCGGGGCCGCCATGGGCGCTGAACTGGATACGTTTTGCCATCTGCCTTCTCCTTGGTTCGAACTCGCGTAGCCGCTTATCGAACTCCTAAGCTTGATCTTCGTCAACTGCGACGGCATAGGGTGCGGTGTTATCCTGTGCGCCCATTTGCCGCCGACGCCCAATGGCCTCGCGTAGCTTTGCCCGATTCAAGGTGATGCCATGACTACCCGCACCGAGGCTGTAAAGGCCTACCTGCTTGACCTGCAAGACCGCATTTGCAGCGCCCTGGAAACCTTCGAGACGGACACTCGCTTTATCGAAGACGCCTGGACCCGGCCTGCCGGCGGCGGCGGTCGCACCCGTGTGATCGAAAACGGCGCGGTGATCGAAAAAGGCGGCGTTAACTTTTCCCACGTCTTCGGCAGCGGCCTCCCACCCTCCGCCAGCGCGCACCGCCCTGAACTGGCCGGTCGCGGCTTTGAAGCCCTCGGCGTGTCGCTGGTGATCCACCCGCACAACCCCCATGTGCCGACGTCCCACGCCAACGTGCGCTTTTTCATCGCCGAAAAAGAGGGCGAAGAGCCGGTGTGGTGGTTCGGCGGCGGCTTTGACCTCACCCCGTATTACGGCAACGAAGAAGACTGCATCCACTGGCACCGCGTGGCCGAGCAGGCCTGCGCGCGGTTCGGTCCGGATGTGTACTCGCGCTACAAGGCCTGGTGCGATACCTATTTCCACATCAAGCACCGCAACGAGCCCCGTGGCATCGGCGGGCTGTTTTTCGATGACTTGAACGAGTGGGACTTCGACACCTGCTTCGCCTTCATCCGCGCCATCGGCGATGCCTATATCGATGCCTATCTGCCGATCGTGCAGCGCCGCAAGGCCACGGCCTATACCGAGCAGCAGCGCCAGTTCCAGGAATTCCGGCGTGGCCGCTATGTTGAATTCAACCTGGTCTACGACCGTGGCACGCTGTTCGGCCTGCAATCGGGCGGGCGTACCGAGTCGATCCTGATGTCGTTGCCGCCGCAAGTGCGCTGGGGCTATGACTGGAAAGCCGAGGCCGGCAGCGAAGAAGCGCGCCTCACCGATTACTTCCTGCAAGACCGCGACTGGCTCGGCCTTGCCGCGCCTAAGGCGACCGTCTGATGGATCGTTATGTCGTATTCGGCAACCCCATCGGCCACAGCAAGTCGCCGCTGATTCACCGCATGTTCGCCGAGCAGACCGGCGAACAATTGGACTACAGCACCTTGCTTGCTCCCCTGGAGGATTTCACCGGGTGTGCCCGTGAGTTTTTCCTGCAAGGCCGTGGCGCCAACGTCACTGTACCGTTCAAGGAAGAGGCCTACCGCCTGCCCAACAACCTCACCCAACGCGCCCAACGCGCCGGGGCGGTGAACACGCTGAGCAAGTTGGCCGATGGCACGCTGCTGGGGGATAACACCGACGGCGCCGGCCTGGTGCGCGACCTGACGGTCAACGCCGGGCTGAGCCTGCAAGGCAAACGCATCCTGTTGCTGGGTGCCGGTGGCGCGGTACGCGGGGTGTTGGAGCCGTTGCTGGCCGAGCGGCCTGCTTCCTTGATCATCGCCAACCGCACCGTGGCAAAGGCCGAGTTGCTCGCTGAACTGTTCGACGACTTGGGCCCGGTGTCTGCCAGTGGTTTCGACTGGCTGCGTGAGCCGGTGGACGTGATCATCAATGCCACGTCTGCCAGTCTGTCAGGCGATGTACCGCCCATTGCCGGCAGCCTGATCGAACCGGGTAAGACCTTTTGCTACGACATGATGTACGCCAAGGAGCCGACCGCGTTTTGCCGCTGGGCGTCCGAGCAAGGTGCTGCGGTGGCGATGGATGGCCTGGGCATGCTGGTGGAACAGGCGGCCGAAGCGTTTTTCCTGTGGCGCGGTGTGCGCCCGGATTCGGCGCCGGTGTTGGCTGAGCTGCGCCGTCAATTGGCCTGATACATTTGAACCGCGTTCAGTTCTCGAAATGGAGGGGGCATTTGTCGGCCCCTTCCAGCTTCTTCAGTTCTTCCACTACCTGCGGCCGCGCCCCGCGCAATGTCAGGCTACGCCCCAGCCCCTTCAATCGCCGCGCCTCCTGGTGCAGCATCTCCACCCCGGAATAGTCGATAAAGTTGATCTGCTGCGCTTCGATCACCACCCGCTCGCCCTGCAAACGTTGCAGGCGCACTTGCAGGTAGTGGCTGGCGCCGAAAAAGATCGAGCCGCCGACGCGCAATACGTCGTCGCGACCGTCGCGCCATTGCTGAACCCGTGGCTGCGACGTGCGTTTGAGATAGAAAAACAGTGACGCCAGCACCCCCGCATAGATCGCCGTTTGCAGCTCCAGCAGCAAGGTGGCGACGAAGGTCAGGCTCATCACCACAAACTCGGCGCGGCTGACCCGGAACAATGCGCGAATCCCGCGGTGATCCACCAGACCCCAGCAAATCAGCAGGATGCTCGCCGCCATGCTCGGGATCGGAATATGCGCGATCAGCGCAGCGCCAAACAACGCAAACAGCGCCACCCACAACGCGGAAAACATCCCGGCCAACGGCGAGCAGGCACCCGCCTCATAGCTGAGGCCCGAGCGGGTAAAGGACCCGGCCGACAAGTAGCCGGAGAAAAATCCGCCGACGATATTGGATAAACCCTGCGCGCGAACTTCCTGATTCGCGTCGAGCAACTGTTGCGAACGTGCCGACAACGAGCGGGCAATCGACAGGCTGGTCACCAGCCCCAGCATGCCCACCGCCACGGCGCTGGGCAGCAGGCGCAGGATCATGTCCAGGTCCAACGGTAACGGGCTGAACGGCGGCAGTTTGCCGATAAACGAACTGACCAACGCCACATGCCCGAACATCGCCGGCCACAGCCATGCGGCGACGCTGCTTAAGGCCAGTGCGATCAACAGTGTCGGCCAGCGCGGCACCAGGTACTTGAGCACTGCGCCCACCAGCAATGCACTCAAGCCCAGGGCGAGCGAGGCGTGGTCCCATTGGCCGCCATGCTCGATCAACGCCAGCAGGCTATTGATCGCCGTGGCCTGGCTCGGCAAGTCCAGCCCCAGCAGATTGGGCAGCTGACCGAGCGCGATCACCACGGCGGCGCCCAAGGTGAAGCCCAGCACTACCGAATGAGAGACAAAGTTCACCAGCGCGCCAAAGCGCAGCATGCCCAGCAACCACTGGAACACCCCCGCGAGGAACGTCAGCAACAGGATCAAGGTGATGTAGTCCTGTGAGCCCGGTACGGCCAGTGGACTGACACTGGCATACAGCACGATGGAAATCGCCGCCGTAGGGCCGCAGATCAGATGCCAGGACGAGCCCCACAGGCAGGCGATCAGCACCGGAATGATGGCGGCATATAGGCCGTACTCCGGTGGGAGACCGGCGATCAGCGCGTAGGCAATCGACTGCGGCAGGGCAAGCACGGCGCCACTGAGGCCCACCAGCGCATCCCGGCCCACACTGGCACGGGTTTGGCGTGGGAGCCAGCTGAGGAAGGGGAACAGTGTGTGGCGGTTGGGCCGTGGCATCAGAGGCTCGGATTTAAAGGGTTAAACCAGAATAACATTGGGCTGCACGTAGCTGCCGTATTGACCTCTCACCGGGCAAGCGCGCGTTTCGCCCTGTAGCTGTCGAGCGCAAGCGAGGCTGCGTTGGCGTCCCCGCAGATCGCGGGGTGTCAATACGTCCGCCACGCAGCCTCGCTTGCGCTCGACAGCTACGACCCGAAACTTGCAGAAGACGGGATCTACAGGGGAAAGCGGGCAGGCGTTAGAGTTTGGCTTTGACTGCGGCCAATGCATCCTGGCCATCCACGGTTTTAACCCCATCAAGCCACTTATCCAGCACAGCCGGATTGGCCTTGATCCACGCCTTTGCAGCCTCGGCATTGCTGACCTTGTTGTTGGCCACCTCGGCCATGATGCTGTTCTCCATTTCCTGGGTAAAACTCAAGTTGGTCAGCAGTTTTCCTACGTTCGGGCAGGCCTGTGCATAACCCTTGCGGGTCAGGGTGTACACGCTGCCTGTGTCACCAAAGTACTTTTCCCCGCCTTTGAGGTAGTGCATTTTCAACTGCACGTTCATTGGGTGCGGGGTCCAACCGAGGAAGGTGACGAAGCGTTGTTTTTTCACCGCCCGTGACACTTCAGCCAGCATCGCCTGTTCGCTGGACTCGATCAGTTTCCATTGGCCGAGCTCGAAGTCGTTCTTCTTGATGATTTCCTGCAACGAGATATTCGCCGGCGCGCCGGAGCCGATGCCGTAGATCTTCTTGTCGAACTTGTCGGCGAATTTGTTCAGGTCGGCAAAGTCATGCACGCCCGCGTCCCACACGTAATCCGGCACGGCGAGGGTGAACTCGGTGCCGTCGAGGTTTTTTGCCAGTTGCACCACATCGCCGTTGGCCACGAACTTGTCGTAAAACCCCTGCTGCGCGGGCATCCAGTTGCCCATGAAGACATCCACCTGGCCTTCCTTGAGCCCGCCAAAGGTAATCGGCACCGCGAGGGTGTCGACCTTGGGTTTGTAGCCCATGCCCGTCAGCAGAAAACCGGTGATGGCGTTGGTGGCCGCGATATCGCTCCAGCCTGGATCGGCCATTTTCACGGTTTCACAGCTGGTGTCTGCATACACATTGGCGCTGCCCAGCACCAGCATGCCCACTATCACAGATAACTTTTGCATGGCCTTCCCTCTGTATTTATTGGTTTTGGCAGGGTTGTGGATAACGTGCCTTGCGCTCCAGGTCATCGAGGTCGATATGGTTGCGCATGTACTGCTGACTGGCGTCTACCAGTGGCTGGTGATCCCAGCTCTTCAGCTTGCCTTGGGTCAGCGCCTCGAATACCAGGCGCCGACGGCGTTGGCTGGCGAGCACCTGCTGGTGGATCGCCGGGATGTCCCATTTGGCCCGCGCTTCACTTAAAAACGCCTCGAACAGTGACCGATGCTGCGGTGACTGGCTGAGATCTTCCTGCTCGTGCGGGTCGTTGTGCACATCGAACAGCAGGCAGGGATCGTCTTCGCTGTAGATGAATTTGTAGGCGCCCCGGCGAATCATCATCAGCGGGCTGATGGTGCCTTCGGCCATGTACTCGCCAAACACTTCGTCGTGCCCGCCCTGCCCTTGCAAGTGCGGGACCAGTGAGCGGCCATCCAGTGGCAGGTGTGGGTCGAGTTCGCCGCCGGCCAGTTCCACCAGGGTCGGCAGCAGGTCGGCGGTGGACACCGCGTGGGAAACGCGGCCCGCCGCAAACTGCCCCGGTGCACAGACCAGCAGCGGCACGCGGGCAGCCATTTCAAACCAGTGCATTTTGTACCAGAGGCCGCGCTCGCCGAGCATGTCGCCGTGGTCACCGGAGAACACGATGATGGTGTCGTTGGCCAGGCCGGTGTCTTGAAGGGTTTGCAGCAGCTTGCCGACATTGCTGTCGATGTAACTGCAGGCACCGAAGTAAGCCCGGCGCGCATCCCGGATCTTATCCACAGGCAGCGGCTTGTCCCATAGGTCGTAGACCTTGAGCAGGCGTTGGGAATGCGGGTCGAGATCAGCTTGCGCGGGTGTTGCAGGCAACGGGATGTCGTTGTCGTCGTACAGATCCCAGAATGGCTTGGGAATCGTGTACGGGTCGTGGGGATGGGTCATCGACACGGTCAGGCAGAACGGCTGGTCGCCGTCTTCACGAATATGGTCGAACAGGTACTGTTGAGCCTTGAACACCACCTCTTCGTCGAAATCCAGCTGATTGGTGCGCACGCAGGGACCGGCTTGCAGTACCGAGGACATATTGTGATACCAACTGGGGCGCACGTCCGGCTCATCCCAGTTCACCGCCCAGCCGTAGTCAGCGGGGTAGATGTCGCTGGTCAGACGTTCTTCATAGCCGTGCAACTGGTCCGGCCCGCAGAAGTGCATCTTGCCCGACAGCGCGGTGCGGTAACCGAGGCGACGCAGGTAGTGGGCATAAGTCGGTACATCGGCGGGCAAATCCGCCGCATTGTCGTAGGCGCCGATCTTGCTCGGCAACTGGCCGCTGACCAAGGTGAAGCGCGACGGCGCGCACAGTGGGCTATTGCAATAGGCAGCGTCGAACACCACGCCTTGTTCGGCGAGGCGGCTGAGATTTGGCAGCTTGATCGGGGAAGATCCGTAGAACGGCAGCATCGGCGCGGCCATTTGATCGGCCATGATGAAAAGAATGTTCTTGCGCTTCATGGGTTCTCGGCATTCCATAGGCGGTGTTTATGCGAATGAGCATGCGGCCCATTGAAAATGGGGTAAAGCCCATAAAAAGCAATGTCTAGGATAAGCACAGCTTATGTATGAGTCCCTGGGTGACCTGTCTCTCGACCTGCTGCGCGCATTTGAAGCGGCGGCACGCCATCGCAGTTTTACCGCCGCCGCGATGGAGCTGGGCACCACCCAGCCCGCGATCAGCCAGCAGATCAAGCGCCTCGAAGAACAGCTGGCGGTGCGCCTGTTTGATCGCATCTATCGCGGTATCGAACTGACGGACGCCGGCGCCCTGCTGTTCGAGCACGTGCAAGGTGGCCTGCAGAGCATCAATCAGGGCCTCAGCGCCATCACCCAGCAGGACCAGCACGAAGTGCTGCAAGTGGCTACCGACTTCGCCTTCGCCGCCTACTGGCTGATGCCGCGCCTGCACCGCTTCCACCAGGCCAATCCTCAGGTCGATGTGAGCCTGGTGACCAGTGAACGCAACCACGCGACCCTGCGCAGCGACATTGACGTGGCGGTGCTGTTTGGCGACGGCCGTTTCAAGCAGGGCGACAGCCTGTGGCTGTTCAATGAGGAAGTGTTCCCGGTGTGCAGCCCGCAGTGGCTCAAGGCCCAACCCGCACCACTGACCCTGCAGAACTTGCACGATGTGCCGCTGCTGCACCTGCGCCAGGAAAACAACAGCCAGTGGTTCGACTGGAGCGGCGTGTTCCGCGAGCTGGGCATCACCGCAGCGCCCACCCCCGGCCAGCTGCGTTTCGACAACTACACCCTGCTGATCCAGGCGGCGATTGCCGGCCAGGGCGTCGCCATTGGCTGGCGCCATTTGGTGGATAACCTGCTGGAGCAGAACTGGCTGTGCCGACCGATCAGCGACACCGTGATCTCACGTTTCGGCTACTACGTGGTACAGCCCCAGCGCAAACGCCGGGGGCAGTTGGTCGAGCGTTTTGTCGAGTGGCTGGTGGCCGAGCAGGCCAGCAGCGCGCAGTCGTTGACCGGGCTGGCTCTGCCGTCGATTGCGGTTTAGGATTTGGCGCATATTGGATCCGGAGTCCGTCATGCAACGTATCAAGGGCTATCACGCCCATATCTACTTTGACGCAAACACCCTTGAGCAGGCGCGCACCCTGTGCGAAGACGCTGCCAAACTTTTCCCGCTGCGCATGGGGCGTGTGCACGAAAAGCCCGTCGGCCCGCACCCGGACTGGAGTTGCCAATTGGCATTCGACGCCGAATACATCGGCGTCGTGCTGCCGTGGCTGGTGATCCATCGCGACGGCTTGGTGGTGTTCCTGCACCCGGATACCGGCGACGATTTGAAGGATCACACCGACTACGCGATCTGGATGGGCGCCATGCGTGACCTGAACTTGTCAGCCTTTTCTTAAATGTCGTCCCTGAATGTGGGATTGATATTTATATATTGAGACTTTCTCGCCCATAGGTTTATATTCGCGGCATCCGCTCTGAACTCAGGTGAAGCGATGCAGGCGCAATTGATCGCGCTCGATTGGGGGACCAGCTCCCTTCGTGCTTACAAACTCGGCCCCGCTGGCGTGGTGTTGGAACAACGCTCGCTGGCGTCGGGCGTCATGCATTTGCCCAGTGAGCCCCGGGACATCGCCGGCGTGCGTTGCAGTGACGGTTTTGAATTGGCCTTCGACGCGGCATGCGGTGACTGGCTCGACGCCCAACCCGGCTTGCCGGTGATTGCTTGCGGTATGGTCGGCAGCGCCCAAGGCTGGAGCGAAGCGGCTTATCGCAATACTCCGGTCGATGTCGCCAGCCTCGGCCAGGCTCTGCATGCCGTGCGCAGCCTGCGCGGTGTCGATGTGCACATCGTGCCGGGTGTGATCGAGCAGGTCGGTTTGCCCAATGTGATGCGCGGCGAAGAAACCCAAGTGCTGGGCGTGCTGCAGGGTTTGGGCGCTGAAGTGTTGATTGGCCTGCCGGGCAGCCACTCCAAGTGGGTTGAGGTCGTCGATGGCCGTATCACTCACTTCGATACGTTCATGACCGGTGAAGTCTTCGCCGTGCTGAGCAAGCACAGCATCCTCGGCCGCACCCAAAAGACCCCCGAAGCCTTCCAGGCCGACGCCTTTGACCGCGGCGTGCACGTGGCGTTGTCCCAAGACGGCCAGCGCGGCGTGCTGTCGACCTTGTTCAGCGCCCGCACCCTGGGGCTCACCAAGGAACTCGCTGGCGACCAGCAGCCCGATTATCTGTCTGGCCTGTTGATCGGCCACGAACTCGCCGGCCTGCCGGCCAGTGCCCGCAAGACCCCCATCATTCTGGTGGGCGCCGCGCCGCTGTGCGCCCGCTATCAACGCGCCCTCGCCCTTTGCGGCTTCGCCCACGTCAGCCTGGCGCAGGAAGCCACCGAGCGCGGCCTGTGGCAACTGGCCGTGGCGGCCGGGCTGGTTCAACCTGTATCGGAGGCCTGACATGCTCAAGCAAGCACTCGCACAAAACGGTTTGATCGCAATCCTGCGCGGCCTGCGCCCGGATGAAGCCCAGGCGGTCGGCCAGGTGTTGTATGACGCCGGTTTCCGCGTGATCGAAGTCCCGCTGAATTCGCCGGACCCGTACACCAGCATCCGCACCCTGCGCGACAGCCTGCCCGCTGATTGCCTGATCGGTGCCGGCACGGTGTTGACGCCCGAGCAGGTCGGGCAGGTCAAAGCGGCTGGCGGCCAAGTGATCGTCATGCCCCACAGCGATGCCAAGGTGTTGCGCGCCGCCAAAGCGGCGGGCCTTTACCTGTCGCCGGGTGTGGCCACGCCGACCGAAGCCTTTGCGGCCCTCGCCGAAGGCGCCGACGTGTTGAAGTTGTTCCCAGCCGAGCAAATGGGCCCGGCAGTGATCAAGGCGTGGCTGGCGGTACTGCCGGCGGGCACGCTGCTGTTGCCGGTAGGCGGCATTACTCCGGACAACATGCAGGTGTTTACCGACGCCGGCGCCAAGGGGTTCGGGCTGGGTTCCGGGTTGTTCAAGCCGGGTATGACAGTGGATCAGGTAGCGAGCCGTGCCCAGGCTTATGTCGCCGCCTGGAAAGCCCTGAGCTGATATCAAGTTCCGCGCCCACAGGCGCCGCATCTATAAGAGAGATAACAGATGAAAATCACCAAACTGACGACCTATATCGTCCCGCCGCGCTGGTGCTTCCTCAAGGTCGAGACCGACCAGGGCGTGACCGGCTGGGGTGAGCCCGTGGTCGAAGGCCGCGCACACACCGTGGCGGCTGCCGTTGAAGAATTGTCCGACTACCTGATCGGCAAAGACCCACGCAATATCGAAGACATCTGGACCGTGCTCTATCGCGGCGGCTTCTACCGTGGCGGCGCCGTGCACATGAGCGCCCTCGCCGGTATCGACCAGGCGCTGTGGGACATTAAGGGCAAGGCCCTCGGTGTGTCCGTCAGCGACCTGCTGGGCGGCCAGGTGCGCGACAAGATCCGCGTGTACTCGTGGATCGGCGGCGACCGTCCGGCCGACACCGCTCGCGCTGCCAAAGAGGCCGTGGCTCGCGGTTTTACCGCCGTGAAAATGAACGGCACCGAAGAATTGCAGTTCGTCGACAGCTTCGAAAAAGTCGACCTTGCCTTGGCCAACGTGGCGGCCGTGCGAGATGCGGTCGGCCCTAACGTGGGTATCGGCGTCGACTTCCATGGCCGGGTGCACAAGCCCATGGCCAAGGTCCTGATGAAAGAACTGGACCCGTACAAACTGATGTTTATCGAAGAACCGGTGCTCAGCGAAAACTACGAAGCGCTCAAGGAACTCGCACCGCTGACCAGCACGCCGATTGCCCTGGGCGAGCGCCTTTTCTCGCGGTGGGACTTCAAGCGCGTGCTCAGCGAAGGCTACGTCGACATCATCCAGCCGGACGCCTCCCACGCCGGCGGCATCACCGAAACCCGCAAGATCGCCAACATGGCCGAAGCCTACGACGTGGCCCTGGCCCTGCACTGCCCGCTGGGCCCGATCGCCCTGGCGGCTTGCCTGCAACTGGACGCAGTTTGCTACAACGCGTTTATCCAGGAGCAAAGCCTGGGCATTCACTACAACGAGAGCAATGACTTGCTCGACTACGTGCGTGATCCAGGCGTGTTCGACTACGACAAGGGCTTCGTGAAGATCCCCAACGGGCCGGGCCTGGGCATTGAGATCAACGAGGAATACGTGATCGAACGCGCGGCTATCGGCCACCGCTGGCGCAACCCGATCTGGCGCCATGCCGACGGCAGCTTTGCCGAGTGGTGATTTCTGCCTGAAAGAACACGCTCAAGAATGTGGGAGGGGGCTTGCCCCCTCCCACACTTGATCCGGTTTTTTCAGAAGGCCCACCTCAATAAACATAAGAAGAGGCAACCCCCCATGCACCCTGAATCCCTCACCGGACAGGCGCCTTTAGTCACGCCTACCCGAAAGCGCTACTTCATCATGGTGTTGCTGTTTATCACCGTGGTTATCAACTACCTCGATCGCAGCAACCTGTCGATTGCCGCGCCGGCGTTGACCAGTGAGTTGGGGATCGACCCGGTGCACGTCGGCCTGATTTTCTCCGCGTTCGGCTGGACCTACGCTGCCATGCAGATCCCCGGCGGCTGGCTGGTGGACCGCGTGCCGCCGCGCATCCTCTACACCGCCGCCTTGCTGTTGTGGTCCATCGCGACCGTGATGCTGGGTTTCGCCGCCAGCTTCATTGCGCTGTTTGTACTGCGCATGGCCGTGGGTGCGCTGGAAGCCCCGGCCTACCCGATCAACAGCCGCGTGGTCACCACCTGGTTCCCTGAGCGCGAGCGCGCGACGGCGATCGGTTTCTACACCTCCGGGCAGTTTGTCGGGCTGGCGTTCCTCACGCCCGTACTGGCCTGGCTGCAACACTATTACGGCTGGCACATGGTGTTTGTCGTCACCGGTGGCGTCGGTATTTTGTGGGCGGCGATCTGGTACGCGGTGTACCGCGAGCCAAAGGACTTCAAAGGCGCCAACGAGGCTGAAATCCAACTGATCCGCGACGGTGGTGGCCTGGTGGATATGCAGGCGCAAACCGTCAAGGCGCCGTTCAGCTGGGTCGACCTGGGCATCGTGCTGAGCAAGCGCAAACTCTGGGGTATCTACCTGGGGCAGTTCTGCCTCAACTCTACCCTGTGGTTCTTCCTGACCTGGTTCCCAACCTACCTGGTGAAATATCGCGGCATGGACTTCATCAAGTCCGGTTTGCTGGCATCGCTGCCGTTCCTGGCTGCGTTCGTGGGTGTGCTGTGCTCGGGGATTTTTTCCGACTGGCTGATTCGCCGGGGTGCGTCGGTAGGCTTTGCGCGTAAGTTGCCGATCATTGGCGGGTTGTTGATTTCCACAGCAATCATCGGCGCCAACTATGTGGACTCAACCGCATGGGTGATCGCGTTCCTGGCGGTGGCGTTCTTTGGTAACGGCCTGGCGTCGATTACCTGGTCACTGGTGTCGACCCTGGCACCGGCACGGTTGCTGGGCCTGACGGGGGGCGTGTTCAACTTCATCGGCAACCTGTCCGCGATTGCCACGCCGATCGTGATTGGTTTTCTGGCCAGCGGCGATTCGTTCGCGCCAGCGATTACCTATATTGCGGTGCTGGCGTTGCTTGGGGCGTTGTCCTACATCCTGCTGGTGGGCAAGGTCGAACGGATCCAGTTGTAAAAGAAGGGCGACCCCAGGGTCGCCCTTCTTTTTTGGATTACGTCACCGACATCTCGTTGCGGAACACATTCAACGGGTCCCAGCGCTGTTTGGTACGCCGCAGGCGGCTTTCGATGATCAGATTCGGAAAGAAGATGCGGTACCAATGGGGGTTTTTGGCATTGGCGGGGTTGCCACCAAGGTGCGTCATGTCCAGGTCCGGGTAATTGATGTAGCAACCCTCGAACTCGCTGTTGATCGGCACGCCGCCGTCATTGGCAAAAGCGCTGAAATAAAGTCCCTGGATCCAACGTGCGTGAGCCTGGTCCGAGGCGGCGCTGGCATCGCGCCAATAACATTGCGGTTGCCACTTCAAATAAGAGGAGCGCTGCGCCGCCGACGATTCTCGACGTACTCCCGGAGCGGGATCATTGATGCGCCCTCCAAAGGATTGGATCTGGATCAGGCTCTGGGTCAGGTCGTTATCGGGGTCGTCCAGGGTTAACGTGTCCCATATGGCTTGCAGCACCTGGGGTGTGAACCCTCCTTTTTGGTAGGCCGACTTATACCGGCCACGTTGGTTATCCCCCGAGCCATTCAATGCCTGCTGACACGGCAGCCAATCCAGGCGCCGAGCAGCGTCCCGCGCAGCGGGTAAGGCATTGATGGTGCGCCCGCCGGCACTGCCGCGCGGCAGGTGGATTACGTGAAACGGCACCAGAGATTCGGTGGCGGGCAGTGCAATGGCGGCGAGCATCCGGGTGACGAAATCGTCGAAAGGTGCCTGGTCGTTGAGTTCGCCATCCTTGTCCACGTAGTGGATGCCCAGCGTCAGGTTGCCCGTGTGCTGATGGCGCATCTCTAGCTTGGTCGCCAGCCCCCAGGTGTCCGGGTTGCTCTGATTGTTGGCAAACCACAGCTGATAGGCGGCCAACAGGTTGTCGAGTGCCGGCTTGGTCAATAGCGCCCAGTCCCATTCCAGCACCAGCCAAAGCACCTCTTTGGGGGCGTCCGGCAATGCCTTGAAGTAATAGCTGGTAATGATGCCGAACTGGCCGCCCCCCGCACCGCAGCATGCGGCGAACAGGTTGAGTTCGTCTGGATCTGTGCTGTCACGGCAGACGTGCAGCGGTATCAGTCCGTTGCCCTGGGTATTGGGTACCAGCATGTCGACGCCGTCCAGCCAGTCGCAGACCAGCCCGTGTTTGCGTGACAACAGCCCGTAGCCGCCCCCGCAAATATGCCCGCCCAGCCCGACCGAATAACACGAGCCGCCCGGCAGCGTCTTGCCCGCCAGTTTGTACAGCGCGACATAGGCATCCCAGTTCTGGCCGCCGGCTTCCAGGCGAAAGGCATAGCGATAGGTCAAGCCCGTCACCAGTTGAGACTCGATTTGCCCATTCGGGTCATAGGCCAGTTGGTTCATCTGCCCGATATCCAGAATCGACAACACTTCGCCGGGGGAATCGGGCATTTTGTTGGCGACAAATCCCTCGTAGCAGTGGCCGCCGCTGCGCACGGTAATCCGCCCGTTGGGAACCGCCAACGCCTGTGCTGCAGCGTCGATGATGTCCTGGGGGCTGTAGCAGAGGTAAATCAGGTTGGCGCCATTGGGTGACGATTGGCCCTGAACGTTGCCCAGTGGCCAGCGCAGGTTGAAGCCTTTCTGCAGAGTGGTGTGGCGGCGGTCCGAAGCGGTGATGAGATCAAATGCCATGATGTACTCCTGAGAGCCAAGGATGACTTCTGATGCAGCTAACTTAACGACCGGGAGGCAAGGAATGTGGGGCTTGCGAGGTGGTTAGACGGCAAGAGGCATGAAGTGCGTTGAAGGGTGAGCAAAACGCTCACCCTTCAAGCCTAGCGGACATTCGAGAGGTTATTCGGTCAGTTCAGCACACCGTCCAGAATCTCGTAGACGATGCCTGTACCCACAGCAATCAACACCACATCCGGTCCCGAACGGCGCCATTCGTAACCCTGGTACACCGGCAGGCGGGCCAGGGCGCGGTTGTCCAGGCGTTCGCCGTAATAGCCGCGAGGCAGTGGCTCGCCGCGAACCAGGCGCACATTTGGCGGCGGCGGTGCGCCCCGGGAGAACTGGCCACGGTTGTCGTGGATGATCTGGCGCACCGGGCCGAAGTCCTGGGGTAAGCCGCCGCGACGGTTGGCCTGTGGGCCGCGATGGTCGTCGCCCCGTTGCTCGTGCTGGCCCTGCGGGCCGCCACGGTCATCACCTCGCTGGTCAGGCGGCGCGGCTTGCACCAGGGCGCTGGCGCCAAGCACCAGCACGCCAAGACCTGCAATCACGGATTTGGGCATTTTCATCGGGTATTCCTCAGGGCACACAAACAAAAAAGGGACGTCGAACGCAGTTCGAAATCCCTTGGTCTTGCTGTTTAGGCCGTGAAGCGGCGAGTTGATTCCTCTGTATCAGGAACTTTACCTCTGGCTACATGGCGCTTACTTACGGGCGTTACGCACACCTTCCGACAGCGCCGCGCAATGGCTCAACACCCCGTCGATGGCTTGCTGGTCGTTGCTGGCATTGGCGATGTGATCGATCAACGCCGATCCCACTACCACACCGTCCGCCAGGCGAGCGATGGCCGCGGCTTGTTCCGGCGTGCGGATACCAAAACCGATGCTGATCGGCAGGTCGGTATGGCGGCGCAGGCGGGCCACGGCTTCTTCGACGTGCTCCAGGGTGGCGGCACCGGCGCCGGTCACACCGGCCACCGAGACGTAGTACACAAAACCGGAGCTGCCGTTGAGGACGGTCGGCAGGCGCACGTCGTCGGTGGTCGGCGTGGTCAGGCGGATAAAGTCGATACCTGCCGCCTGGGCCGGGTCGCACAGCTCGCCGTTATGTTCCGGGGGCATGTCGACCACGATCAGGCCGTCGACACCGGCTTCCTTGGCGTCGGCGATGAACGTGGGCACGCCGTATTTGTGGATCGGGTTGAAGTAGCCCATCAACACCAGCGGGGTGTCGTTGTTGTCTTTGCGGAACTCGCGAACCATCTGCAGGGTTTTCAGCAGGTTCTGCTTGGCTTCCAACGCCCGGATATTGGCCAACTGGATGGCTGGGCCGTCGGCCATCGGATCGGTGAAGGGCATGCCCAGCTCGATCACATCGGCGCCGGCGGCCGGCAGGCCCTTGAGGATTGCCAGGGACGTGTCATAGCCAGGGTCGCCAGCGGTGACGAAGGTCACCAGGGCGGCGCGGTTTTGTTCTTTGAGTTGGTCAAAGCGCGTTTGCAGGCGGCTCATCAGTGTTTCTCCTGCTGGGACTGTTCCATATGGTGCATCACGGTCTGCATGTCTTTGTCGCCACGGCCAGACAGGTTGACCACCATCAGGTGATCCTTGGGCAGGGTCGGTGCGCGTTTGAACACTTCGGCCAGGGCATGGGCGCTTTCCAGGGCAGGGATAATCCCTTCCAGGCGGCAGCATTTATGGAAGGCATCCAGCGCTTCGTTGTCGGTCACCGAGGTGTACTGGACGCGGCCGATGTCGTGCAACCAGGCGTGTTCCGGGCCGATGCCAGGGTAATCCAGGCCGGCGGAAATCGAGTGGGCGTCGATGATCTGGCCGTCGTCGTCCTGCAGCAGGAAGGTACGGTTACCGTGCAGTACACCCGGTACGCCACCGTTGAGGCTGGCCGCGTGCTTGCCGGTTTCGATGCCGTGGCCGGCGGCTTCCACGCCGATGATTTCGACGCTGGTGTCGTCCAGGAACGGGTGGAACAGGCCCATGGCGTTGGAACCGCCGCCGATGCACGCGACCAGGCTGTCCGGCAGGCGGCCTTCCTGGGCTTGCAGCTGGGTGCGGGTTTCCTTGCCGATCACGGCCTGGAAGTCGCGCACCATCGTCGGGTACGGGTGTGGGCCGGCCACGGTGCCGATCAGGTAGAAGGTGTCGTCGACGTTGGTCACCCAGTCACGCAGCGCTTCGTTCATGGCGTCTTTCAGGGTGCCGGTGCCGGCAACCACCGGGATCACTTCGGCGCCCAGCAGCTTCATACGGAACACATTGGCCTGCTGGCGCTCGATGTCGGTGGTGCCCATGTAGATCACGCATTGCAGGCCGAAACGCGCGGCGACGGTGGCGGTGGCCACACCGTGCATGCCGGCGCCGGTCTCGGCAATGATGCGTTTTTTGCCCATGCGCCGCGCCAGCAGGATCTGGCCGATGCAGTTGTTGATCTTGTGCGCGCCGGTGTGGTTGAGCTCTTCGCGCTTGAGGTAGATCTTGGCGCCGCCGCAGAACTCAGTCAGGCGCTCGGCGAAATACAGCGGGCTTGGACGGCCCACATAGTCGCGCTGGAAGTAGGCCAATTCCTCGTTGAATGCCGGATCGATCTTGGCCGCTTCGTATTCGCGGGCCAGGTCGAGGATCAACGGCATCAGGGTTTCGGCAACGTAGCGGCCGCCGAATGCGCCAAACAGGCCGCTGGCGTCAGGGCCGTTGCGTAGATCGGTCTGGGACTGAGTCATGGGACGCTCCAGGAAAAAAGGTGTGTAACTGACAATGAGGGCCACTCTACCCCTGACGCTCCCGACTGAAAACCGATAAGATCGCCGTAACCTGTCAGGAAAACTCACAGATGAGCCGAGACCTTCCACCCCTCAATGCCCTGCGCGCGTTTGAAGCCACCGCGCGGCTCAACAGTGTCAGCCAAGCGGCTGAGCAGTTGCACGTGACTCACGGAGCAGTCAGCCGACAGTTGAAGGTGCTTGAGGAACACTTGGGGGTCAGTCTGTTCATCAAAGACGGGCGCGGCCTTAAACTCACAGATTCCGGCGTTCGGCTACGGGATGCCAGCTTCGAGGCATTCGAGCGGTTGAGGGATGTATGCGCCGAACTGACCCAGGCCAGCGCCGACGCGCCGTTTGTGCTCGGCTGCTCGGGGAGTTTGCTGGCGCGCTGGCTGATCCCGCGCCTGGGGCGTTTGAACTCAGACTTGCCGGACTTGCGCCTGCACCTGTCAGCAGGTGACGGCGACCTTGATCCTCGGCGCCCCGGCCTGGATGCCCTGCTGGTCTTCGCCGAGCCACCGTGGCCGGCGGACATGCAGGTGTATGAGCTGACCAGTGAGCGCATCGGCCCGGTGATGAGCCCGCGCTTCAACGGTTACGAACGGCTGCGCCAGGCGCCCGCCTCGTCTTTATGTGGCGAAGCGCTGCTGCACACGACCTCGCGCCCCCAAGCCTGGCCCAGTTGGGCGCAGCAACACGGCATCGAACCCGGCGCGTTGAAACACGGCCAGGGTTTTGAGCATTTGTATTATTTGCTGGAAGCGGCAGTGGCCGGGCTGGGTGTGGCGATCGCGCCGCAGCCGTTGGTGGCCGAGGACGTGCGTGCAGGTCGGCTGGTGGCGCCGTGGGGTTTCAGTGAAACCCCGGCGCACCTGGCATTGTGGCTGCCCAAACGCGCCGCAGACGGGCGCGCCGGGCAACTGGCGCAGTGGCTCAAGGCTGAGCTTTCGCGCCAGCCGGGGAGTTAATCACCACGCTTGCATAGCAGATAAGCGGCGAGCAGGCCCAAGGCACCAACAGCCACGCCGGCTGTAGTCCATGGGTGCTCTTGCGCGTAATCCCGGGTAGCGACACCGGTTTCGCGGATTTTGACTTTGCTTTCTTCATAGGCGTCGCTGATCAGGTGGCGGGAGTGCTTGAGGGCATTCTCGGCATTGCTTTTCAGGGCCTTCAAGGTTTTGCGCGACTCATCGGACGCATCGTCCTTGAGGCTTTCAAGGGACTTGAGCAGGCTCGAAATCTCGGCTTCCATGCTTTCCAGCGACGCTTTGCGTAAAGAAGTGTTGGCCATGTGGACTCTCCTGAAGTGATTGAGTGGCGTGTGTAGATACCGACTCCAGCGGTTTCAGAAAGTGCAGTAAATCTGAACTTTCGAGTAGGAATGGCCGCCAGAAGCAGTACGAACATTGACTGCTACGCTTGCTTAACGACCCTAGGAGAACTGCCATGAGTGATCACCACACCTACAAGAAAGTCGAATTGGTTGGCTCATCGACCACGAGTATCGAGGACGCCATCAACAATGCCATTGCTGAAGCCAACAAGAGCATCAAGCACCTGGAGTGGTTTGAGGTGACTGAAACCCGCGGGCATATCGAAAACGGCAAGGTGGCCCACTACCAGGTCACCCTCAAGGTGGGGTTCCGAATTGCCAGTAGTTGATCGGGCGAGTTGAACTTTGCCGGCTGGCCGATTGCCATAACCTGCGCTACAACCAATGGGTGCCGACGCCACAAGCGTCGGCACGCTCTTTTTGATCAGCGCAAGGAAAGTAACGGATGAAGAAGTTCCTGTTAGCGGTAGGTTTGTTGAGCATTGCCGGCACAGCCCTGGCGGCGGGCAAGCCTTGTGACGAGCTGAAAAGCGAAATTGCCGCGAAAATCGACGCCAAGGGCGCTTCGGGTTATTCGCTGGAAGTGGTGGATAAAGGCGCCTCGACCGACGCCAAAGTGGTCGGTAGCTGTGAAGGCGGCACCAAGGAAATCGTCTACAAACGCGGTTGATTGCGTGTTTCAGACATAAAAAACCGACGCAGGTGCGTCGGTTTTTTTCGCCTGGGTTTTAGCCCTTCATCAACTGCGCCAGCAGCTCGTAGGAATGAATCCGGTCGGCGTGTTCATACAGGTCGCTGGTAAAGATCAGCTCGTCGGCGCCGGTCTGCTCGATCAACACCTCCAGTTTGGCGCGGATCTTCGCCGGGCTGCCGACCATTGCCAGGCCGAGGAAGCTTCCCACCGCATCTTTCTCATGGGGCAGCCACAGGCCATCCATGGTATCGACCGGCGGGCGCTGCACCAGGCTTTGCCCGCGCATCAACGCGAGGATGCGTTGGTACACCGAGGTGGCCAGGTAGTCGGCCTGTTCATCGGTGTCAGCGGCCACCAGCGGAATGCCGAGCATCACATAGGGCTTGTCCAGCACCGCCGATGGTTTGAAGTGATTGCGGTACACGCGAATCGCTTCATGCATCAGGCGAGGTGCGAAATGGGAGGCGAAGGCGTAGGGCAAACCGCGCTCGCCTGCCAGTTGTGCGCTGAACAGGCTGGAACCGAGCAACCAGACCGGCACGTTGGTGCCGGTGCCGGGTACGGCAATGATGCGTTGGTCGGGTGTCCGTGGGCCCAGGTAGGCCATCAGCTCGGCAACATCTTCAGGGAACTCATCGGCGCTGCCGGAGCGTTCTCTGCGCAGAGCGCGCGCGGTCATTTGATCGGAACCCGGCGCACGGCCCAGGCCCAGATCGATACGGCCGGGGTAGAGGCTTTCCAGGGTGCCGAACTGTTCGGCGATCACCAGCGGCGCGTGGTTGGGCAGCATCACGCCACCGGAGCCGACGCGGATCGTCGACGTACCGCCCGCCAGATAACCCAGCAACACCGAGGTGGCCGAGCTGGCGATGCCGTCCATATTGTGGTGTTCAGCCACCCAGAAACGGTTGTAGCCAAACTTTTCCACATGCTGGGCCAGGTCCAGGGAATTGCGCAGCGACTGCGCCACACTGCCATTGGCCCGCACGGGCACCAGGTCGAGGGTCGAGAACTTCACGTCGGACAGCGATTTCATAAGCCTGCTTCTCCAATAGGGGCGCAGGCTTTTTAGACGATCCAAAACCTGCCGCTTCATGTGCATGCTCTATGCAATGAGGGCATATACCCGAGATTCAATAGCTGAGTAGAAATTTCCTACTGGATTGCTAGGTTTCTCCGACAAGAAGATGAACTTTGCCAAGCGGTCTATCCTCAGAACCCTTACTGACGCAAAACCACCGTTCGAGGAGACCGCTATGAGTATCGTTAAAAAAGCATCCGCGCATTGGGAAGGTGACCTGAAGACGGGCCTGGGGTCTATCTCCACGGAAACCGGCGTGTTGCGCGAAGCGCCCTACGGCTTCAAGGCACGTTTTGAAGGCGGCAAGGGTACTAACCCGGAAGAACTGATTGGTGCGGCGCATGCCGGCTGTTTCTCCATGGCGTTTTCCATGATTCTGGGCGATGCGGGGCTCAAGGCTGACAGCATCGACACCCAGGCCGAAGTGACGCTGGACCAGGTCGATGGCGGCTTTGCTATTACGGCTGTGCACCTGATCCTGAAAGCCAAGATCCCAGGCGCGAGCCAGGCGCAGTTCGATGAGCTGAGCAAGAAGGCGAAGGAAGGCTGCCCGGTGTCCAAAGTGTTGAATGCAACAATCAGCCTGGACGCCACGCTGGTCAACTGACCGCGTAGGTCCACTGTGGGAGGGGGCTTGCCCCGATAGCGGTCTTTCAGTCATATAAATGTCGACTGATCCACCGTTATCGGAAGCAAGCCCCCTCCTACATTCAGTTCTGCGTTAAATCAGAACTCGTGTTTCCAAACTGTGGTCGAATAGCCATATGCAGCCTAGGCGCACACCCGTGCGCAGTGCATTCAGGGAGCTTCACACATGAAACGTTTTGCCTTGGCGATCATCTGCGGTGTGTTGGCCACTTCGGCCGTGGCCGCGCCGAAAGATTGTGAAGAGCTCAGGAAAGAGATCGAGGTCAAGATCCAGGCTAACGCGGTGCCGTCCTACACCCTGGAGATCGTCAGCAAGGAAGAAGCTGATAAGCACGACGTAGCCATGGTCGTCGGCAGTTGTGAGAACGGCACCAAGGCGATCGTCTACCAAAAAAATAACGACTGATCAGAGGCAGTTCACGCTGCGCTCTTCAGCCAGTAATTGGCGGGCGGCGTTATACAGGCGGATATTCGGCGTGTAGCCCAACGAGCGTCCTTCCAGGCGATAACGTTGGCCTGCTTCGAAATGGTCGTACTGCAGGGTAATGAAGCAGGTTCGCTCGGTCGTTTGGCCAAAACTGCTGAAATTTCCGCCCGTAGGCACTTCAAAATCAAAACGTACCATCAGCTCGTGGCCGCCAGGCGGGACTTGGAAGTAGCGTCCGTCATTAAGGTTCTTGCCGTCCAGGCGCTGTGCCATCACCAGCTTGGCGCCCGGCGTTGGCGTGGCAAAATCAACCCATGCTTGTTGCGGATCGGCGGGAGGCATCGGGGTTGACGTACAGGCGCTGATGAACACGGCGGCGACGCAAAGCAAGAGCTGACGCATGACAGGCACTCGATGACAGGACGGGTATCTCGGTCAGTATAAACACGAACCCATCAGCCAAGAGCAGTCAGGTATGGTCAGGCGTTTTCTTCCAGGGTTGATGGTGTTGCTGCTCAGTGGCTGTTCCAGTGTCAGCTACTACAGCCAATTGGCGGGTGGCCAGTGGCAGCTGTTGCAGGCTCGGGAGCCCGTTTCAAAGGTCGTCGCTGACCCGTCCCGCCCGCAGCAACTGCGCGAGCATCTCGCCCAATCCCAAAAAGCGCGAACCTTCGCCAGCGAACACCTGCACCTGCCTGACAACCAGAGTTACCGGCTGTACGCCGATATTGGCCGGCCTTATGTGGTCTGGAATGTCTTCGCCACGCAGGAATTTTCCCTGTCTCCTGAAAGTCACTGCTTCCCCATTGCCGGTTGCGTGGCTTATCGCGGTTATTACAGCCAAGGTGCCGCACGGGGTGAGGCGGCGTTGTTGCGTCAGCAAGGCATGGATGTGTCGATTGGCGGGGTCGAAGCCTATTCCACGCTGGGTTGGTTCAATGACCCGATCATCAGTTCGATGATGCATTGGGGTGATGAACGCCTGGCCACGCTGATTTTTCATGAGCTCGCGCACCAGCGTTTTTATGTGAAGGACGACACTGAGTTCAACGAATCATTTGCCAGCTTTGTCGAGCAGGAAGGTACCCGACAATGGCGCGCCGCCCGTGGTTTGGGGCCTCTGAGCAATTTGACGTTGAAGCAGCGTGACCAGTTTATCCAGCTGATCCTCGACACGCGCAAACGCCTGGAAAAACTCTACGCGCAGCCGCTGTCTGCCGAGTCGATGCGCCGGGCCAAGGCGGCCGAATTCGAGCACTTGCGCCGTAAGTACCGGCAGATGCGCGACAGCCAGTGGGGTGGCGACAAGCGTTATGACGCCTGGATCAACCTGCCGATGAACAATGCGCGGCTGCTGCCGTTCGGGCTGTATGACCAGTGGGTGCCGGCGTTTGCGGCGTTGTTTGCGCGCGAAGGCGGGGATTGGGTGAAGTTCTATGCGGCGGTGGAGAAGTTGGGTGGATTGCCGGTGGCGCAGCGCAAGGCGGCGTTGAGGCAGTTGGCGGGGGGTTGATCTTTAGGGACTCATCGGGGGCAAGCCCCCTCCCACCTTGTCCGGTGTACACCTTTCAAAAATGTGGGAGGGGGCGGCGGCCTCAAGCCCGCTGCAAAAACGCCTGATGCATCTCTGCCAACGTCTCAAAGTGCCACGTCGGCGCCTCGGCATTCAACTCGTCAAAGCTGCCAAACCCATAACCGACGGCCGCTGAATCCAGCCCATTGCTACGCGCTCCGATCAGGTCGTGCTTGCGATCACCAATCATCAAGGTCGTGGCCGGGTCCAGGCCTTCCTCGCGCATCAGATGTGCGATCAGCTCGACCTTGTTGGTCCGCGTCCCGTCCAATTCGCTGCCGTAGATCACCTTGAAGTGCTTGGCAAAGTCGAAATGTCGGGCGATTTCACGGGCAAATTCCCACGGCTTGGAGGTGGCTACGTACAGCTGGCGGCCCTGGCTGCTCAAGTCTTCCAGCAGCGGCGTCACCCCGTCGAACACGCGGTTTTCATACAGCCCCGTGACTTTGAAGCGCTCGCGGTAAAAATTCAGCGCCTCCCAGGCCTTGGCTTCATCGAAGGCGTAGAACTGCATGAACGCTTGCAGCAACGGCGGGCCGATGAAATGTTCGAGTTTGGTCAGGTCCGGCTCGTCGATGCCCAGTTTGCCGAGGGCATACTGGATCGAGCGGGTGATGCCCTCGCGTGGATCGGTGAGGGTGCCGTCCAGGTCGAACAACACGGTTTGGTAAGGCAGGCTCATTGGTCAAATCCCTCAGCCAGGTGCAGGTCTTTGAGCTTCACGTAGTTCGCGGCGCTGTAGGTGAAAAAGGCGCGCTCCTTGTCAGTCAGCGCCCGGACCTGTTTAACCGGGCTGCCCACATACAAGAAGCCGCTGTCGAGTTTCTTGCCTGGCGGCACCAGGCTGCCGGCGCCGATGATCACGTCGTCTTCCACCACGGCGCCGTCCATCACGATGCTGCCCATGCCGATCAGGATGCGGTTGCCCACGGTGCAACCATGCAGCATGACTTTGTGAGCGATGGTCACGTCGTCGCCGATCAGCAGCGGGAAACCATCAGGATTGAAGGGGCCTGCGTGGGTGATGTGCAGCACGCAGCCATCCTGCACGCTGGTGCGCGCACCGATGCGGATGCGGTGCATGTCGCCGCGAATCACGGTCAGCGGCCAAACCGAGCTGTCGGTGCCGATTTCGACATCGCCGATCACCACCGCCGAAATATCGACAAAAGCCCCGGCGCCCAGGGTTGGCGTGTGGTTCTGATAGGTGCGAAGGGTCACGATAGCCTCTCTCTCTTCTGCTGATAGCTGCGGTGGGCGTTGATTGTAATTAAGATGGCCCCATCTTTGTTCTTACATGTTTCTTCAGCCAAGGTGCCAACCGTGAGCGCGAACAACCCTCTTCTGCAGTCCTACGACCTGCCGCCGTTCTCGGCGATCCGTGCCGAGCACGTGCAGCCGGCCATCGAACAGATCCTCGCCGACAACCGCGTTGCCATCGCAGGCATCCTGCAAAGCCAGGGTAAAAATCCGACATGGGCCGGGCTGGTACTGGCCATGGACGAACTGAATGACCGCCTGGGCGCCGCCTGGAGCCCGGTCAGCCATCTCAACGCGGTGTGCAACAGCGCCGAATTGCGCGAGGCCTATGAAAGCTGCCTGCCCGCATTGAGCGCGTATTCCACCGAAATGGGCCAGAACCGCGAGCTGTTCCAGGCCTTCGAAGCCTTGGCTAACAGCCCCGAAGCCGCCGGTTTCGACGTGGCGCAAAAAACCATTCTTGAACACTCCCTGCGCGATTTCCGCCTGTCGGGCATTGACCTGCCACCTGAGCAGCAGAAGCGTTATGCCGAAGTGCAGAGCAAACTGTCTGAGCTGGGCAGCAAGTTCTCCAACCAACTGTTGGACGCCACTCAGGCCTGGACCAAACATGTCACCGATGAGGCGACGCTCGCCGGCCTGACCGACTCGGCCAAGGCGCAAATGGCCGCTGCCGCACAGGCCAAAGGCCTCGACGGCTGGCTGATCACCCTGGAATTCCCCAGCTACTACGCGGTTATGACCTACGCCCACGACCGTACCCTGCGTGAAGAAATCTACGCGGCCTACTGCACTCGTGCGTCGGACCAAGGCCCGAATGCCGGTCAGAACGATAACGGCCCGGTGATGGAACAGATCCTCGACCTGCGTCAGGAACTGGCGCAACTGCTCGGTTTCGCGTCGTTCTCCGAACTGAGCCTGGCCACCAAAATGGCTGAATCCAGCGATCAGGTCCTGAGCTTCCTGCGCGACCTGGCCAAGCGCAGCAAGCCGTTTGCCGCCCAGGATCTGCAACAGCTCAAGGCTTACGCCGCCGAACAAGGTTGCGCCGACCTGCAAAGCTGGGACAGCGGTTTCTACGGCGAAAAACTGCGCGAGCAGCGCTACAGCGTGTCCCAGGAAGCCCTGCGCGCCTACTTCCCGATCGACAAAGTGCTGGGCGGCCTGTTCGCCATTGTGCAGCGCCTGTATGGCATCGAGATCGCCGAGCAGAAAGGCTTCGACACCTGGCACCCGGATGTTCGCCTGTTTGAAATCAAGGAAAACGGCCAGCACGTCGGGCGCTTCTTCTTTGACCTTTACGCCCGCGCCAACAAGCGTGGCGGTGCCTGGATGGACGGCGCCCGCGACCGTCGTCGCACCGTTGACGGTGTGCTGCAAAGCCCGGTGGCCAATCTGGTGTGCAACTTCACCCCGGCTGACAGCGGCAAGCCTGCCCTGCTGACCCACGATGAAGTCACCACGCTGTTCCACGAATTCGGCCACGGCCTGCATCACCTGCTGACCCGCGTCGAACACGCTGGCGTGTCCGGCATCAACGGGGTGGCCTGGGATGCGGTGGAGTTGCCGAGCCAATTCATGGAGAACTGGTGCTGGGAGCCAGAAGGCCTGGCGCTGATCTCCGGCCATTATGAAAGCGGCGAGCCGCTGCCCCAGGACCTGCTGCAAAAAATGCTCGCGGCGAAGAATTTCCAGTCCGGCCTGATGATGGTGCGCCAGCTGGAATTTTCGTTGTTTGACTTCGAAATGCACGCCACCCACGGTGATGGCCGCAGCGTGGCGCAGGTGTTGGAAGGCGTACGCGACGAGGTGTCGGTCATGCGTCCGCCGGCCTACAACCGCTTCCCCAACAGCTTTGCGCACATCTTCGCCGGTGGTTATGCGGCTGGTTACTACAGCTACAAGTGGGCAGAAGTGCTGTCGGCGGATGCCTTTTCCAAGTTCGAAGAGGACGGCGTACTCAACGCTGACACCGGTCGTGCATTCCGCGAGGCGATCCTGGCCCGTGGTGGTTCACAGGCGCCGATGGTGCTGTTCGTCGACTTCCGCGGACGCGAACCGTCGATTGACGCACTCTTGCGCCACAGCGGCCTGAGTGAGGACGCGGCAGCATGAGTGAAGGGCCTGTGATTACCAAAAAACAATTCATCGCCGGGGCGGTCTGCCCGGCGTGCAGCGAGCCGGACAAGCTGAAAATGTGGACCGAGGACAACGTGCCGCACCGCGAATGCGTGGCCTGTGGCTATACCGACACCTTGAATGATCAAGGGCTGTCAGTGCCTAAGGAGCTGGGGACGCGGGTCAATACCTCGGCACTCAAAGCGCCGGCGGATCCCAAGGTTCAGGCAGTGCAATTCTTTCCGAACCCGAAGCTGAAAAAAGACTAAAAGTTTCACGCACACCTAATGTGGGAGGGGGCTTGCCCCCGATAGCGCAGTGTCACGCAGCCTATGTATCGGCTGACCCACCGCTATCGGAGCCAAGCCCCCTTCCACATTTTTTTGCCTGCGTTTATTCGACTTAGGTCGTTGAATCCGTTCTCCACATCCTTAGCCTGCTATCATTTGTAACCATTGATTGCCAAAAGTAGACGAGCCGCTCCCCAGAAGCGACCGAATAAACCCGTGACCACATGATGAGGTGCACCCATGTCTGATCAAGATCAAGACAACCCCCGGCGTGACTTTTTGCGCAAATCCTTGACCTTGATCCCGGTGGTCACGGTTGCCAGTACCGGCCTTGGCGGCTCGATATTGATGGCCACGCCTGAGCCTGCCCAGGCCGCACCGGCCAAGCCTGCGGCGAGCGACAAGGCCTACGAGCCAAGCTATTTCACCGCAGAAGAATGGGCGTTTATCAACGCCGCCGTCGAGCGCTTGATTCCCGCCGACGCCCAAGGCCCAGGTGCCCTGGAAGCCGGTGCGCCGGAATACATAGACCGTCAGATGAACACCCCGTATGCCAGTGGCGCGCTGTGGTTCATGCAAGGTCCGTTCAACGCCGACGCCGCGCCAGAGATGGGCTGGCAGAGCAAGTTGGTGCCCAAAGAGATCTATCGCCTGGGTATTGCTGCGACGGATGCCTGGTCGAAAGCCTTCAACGGTAAAGCTTTTGCCGCGCAAGACAGCGCTACCCGAGACGATATGCTGCGCCGTCTAGAGGCTGGCGGCAGTGAAGTAACGGCGCATTTCGAGGCGGTGCCGCCAAAGATGTTCTTCAACCTGTTACTGCAAAACACCAAGGAAGGCTTCTTCTGCGACCCGATCCACGGGGGCAATAAAGGCATGGTCGGCTGGACCATGATCGGCTTCCCCGGCGCCCGCGCCGACTTTATGGATTGGGTGGAACGCAACGAGCAATACCCCTTCCCGGCTGTTTCCATCCGTGGCGAGAGGGCATAACCGTGGCGACCATCATGAAGAAAGTGGATGCAGTGATCGTAGGCTTCGGCTGGACTGGCGCGATCATGGCCAAGGAGCTGACGGAGGCGGGCCTCAACGTGCTGGCGCTGGAGCGCGGCCCGATGCAGGACACGTACCCGGACGGCAACTATCCCCAGGTCATCGACGAATTGACCTACAGCGTGCGCAAGAAACTCTTCCAGGACATCTCCAAGGAGACGGTGACCATTCGCCACAGCGTGAATGACGTCGCCCTGCCTAACCGTCAGCTCGGTGCTTTTTTGCCGGGCAATGGCGTGGGCGGCGCGGGTTTGCACTGGTCGGGTGTGCACTTTCGTGTCGACCCGATCGAGCTGCGCATGCGCAGCCATTACGAAGAACGCTACGGGAAAAATTTCATTCCCAAGGACATGACCATCCAGGACTTCGGCGTCAGCTATGAAGAACTGGAGCCGTTCTTCGACTACGCGGAAAAGGTCTTCGGCACCTCAGGCCAGGCCTGGACGGTGAAAGGGCAATTAGTGGGTGAAGGCCGTGGCGGCAACCCGTATGCGCCGGATCGTTCCAACCCGTTCCCATTGGAATCGCAGAAAAACACAGTCTCCGCACAGCTGTTTCAGAAAGCGGCTGCCGACGTCGGTTACAAACCCTACAACCTGCCGTCTGCCAATACTTCGGGGCCTTACACCAACCCCTATGGCGCGCAGATGGGCCCATGCAATTTCTGCGGTTTTTGCAGTGGCTACGTGTGCTACATGTACTCCAAGGCTTCGCCGAACGTGAACATCCTGCCGGCCTTGCGCCAGGTGCCGAACTTCGAACTGCGCCCCAATTCCCACGTGCTCAAGGTCAACCTCGACAGCACCAAGAAGAAAGCCACGGGCGTGACCTATATCGACGCCCAAGGACGCGAAATCGAGCAGCCGGCGGACCTGGTGATCCTCGGCGCGTTCCAGTTCCACAACGTGCGGCTGATGCTGCTGTCGGGCATCGGCAAGCCGTACGACCCGATCACCAATGAAGGCGTGGTGGGCCGCAACTTCGCCTACCAGAACATGGCCACCATCAAAGCCTTTTTCGACAAAGACACCCACACCAACAACTTCATCGGCGCGGGCGGTAATGGCGTGGCGATGGACGACTTCAACGCGGACAACTTCGACCATGGGCCCCATGGCTTTGTGGGCGGTTCGCCGATGTGGGTCAACCAGGCCGGCAGCCGGCCGATTGCCGGGACGTCCAACCCGCCTGGCACCCCGGCCTGGGGCAGTGCGTGGAAGCGCGCCACCGCCGATTACTACACCCATCAGGTGTCGATGGATGCCCACGGCGCCCATCAATCCTACCGTGGCAACTACCTGGATCTGGACCCGGTTTACCGCGATGCCTACGGCTTGCCGCTGCTGCGGATGACGTTCGATTGGCAGGAAAACGACATCAAGATGAACCGCTTCATGGTCGAGAAAATGGGCAAGGTCGCCCAAGCGATGAACCCCAAGGCCATTGCGGTACTTGGTAAAAAAGTCGGTGAGCATTTCAACACCGCGTCCTACCAGACCACCCACCTCAACGGTGGCGCGATCATGGGCACCGACCCGAAAACCAGTGCGTTGAACCGTTACCTGCAGAGCTGGGATGTACACAACGTGTTTGTCCCAGGCGCGTCCGCTTTCCCACAGGGCCTGGGCTACAACCCTACTGGCCTGGTGGCGGCGCTGACCTACTGGTCGGCTCGGGCGATCCGTGAGCAGTACCTGAAAAACCCCGGCCCACTGGTTCAGGCATAAGGAGCGATGACCATGAAAGCATTTGTTATCGCGACGTTGGCGCTGCTCAGCAGTTGCTCCATAAGCGCTGCCGAAACCGACCTGATCCAGCAGGGCGAATACCTGGCCCGCGCCGGTGACTGCGTGGCTTGCCACACCGCCAAGGGTGGCAAACCCTTTGCGGGTGGGCTGCCGATGGAAACCCCGATTGGCGTGATCTACTCCACCAATATCACCCCGGACAAGACCGGCCTGGGCGACTACAGCTTCGACGACTTCGACAAGGCCGTGCGCCATGGTGTCGCCAAAAGCGGTAGTACGCTTTACCCGGCGATGCCCTATCCGTCTTATGCGCGTGTCAGCGACAGCGATATGCAGGCGCTGTATGCGTACTTCATGAAGGGTGTGGAACCCGTTGCCCAAGACAACAAGGACAGCGACATTCCGTGGCCCTTGAGCATGCGTTGGCCGTTGGCGGCGTGGCGTTGGATGTTTGCCCCTGAAGTGGCGGATACACCGGCTGAGGCAGCGACTGACCCGGTTATCGGCCGTGGCGCCTACCTGGTGGAAGGTTTAGGCCACTGCGGCGCGTGCCATACACCGCGTGCCCTGACCATGCAGGAAAAAGCCCTGAGTGCTACCGATGGCACCGCGTTCCTGTCCGGCAGTGCGCCGTTGGAAGGTTGGATCGCCAAGAGCTTGCGTGGCGACCACAAGGACGGCCTCGGCAGCTGGAGCGAGGAGCAGCTGGTGCAATTCCTCAAGACCGGTCGCAGTGATCGCAGCGCGGTGTTTGGTGGCATGAGCGACGTGGTCGTCCACAGCATGCAGTACCTGTCGCAAGACGACCTGACCGCTATCGCCCGTTACCTCAAGAGCCTGCCGGCGGTCGATCCCCAGGATCAGCCCCATGTGTACGACAAGCAGGTAGCCCAGGCGCTGTGGAAAGGCGATGACAGCCAGCGGGGTGCCTCGGTGTATATCGACAACTGCGCGGCCTGCCACCGAACCGATGGCCATGGCTATACACGGGTGTTCCCGGCCTTGGCGGGTAACCCGGTAGTGCAGACGGCGGATGCCACCTCGTTGATCAACATTGTGTTGAACGGCGGCACTTTGCCGGCTACGCACGCGGCGCCGTCGACCTTCACCATGCCGGCGTTTGCCTGGCGCCTGTCGGACCAGGAAGTCGCCGACGTGGTCAGTTTCATCCGTGGCAGCTGGGGCAACAAAGGTGCGCCAGTGAACGCCAGCGACGTCGCCGACCTGCGCAAGAACGATATGCGCACCACTTCGGGCGATGATTTGGGGCAGGCCACGCAAAAGCACTAAATCCTGGCTGGCCGCCAAACGGCACTGGTCAGACACCTCGTGCCTCGATACTGTATATAAAAACAGTATCGAGGCGCTTTTATGTCTACGCCGTTGCCGCCCCGTGGCCGGGGCACGGCCACCAACGTGCACAACCGCTTTGCGCCAACGGTCAGCGTGGCCGAGGACGACGGCTGGTACCAGGAAGTGCCGCCGACCCAGGGCACCGAAGTGCGTATTGAGACGGCCAAGACCATCATCACCCGCAATAACTCGCCGGACCTGCCGTTTGATCGCTCGATCAACCCGTATCGCGGTTGCGAGCATGGCTGTATCTACTGCTATGCGCGGCCCAGCCATGCCTATTGGGACATGTCACCGGGGCTGGATTTCGAAACCAGACTGATCGCCAAGAGCAATGCGGCCGATGTGCTGGAGCAGCAGCTGTCCAAGCCCGGCTACGTGTGTGCGCCGATCAACCTGGGTTCCAATACCGACCCGTACCAGCCCATCGAGCGCGAATACAACATCACGCGGCAGACCCTCGAAGTGTTGCTGCGCTACCGACACCCGGTGACCATCATCACGAAGGGTTCGCTGATCCTGCGTGATCTCGACCTGCTCACCGAGTTGGCCCGCCAGCGCCTGGTGGCGGTGATGATCAGCCTCACCAGCCTGGACGATGAGCTCAAGCGCATCCTGGAACCGCGCACCGCCGCGCCCAAGGCGCGGTTGCGAGCGATCCGGGTGATGCGTGAGGCGGGGATTCCGGTGGGCGTGCTGTGCTCGCCGATGATCCCGATGATCAACGACAGTGAACTGGAAAGCCTGCTGACCGAAGCGCACGCCGCTGGTGCGCAGAGTGCGGCGTACATGATGCTGCGCTTGCCGCTGGAGGTGGCGCCGCTGTTTGAAGAGTGGCTGGCAGCCCATTATCCGCAGCGTGCGGCCCATGTAATGAGCCTGGTTCGGCAGGTGCGCGGTGGTGAGGTGTATGACAGCCGCTTCGGCGTGCGCATGCGGGGCGAAGGGCCGTTCGCCGATTTGCTGGCCCAGCGTTTCAGCAAGGCGATCAAACGCCTGGGGCTCAATCGCCGTGAAGGATTCAACCTGGATTGCACGGCGTTCTGTCCACCGGGCAGACAGATGGCATTGTTGTAGACTGATCAGCAAGAATGCACCTTGCTTGTAGGAATAGTCGCGTTTTGACATCACTGAAACCCGCGATCTAGAGCGGTTCATTCAGTTTGAGTTAAGTTTCGACGGTTACCTTGCTCAGCGAGTGACTGATGAGTCGGCGCCTGGATTTTGGAGTTTTACAACTATTCCACTGGCCGGGCGTCGAACTGTCCTGAACACTCCCCTGCACTAATCAAGAGGATGAATCATGAGTGATAAGGATAAACAGCCGTTGGCTGCGTCGGCTTCAGCCCCTCAAGTGGCGGAGTCCGCCGATGCAGCGCTAAAGCATATCGTTGACGGTTTTTTGCATTTCCATCACGACGTCTTCCCCCAGCAGGAAGAACTCTTCAAGAAACTCGCCACGGCCCAGAGCCCACGGGCGATGTTCATTACCTGCGCCGACTCGCGCATCGTGCCCGAGCTGATCACCCAAAGCTCGCCCGGCGACCTGTTCGTGACCCGTAACGTCGGCAACGTGGTGCCACCTTACGGCCAGATGAACGGCGGTGTTTCAACCGCTATCGAGTACGCGGTACTTGCCCTGGGTGTGCAGCACATCATCGTCTGCGGTCACTCCGACTGTGGCGCCATGCGTGCGGTACTCAACCCCGACAGCCTGGAAAAAATGCCGACGGTACGGGCCTGGCTGCGGCACGCCGAGGTGGCCAAGTCGATGGTCGAGGACAACTGCGACTGCGCCAACGAAGGCGAGAGCATGAAGGTGCTGACCGAAGAAAACGTCATCGCCCAGTTGCAACATTTGCGTACCCACCCTTCCGTGGCCTCACGCATGGCCAATGGTCAGTTGTATATCCACGGTTGGATCTACAACATCGAGACCAGCGAAATCCGCGCCTACGATGCCGACCAGTCGGCGTTCCGACCGTTGAGCGGCGACGGGCCGATCCCTTGCGCGACGCCTAAAGCGCGCTTCTAAAACACTTCCCTGCCGGGTAATGCGGTGGCTGCCATGGATGCAGCCAGGCTTTACCGCGCCCGGCGAATGCCTCGGGAGAGTCATCATGCGTGCTGCTCAATTGAAAGCTGTATTGCCACGGGAGCTGCTCGCCTCGGTGGTTGTGTTTCTGGTCGCCCTGCCGCTGTGCATGGGCATCGCGATTGCGTCCGGCATGCCGCCGGCCAAAGGTCTGATCACCGGGATTATCGGTGGCCTGGTGGTGGGTTGGCTGGCGGGTTCGCCGCTGCAGGTCAGTGGCCCGGCGGCGGGTCTGGCGGTGCTGGTGTTCGAACTGGTGCGCCAGCACGGCATGTTGATGCTGGGGCCGATCCTGCTGCTGGCGGGCTTCCTGCAATTGGTGGCCGGACGCTTGCGCCTGGGCTGCTGGTTCCGCGTGACGGCGCCCGCAGTGGTGTACGGCATGCTGGCGGGGATTGGCGTGTTGATTGTGCTGTCGCAGATTCATGTGATGCTTGACGGCGCGCCCAAGCCTTCTGGGCTGGACAACCTGGCGGGCTTCCCGGCTGCACTGTCCGAAGCCATCCCGACCCTTGGTGGCGGGCTCGGCTGGCAAGCGGGTTTGCTGGGCCTGTCGACGATGCTGGTGATGTACCTGTGGGATAAATTCCGCCCGCAACCGCTGCGGTTCGTGCCGGGTGCGTTGCTCGGCGTCGGCCTGGCTACGGTCACCAGCCTGGTGCTGGCGTTGCAGGTAAAGCGCGTGGAAGTCCCGGAAAACCTGGCTGACGCCATTGATTGGCTGCGCCCCAGCGACCTGCTGAACCTGGCTGATCCTCAACTGCTGATTGCAGCCTTTGCCGTGGCATTTATCGCCAGCGCCGAAACCCTGCTCTCGGCGGCGGCTGTCGACCGCATGCACAACGGCCAACGTTCCGACTTCGACAAAGAGCTGTCCGCCCAAGGCGTCGGCAACATGCTCTGCGGGCTGGTCGGTGCCTTGCCGATGACCGGCGTGATCGTGCGCAGTTCGGCCAACGTCCAGGCGGGTGCAACCACCCGTCTGTCGGCAATGTTCCACGGCGTCTGGTTGCTGGGTTTCGTGTTGCTGCTGTCTAGCGTGTTGCAAAGCATCCCGGTGGCTAGCCTCGCCGGGGTGCTGGTGTACACCGGGATCAAGCTGGTCGACGTCAAGGCGTTCAAGGCTTTGGGGCGCTACGGGCGGATGCCGATGTTCACCTATGCGGCCACGGCGCTGGCGATCATCTTTACCGACCTGCTGACGGGTGTGCTGGTGGGCTTTGGCCTCACGTTGGTCAAGTTGGCGTTCAAGGCGTCGCGGCTGAAAGTCAGCCTGATCGACTTGCCCCAGGAGGGCGAGATGGAGCTGCGTTTGATTGGTGCGGCGACCTTTCTCAAAGTGCCGGCGTTGACCCAGGTGCTGTCGACAGTGCCTGCGGGGACCACGGTGCATGTCCCGCTCAACAACCTCAGCTATATCGACCATTCCTGCCTGGAGTTGCTGGAGGAATGGGGTCGGGCCAATGCGGCGAAGGGTTCGAAGCTGGTGATTGAGGCGCGTGGGTTGAAGCGACGGTTGGAAGGCAGGATTCGCACGACGACGGGGATCGGCTCGGCGCCATCAATCGGCTGACGGAACCGGATCAACATGTGGGAGGGGGGCAAGCCCTCTCCCACATTTGTTCTGTGTCGAATTCAAGGTTTAAGCCGGCTGATCCAACGCCAACTCCACCCCCAACTGCCGCGACAGGCACGGCCAGCGCTTCCAGGCGGCCTCGGTGTTCGGGCTTTTCAGTTGCTCGCGATACGCTTCGACCGACTCCAGCGCGAAGCTCTCGTCGTTAAGCATCTCATCCACCGCCAGGTGCACGGCTTGATCCAACTGGTTGGCGAAATCTTCACCGATCAATTGATGGGCAATCACGTTAGCCACGGTGGTATCCGCCGGAATCAACGGCTGACCGAAGTGCTTGATATACACATCGTTGACTTCTTCCACCAGCCGGTGGGCCAGGTAGGCCTCGTCCAGCAGCCCGTCCAGGCCTTCGTGGCCTGCCAGAATTGCGGGCGGTTGCAGGAAAAAATGCTCGGCAATCTTCAGTACCGGCTTGATCTGGCTTTCGATTCCGGCTTCGCGAGCCACGTCATTGGCAGCATCGAGCAACTCCGGCACGAGGTCGATGTAGGCAGTGACAAAGCGGGTCATGACCACGTTGCGATCACCTTCAGCCAGGGAAATGGCTGCATGCAGGTGCGGCAATTGTTTTTCCAGCTGCTGGGCAAGCTGGCCCGTAGTGGCTTCGTGTTGATGGGCACGGGAAATCTGCTCGCGCAATGCGGCGGTGTTCATGAAGGCTCCAGTGAATCAGGCGTAGGAAAAGGGAGAAGTTAAGGTAGCTCGTTTATACGAGCGCCTAAGACGCATTTGTCATAATTATTTCATGGTTATGCACAGGCGTTATATCGAATTGCCATCGTTCGTCGGAAAATCGATTCCGCACCCGGTTCTATTGGCTCCGGCCGTGCCTTTTCGCCTCATTTGTCCCTACACATTGCGGGGTTGCAGTCCCTGTCTATACTCGGATTTGTACGCGATTAGCTGATGACGCCAGACTGCATAAGCAGGCAAGGCTAAGCGGTTGTAAGCAGTATGGAAGCCGCTCCCTTCGACGCAGGTGCAAACCGGCGGGATAACAAGAACGATAAGGGGAACCCGCAATGATGCGACATCCACACGTTTGGATGGGCCTCCTGTTGTGGTCGGTATTCGGCCAGGCGCACGCCGCCTGGACAACGAATATGGCGCCAGGGGCAACAGAAGTCAGTCACGCTGTGTTCGACCTGCACATGACCATTTTCTGGATCTGTGTGGTGATTGGCATCATCGTGTTTGGCGCCATGTTCTGGTCGATGATGGTCCACCGGCGTTCTACCGGTCAGGTCGCGGCCAAGTTCCACGAGAGCACCACCGTGGAAATCCTCTGGACCGTCGTGCCCTTGCTGATCCTGATCGCGATGGCCATTCCGGCGACCAAGACCCTGATCAACATCTACGACAGCAGTGAGTCGGATATCGATATCCAGGTCACCGGCTACCAGTGGAAGTGGCATTACAAATACCTGGGCCAGGATGTGGAGTTCTTCAGCAACCTGGCCACGCCCGCCGAGCAGATCCACAACCAGGCCACCAAGGGCGAACACTACCTGCTGGAAGTCGACCAGCCGCTGGTCCTGCCGGTGGGCGCCAAAGTGCGCTTCCTGGTCACAGCCGCCGACGTGATCCACTCCTGGTGGGTGCCGGCGTTTGCGGTCAAGCGCGATGCCATTCCCGGTTTCGTCAACGAGGCCTGGACCCGTGTCGAGAAGCCCGGTATCTACCGTGGCCAGTGCGCCGAGCTATGCGGCAAGGACCATGGATTCATGCCCATCGTGGTCGAGGTCAAGTCCAAGGCCGACTACGACACCTGGCTGGGTGAGCGTAAGGCCGAGGCCGCCAAGCTCAAGGAGCTGACCTCCAAAGAATGGACCCTTGAAGAACTGGTGGCCCGTGGCGACAAGGTCTATCACACCACCTGCGTGGCCTGTCACCAGGCCGAAGGCCAGGGCCTGCCGCCGATGTTCCCGGCGCTCAAAGGTTCGAAAATCGCCACCGGGCCTGCTGCCGATCACCTGAGCATCGTCTATCACGGCAAGCCCGGCACTGCCATGGCGGCCTTCGGCAAGCAACTGTCGGAAGTGGATATCGCGGCCGTGGTGACCTACGAGCGCAACGCCTGGGGCAACAACAAAGGCGACATGGTCACGCCGAAAGACGTGCTGGCCATCAAACAGGCGGAAAGCAAATGACAGCCCTCATTGCGTTTGCCCCGACCCGCCCCGCCCATTCGTTTGCAGGAGAACGGCCATGAGCGCTGTGATCGATGACCATGGCCACGCCGGTGACCATGCCCACGGCCCCGCCAAGGGCTTGATGCGTTGGGTGCTGACCACCAACCACAAAGACATCGGCACGATGTACCTGTGGTTTGCGTTTGCGATGTTCCTGCTCGGCGGTTCGTTCGCCATGGTGATCCGGGCCGAGCTGTTCCAGCCTGGCCTGCAGATCGTCGAACCGGCATTTTTCAACCAGATGACCACCATGCATGGCCTGATCATGGTGTTTGGCGCGGTGATGCCGGCGTTTGTCGGCCTGGCCAACTGGATGATCCCGCTGATGATCGGCGCGCCCGACATGGCCCTGCCGCGCATGAACAACTTCAGTTTCTGGCTGTTGCCGGCGGCGTTCCTGCTGCTGGTTTCAACGCTGTTCACCCCCGGCGGCGGGCCGAACTTCGGCTGGACCTTCTACGCCCCGCTCTCCACCACCTACGCGCCGGAAAGCGTGACGTTCTTCATCTTTGCCATCCACCTGATGGGCATTAGTTCGATCATGGGCGCGATCAATGTGGTCGCCACCATCCTCAATCTGCGTGCGCCCGGCATGACCCTGATGAAAATGCCGCTGTTCGTGTGGACCTGGCTGATCACCGCGTTCCTGCTGATCGCCGTGATGCCGGTGCTGGCGGGCTGCGTGACCATGATGCTGATGGACATCCACTTCGGCACCAGCTTCTTCAGTGCCGCCGGTGGCGGTGACCCGGTGTTGTTCCAGCATGTGTTCTGGTTCTTCGGCCACCCCGAGGTGTACATCATGATCCTGCCGGCCTTCGGCGCCGTCAGCTCGATCATTCCGACCTTTTCACGCAAGCCGCTGTTCGGCTACACCTCGATGGTCTATGCCACGGCGAGCATCGCGTTCCTGTCGTTTATCGTGTGGGCGCACCACATGTTCGTGGTCGGCATCCCGCTGGTGGGCGAGTTGTTCTTCATGTACGCCACGCTGCTGATCGCTGTGCCGACCGGTGTGAAGGTGTTCAACTGGGTCAGCACCATGTGGCAAGGCTCGTTGACGTTCGAGACGCCGATGCTGTTTGCGGTGGCCTTCGTGATCCTGTTCACCATCGGCGGCTTCTCCGGGTTGATGCTGGCGATTGCCCCGGCGGACTTCCAGTACCACGACACCTACTTCGTGGTGGCGCACTTTCATTACGTACTGGTGCCCGGCGCGATCTTTGGCATCTTCGCATCGGCCTACTACTGGCTGCCGAAATGGACCGGCCACATGTACGACGAAACCCTGGGCAAGCTGCACTTCTGGCTGTCTTTCGTGGGCATGAACATGGCGTTCTTCCCGATGCACTTTGTGGGGCTGGCGGGCATGCCGCGTCGGGTGCCGGACTACAACCTGCAGTTCGCCGATTTCAACATGGTCTCGTCGATTGGCGCGTTTATGTTTGGTGCCACGCAGATCTTCTTTTTGTTCATCGTGATCAAGTGCATCCGTGGCGGCCCACCGGCGCCAGCCAAGCCGTGGGATGGGGCTGAAGGCCTGGAGTGGAGCGTGCCTTCGCCGGCGCCGTACCACACCTTCACCACGCCGCCGGAGGTCAAATGAACACCGTTCTGTATCGCGAACGCGGTCAATGTGGGAGGGGCGGTGCGACGATTCGACTTGCCCCCGATGGCGGTGTATCGGCCTACATCTTCATTGGCTGTGAAATCGCAATCGGAGGCAAGCCTCCTCCCACCTTGACCGAGTTCGGCTTAGGTGATCGCCATGGCTGACTCCGTGCCCCTCAAGCGCCTCGTCACCCGGCTGCTGATCCTGGTGGTGGCGATGTTCGCCTTCGGCTTTGCCCTGGTGCCGATCTACGACGTGATGTGCAAGGCGTTCGGCATCAACGGCAAGACCGCCGGGCAGTACGAGGGTTCGCAAGTGGTGGACCCGACACGTCAGGTGCGCGTGCAGTTCTTATCCACCAACGCTATCGACATGGTCTGGGACTTCTACGCCAAGGCCGACGAGGTGGTGGTCAACCCCGGCGCCGTGACCGAGATGCTGTTCGTGGCCCACAACCCCACCGACAAGCCGATGACTGCTCAGGCCGTACCGAGCATTTCCCCGGCCGAAGCGGCGATGTATTTCCACAAGACCGAATGTTTTTGCTTCACCCAGCAGGTGTTGCAACCAGGCGAGCGTATCGAGATGCCGGTGCGCTTTATTGTCGATCGCGACATGCCCAAGGATGTGAAGCATTTGACCCTGGCGTACACGCTGTTTGATATCACTGCGCGCCAACCGCCCGTGGCTGCCCACACCGGCGGCTAGCTACTGTTTGCCCCCTCAATCGGGAGAGTGAATACATGTCGAATCATGATACGTACTACGTACCGGCGCAGAGCAAATGGCCGATAATTGCCACGTTTGGACTGCTGATCACGGTGTATGGCCTGGGTGTGTGGTTCAACGATCTCAAGGCGGCGCGCCCGGAATCCCACGGCCCGTGGATCTTTTTCGTCGGCGGACTGCTACTCGCCTACATGTTGTTCGGCTGGTTTGGTGCGGTGATCAAGGAAAGCCGCGCCGGTTTGTACAGCCCCCAGATGGACCGCTCGTTTCGCTGGGGCATGAGCTGGTTCATCTTTTCCGAAGTGATGTTCTTTATCGCGTTCTTCGGTGCGCTGTTTTATGTGCGGCACATGTCCGCGCCCTGGCTGGCCGGTGAAGGCTCGAAGGGCGTCGCGCATATGCTGTGGCCAAATTTCGAATTTGCCTGGCCGTTGCTCAACAATCCTGACCCAAAACTCTACCCCGCCCCTGAGGGCACCATCAGCCCGTGGGGGTTGCCGCTGGTCAACACCATCCTGCTGGTGAGTTCCAGCGTGACCATTACCATCGCTCACCACGCACTGCGCAAAGGCCATCGCGGCGCGCTGAAGATCTGGCTGGCGCTCACCGTGCTGCTGGGCCTGGCATTTCTCGGGTTCCAGGCCGAGGAGTACATCCATGCCTATAAAGAGCTGGGCCTGACGCTGGGCTCCGGTGTATATGGCGCGACGTTCTTTATGCTCACCGGTTTCCACGGCGCCCACGTGACCATCGGCACGATCATTTTGTTTGTGATGCTGATGCGCGTCCTGCGTGGGCACTTCAACGCCGAGCATCAGTTTGGTTTCGAGGCGGCCAGTTGGTATTGGCACTTTGTGGATGTGGTGTGGATCGGGCTGTTTTTCTTCGTTTACGTGCTGTGAGGCTTCTTACCACGGCGCGTGGGAAACCAACTGGCCGCTGAAAAATCCCCAGGTGATCAGCGCCAGGGTGATCACGGCCAGTACGACACGCACGGTCAAGGCAGTGACGAGGCGATTGGAGTTGCCCTCGTCCTTCACCAGAAAGAACAAGCCACTGAACAGGCTTACGACAGTTGCGATCAGCATCAGGGCAATGGCTGCTTTGAGCATGGTCGGGCTCCTGGACATTGAAGAAGAGCTGCGGGCAATGAAAACAAGTATAGCCAGCGCCATAAAACAGTTTCGTCCCGGTATTGCGCCGACAGTGGTGGTGTTGCTGCTGCTGCCGTTGATGGTGGGCTTGGGGTTCTGGCAGCTGTCACGCGGGCATGAAAAGCAACGCTTGCTCGACAGTTACGCCGAGCGCCGCGTGGCGGCGCCGATGAGCAGCGCCCAACTCAACGACTCCACAGATCCGGCATTTCGCCGTGTGCATCTGCGCGGTCAATTCGACGCCGATCACAGCGTATTGCTCGACAACCGCATGCGCGATGGCAAGGCCGGTGTCGAGTTGCTGCAACCCTTCCACGACCAGGCCAGCGGCCTGTGGTTGTTACTCAATCGCGGCTGGCTGCCCTGGCCGGATCGGCGCACCCCGCCCGCCTTCACCACACCAGAACAACCGCTGAATCTCGATGCCTGGGTGTACGTCGCTCCCGGCGAAACCTTCCAGTTGCAGGCCGACCCGGCGGGCGCGCCATGGCCGCGATTGCTCACCGCCCTGCATCCCGCGGCGCTGTGGGCGGAGTTGGGCCGCAACGGTTTTGCCTATGAGCTGCGCGCTGACGCCGGCCCTGGTACCTATGAAACGACTTGGCCGGTGGTCGCCATGGGCCCTGAGAAACACCTGGCTTATGCCGTGCAGTGGTTCGCCATGGCGCTGGCGCTGCTGGTTCTTTACCTCTACCTCGGATCGCACAACAAGAAGGAGAAGCCCCATGGGAGCGGCCACGAATCGACTCAACATGTCTGACCTGCCCGATCGGCGCAAAGGCCGCTGGCAACTGCTGCTGATCCTGCTGATGGTGATCGGCCCGATGGTGCTGGCCACCTTTATGTACAAGCTGCAGTTCTGGGTGCCGGATAGCCGCAGTTATCACGGCGAGATGATCGGCAATGGCCAGACCCGCGCCGACATTGGCGTGCAAGCGGATGAACAGCGCTGGCAACTGCTGGTCACCGCGCCCACGGCGTGTGCAGCCGATTGCCAGCAACTGGTGTACCTCGCCCGGCAATTGCAGATCGGCCTGGGGCGCGATGCCTCGCGCGCCAGCCATGCCTTGGCGAGTGCGCAGCCGGTGGGCGCCGACTACGAAACCAGGTTGAAAGCCGAATACCCTCAATTGCAGCGTTACGCGCTGGATGTTTCGACCTTTACCAAAAACGCTGCCGCGCCGGGCGATGCGCAGCTGTGGATCGTCGACCCCCACGGCAACCTGGTGCTGCGCTACGACGCCAGGGTCAAGGGCAAGGACCTGCTCAACGACCTGCGCCACCTGCTGAAACTGTCGAATATCGGATAGGGGCATCGTCATGGCCAAACCTGGATTTCGCCTCGCGTTGTTTGCCACCTTGCTGGCGCTGATCGTCGTGCTGCTCGGCGCCTACACGCGCCTGACCCACGCCGGCCTCGGATGCCCGGACTGGCCCGGTTGCTACGGCTTTATCAGCGTGCCGCAAAGCGAGGCCCAGTTGGCCCATGCCGAGTTGCATTTTCCCGACACGCCGGTGGAGGCCGACAAAGGCTGGGCCGAGATGACCCATCGCTACTTTGCTGGCACTTTGGGTCTGTTGATTGTGTTATTGGCGGCGCGTTCGTGGAGTCACCGGCGTGATCCTGGCCAGCCAGTCAAATTGCCGCTGTTTCTGCTGGCCGTGGTATTTGCCCAGGCAGCATTTGGCATGTGGACGGTGACGCTCAAGCTGTGGCCGCAAGTGGTGACGGGCCATCTGCTGGGCGGCTTTGCCACCTTGAGCCTGCTGTTTTTGCTGACCTTGCGCCTGTCCGGCGTGCTGCCCGCGTTGATCGTGCCCAGGCGCCTGCAATATTGGGCGACGGCCGGGTTGGTGTTGGTGATCGGGCAGATTGCGCTCGGCGGCTGGGTCAGCTCCAACTACGCGGCCGTCGCCTGTGTCGACTTGCCCACCTGCCATGGCGAATGGTGGCCGGCGGCCGACTTTGCCAATGGCTTTCACCTGACCCAGCACATCGGTCCGAATTACCTGGGCGGCCAACTCGACAGCGAGGCGCGCACGGCCATTCACCTGACCCATCGCCTCGGCGCGGTGCTGGTAACCCTGGTTCTGCTGGGCCTGGCCTGGCAACTGCGTGCGGTGGGCATGACGCGGCTGGCGGGCTTGTTGTTGATCGCCCTCGCTGCGCAAATCTGTCTGGGCGTGAGCAATGTAGCGTTCGGCCTGCCGCTGGCGGTCGCGGTCGGGCATAACGCGGGCGGTGCTGGCTTGCTGCTGACGCTGGTGCTGGTCAATTACCACGCGCGAACCAGCCTGGTCAGGGTGCGCAATCAATCGCCGTTCGGCTGGCGATTTATCCCGCGCAAACACGTATCGGGGCTCATCACCCTTAAAGGAGAGATGCCATGGCGACCGTGATCGGCGCGCGTCACGATCAGGCGATCTGGCGTGATTACCTGGAGCTGACCAAGCCGAAAGTGGTGGTGCTGATGCTCATCACCTCGCTGGTAGGCATGTTCCTCGCGACCCGTGCCGGCGTGCCATGGACGGTGCTGATTTTTGGCAACCTGGGCATTGCCCTGTGTGCCGGCGGCGCGGCGGCGGTCAACCATGTGGTGGATCGGCGGATCGATGCGGTGATGGCGCGCACTCACAAGCGGCCGCTGGCGCAAGGGCGGGTGTCGCCGATGGCGGCGCTGGCCTTTGCATTGTTTCTGGCTGTTGCAGGCTTGGGCCTGTTGCTGGCGTTCACCAATGCCCTGGCGGCGTGGCTGACCTTGGCCTCGCTGCTCGGTTACGCCGTGATCTACACCGGGTTCCTCAAGCGTGCGACGCCGCAGAATATCGTCATCGGCGGGCTGGCCGGCGCTGCGCCGCCGCTGTTGGGGTGGGTCGCCGTCACGGGGCACATCAGCGCCGAGCCGCTGCTGCTGGTGCTGATCATCTTCGCCTGGACCCCGCCGCACTTCTGGGCCCTGGCCATCCATCGCAAGGAGGAATACGCCAAGGCCGACATTCCGATGCTGCCGGTGACCCACGGCGAGCATTACACCAAGGTGCATATCCTGCTCTACACCTTTGCCCTGCTGGCCGTGAGCCTGATGCCCTACGTGATCCATATGAGCGGACCGTTGTACCTGGCGTGCGCGCTGGTGTTGGGTGCACGCTTTCTGCAATGGGCCTGGGTGTTGTACCGTGGCGGTCGGCCGCACGCGGCGATCAACACCTTCAAGTACTCTATCTGGTACTTGCTGCTGCTGTTTATCGCCCTGCTCGTAGACCACTACTTATTGTTGAACCTATGACTCGAACTCAAAAAACCGTCTTCATCCTGGTGGCCATCGTCGCGTTGATCATGGGCCTGACCGTCAACAAAGTGCTCAGCGGCAAAGGCCAGGGCGACCCCACCGCGCTGATCGACGCGGGCATCATCCTGCTGCCGCAAAGCCGGCAGTTGCCGCCTGTGAGCATGACCAATCAGGACGGCCAGCCGGTGGTCATCAACGAGTTGAAGGGTAAGTGGAGCCTGTTGTTCTTCGGCTACACCTTCTGCCCGGATATCTGCCCGACCACCCTCGCCCAGTTGCGCCAGATCAAGAGCGAACTGCCGAAGGAGGCTGTGGATAAGTTGCAAGTGATCCTGGTCAGCGTTGACCCGCATCGCGACACGCCGACTCAGCTCAAGCAGTACCTGGGCTATTTCGATCCGCAATTTGTGGGCCTGACCGGCGCGAATGTGGAGGATGTGCAGAAGGTGTCGAATGCGGTGAGCATTCCGTTTATTCCGGCCGATACCAGCAAGCCGAACTACACCGTCGATCACAGCGGCAACCTGGCGTTGATCGGACCGGACGGGACGCAGCGTGGGTTTATCCGTGCGCCGTTGAACAACCAGAAGCTGGTGGCGCAGTTGCCGGGGTTGTTGCAGCGCAAGTGAAGACAACACAAAGCAAATGTGGGAGGGGGCTTGCCCCCGATAGCAGTGGGTCAGTCACTAGATACAGTGGCTGACACTCAGCAATCGGGGGCAAGCCCCCTCCCACATTTTTGATCTCCAGTGTTTTGGAGATTGAGGGTTGGATCAGAACGCCGGCTTGATCGCGCCTTTGTACTTCTCTTCGATGAATTGCTTCACTTCAGGCGTGTGCAGGGCGGCTACCAGTTTCTTCACCGCATCCGAATCCTTGTTGTCTTCGCGGGTGACCAGGATGTTCACGTAAGGCGAGTCGCTGCCTTCGATGACCAGTGCGTCCTTGGACGGGTCCAGCTTGGCTTCCAGGGCGTAGTTGGTGTTGATCAGCGCCAGGTCGACCTGGGTCAGTACGCGCGGCAGCGTGGCGGCTTCCAGTTCGCGGAACTTCAGGTTTTTCGGGTTTTCGGTGATGTCCTTGATGGTCGACAGGATGTTGGTCGAGTCCTTCAATTTGATCACGCCGGCTTTTTCCAGCAGCAACAGCGCACGGCCGCCGTTGGTGGCGTCGTTGGGGATCACCACGTTGGCGCCGTCAGGCAGGTCGGCCAATTTTTTGTACTTGCTGGAGTAAGCGCCCAGAGGTTCCAGGTGCACTGCGCCGACGCTCACCAGGTGAGTGCCCTTGGCTTTGTTGAATTCATCCAGATACGGCTGGTGCTGGAAGAAGTTCGCGTCCAGGCGCTTTTCCGCGACCTGTACGTTGGGCTGCACGTAGTCGGTGAAGACCTTGACCTGCAGGTCCACGCCTTCCTTGGCCAGGGCAGGTTTCACGAATTCGAGGATTTCCGCATGCGGCACCGGCGATGCGGCGACCGTAATGGTTTCGGCGTGGGCGGAAAACGCGGCAACGGCGGCGAAAGCAACCAGTAGTTTTTTCATCCAACAAGCTCCTTGTTCGGGCATGTGCCGGCTTTTTACCGGCAATGGCCGTTATTTTCGAGAAAAGTGCACCACCAGCCGGTCGCCGACGGTTTGCAGAATTTGCACCAGGATCAACAGCATCACCACGGTGACCACCATTACGTCGGTCTGAAAACGCTGATAACCGAAACGGATCGCCAGGTCACCCAGGCCGCCGGCACCGACCACACCGGCCATTGCCGTGTAGGACACCAGCGTAATCGCCGTCACTGTAATCGCCGCGAAGATGCCAGGGCGTGCTTCGGGCAACAGGGCGTTGGTGATGATCTGACGGGTGGTGGCGCCCATGGACTGGGTGGCTTCGATAATGCCGCGATCAACTTCACGCAAGGCGGTTTCCACCAGTCGCGCAAAGAACGGCGTAGCGCCTACGACCAACGGCGGGATCGCCCCGGCCACACCCAGCGAGGTGCCGGTGATCAATACGGTGAAGGGGATCATCACGATCAGCAGGATGATGAATGGCAGCGAACGCAGGATATTCACGATCAGCGACAGCAGCGCGTACAGGCCCTTTTGCTCGAACAGCTGGCGCGGGCTGGTCAGGAACAGCAGCACGCCCAGCGGCAGGCCCAGCAGCACGGTGAAAAACAGCGAGCCGAACAGCATGATCATGGTGTCGCCGGTGGCGAGCCAGATTTCGGACCAATCGATATTGGCGAAGAAACTCAGGAAAATTTCCATTAGCGCAGCACCTCCATGTGGACGTCTGCGGCGGTGAAGCGGGCAAAGGCCGCTTCCATGTCACCGCCGGTGACCGCGAGGGTCAGTTGCCCATAGGGGATGTCTTTGATGCGGTCGATCCGGCCGGCGAGGATGCTGTAGTCCACCCCCGTTTCGCGGGCGACGGTGCCCAGCAGCGGCGCGTAGGTCGCGTCGCCCTGGAACGTCAGACGCACGATGCGGCCCGGTACGTGGGCGAAGTCGTCACGCTGCTCGCCTTCGTCGACCTGCTCGGCTTCTTGTACAAAGCGCTTGGTGGTCGGGTGCTTGGGGTGCAGGAATACGTCCGCCACCGAGCCTTGCTCGACGATCACGCCGGCGTCCATCACGGCCACCTGGTCGCACACGCGGCGGATCACGTCCATTTCATGGGTGATCAGCACGATGGTCAGTTTCAACTCGCGGTTGATCTCGGCCAGCAGTTGCAGGACCGACGCTGTGGTTTGCGGGTCGAGGGCGCTGGTGGCTTCGTCGCACAGCAGGATCTTTGGCTTGGTCGCCAGGGCACGTGCGATGCCGACGCGCTGCTTCTGGCCGCCGGACAACTGCGCCGGGTATTTCCTGGCATGGTCCGACAGTCCGACGCGGGCGAGCAGTTCAGCCACGCGCAAGTCGATGTCCTTGCGCGACAGTTCGCCGGCCAGGGTCAGCGGCAGTGCCACGTTATCAGCGACAGTCTTGGACGCCAGGAGGTTGAAGTGCTGGAAGATCATCCCGACCTGCTGACGGAAACGGCGCAGGCCGTTGGCGTCCAGTGCGGTGACTTCTTCGCCGTCCACCGTGATCTGGCCGCCACTGGGCTCTTCCAGGCGGTTGATCAGGCGCAGCAATGTACTTTTGCCCGCACCCGAATGGCCGATCAGGCCAAACACCTGGCCGTTCTCGACGCGCAGGCTGGTGGGGTGCAATGCGGGAATATCCTTACCGGCGACGCGGTAGGTTTTATGGACGTTTTGAAACTCGATCACGTAGCGAACCTTGTGGGGCGCATTGAAAAGGGATCAGCGGTTAGCCGGGCGCGCATTTTAGCCTGTCCATCCAGTGTTTCTTAGCATTTATTTCGCATTCAACCTGTGATTTGGCAATAACGCGATCAAAGGTCATAAAAAAGGAACGGCCCAAAACCCCGTCAGTCACTACTAAAGCAACTCGATTTCCCAGGTGCCGTGCCTGGGGTTTTGCTCAAACGAGCCGGGGACCGCTCTGGCCACTTTGAATAAGGAGTTTTGACTGATGAGTACCAACAAGCCAGCCACCCCGCCGAAGAGTGAACTTGCGGGCACCGACACCCTGGACCGTGGCAACACCAACGCCAAATTGCAAAGCCTGGAACAGTTTCGCTCAGACGCCACCGGCCAAGCCTTGCGCACCAACCAGGGCGTGAAGATTTCCGACAACCAGAACAGCTTGAAGGTCGGCGCGCGCGGGCCTTCGCTGCTGGAAGACTTCATCATGCGTGAAAAAATCACGCACTTTGACCATGAGCGTATCCCCGAGCGCATCGTGCATGCTCGCGGCACAGGCGCCCATGGCTATTTCCAATCCTACGAGAACCATTCGGCGCTGACCAAAGCTGGCTTCCTACGCGACCCAGGGCATAAAACCCCGGTATTCGTGCGCTTTTCCACCGTGCAAGGGCCGCGAGGTTCCGGCGATACGGTGCGTGACGTGCGCGGTTTTGCGGTGAAGTTCTTTACTGATGAAGGCAACTTCGACCTGGTGGGCAACAACATGCCCGTGTTCTTCATTCAGGACGCGATCAAGTTTCCGGACTTCGTGCACGCGGTCAAACCTGAGCCGCACAACGAGATTCCTACCGGCGGCTCGGCCCACGATACCTTTTGGGATTTCGTCTCGCTGCAGCCGGAGTCGGCGCACATGGTGATCTGGGCTATGTCCGACCGTGCGATTCCAAAAAGCCTACGGAGCATGCAGGGTTTCGGCGTACACACCTTTCGCTTTATCAATGCGAAGGGTGAGTCCAATTTCGTCAAATTCCACTGGCGCCCTACGGTCGGCACCTGCTCCCTGGTGTGGGATGAGGCGCAAAAGCTGGCGGGTAAAGACACCGACTATCACCGTCGCGACCTGTGGGAGTCCATTGAAGGCGGCGACTATCCCGAGTGGGAGCTGGGTGTTCAGGTGATTCCGGAAGACAAGGAGCATGCCTTCGACTTTGACATCCTCGACCCCACCAAGCTGATTCCCGAAGAGCTGGTGCCGATTACGCCACTGGGCAAGATGGTGCTCAACCGCAACCCGGATAACTTCTTTGCCGAGGTCGAGCAGGTTGCGTTCTGTCCAGGTCATATCGTGCCGGGGATCGACTTTTCCAACGATCCGTTGCTGCAAGGTCGTCTGTTTTCCTACACCGATACGCAGATCAGCCGACTCGGTGGCCCGAACTTTCACGAACTGCCCATTAACCGGCCGGTGGCGCCGTTTCACAATGGCCAGCGCGATGCCATGCACCGCATCACGGTTGATAAGGGCCGTGCTGCCTACGAGCCGAATTCGATTGATGGCGGTTGGCCTAAAGAAACCCCGCCTGCGGCGCAGGACGGCGGCTTTGAGTCGTATCACGAGCGCATCGATGCCCATAAAGTGCGTGAGCGCAGCGAGTCGTTCGGTGATCACTTCTCCCAGGCGCGTCTGTTTTTCCACAGCATGAGCAAGCACGAGCAGGAGCACATCATCGCGGCCTACAGCTTTGAGCTGGGCAAGGTAGAGCGTGAGTTCATTCGTGCGCGGCAGGTTAACGAGATTCTGGCCAATATTGACTTGGAACTGGCTAAGCGCGTGGCGCAGAACCTGGGTTTGCCGGCGCCGAAAAAAGGCACTGTGCCGCAGCGCGAGTCGTCGTTGGCGCGCTCTCCTGCGTTGAGTCAGGCCAACTTGCTGTCGGGTGATATCAAGACGCGCAAAGTGGCGATCCTGGCTGCCAACGGGGTTGATGGTGCGGCGATTGATGCGTTGAAAAAGGCGCTGGAAGCTGAAGGCGCGCAGGCCAAGGTGCTGGGGCCGACATCGGCACCGGTGACCACGGCGGATGGCAAGCAACTGCCGGTTGATGCTTCCATGGAAGGGTTGCCGTCGGTGGCCTTTGACGCGGTGTTCGTGCCGGGTGGTAAAGACTCGGTCAAGGCGTTGAGCGGGGATGGCGTGGCGTTGCACTACCTGCTGGAGGCGTACAAGCATTTGAAGGCGATTGCTGTTGCCAGTGATGTGAAGCCGTTGTTGGACCAGCTCAAGCTCGAAGCGGATGCCGGGCTGATCGTTGGCTCGGATGCGAAAGCGTTCAAGGCGTTTTTTGCCGCGATTGCCCAGCATCGGGTTTGGGATCGTGAGGCTAAGGCCAAGGCGATTCCGGCTTAAGTTTTTGGTTGGTTGTTAGATTGCTATCGGGGGCAAGCCCCCTCCCACAATTGAACTGTGAATACATTCAAATGTGGGAGGAGGCTTGCCCCCGATGGCTTCACTCCGCCTTGCGCGGAATCAAAACCACCTGCGCCGGAATGTTCTTCAGAATCTGCCGGTGAATCTTCAGTTCATACGCCGAATCAATGTGCTTCACCCGTTTGGTCAGCAACGTGGCCAACCACGGGTAATCTTCGGTGCGCGGCGCCTGGATGCTCACGTCACACTGGTAATTCACCACGTCGGTGGCGATTGCGTCCAACTGATGGCGCAGCTCTTCGATATTGGTGAGGTTCAAGGCCACCGTGGTGCTGGGTGCTGCCGGGTCGATGACCTTGGCGGCGGGTTTGGCTTCGGCGGCTTTGAGGGCCTCTTCGGCTTTATCCAGTTCGACCTTGCGGGCGTGGGTGATGGCGCTGTTGACGCCGCCGGTCAGGGCCGGTGCCTTGGGCATCAGCGCGCGGGCGCGGCTCAGGGCGGTGGCGGCGGCATTGACGTCACCTTTTTGCAGCACGATCTGGCTGCGCTGCAGGTAGGCTTCGGCCAATTGGCGCTGGTAAGGCTCCAGCGTCGGGTCGTTGGGCGACTGGGCCTGTAGCGTGGCCAGCTGGTCTTCGGCAGTGGCAAGCTCGCTGCTGGCGAGGTTTTGCTCCAGCTGCGCGATGGCGGCAGCACGCGGGTCCGTGGCCTCGGGGGCGGCGGGCGGTGTGCTTTGACAGGCGCCCAGCAGCAGGGAAAATGCGGCAAGGAGCAGATAACGGGAGGTGAACAGCTTCATTCCTGCGACTCTCTATTTGCGCAAAAAGCGAGCAAGTCTACACCCCTCGACGGGGCAGGACAAAACTCAGCAGAAACAGGGCGGCCGCCGCGACCACAATCGACGGCCCAGCCGGCGTGTCCTTGAACCAGGACAGCGCCAGGCCCCCGCACACTGCCAGCATCCCCAGCAGGCTGGCGCCAATTGCCATCTGCTCGGGTGAGCGGGCGTGGCGTTGGGCGGCGGCAGCGGGAATGATCAGCAGCGACGTGATCAACAATACGCCGACAATCTTCATCGCGACAGCGATCACCACGGCGATCAACAGCATCAGGGCCATGCGCAACCCCGACACGGGCAGGCCTTCGACCCTGGCCAATTCTTCGTGCACCGTGATTGCCAGCAGCGGGCGCCACAGGGCAACCAGCAGCACCAGCACGGCTGCACTGCCGCCGAGGATCCAGGCAAGATCGGTGGGGCTGATGGCCAACAGATCGCCGAACAGATAGGCCATCAGGTCGATGCGCACTTCATGCATGAAGCTCAGTACTACCAGGCCCAGGGACAGCGTGCTCGGCGCCAGGATGCCCAGCAGGGTGTCCGAGGCCAGTGGCTGGCGCTGTTGCAGGGTCACCAGCAGTACCGCCAGCAGCAGGCAGCCTACAGTCACGGCGATGGTCGGGCTCACATCCAGCAAGAAGCCCATGGCCACGCCCAGCAACGCGGCGTGGGACAAGGTGTCGCCAAAATACGCCATGCGCCGCCAGACCACGAACGAGCCCAGTGGGCCTGCCACCAGCGCCAGAGCCAATCCTGCCAGCAGGGCGTAAAGCAGAAAATCAGCCATGCTTGCAGCCATCTCCATGAACGTGGGTGTGGGGCGTCGCGCTATCGTCCACGACTGCGCCATGCAGGTCATGGGCGTGGTCGTGATGGTGGTGGTAGATCGCCAGGCTCTGGGCGTTCTTGCCGAACAACTCGACGAACGCCGGGTCGCCGCTGACCTGTTCCGGGTGGCCGGAACAGCACACGTGGCGGTTGAGGCATACCACCTGGTCGGTGGTGCTCATCACCAAGTGCAGATCGTGGGAGACCATCAGCACGCCGCAGCCGTGGCGGTCGCGCAGGCGGGTGATCAGGCTGTACAGCTCGGCTTGGCCGGCGACATCAACGCCCTGTACGGGCTCATCCAGCACCAGCAGCTCGGGCTCGCGCAACAGGGCGCGGGCCAGCAGCACGCGCTGCATTTCGCCGCCGGAGATGCTTTGCACGGGGCTGTCGATCACCTGTTCGGCACCGACTTCCTTGAGTGCAGCTTGTGCGCGGACGCGATCTACGCCGGGCACCAGGCGCAGGAAGCGCAGCACGGAGAGCGGCAAGGTTGGATCGACGTGCAGTTTCTGCGGCATGTACCCGACGCGCAGCTTGGGCTTGCGCCACACGCTGCCGGTGTCGGGCTTAAGCAGGCCAAGCACGGCACGCACCAAGGTGGTCTTGCCGGCGCCATTCGGGCCGATCAGGGTAACGATCTGCCCCGGCTCTACGCTCAGTGCGATGTTATCCAGCACATTTTGCCCGGCGAACGTGACCCCAACCTGCTCCAGGCGGATTAACGCGTTGCTCATCAAGCCCCCTGGCAGCCCGAGCACAGGCCGACCACTTCGACCGTTTGCCCCTCGACCTTGAACCCAACGTCGGCGGAGCTTTTGATAATCGCGTCACTGATGCTTTTTTGTTCAAGCTCGATGGCGGCGTGGCACTCGCGGCAGATCAGGAACTGGCCCTGATGCGCGTGTTCCGGGTGGTTGCAGCCAACAAAGGCGTTGAGCGAGGCGATGCGGTGCACCAGGCCGTTTTCCAGCAGGAAATCCAGCGCGCGGTACACGGTGGGCGGCGCGGCGCGGCGGCCGTCCTGCTCGCTGAGCACGCCCAGGATGTCGTAGGCGCCCAGCGGCTTATGGCTCTGCCACACCAGTTCCAGCACCCGGCGACGCAAGGCGGTAAGGCGCAGGCCCTTCTGCGCACAGAGAGTGTCGGCTTCCGACAGCGCAGTGTGCACGCAGTGAGAGTGGTCGTGGGGACGGCTGGCAAGCGGTGTTTTAGGCATGAGCGGCGACAGACATTTGATAGAGACGTTATTATGTTACCCGTTCCTACGCCATTGAGTGGTCATCGTGTCCCGACTTTTTCCCGTTTTTGTCGTTTTTATCACCAGTTTGTTTATCACAGGCCCAGTTCAGGCCGAGGTCCGGGTACTCACCAGCATCAAGCCACTGCAACTGATTGCCACGGCTGTGCAGGACGGTGTGGCTGTTCCGGAGGTGCTGTTGCCGCCCGGTGCATCGCCGCATAACTTCGCGTTGCGCCCATCCGACGTACGGCGTGTGCAGTCGGTGGATCTGCTGTATTGGATCGGGCCGGATATGGAGAGTTTTCTGCCTCGCGTACTGAAAGGTCGCACGGCGACCACGGTAGCGGTGCAAGATCTTCCGGGAATGAAATTGCGTCGTTTCGGCGAAGATAGCCAGTCCCACGCCGACGATGCCGACGAACATGACCACGATCACCGCCCAGGCAGCCTGGATGCGCATTTGTGGTTGTCCACGGTGAATGCGCGGGTGATCGCGGCGCGCATGGCCGCGGACCTGAGCGCAGCCGACCCGCAGAATGCGGAGCGTTATCAAAGTAACGCGCGAGCCTTCGAGGGTCGATTGGACGCGTTGGATGCCCGACTGAAAAAGCGTATGGCGGGCATCGCTGGCAAGCCTTACTTCGTGTTCCATGAAGCCTTTGATTACTTCGAAGAAGCTTACGGCTTGAAGCACGCGGGTGTATTCAGCGTCGCGGCCGAAGTGCAGCCAGGCGCCCAGCATGTGGCGGCAATGCGCACGCGATTGCAGGAAGTGGGCAAGACGTGTGTGTTCAGCGAGCCGCCGTTGCGCCCGCGTTTGGCCGAGACGCTGGTGGCTGGGCTGCCGGTGAAGCTGGCGGAATTGGATGCGTTGGGCGGGTACACCCCGGCGACAGCTCAGGGTTATGAGCAGGTGCTGGATAAGCTGGGGAATGATTTGGCTGGGTGCCTGGAATCGCTGTAACCCACAGCGCAGATCAAATGTGGGAGGGGGCAAGCCCCTCCCACATTTTTAGAGCGCGAACGGCAGTTGGACAGTGACCTGTTGGCGTTGCGCCAGCCGATGCTCAAACTCCGCAGGGTCATGAATCAGCACATCCTGTCCGGCAAACGACTCTGCGGCAATCAGGCGTGACAGCCAGAACCGCACGCATGCCACGCGCAGCATCGTCGGCCACAACTCGGCTTCCTTCGCGGTAAACGGCCGCAGTCCAGCGTAAGCGCCCAACAATGCACGAGCGCGTTGCCCGTCGATGACGCCATCGGCATCCGAACACCAGTCATTCAGGGCGATGGCCACGTCGTAGAGCATCGGGCCCGAGCAGGCGTTGTAGAAGTCGATCAGGCCCGTCAGGTGAGTGCCTTCGAACATCGCGTTATCACGGAATAAGTCGGCGTGAACGTTGGCGCGTGGCAGGGCGAGGATGTGCGCTTTGTGCGCCGCAATCTCATCCAATGCATCTTGCAGCAGGCGCTGCTGTGCGTCATTCAGGTGCGAAATCAACTGCGCGCCTTCGCTGAGCATCCAGTCCAGGCCGCGATCGGTCTTGCGCTCCAGCACCTTTTCGCCTTGGGTCGCCAGGTGCAGGTGGCCAAGCAACTCCCCCACCTGGGCGCAATGTTGCGCGTTGGCTTCCTTGATGTGCTTGCCGGCCAGGCGCGGTTGCAGCAGCGCCGGTTTGCCTTTGAGTTCGCGCAATGCCAGACCGTCGGTAGTGCGCAGGGCGTAAGGCACGGGCAGGTCGGCGTCGTGGAGCACGTCGAGCAGCTCGATGAAGAACGGCATCTCGGCGACAGGGCCGCGCTCAACCAGGGTCAGCACGAACTCGCCCTGTTCCAGGCTGATAAAGAAATTGGTGTTTTCGCTACCGGCAGCAATCCCCTGGAAATCAAGCAGGCGGCCGAGCCCGTAAGGGGCGAGAAAGGTTTCCAGCTCGGGCCGAGCCAGGGGGGTGAACACAGACATGGTTAAAACTGCCAGTACGGGCGCCGCAGTGGGCGGCGCCAATTGAAATTAAGAAATCATTTCCATTCGAAGATCTTCCATGACGGGATCAGCATATCCGGCTGGTCAGAACGGATGAAGTTCGCGTCGGTTCCGTCCGCGCGTACCAGGAAATACGGTGGAGCGCCTTTTGGCGTGACCTTGATCGCGTACAAAAAGCCGTTTTGGCGGTATTCCTGGATGGTCTTGTCGCCTTCCGTGCGAATGGTCACTTCCGGATCGCCCGAAGGCGCATCGTCTGCCGCCATGGCAGCCATCGGAGCGAGTGCAATCAAGCCAGTCAACAGCAGGCGATTGAATGTACGCATGATAACCTTGTCCCTTTGTTTTCATTGGTCCGGCTATTCTAGCGCCTGACCCGCCGAAAAGGTTGATCCTGCTCATGAGCCAAGCGCCCCTCGTCCTGGTGGACGGTTCTTCTTACCTGTACCGCGCCTTCCACGCGCTGCCACCGCTGACCACCTCCAAAGGCCTGCCGACCGGTGCGGTCAAGGGCGTGTTGAACATGCTCAAAAGCCTGCGCAAACAGTACCCGGACAGCCCGTTCGCCGTGGTATTCGACGCCAAGGGTGGGACTTTTCGCGATGACATGTACGCCGAATACAAGGCCAACCGCCCAAGCATGCCCGATGACATGCGCGTGCAGATCGAGCCCCTGCACCAGAGTGTGATCGCCCTGGGCTTTCCGTTGCTGTGCGTCGAAGGCGTCGAGGCCGATGACGTGATCGGCACCCTGGCCCGCAGCAGCGCGGCCGCTGACCGTCCGGTGGTGATCTCCACCGGCGACAAGGACATGGCGCAACTGGTCGACGGGCACATTACCTTGGTCAACACCATGACCGGTAGCGCCATGGACGTGGACGGCGTAAAGGAGAAATTTGGCGTCGCTCCGGAGCAGATCATCGACTATCTGGCATTGATGGGTGATTCATCCGACAACATTCCAGGCGTTCCGGGCATCGGTCCCAAGACCGCTTCCGGCTTGCTGGTGGGTGTGAATGGCGGCCTCAAAGAGCTTTATGAACAGTTGGATATTGTGCCGACCCTGCCGATCCGCGGCGCCAAGACGCTGCCTGCCAAGCTTGAAGAGCACCGGGAGATGGCGTTCCTTTCGTACCAGTTGGCGACGATCAAGATCGATGTGCCATTGGACGTAGGCCTGGGCGATTTGCACCTGATTGAACCGGACCGCGAGAAGCTGCTGGAGTTGTACACGCTGCTGGAGTTCAAGAGCTGGATTGATGAGATCCAGCGCGATGCCAAGCGAGTTGAGCTGAAGGCGGCGCCCGTTGTTGAGGCAGCCGTTGAGCTCGCGGCGCCGGTAGAAACGTCCTACACCACGATTCTCGACCAAGCCACGTTCGATCTGTGGCTGAAGAAGCTCAACGACGCGAAGTTGTTCGCGTTCGACACCGAAACCACCGGAATCGACGCCCAGCAGGCGAAGTTGGTTGGCGTTTCCTTCGCCGTGCAGCCTCATGAGGCGGCCTATATTCCGCTGACCCACTCCTACATCGGCGCGCCGGAACAGCTTGATCGTGACGCCGTACTGCTGGCGTTGAAGCCGTTACTGGAAGATCCCGCCAAGCTGAAGGTCGGCCAGCACGCCAAGTTCGACATGAACATCCTGGCCAACTGCGCCATCGGCGGCGACCCGGCAAATGGCATCACTGTGCGCGGCATCGCCTTCGACACAATGCTTGAATCCTACGTGTTGAACTCCACTGCGACGCGCCATGATATGGACAGTCTGGCCAAGAAGTACCTGGACCACGACACCGTCAGCTTCCAGGACATCGCCGGCAAAGGCGCCAAGCAGCTGACGTTCGACCAGATCGCGCTTGAGCAGGCCGGCCCCTATGCGGCCGAGGATGCGGATGTGACCTTGCGGTTGCACCAGGCGCTGCACGCGCAGTTGGCTGCTATCCCGAGCCTGGCCAGTGTGCTGACGGACATCGAAATCCCTCTGGTGCCGGTGCTGGCGCGTATCGAACGCCAGGGCGCCTTGGTGGATGCCCAGTTGCTTGGCGTTCAGAGCATCGAGTTGGGCAACAAGATGGTAGAGCTGGAGCGCCAGGCATTCGAGATCGCCGGTGAGGAGTTCAACCTGGGCTCGCCCAAGCAACTCGGGGCGATTCTCTATGAAAAGCTGGGCCTGCCGGTACTGAAGAAGACGGGCAAGGGGCAGGCGTCTACTGCCGAAGAAGTGCTGGCCAAGCTGGCCGAAGATGATTACCCGCTGCCCAAGGTACTGATGCAGTACCGCAGCATGAGCAAGCTGAAAAGCACCTACACCGACCGCCTGCCCGAGCAGATCAACCCGCGCACCGGGCGGGTTCACACCTCTTATCATCAGGCCGTGGCGGCGACCGGGCGCTTGTCTTCCAGTGACCCGAACCTGCAGAACATCCCTGTGCGTACCGCCGAAGGGCGGCGGATTCGTCAGGCATTCGTGGCGCCAAAGGGCTACAAACTGCTGGCGGCGGACTATTCGCAGATCGAGCTGCGGATCATGGCGCACTTGTCCAAGGACGAGGGCTTGATGAATGCGTTCCGCAACGATCTGGACGTGCACACCGCCACGGCGGCCGAGGTGTTTAAGGTTGAATTGACTGAGGTCACGTCCAATCAGCGTCGCAGCGCCAAGGCGATCAACTTCGGCCTGATCTACGGCATGGGGGCGCAAAAACTCGGCAAGGACATCGGCGTCGATACCAAGACGGCCAAGGCCTATATCGACGTGTACTTTGCCCGCTACCCTGGCGTTCGCGAGTACATGGAGCGCACCCGCGCCCAGGCTGCCGACCAGGGTTATGTAGAAACCTTCTTCGGTCGCCGGCTGTATCTGCCGGATATCAATTCCAATAAGCCTCAGGAGCGCGCAGCCGCAGAACGCACGGCGATCAACGCGCCGATGCAGGGCACCGCGGCGGACATCATCAAGAAAGCCATGGTGCTGGTGGACAACTGGCTGACCGACTCGGGCCTGGATGCCAAGGTGATCCTGCAGGTACACGACGAATTGGTGCTGGAGGTGCGAGAGGATCTGGTCGCGCAAGTCAGCGAGAAGATTCGCGAACACATGAGCGCGGCAGCACAGTTGGATGTGCCTTTGGTTGTCGACGTGGGCGTGGGCGATAATTGGGACGAAGCCCACTGATATCGGGCATTTGCCACCGCCGAGGGTGGTGGCAGAGTGCTTTAGTTCAGAAGTCGCCGTGGGTTATTTCCAATAGTTTTTTGATCCTGTCGGAACTTAACCCGTGAACTGCTACTCAGAGTTACTGAATGGGTGGTGAAGCCCTTCAATGCTCCTATGTTGTGTTAAGTGTTGGCAGATATCTGGACCCCGCCCTAGCGGTCCAGTACTTGAACCCCGAACTTCCCCTCCCCATACGAAGTCCGGGGTTTTTTTTGCCCCCAAGAAAGTGAATCGCGAAAGTTACTCCGCGATTTCCGCGCCCTTGTCGGCCAATTCCATCCAGCCGGCCAGCACGGTGTAGGCGTCTTCCAGGCCCATGCGCTTAGGCGCCGAGAACAGCTGGATGGTGATCGCATCGCCCCAACCCTTGCGGATTTCTGACTGCACTTTGAGCAGCGTGTTCTTGGCGGCGCCGTAGGTCAGCTTGTCGGCCTTGGTGAGCAGGATATGCATCGGCATGCCGCTGGCGACGGCCCAGTCGAGCATTAGCAGGTCGAAATCGGTCATTGGATGACGGATGTCCATCATCAGAATCAATCCCTTCAAACTCTCCCGGCCACCCAGGTAAGCCTCAAGGTGACGCTGCCAGTGCAGCTTCAGCGGGATAGGTACTTTTGCATAACCGTAGCCGGGCAGGTCGACCAGACGCCGATCATCGTCTAGCTTGAAGAAATTGAGCAGTTGCGTGCGACCCGGAGTTTTAGAGGTGCGCGCGAGGCTGGCGTGGGTCAGGGTGTTCAGCGCGCTGGACTTACCGGCGTTGGAACGGCCGGCAAAGGCGACCTCAAAGCCCTCGTCATCGGGGCATTGGTCCACTTTGGCGGCGCTGAGCATGAAGGTGGACTGTTGGCACAGGCCGAGGATGGGATTCTTGAGTTGCATGAGATTTCCGATGTGGGCGGTGCCGAGAAAGGGTGCGGCAAGCGGTGTCGTTTCCGTTTCAGTAGCGCCAGTATATAATGCCGCAGATTTTGTGTGTGCTTTGTCCCAGCGAAGGATGAGGTACACGGGAGCGAAAGACCTTTATTGCGCATTAGAACGCAAAACGCTCTCAAACCCTGAAAAGGTCGATGTATGACCTGATGGTTGCTCGCTTTTGGTGCCCTGATGCCGCTTTAAGGCGCTCAGGCTACACAGGAACCGGAAGCGCTGTACAACCGAGTTTGCGTGGCTACGCTGATGCAACACGTGACTCAGGGTTTCAAGGCAATGCCGCCGCGTGGTTTGTGCATGGACTGCAGTACTGAGGATTACCAGGCCGTCATTGAGTTGGCGGTGAGTAAACCCGGTAGATAACTCTTAAACCCTTAGCCGTAGTTGGATTAGCTGATGAACAAACTGATCGTGAGTCTGCTGTTGACCATGGGCATCACTGGCGCTGCCGTCGCTGCAGAGGGCCCCCTTAAAGGTGATGCCGCTGCCGGTCAGGCGAAAGCCGCCGTATGTGGTGCTTGCCACGGGCCGGATGGCAACAGCCCGGCGCCGAACTTTCCCAAACTGGCGGGCCAGGGTGAACGCTACCTGACCAAGCAGATGCAGGATATCAAGGGCGGCAAGCGCACGGTGCTGGAAATGACCGGCCTGCTGGCGAACTCCAGCGATCAGGACCTGGCAGACATTGCGGCGTATTTTGCCAAGCAGAAAGGCAGTGTGGGAGCTGCCGATCCCAAGTTGGTTGCCCGCGGCGAGAAGCTGTTCCGCGGTGGCAATCTGGATAAAGGTCTTCCTGCCTGCACCGGCTGCCACTCACCGAATGGCGCTGGTCTTGAGGCTGCGGCCTTTCCACACTTGAGTGGCCAGCACGCTCAATACATTGCCAAGCAACTGACGGATTTCCGCAAGGAAGAAGGCGGCCGGGCAAACGATGGCGACGCAATGATCATGCGCACCATCGCCCGCAAGCTGAGCGACGAAGACATCGCAGCCCTATCCAGTTACATCCAGGGCCTGCACTAAGCGCCTTCAACGTTAACGCTCGATTAATCGCGCGATGCAAGCATAAAAAGGGTGGCCCAGGCCGCCCTTTTTTGTGGCCGGTGCCGTTACACTAACGAACTCATGCCCGCGTAGACCTGTCACACCTAAAGGTCGCGTGAGGCGACTTTATTTGTCCAGGAGTAAAGCATGCGTAATCTGATCCTCAGCGCCGCTCTCGTCACTGCCAGCCTCTTCGGCATGACCGCGCAAGCTGCCGACGTGCCGCTTGAAGCCGGTAAAACCTACGTTGAATTGTCCAACCCAGTGCCTGTCTCGGTGCCGGGCAAAGTCGAAGTGGTAGAGCTGTTCTGGTACGGCTGTCCGCATTGCTACGCGTTTGAGCCGGTCATCAACCCATGGGTTGAAAAACTGCCGAAAGACGTGAACTTCAAGCGCATCCCGGCCATGTTCGGCGGCCCGTGGGATGCCCACGGCCAACTGTTCCTGACCCTCGAAGCCATGGGTGTGGAGCACAAGGTCCACAACGCGGTATTCGACGCCATTCAAAAACAAGGCAAGCGCCTGACCAAGTCAGACGAAATGGCTGACTTCGTTGCGACCCAAGGTGTCGACAAGGACAAGTTCCTGGCCACCTTCAATTCGTTCGCCATCCAGGGCCAGATCAAACAGGCCAAGGAGCTGGCGCAGAAGTACGGCGTGCAAGGCGTGCCGACCATGATCGTCAACGGCAAGTACCGTTTCGACCTGGGCACCACTGGCGGTCCTGAAAATACCCTCAACGTTGCCGACCAGCTGATCGCCAAAGAGCGCGCAGCCAAGTAAGGGGCTTCCCATGCGCCGCTGGGGTACCACCGAACGTGTCGTTGGCCTGCATGACCCGCAGGTCAATGAACATCATCTGGAATCGACAGGCTTGCCGGCAGACAATCGCCTGCGCCTGCTCAGTTTCAATATCCAGGTGGGTAACAGTACCGAGAAGTACCGGCACTACCTCACCCGTGGCTGGCAGCACTTGCTGCCCCACAACGGGCGGGCCGGTAACCTGCAGAAGATCGGCGACCTGCTGAATGATTTCGACCTGGTCGCCCTGCAGGAAGCCGACGGCGGCAGCATACGCTCGGGCTACATCAATCAGGTGGAGCATCTGGCCCACCTTGGTGCTTTCCCCTACTGGTATCAGCAACTCAATCGCAACTTGGGGCGCCTGGCGCAGCACAGCAATGGTGTGCTCAGCCGCTTGAAACCAACCGCCATCGAAGACCATCCGTTGCCGGGCCCCAAGGGGCGTGGCGCGATCCTCGTGCGTTTTGGCGAAGGACCTGAAGCCTTGGTGGTGGTGATGATGCACCTGGCACTTGGCGGGCGCACGCGCAACCTGCAGTTGGCTTACGTGCGCGAGTTGATTGGCAAATACAAGCACCAGGTATTGATGGGGGATATGAACACCCACGCCAACGACCTGCTGCAGAATTCCCCGTTGCGCGACCTCGGGCTGCTGGCGCCGCAAGTCGAGGCCACGTTTCCCAGTTGGCGCCCGCAGCGCTGTCTTGACCATATTCTGCTCAGCCCGAGCCTCACACTGGAACGTGTGCAGGTGCTGGCACAGCCGATTTCCGATCACCTGCCGGTCGCGGTAGAGATTCGTCTGCCGGGTTCGCTCACGGCTGATGCGTTACCCGCATTGAGCCCAGGCACCAGCGGACCCCTTGCATGAGCGACGACGCCCAGCGCTGGAAAGAAAAATACCTGTTAAGCATCGAGCAACAAGAAAAGCTCGAACGGCGTTGGGCTGCCCGTCTCGACCTGCTGCGCCGTGGGCTGGTGCGCAGCACGCTGGCGGCGGAGGGTACCGACCGCGCCGTTGACCAATGCATGAAGGAAATGCGCGATGTGGTGCGCACCGACGACATGGACGCCGCCCTCTCCGCCTTGCTGCCGCGCCTGGAAAAGGCCGTGCTGGACTCGGAGCAGCGCCGCGAAACCCGTGTCGATCAGATCAGCACCGCGCTGACGTCGCTGGTCACGCAATTGCAAAAGCTGCCGTTGCCCCGTGAGGTGGCACGTCCGCTGAAGACCTTTGCCAAGCAGTTGGATAGCCGCGTCAGCCAGGCCCGTGAGATTCCTCTGTTGCTCAGCGAGTTGAGCGGCTTGCAAGGGCAGGCGCTGAATAATCTGGAGCCGGACGGTGAAACCACGCGTCCTGGGCCCGGTTTGTTGCAGCGTTTGTTTGGTGCCAAGGAAGCCGCGAGCGAAGCGGTAGCCGGCGAGCCCGTTGCCAGCCCATCGCCGCCGCCCGTTGTATCCAAGCCCTGCGCTGAGCCTCAGGAGCCCGAAGAATCCGAGGAACTGACGCAAGCCTTGCGGGCCTTTGCGCCACCGTCTCAGGAACCGCTGGCTGCTCAGCCCGAGCCTGCCAAGGCCATCAGTGAAACCTTCGTGTATGAGGCGCCTGCGCAGCGGGCCGAAGAGGCTGCGCCTGTGGCCCAAGCGTCAGCTCCAGATGAGCCAGTGCCACAGGATCAAGAGCCCGCTACCGAAAGTGCTCTCGCCGCCTTTATCGAGACACCACCGGTTGCGGTAGAGACGCCGGAGGAGACCGTCATCGGCAGCCTCTCGCTCCCGCCTGTGCTGGAGACCGAAGAGCCGGACCCCGACGAGCTGCAGTCGGACGGCCCCTATTCTCTACCGGACTCACCCGAGCCGTCCTACAGCTCCGTGGCCAAGCATATTGAAGACACCCTGCTCGGCCTGCTGGAAGAGCTGTCCCTGCCCGAGCGCCATCAGCCACAAGCCGAAGCCATGCGCGAGCGTCTGGCCCACGGGTTGAACTGGTACGAGCTGCTGCCGATCCTCGATGACTTGGCGGTGTTGATGCTGGCGATCACCGACAGCGGCCAGCACGAGTTCGAGGCCTACCTGAAACAGCTCAACGAGCGTCTCGAAGCCTTCCAGGGCCATCTGCAGGTGGCCAGCGACGGCCATGCTGACAGCCACTCCGCCGCCAGGGAGCTGGACACGCAGATTCGCGAGCAGGTCGACGGCCTGCAAAGCAGCGTGCAGGAAGCTGCGGATCTGGACAGCCTCAAGCACGTGCTGGAAAGCCATCTTGAGGGTTTGCTCGGCACCATGGACGAGCACCAGCAGCAGCGTGACCAGCGTGAGCAGGAAGTCACGGCGCGCTTGAAAGGGCTGGCCGAGCGGGTTGCCAATATGGAGCAGGAAGCCCAGGGCTATCGTGAGCACCTGGAGGTGCAGCGCCAGAAAGCCCTGATCGATCCGCTCACCGGCTTGCCCAACCGCGCCGCCTGGAGCGAACGCCTTGATCAGGAGGTCAATGCCTGGCACCAGCACGGCAATAGCCTGTCGCTGGCGATGCTGGACCTTGACCACTTCAAGCGTATCAACGATGGCTATGGCCACCTGGCCGGTGACAAGGTGTTGAAGATCATCGCCAATGTGCTGCGCAAGCGCCTGCGGCCCAACGACTTTATCGCGCGGTTTGGCGGTGAAGAGTTTGTGTTGCTGATGCCTGATTCATCCCTGTCGGACGCCTTGGGCGTGGGTGAAGTGCTGCGTGCCGCCATTGAGGCATGCCCCTTCCACTTCAAAGGCGAGCCGGTGACCATCACGGTATCCATGGGGGTGGCGCAGTTCCAGCCGGGTGAGCGCAGTGACCTGGCGCTCAAGCGTGCGGATGAGGCGCTGTATCGGGCCAAGGCGGCGGGGCGTAATCAGGTGCAGGCGGCGTAAAAGATGTTCCATTTTGTAATTTGACCGTCTGACCACGGACGGTACGTTACACTGTTGCATTATCGTCTTCAGCGTACCGCCTACCGCCATGAAATCCCTGTACTTCGCCTTTGTGTTTCTCCTGCTCGCCGGCTGCGCCAGCGGTCCCCGCCTGGACACCAGCCACCCTTCGGCGAACCACGACAACCGTGTGCAGTTCGTGGTCGTCCACTACACCTCCACCAATCTTGAGCGATCCCTGGCCTTGCTGACCCATGGCGAGGTCAGCGCGCATTACCTGATCGGCGACGACGCTTCCGCTACCATCTACAAGCTGGTGGACGAAAGCCAGCGCGCCTGGCACGCGGGAGAAAGCGAGTGGATGGGGCGTACGTGGCTCAATTCCAGCTCCATCGGGATCGAAATTGTAAACCCTGGCTACAAGGACACGCCCACAGGCCGCCTGTGGTACCCGTACTCCGAGGCCCAGGTGAAATCGCTGGTGGTGCTGCTCAAGGACATCAGCAAGCGCAATGGCATCGATCCCAAGAACATCATCGGTCACAGCGATATAGCACCGCTGCGCAAACTGGATCCGGGGCCGTTGTTCCCCTGGAAGCGCCTGGCAGATGAGGGTCTGGGTGTGTGGCCGGATGCCCAGGCCGTTGCGCGTTTCCAGGTGCAATATGCTGCGCAACTGCCGAGCATTGCCTGGTTTCAGGAAGAGCTGGCGCTGCTGGGTTACCCGACGCCCCAGACCGGCGAACTGGATGTCGCAACGCGCCACGTGATCGCGGCGTTCCAGATGCGTTTCCGGCCTTCCCTGTTCGTCGGTGAGCCGGATGCCGAAAGTGCCGCCATCCTGCGTGTCCTCAACCGGCGCTAAGTTTTAAAGCGGCAACGCCATGTAGAACTGTGTGCCCTGCCCCGGCCGCGAATACACGCCCATGCGGCCGCCGTGCAATTGCACGATCTCTTTGCACAGCGCGAGCCCCAGGCCGGCGCCGCCCTTCTTGCGGCCCACCTGGACGAAGGGTTCGAAAATGCGCCCTTGCTGGCCATACGCGATGCCTTCGCCGTTGTCTTCGACACTGATGATGACCCGCTCGCCATGGCGCCGCGCCTGCAGATGAATCTGCCCGCCGTCGGCGGTGTGGCGCAAGGCATTGCCCAGCAGGTTGTCGAGCACGCGCTCCAGTTGCGCCTGGTCGGCATACAGCCGCGGCAGGCCGGATTGGACTTCTACCAGTAACTCGATCCGCTGCGCGTTGGCGGGCTCCACAAAGCGTGCACGAGCATGTTCGAGCAGATCGGTCACGTCGCACGGCCCCAGGGTAAGTTTCTGCAGGCCGTTCTGGTAACGCGAAAAGTTGAGCAAGTCGTTGATCAACTGCATCAGGCGCTGCATTTCTTCATTGACCGTATCCAGCAGGTCCGCTTCGCGGGACTCCGCCGGAAACTTCGCACGTTCGCGGAACAGGCCGAATGCCATGTGCATTCCGGTCACCGGCGTGCGCAGTTCATGAGAGGCGCGCAGGACGAATTCGCTGCGTACACGTTCGAAGGCGCGCTGTTCGGTGACGTCGTGCAGCACCATCACGGCGCCGAGAATATGCCCTTCGGTATGGCTGACCGGTGTGAGGCTGTAGGTCAGCAGGCGCAGCTCGCCCTCGACTTCCACTTCCAGATCGTCCGGCGCCCGCTCCAGGTTGCCGCCGCGCAGCACCAGTTGTAGCTGCTCATCCAGCTCCGGGCGCATCAGCGCTTCGCCAAGGCCTTGGCCGAGGCGTTCCTCGTCCCAGCCCAACTGGCGCTGCGCGACGGGGTTGAGGTGTTCCAAGCGGCCTTGGCGGTCAATCATCAGCAGGCCATCGTCGATGCTGTCGAGCACGGCTTGCAGGCGCTGCTGGCCGGCCAGCAGTTCGTCAACATTGGTCGCCTGATGCTGGCGCACCGCTTCGGCCATGAGACCGAAGCGGCGGGTCAGCAAGTTCATTTCTGCCGCTGAAGAGATCGGCAGCGTGACTTCGAAATCGCCTTGGCCGATCTTGTCCGCCGCTTTGGCCAGCGCTTCAATCGGTCCGCCAAACCGCCGGGCGATACCGTGAGCCGTGACAAATCCGATGATCAGCACCGCAAGCCCCACCAACCCCAGCAAACCCGCGACCAACAAGGCGCGTTCGCGGGATTTGTGCTCGCTGGCGCTGATGTTTTCCAGCGCTTGTTTATGTTCTGCAATCAGCCCGTTGCGCAGCACATTGAAGGTTTCGGTGAGTTTTTGCTTGCTGTCTGGCGGCGGCGACGCTTGCTGGGATTGGTCGAACGCTTCAAGCAAGTCCTGGTACTGGCGGCGCGCCTGGCTGAAACCGTTGCCACGGCCATCGCGCTGCTCGTGGGCGATCCCTTCGTCCAGCAAGTCGAAGTAACGCTTTTTGGAGGTTTGCAGCGCCTCGGGGTCGGGGCGTTGCTCCAGCATCATGATCAACTGGTCGCCCAGGCTCTGGCGCAGTTTCAGGCCCAGATCCAGGGTGACGAAGTTGCTGCGAATCAGCGATTCCTGGGTCTTGGCCATCTGCATCACGCTGACGAGGCCCAGGATCAGGCCCAGCAAGGCGACGGTGATCAGCGCCGAGATGCTCAGGAACAGCCGAGTGCGCAGCTTCATCGCTAGCTTCATAGGGTGCAGCTCACAGGTTGTACTGTTTGCGTTTGCGGTACAGGGTCGACGCGTCGATGCCGAGGGTACGTGCCGCCTGGTCCAAGGTGTCACTGGTGGCCAGGACTGCGCCGATATGGGCTTTTTCCAGTTCGTCCAGGCTCAATGCCGCACCAATGCGCGGGGCGTTGTTGGTCGGTTGCTCGGCCATGCCGAGGTGGACAACCTCGACCTTTTCCTGCGGGCAGATGATGCTCGCGCGTTCCACCACGTTGCGCAGCTCACGGATGTTGCCGGGCCAGCGATAGTTGAGCAGCGCTTCACGCGCTTGATCACTGAAACCCCGCGCCGGGCGGGCGTATTCCTTGACGAAGCGCGCCAGGAAGCGGTCGGCCAGCGTCAGAATGTCTTCACTGCGCTCACGCAGCGGTGGCAGATGCAGGGTGATGACGTTGAGGCGGTACAGCAAGTCTTCACGGAAACGCCCGTCGCGCACCATGTCTTCCAGGTTCAGGTTGGTGGCGGCGAGGATGCGCACGTCGGCGCGACGCGTCACCGGGTCGCCCACGCGCTCGTATTCCTTGTCCTGAATGAAACGGAGCAACTTGGGTTGCAACGTGAGGGGGAAGTCGCCGATCTCATCAAGAAACAGCGTGCCGCCGTCGGCCTGGTTGACTCGGCCCAAGGTGCTCTCACTGGCGCCGGTGAAGGCGCCACGGCTATGACCGAACAGCTCGCTTTCCATCAGTTCGGCCGTCAGCGACGGGCAGTTGATGGTCACGCAGGATTTCTTTGCGCGCTTGCTCCAGCCGTGAATGGCGCGGGCCAGTTCACCTTTACCGGTGCCGGACTCGCCGAGGATAAGGATGTTGGCGTCGGTCCCGGCCACTTGGCGCGCAGTTTCGAGCACGACCATCATCGATGGGCTATGGGAGTCGAGGCCGTCCTTGGGCTGGCGCACCGCGCCTTCCAATGCCTCCAGGCGTGCGGACAGCTGGCGCACTTCCAACTGCTTAGCCGTAGCGAGGCGCAGTTGATCGGGGCTGCAAGGCTTGACCAGGTAATCAGCGGCGCCGGCCTGGATCGCGTCCACGGCGGTGTCGACAGCGGAATGCGCGGTGACAATCACCACGCGCATCCACGGCGCCTGGATACGCATTTGGGCCAGCACGTCCAAGCCGTTGTCTTCGCCCAGGCGCAGGTCCAGGAAGCACAGGTCGAACACCTGGCGTTGCATCAGGGCATCGGCCTGGGCGGCGCTGTTGGCGGTGGCGACGGTGTAGCCTTCATCTTCCAGGCAATAACGGAAGGTGCGGAGGATCGCGGACTCGTCATCCACTAAAAGAATGCGGCCTTGAAGTTCCTTGGCTGATTCCATCTGTCCCGCGCTCCTTAACTATGAGTGATGGTGCTTAGTCCCGGAATAATCGGGCAAGTTGCATGGTTTATTCTGATTGATAAAAGGCATTGCCGTGCAGGTATCTGCATCTCTTCCTACAAAGCCCCGCCTAGTGGCGTTTTCATGCCGTCTTGCCACTTCGGCAACCTAACCGTCGCTTTCGATCCTTCGATCCGACTGCTGGTCATCGTGCATTTCGCACGGCCCTTCGGAGGGCATCGTGCAGGATGCTGCATCCGAGTCAAACGCTTATTGCGTAACTTGCTGATTTTATTGGTTTTTATTTTGATAAAAAGCTGGCATGCGCTCTGCAATACCTCTCCCAACGAATAATCAGAATGCGGGAGAACATCAGCATGACTCGCCAAACCCTCAGCCAAATGCGTGTATCGCCGCTGCGCTTGCAGCAAGGCATGTTTGCCAGCTTGGCCGTGATGGTCACGCTGATTGCCGGCCAGCAGATGCAGCATTGGCAGCAGAGTCAGCAACAAGCCCCGCAGTTCGAACGTCCGGTAACGACCCAGACCCATTTCAGTTCCATTGGCAGCCGTACCGTCGGTAGTGCTGCTGATGTAACCGCACCCCAATTGAGAGTGGCTGACCAGGATTCGACCCTGGGCGAGCTGCCAACCCAAGAGCGCTGGGTGTTCTAGGCAACAAATGCGGTCGTTTGTGTTGAACGTCCGTACGGCATCACCGCTGTTACCTCTATCGAAGCGTAAGGAGAATCACCATGTTGAGTTGGGCAATCACATTTCTGATCATCGCCATTGTGGCTGCAGTTCTGGGCTTCGGTGGTATCGCGGGCACCGCCACGGGGATCGCCAAGATCCTGTTCGTAGTCTTTCTGGTGATGTTCATCGCTTCGTTCTTCTTTGGTCGCCGCGGCCGAGGCTGAATATGACCACTCTGTGCTTTAAAGCCATGGCTGCCGCCCTGATCTTGGGCGGCAGCGGCCTGGCGATGGCCGCCAATGACGGCCAATCCCGGGCCAACCAATTGCTGACCGCGGACCCGCAGTACCGCGAGACTTGGCAAGACGTGGTGAAAAAAGAAGAACGCCTGCCGGAATGGGTGATGAATCTGTCGGGCACGGCCGAGCAGATGAATGCCGTGGAAGAGGGGGGTGACCAGTATTTGGTCGGGCCGCTTTGTGAAACCGCAGAGACCTGCAAGAGCAAGCGCTTGATCGTCGCCTTCAGCCTCGACAAGGAAGATGCCTACGCCATGTTGGTTGAAGTCCCCGCCGGTCTGCCGGCAGACAAATCGCCAACGCGTCACGCCGACTACCGCTTTATCGGTAAGCCCGATGAAGGCATGCAGAAGCTGCTGATGGAGCAGTTGAAGAAGGATCCGAATTGGTACTAGGTGCCGTCTGACGGCGTTAGTCGTCAACGGGGCCAGCGTCCATAGGAAGAAGCAAGCACGCTTCTTTCTGTTTGTGCCGCTCCCCAAGGGCGGTGCATGACCAAGGGGCCGGGTTGCTCTGATCAAATGAGATCGGCGTGACCTACGGGTACAGGGAGTACCTGCGCAAGGGCCGGGTCAGGCGAAAAGCTGCGACGCAGGTTCACAAGCTGAAGGCTTGCTGAACTTGCGGCGGGCTTATGACGCTCATCCCTGCCTTTTATGCCACCTATAGCCGCTAATTTTCTTTTTGCTCGTTTCCAACCATTACTTGGTATGTCGGGACGACCATCTATCGAGAAAGTTTCGTTGGGTCTATAGGACAATTCTTACGCGATCCCACCGAATTCCCCGGCATTCCTGCCAATGCACCAAACACGTGCAGAATCTCTGCGCGAGCCTGAATTGGCCGGTTCACGGCATATTCACCTGACAAAATGTCGCATTTGAACTGACCGTTCGGACAGTTATTATGAAAAAAAGTCATGCCGATTCGGCATAGGGTAGGCGTTTACGGCATTAGACGTCGCTCCCTTGCGTCGGAATAGTTGCGCCTTTTTTCGCCTGCCAGTAAGCCATTTCGGCCACGCTGCGGTGACCTTTCATGGAGGCAGATGCACACACTTTTTCGCTTTCGAGCGGTCCAGCTGGCGCATTTGCCTTAAGTTCACTTGAAGTAAGGGTAATGACATGAAGAAGGCAAAGCTAAGCCTCGCCTGGCAGATCCTCATCGGGTTGGTGCTGGGGATTGCAATCGGTGCAGTGCTCAACCATTTCAGTGCTGAAAAGGCCTGGTGGATCAGCAACGTATTGCAGCCGGCGGGCGATATCTTTATCCGCCTGATCAAGATGATCGTGATCCCGATTGTGATTTCCTCGCTGATCGTCGGCATTGCCGGTGTCGGTGACGCGAAAAAGCTCGGCCGCATCGGCGTCAAAACCATCCTTTACTTCGAAGTTGTCACCACCATCGCCATTGTGGTCGGCCTGTTGCTGGCCAACCTGTTTCACCCGGGCGCGGGCATCGACATGAGCACCCTGGGTACGGTGGATATCTCCAAGTACCAGGCGACCGCCGCCGAAGTGCAGCATGAGCATGCGTTCATCGAAACCATCCTCAACCTGATCCCGTCGAACATCTTCGCCGCCGTCGCCCGTGGCGAGATGCTGCCGATCATCTTCTTCTCGGTGCTGTTCGGCCTGGGCCTGTCGAGTCTCAAGCCGGAGCTGCGCGAGCCGCTGGTGACCATGTTCCAGGGCGTGTCCGAGAGCATGTTCAAAGTCACCCACATGATCATGAAGTACGCGCCAATCGGCGTATTCGCACTGATCGCGGTGACGGTGGCCAACTTCGGCTTCGCCTCCTTGCTGCCGCTGGCCAAGCTGGTGATCCTGGTTTACGTCGCCATCCTGTTCTTCGCTTTTGCAGTATTGGGCCTGATCGCCCGTCTGTTCGGCTTCTCGATCCTCAAGCTGATGCGCATCTTCAAGGATGAGCTGGTACTGGCCTACTCCACCGCCAGCTCTGAAACCGTGCTGCCGCGTGTGATCGAGAAGATGGAAGCCTACGGCGCGCCGAAAGCGATCTGCAGCTTCGTGGTGCCGACCGGTTACTCGTTCAACCTCGACGGTTCGACCCTGTACCAGAGCATTGCGGCGATCTTTATCGCCCAGCTGTATGGCATCGACCTGTCGATCGGCCAGCAACTGATGCTGGTGCTGACCCTGATGGTCACCTCCAAAGGCATCGCCGGCGTGCCGGGCGTGTCCTTTGTGGTACTGCTGGCCACCTTGGGCAGCGTCGGTATTCCGCTGGAAGGCCTGGCGTTCATCGCCGGTGTGGACCGCATCATGGACATGGCGCGTACCGCCCTCAACGTGATCGGTAACGCGCTGGCGGTATTGGTCATCTCCCGTTGGGAAGGCATGTACGACGACGCCAAGGGCGAGCGCTACTGGAACTCGCTGCCACACTGGCGCACCAAGCAAGCCCTGCCGACGGCCCAAGCCACTCGCGGCTGATCGTAGGACAGCTTGAAGACAAACCCCGGTAAATCCGGGGTTTGTCGTTTCTGCCAGCCCCGCTATCATTCGCCCCATCTTTCGGGGGATTCAACTGATGCTCAATGGCCTGTGGCTTGGCTTTTTTGTCGTGGCAATGGTGTCAGCACTGGCGCAATGGCTGGTGGGCGGTAACGCCGGGATTTTTGCAGCGATGGTCGAAAGCATTTTCGCCATGGCCAAGCTTTCGGTGGAAGTGATGGTGCTGCTGTTCGGCACCCTGACGCTGTGGCTGGGCTTCTTGCGCATTGCCGAGAAGGCCGGGATTGTCGATTGGCTGGCCAAGGCCCTTGGCCCGCTGTTCCGCCGCCTGATGCCGGAAGTGCCCGCCGGCCACCCGGCCATCGGTTTGATCACCCTTAACTTCGCCGCCAACGGCCTGGGCCTGGACAATGCCGCGACGCCTATCGGCCTGAAGGCCATGAAGGCGTTGCAGGAACTCAACCCCATCCCCAGCACGGCGAGTAACGCGCAGATCCTCTTCCTGGTGCTCAACGCCTCGTCGCTGACGCTGCTGCCGGTGACCATCTTTATGTACCGCGCCCAGCAAGGCGCTGCCGACCCGACGCTGGTGTTCCTGCCGATCCTGTTGGCCACCAGCGCGTCCACCCTGGTGGGCCTGCTTTCGGTGGCGGTGATGCAGCGCCTGCGGCTGTGGGACCCGGTGGTGCTGGCTTACCTGATTCCGGGTGCGCTGGTGCTGGGTGGCTTTATGGCGTTACTGGCAACCCTGTCCGCCACCGCGCTGGCCGGTTTGTCGTCGATCCTCGGCAACCTCACATTGTTTGGCCTGATCATGCTGTTCCTGGTGATCGGTGCGCTGCGCAAGGTGAAGGTGTACGAAGCGTTTGTCGAAGGCGCCAAAGAAGGCTTCGACGTGGCCAAGAACCTGCTGCCTTACTTGGTCGCGATGCTCTGTGCCGTCGGCGTGTTGCGTGCTTCGGGAGCCCTGGAGTTCGGCCTGGAAGGCATTCGCCACGTGGTGGCATGGACCGGCATGGACACGCGCTTCGTCGATGCGTTGCCGACCGCGATGGTCAAGCCGTTCTCCGGCAGCGCCGCGCGGGCAATGCTGATCGAGACCATGCAAACCCAGGGCGTGGACAGTTTCCCGGCACTGGTCGCGGCGACGATCCAGGGCAGTACGGAAACCACCTTTTATGTGTTGGCGGTGTACTTCGGTTCGGTGGGCATTCAGCGGGCGCGGCATGCGGTGGGGTGTGCGTTGCTGGCGGAGTTTGCCGGTGTCGTGGTGGCGATTGCGGTGTGCTACTGGTTCTTTGGTTAAGGTTTAGAGTGCTATCGGGGGCAAGCCCCCTCCCACATGTTGATCTGTGAACACATTCAAAATGTGGGAGGGGGCTTGCCCCCGATGAGGCCCTCAGCGTTTCGCAACACCGCTGCCCTGCTGCACCACCCAGTCCACCACCTGCTTATTCAGCTGATCCCCCGCCAACCCAAACCCTGCCACCACCGCCGGTACTTTGGTGTCAGTCACCGGCTGGCGCACTTCAAAGCGCCGGCTGGCAATGATCCGCTGATCACTCCCCCGCACCAGGCGTGCGTCGAGGCGGATCACCACCTCCACCGCGCTGCCCCGGTACTCGCTCTGAAACGCCTGCAATTGCCCGCCCAGCTCATAGTCGGCCTGCAGATTGGTGTCGTCGGTGCTCAACAGCGTCACCCGGCCATCGCGCTGGAAGCCGTCCAGCAGGCGATTACGCAACAGCACCGGCGCGGGGTCGCTCCAGCGCGAATTGGCGTAGCTGCTAATCAGGTCGCCATTGGGCACCACGGCGATGCGTGGGCTGTCGAGGAACTCGCTGGTTTGTGGTTTGCTCAGCCGTAGCGACCAGCTCACCGGCGTGCCTTGGGTCGTCGCCTGGGCCGAGGCCAGGCGGTACACGTCCGACGGGTCGGCCTTGGGCAGGATCGAGCAGGCGCTCACCAGTGCCAGCGCCACAGGCGCGATCATTTGATAAGCACGCTTCATGGCGTGAACTCCTTGTTCTTGTCACTGCCCAGCAGGTAACCGCTGGGATTGGCTTCCAGGCGGCGGGAGATGGCGCGCAGCGAACCGAGGGTTTCGCGCAGTTCGCGCACGGCCGGCGCCAGTTCGTTGAGGCCCTGCATGCCGCTGTTCACCGAGTCCTTGTTATTGGTCAGCAAGGTATTGATGGTGGCGGTGCTTTGCTCCAGGGATTTCATCGCCTGTTCGGCACTGCCGAAGGCTTGCTTGCCTTGATCATTGAGCAAGCCATTGGCATTGCGCATCAGCACGGTGGTCTGCTCCAGCGCCGCGCTGGCCTGTTTGCTCACCTGCATCAGTTGTTGCATCACCACTTTGATGTCGCCGCGCTGGTCGGCAATGGCGCCGGTGGTTTTCTGCAGGTTGTCCAGGGTTTTGCTCAAACGCTCGACGTTCTCCGAGGAGAACATGTTGTTGGCGTTGTGCAGCAGCACGTTGATACCGGTCATTAAGTCATTGCTGTTATTGAGCAACCGCGCGATGGGCGATGGCGAGGCGATAATCTGCGGCAGGTTGCCGTCCTTGCCCTTGAGCACCGCACTTTGGGGCGTGCCGCCGCTGAGCTGGATGATCGACGTACCGGTGATGCCGGTCAGCGCGAGTTTGGCCTGGGTGTCCTCCTTGATCGGCGTCTGCCCGGCCAAGCGGATACGTGCGAGTACGCGGCGCGGGTCGTTGGGGTCCAGGCTCAAGCTGATCACGTCGCCCACCTTGATCCCGCTGTATTGCACCGAGCTGCCCTGGGACAGGCCGCTGACCGCTTCGTTGAAGATCACTTCGTAATCCTGGAAGGCGCTGTCGACGCTGGATTTGGCCAGCCACAGGCCAAACAGCATCGCGCCGACCACTACGATCACGCTGAACAGTCCGATCATCACATGATGGGCTCGGGTTTCCATGTCATACCTCGTTGAGCGGTTGAGCGGCATCCAATGCCGCGCGGCCCCGGGGGCCGTGGAAGTATTCGTGAATCCAGGCGTCGTCCGTTTCCGAGACGATATCGATGGCGTCCGCCACCAGCACTTTCTTCTGCGCCAGCACCGCCACACGGTCGGTGATGGTGTACAGCGTGTCCAGGTCATGGGTGACCAGGAACACGCTCAGGCCCAGTGCATCACGCAAGGTCAGGATCAGTTGGTCGAATTGCGCTGCGCCAATCGGGTCGAGGCCGGCGGTGGGTTCGTCGAGGAACAGGATGTCCGGGTCCAGCGCCAGGGCGCGGGCCAGTGCGGCGCGCTTGATCATGCCGCCAGACAGCGACGCGGGGTATTTGTCGGCCGCCGACAGCGGCAGCCCGGCCAGGGCCAGTTTGACCGCCGCCAGGTGCTCGGCGTCGCGGCGGCTGAGGCCGGCGTGCTCGATCAGCGGCAACGCGACGTTCTCGGTCACGGTCAGCGAGGAAAACAGCGCGCCCTTCTGGAACAGCACGCCAAAGCGCCGCTCTACCAGCGAACGCTCATGCTCCGACAGGCTCGGCAGGTTCTTGCCGAACACCCGCACTTGGCCTTCGCTGGGCCGGCGCAGGCCGACGATGCTGCGCAACAGCACCGACTTGCCGCTGCCGGAGCCGCCAACCACGGCGAGGATTTCGCCCTTGTACAAGTCCAGGTCGAGATTCTCGTGCACGCTCTGGCTACCGAACCGATTGCACAGCCCACGCACCTCGATCACCGCCTCAGCGGGTGCACGGTGTAAGCGACTCACCAGCCCATCTCCATGAAAAACAGCGCGGCGACCGCATCCAGCACGATCACCACAAAGATCGATTGCACCACGCTGGAGGTGGTGTGGGCGCCGACCGATTCGGCACTGCCGCTGACCTTGAACCCTTCAAGGCAGCCAATGGCCGCGATCAGGAAGGCGAAGATCGGCGCTTTCGCCATGCCCACCAGAAAATGCTGCACGCCGATGTCCGACTGCAGCAGCGAGAGGAACATCGCCGGCGAAATATCCAGCGCCACGGCACACACCACGCCGCCACCGACGATCCCCGAGAGCATCGCCAAAAAGGTCAGCATTGGCAGCGCCACCAGCAGCGCGAGTACGCGGGGCAATACCAGCAGCTCCATCGGGTCCAGGCCGAGAGTTCGGATCGCGTCGATTTCTTCGTTGGCCTTCATCGAGCCGATCTGCGCGGTGAAGGCACTGGCGGTGCGGCCGGCGATCAGGATCGCGGTGAGCAACACGCCGAATTCGCGCAGGAAGGAAAACGCCACCAGGTCCACGGTAAAAATCGTCGCGCCGAAGCTTTTGAGTACCGTGGCGCCTAGAAACGCCACCACGGCACCGACCAGAAAGGTCAGCAACGCCACAATGGGTGCGGCATCGAGGCCGACCTGTTCGAGATGGGCAACCATCGGCGTCAGGCGCCAGCGCTTGGGGCGCAAAATGCCGCGGGCAAAGGTTTCGAGGATCAGGCCAACGAAGCCCAACAGTTGCTTGCTGTCCTGCCAGACGGTATCCACCGCACGGCCGATGCGGGCCAGCACTTGGATACCGGCAGCCTCTTCCGGCGCTTTTTCCGGTACGCAAAAGTCATTGAGGGAGCGGTAGACGGTCTTGAGCAAGGCACGGTCGGCAGCGGACAGGCTGCAATCGGTCTGCTCGGCGGATTGCTCGATGCGGGTTGGGCCCAGTAACTCCACCAGCAGCGAGGCGCCGGCGGTATCCAGGGCGCCGAGACCATTGAGGTCGATGCGGGCACCGGCGTCGTATTGGCCGTCGAGTTTGTCCGACAGCTTCTTCAGGTTGGCGTAGTGGGCCAGCGTCCAGTCCCCCGTAATCCGCAGTAACGGAGGGGTGGTGGAGGTGTCGAGGTGGGCGGCGCCGGCCGTGGGACTACTGGTCATAAGCTCCAAGCTTGTATTGGCTATCCACAATTCCTACGTAATAGCACGATACCGCCTACTTCGGGTTGTCCGTTTGTGCTGCGTCAGTCACTTTGAAACGCAGCACGCCGATCACCTGCCCATCTTCGGTCAGTACCCGAACCTGCCAGCGTCCTACCGCATCGGGCGGGAAGTTCTGCTTGTGGGTCCAGGCGCGATAGCCTTCCTTGCGCCCGCCGTGGATGTCCAGGGCGATGCGGTCGACCTCTTTGCCGTTGAATTTCCACACATGGTAGATCCGCTCATTCAGCCCGCGTGGCGCGTTGATCGCGGTGTAGGCGTAGAGCCCGCTACTGCGCAGTTGGGCGGCGGTGACTTCCTTGAGGTCATCGCCAGGCGTGCGGTCTTGTAACTGGGTGCTGATGGCCACTTCGGTCATCCACAGGGTGGCCGGTGGTACCCAACTGCGTAGGAACCAACCTGCGCAACCAATCGCGGCCGTTACGCCCAGCAGCATCGCCCAACCCTTGAGGCTGCGCAGCGGCATGCTCACCGCCAGGCTTGGAATCGACAACGCCATGGCCACGCCGAGGGCAAGTTTGTAACTCTCGGCGGTGGTCAGGTGCAGGATGATCGGCAGCGCGGTGAGCAGTGCGGCAAACAGCGTCAGGGTGTGCAGCGCCAGGAACAGCGAGCGTTTGGGCGCCAGCCATTTGTAGTACAGCGGGTCGATGATCGACACCAGTGCCGCCGCGCCGAGCAGGCCGGTAAACACCGACTGGCCGCTGTTCCACGCCGTGGTGACGAAAAAGAACGGCAGCACGAAGAACAGACTTTCCTGATGGATCATCTGGGTGGCGTAGCGCAGCAGCGGTTCGGGAATTTCCCGCTTGAACACCTTGGTAAACAGCTGGGTGAAGCTGTTCTCCAACATCAGCCACAACCAGCTCACCAGCATGATGACCGCGATCCAACTGGCCATGCCCTGCTGGCGGTCCACCAAAATGAAGCTGCACACACCCGAAATGAAGCCGCCGAGTGCAATCACCCCTGGGTAGCGCTTCATCAGTTCGAGAATGCGGGTGATTAAACGGGTCACGTTTTGCATTCGGCGGTTCGCAGTCTTTGTAGGAAAAAATCCCAGACAGAATAACGTCTTAGCCTGGTGTCCGGTGCCCGATTACGTGATCCGTTTGCGATAAACCCGCACGCCGATCAACACAATGGCGATCAGGCCGAGCACGCCGGCGCCAATCCAGTTGAGCATGTCGTAGCTCAGCAGCGGTTTTTCGACGCGCCAGTAGCCTGGCTGCTTGAGCACTTGGCGCAGGGCCTGGTTGGCCTGATCCAGGTTGACGGCCTTGATGCGTTTGGCCGGATCGCTGAAGCGGCCCTTGTCGTAGTCCGCCGCGGCTGCCCAATAGTAGTCGGCCAAGGCGCTGTTGCCCTGCACGGCCCAGGCTTGCCGGGCGATGGCGGCTTGTTGCAGGCGGGCGAAGGTGGCCGGATCCAGACCGTCCTTGAGCAATTGCGCGGTGAGGTCGTGCAGCACCTGTTCGGCTTCGGGGAGGTTTTCCCGCTCAAGGTCGGCATTCAGGCTGAGGAAACCGACGCCGCCGAGCACTTCACGTTCGCTCCAGGGGCCGTAGGACAAACCGTGCTTGAGGCGCAGTTGGCGATACAGCGCCCAGTCGAGGTAGTCCTTGAGCAGGTCGTAGGTTTCATCGTGCTGGTCGTCCAGCGTCGGTTCGGGGAACAGCCAGTGCAGTTTGGCGCCGTTACCCACCCAGCCGTGGATCAGGTCGCGGTGGCCGAGGGCGGTGTGCTGGATGTCCGGCAGGGGCCTGTGCTCGGTGGGGTCCACCGGATCGAGTTCGCCGTAGGTGCGTTCCAGGTAGGCCGGCAGCAGTTTGTCGAGTTCGCCGACGACGATCAGCGTCATGTTGTTGGGGGCGTACCAGTTTTTGCGCAGTGTCTGCAGTTGGTCGCGGGTCAAGTGCTCGACTTCGGCGCGCTCGGCGCATTTGAGGCCCAGCTCCACGGCCAGTTGATTGCTGGCGGTGTGGCCGAGGTCTTGACGATCCAGCAGGCGTTGCAGGTGCGAGTAATGGCCACCGTCTTCGCGTTCGACGACTTTTTTGGCCGCATCGATATTGGCGTCGGTCAGTTCAGTGCGGGTGATGATCGCCAGCAACAGGTCGAGCACCTTGCGCTGGTTGTGCGCGGGGGCCTCGATCACGAAGGTGGTGTCGGCATTGCTGGTGTAGGCGTTCCACTCGCCGCCCAGGGCCTGCATGCGCTCTTCGAGGTCGCCTTCGCCGCCGCCGTCGATGCCACTGAACAGCAAGTGTTCGAGCAAGTGCGGCAGTTCCTTTTCCTCACAGGCGAAGTCATCCAGGCCTACACCGACTACCAGCCGGATCGCCACGTGCCCACGTTCGGTACCCGGTTTGAGCAGCAATTGCAGGCCATTGGGCAAGGTGTAGCCCTCGACTTGCAGGCGATCAAAGGCAAAGGCGTGGGCAGAACCCATGAGCAGGCAGGCAAATAACAGGCGACGCATAACTGGCTTCCTGGCGAGTGAGGTCAGCTTTAACTGACTTCACGGGCCATCGTACGTTCAGGGCGAATGCGTGATGTCGGCAATATCTTCGGCCGAGAGCGCGCCAGTGTCGGACGTTTCCAACACTACATACGCACTGCTGCAAAACAACGAGTTGAGGCGTTTCATGTCGGCAATCAGCTCCAAGTGCAGGGAACTGGTCTCCAGGCTTTGTACGATTTTGCGTTGCAGGCGACTCACGTGGGCGTGGGCCAGGCGGCGTTCCTGGGCGCGAAAGCGGCGTTTCTCACGCAGCAATTGACGCGCGCTTTCCGGGTCGGCGCTGAGGAACACCGAAAGGCCCAGTCGCAGGTTGGCGATCAATTGGCTGTGCAGTCCGGTGAGTTCTTCCAGGCCGACTTCAGAAAACTGGCGGCGCTGGGAGGTTTTCTGCTGCTGGACTTTGCGCAGCATGCGTTCGATCAGGTCGCCGGCGAGCTTCAGGTTGATCGACAGCTCAATGATTTCGGCCCAGCGGCGGCTGTCCTGTTCGCTGAGGTCTTCGCGGGGCATTTGTGCCAGGTAGAGTTTGATCGCGCTGTAGAGCGCTTCGACGTCATCGCTGAGACTGCGCATCTCCTGGGTGATGGCGGTTTGCTTGCCACGCAGTACTTCCAGCATAGAGGTGAGCATGTTGTCGATCAGGTCGCCCAGGCGCAGGGTTTCGCGTGCGGCATTGGCCAGTGCCAGGCTGGGCGTGGTGAGGGCCGTGAGGTCCAGATGACGGGGTTTGGCCTTGCCGTTGGAGTCTTCTCGTTCGGGCAGCAGCCACGCGCACAGACGCGCCATTGGGCCGATGGTCGGTAGCAGGATCAGGCAGCGGCTGACGTTGTAGAGCAGGTGGAAGGTGATGACCATGCCTTGGGTGCTGTAGTCCAAATCATCCATCCAGCGCACGAGGGGGTCGAGCACCGGAATGATCAGCAGCAGGCCGATCAGCTTGTACAACAGGCTGCCGAGGGCCACCTGGCGCCCGGCGGCGTTTTGCATGCTGGTGCTGAGGAAGGCCAGCACGCCGCTGCCGATGTTGGCACCGATCACCAGGCCGATGGCCACGTGCAGGCCGATCACACCGGCACCGGCCAGGGTGGCCGTCAGTAGGACAGCAGCCAAGCTTGAGTAGGAAATCATCGCGAACAAGGCGCCGACCAGGGCGTCGAGCAGGATGTCGCCAGTCAGCGAAGCGAAGATCACTTTGACGCCCTGGGCATGGGTAATCGGCCCGGCGGCTTCGACGATCAGTTGCAGCGCGAGGATGATCAGCCCGAGGCCAATCCCCACCCGCCCCAACTGCCCTGCCCGCGTCTGTTTGCGTGACAGGAAGAAAATAACGCCGAGGAAAATCAGCAGCGGTGACAGCCAGGACAAGTCCAAGGTCAGGACCCGCGCCATCAGCGCGGTACCGACGTCGGCGCCGAGCATGGTCGCCAGGGCGGGCATCAGGCCCATCAGGCCCTGGCCGACAAATGAGGTCACCAGCATGGCGGTGGCGTTGCTGCTCTGGACCATGGCTGTCACCAGGATACCGGCGACAAACGCAAGCCAGCGCTTGGACATGTTATGCCCGATGACCTGACGCAAATTGGAGCCGTAGACCCGCAGGATGCCGGTACGGACGATGTGCGTGCCCCAGATAAGCAGGGTCACGGCGGAAAGCAGATTGAGCAAGGTCAGCATGCTCGGCCCCCCGTGTAGGTGTGCTCCAACAGGAGCGAAGGAAAATTGCCGCGTGCCGCTCTACGTCTTGTACTTAAGCTGTAGTTGGCGAATGGGCTCTGCGCCAGCATCGCATAGCTAAAGTGGGGATTGAAACAAAACTGTCATGAAGTCAGCTTTGTGCGGATGAAAAAAACGGGACGCAAGCGCCCCGTTTTTTCGACTGGCTCGGGTTATTGACCCGGGATGTCCTTGCGCAGTTTCACGGGATCCTGCTGTTTCTTCTTTTTCGCGATGGCGGTGCGCATCTTGATGTTCACCGCTTCTACTGCCAGCGAGAACGCCATGGCGAAGTAGACGTAGCCTTTTGGCACGTGCACATCGAAGGACTCGGCGATCAGCACGGTACCCACCACCAGCAGGAACGACAGCGCCAGCATTTTCAGCGACGGGTGCTTGTCGATGAATTCGCTGATGGTGCCAGCAGCCAGCATCATCACCAGGACGGCAACCACGATGGCGGCAACCATGACCGGTACATGGGAGACCATGCCGACAGCCGTGATCACCGAGTCCAGGGAGAACACGATGTCGATGATCGCGATCTGGATGATGGTGTAGATGAACTTGCCACCGGCGCCTTTCGGCTCGTCGTGGGTTTCGTCTTCACCTTCCAGGGCGTGGTACATCTCTTGGGAGCTTTTCCACAGCAGGAACAGACCACCGAAGAACAGGATCAGATCGCGACCGGAAATGCCTTGGCCAAACACCACGAACAGGTCGGCGGTGAGTTGCATGACCCAGGTGATCGACAGCAGCAGCAGGATACGCGTGACCATGGCCAGCGCCAGGCCGAAGATCCGGGTGCGGGCCTGCATATGCTTGGGCATGCGGCTGACCAGGATCGAAATCATGATGATGTTATCGATGCCCAGGACGATCTCCAGGGCCGTCAGGGTGAAGAAGGCAATCCAGATTTCCGGATTGGTCAGCCATTCCATGTGTATTCCTTTGAGCGTGTGTTAGACCGCACCGGCGTAGGGCCGGCGCAGTTGGGTTGTACGATTATAGAGTGCTGAACAGCGGAAAAATCCCCATCAGCAATGCAGCGAACATTATGCACAGGCACACCAGCACTGCCCACTTCAGGGTGAAGCGCTGGTGATCGCCAAATTCGATACCGGCCAGGGCCACCAGCAAGTAGGTCGACGGTACCAACGGGCTGAGCAAGTGCACCGGTTGGCCAACGATGGAGGCGCGGGCCATCTCCACGGCGGTGATGCCGTAGTGGCTGGCGGCTTCGGCCAGCACCGGCAGCACGCCATAGTAGAACGCATCGTTGGACATGAAGAAGGTAAACGGCATGCTCACCAGCGCCGTGATCACCGCCAGGTACGGGCCCAGGGCGTCAGGGATGACTGCCAGCAGGCTCTTGGACATGGCATCGACCATGCCGGTACCCGACAGGATGCCGGTGAAGATACCCGCAGCGAAAATCAACCCCACCACCGCGAGTACGCTGCCAGCATGGGCGGCGACGCGGTCTTTCTGCTGTTGCAGGCATGGGTAGTTGACGATCATCGCGATACTGAACGCCACCATGAACAGCACCGGCAGCGGCAGCAGGCCGGCGATCAGTGTGCACATCAGGGCCAGGGTCAGGGCGCCGTTGAACCAGATCAGCTTCGGACGGCGCGCGTCGGGGAATTGCGACACGCTGATTTCGCTGTGGTCGATCTCGTCGCCCTGCAGGTGCAGTTCACCCAGGCGCGCACGCTCGCGCTTGCCGTACATGTAGGCGATCACCAGGATCGCGACGACGCCGGCGGCCATGGCTGGGATCATCGGTACGAAAATATCCGAAGGGTCCACGTGCAGCGCACTGGCGGCGCGGGCGGTCGGGCCACCCCAAGGGGTCATATTCATCACGCCACCGGCGAGAATGATCAAGCCGGCCATGATGCGCGGGCTCATGCCAATGCGCTGGTACAGCGGCAGCATGGCGGCCACGCAGATCATGTAGGTGGTGGCGCCGTCACCGTCCAGGGACACGACCAAGGCCAATACGGCGGTGCCGACCGAAACCTTCAGCGGGTCGCCTTTGACCATCTTGAGGATCTTGCGCACGGCCGGGTCGAACAGGCCGGAGTCGATCATCAAGGCGAAGTAGAGAATGGCGAACATCAGCATCACGCCGGTCGGCGCAAGCTTGGTGATGCCCGCAAGCATCATCGGGCCGATCTCTGGTGCAAAGCCACCAAACAGGGCGAACAGGATCGGCACAATGATCAAGGCGATCAGCGCGGACAGGCGCTTGGTCATGATCAGGAACATGAACGTGATGACCATGGCAAAGCCAAGGAAAGTCAGCATAGGAATACTCCAGGCGTAGCGCGGCTAGGGAATGGCGAACCGGGGTGGATTCAGCGCAGAACGAAAGGCACGAGGCGTACGGGGGGAGTCGGGGCGAACAGGCGGGTACGGGCGGACATCGGGAATCACCATTGTTGTTGTAAACAGCCGGTCTTTTGCCGGCAGTGAAAGCGATCCTAGACGTGAAAGCTTTCAGCCAGCTTTCGTTGGCCAAACAGTTATGGCGGGCGGACGCGCGGTCTTCAGACGTGCATAGGTCAAATGTGGGAGGGGGCTTGCCCCATGTTTGTCTCGGCTACTTCAGGGCAGCTCAAGGCCGCCGGCTGCCTTGTGCAGTTTGCGCAGGTGCTCACCTACCTGCTTGAGGTTGGCCTCGCACGCGGCGATCTCGGCGGCGCGGGAAGGCTCCAGCAGCGCCCTCACCTCTTTATCCAGCTCGCCGGTCAGCGACTGCAGTTGTTTCTGGCGCTCGGCGCTTTCCGATTCCAGACGCTTGGCTTCCGACGGTTGTGGCAGGCCGTAACCGCCGCTACCCAGCAATTCGGCTGGTCGGCTGAGGAAGCCGCTGTTGGCGAGGATCTGTTGCAGTGTGGCGTTGGCTTTTTCCATGCCGCCGTTTTTCAGCTCGCGGGCCCCGAGGTAGCGTTGTTTGACCTCATCCTGGGCCAGCATCAATTGCTTGCGAAAGCTGGCTTGTTCAAGCAGCAGCAACGCGGCGCTGGTGCGCAGATCGGCCTGGTCGAACCATGGGCGGCGTTCGGCGGCACTCAACGATAGCCAGTCTTCAACCTGGGTTTGTTTGATCGGCAGGTGTTTGCGCAGCACGTCGAACATCGCCTGGTAACGCTCGCGGAACGAGTCGAAGTGATAGCCCAGGCGCAGCGCTTCGCGTTTGTTGTCCAGCACGCTGGTATCGGCCAGGCCCCGGGCTTGCAGCACTTCCAGCAGGCCGTTGGGGGTGATGTTGTCAAGGCCGGTCAATTGCGGGTTGGCGCTGCCGCTGCGTAACAGCTTCAGGCTTTCGACCGCGCAGTTATTGGACAGGAAGAAGTAACTGCCGTCGTAGCTCCAGTGCATTTCTGCGGCGTGTTCGACGGTGTCGTTGATCTCTTGGCGTGAGAGCTTCAATGGCACGGAGGCCAGCCCGCGCAGTTCGGTCTTGGTGTATTCGTCGATGACTTGGGCCAAGGGCAGCACGAACAGCCGTGACGGGTACTTGCCCACCAGCCCATCCCAGCTCGACAGTTGTACGTCGCCGACAAATGCGCGGTAGGACAAGACCAGATGCTGGTCAAGATCCAGCCGGCAATCCGGGCCACGGGGGCGGCCCGGAGCGCAGATCACCAGGCGCAACATGCTGTGGCCCCAGCGGCTGACCAGGTTCTGGTTGGCTTCGGCGAGCAGGTAGTCGATCTCGTAGACGCGCTCCGGGTCCACATGGCCCAGCGGTGTCTTGGCGAAGTCGTTACCGGCATTGAGGAACGGGTAGGCCTTGGCGCAGGCGTCCTGTTCAGGCGGCGCCCAGCCGAAGTGTTGCTGGTAATAGTGGAACAGTGCCGGGCGTCGGCAGGCGTAGCTTGGGTCTAGGAGGAAATACTCCATGTTGACCGCGACGAATTCCAGCGGGCTGGTGGTTTCGTAGATGTCCGGGCTGCGCACGATTTGGCGGTTGTGCTGCTCGCGCTCACCACGCCGACCGACGTACTGCGGCCAGCCGGCGAGGTCCAGCAGGCGCGGGTCATCGCTGAGGGTGAAGCGGCGCTCATTCTGGCCACGGCATTGATCGGGCAGGCCGATCAGGCCGGTGATGTTGTTCTGGCGGCTGCAACGCTGGATCAGTGCGCGCTCGTCCTTGGACCACAGGCGTGCACGGTCATAGATATGGGTCAGTTCATGCAGCACGGTGGCAAGCATTTCCCGGCGCACGGTGCCATGAGGACGATTGGTTTTCTGGGTGGCGGCGCTGCCATCGGTCAGGCTGGCGAGCAGGTTGCGGTTGAGGTCCAGCTCGGACACCAGCGAGGCCTGGCCATAGGCATTCTCGGGCATCTTGTCGGTCCAGCCGACATCAATGCGCCGGTCCAACTGCTCGATAAAGCGCGGCGGCAGTGAGCGCATCGCTTCATCGAGCAATGCCTGGCTGGCCTGCTGTTCGGCCGGGCTCAAGCCGTCTGTCTTGAGCCGCAGTTGCAGGCTGGCCTGGGCTGCGCTGGCAAACAGCAGCACAGTCCCGGCCAGGAGCCAGGCAGTGAGGCGCCTCACAGAGCGAGGATGGCTTCGGCGAGGGTCTGGTCGCTGGCGTCGCGGGCTTCCGGCAGGCGGGTGCGCAGGGTGTCGAAGGCGGCTTCCAACTGGGCGCCACGGATTTCGCCGTGGGTGGCGACGAAGCTGGCGGCGTCATCGTGGGCTTCGCGCACGACTTTGGAGTCACGGATGGAGGTGGTGGTGTCCGAAGTGAAATCAATGGTGCGGCCGGAGGCGCGAACAATGATGTTACTGGTGGCCACCAGGGTTTGTGCCTGTGCAACGTCGGCCAACAACAGCAAGCCTAGGGTGGCGGCGATCAGCGGGCTACGCATGGAAGAACTCCGAATACAAAGATGGAAATACAAAGATGATTATTGGACGAGAATTGCCTGCGCCAGTTCAAGGTCGCTCGCATGAAGTTTTGGTTGGGTCCGGCGCAGGTAATCCAATGCCGATTCCAGCCGTGCCCCCCGCCATTGGCCGTCAGTGGCGATGAACGCGGCAGCGTCATCCTGGGCGGCCACTACTACTTTGCGGTCGAACGGTGCGGAGGTCACCTTGCTGGTGGCATACGCGCTCGCGACTGTGCTCTGGATGGTCAGGTCAAAGGCCGAAGCCACTGGCGACCAACCGGCGAAAAACACGAAAGGGACAATTAACAGGCGGTATGAAAAAGCCATGGGACTCGACAACTGAAAGCGAGCGCCAAGGCTAGCGCAATGCCCGGGCGAGAGCCAGCGCCGAGGCATTCGGGAGCGGCTGGCGCTCCCCTGATTTTCGTTGCGATTAAATAGCCAGGATGGCCTGGGCCAGCTGTGCGTCAGTCGCGGTGTTCAGTTGTGGGGCTTGTTGGCGGATCTGTGCCAGTGCGCTTTCCAGCTTCACACCACGGATGGCGCCTTCGCTGGCAACAAAGCTGGCGGCGTCGTCACGGGCGGCGCGCACAACCTTGTTATCGCGCAGGGACGAAGTGGCATCGGAGGTGGCGTCGGACGTGGCCTTCAGTGCGCCGACGATGGAGTCGGTGGTCACGATGAAGCTGGTGGCATTGGCGTTGGCGGCCAGGACCAACAGGGCGGCGGCACTAAGCAGGCGAAGACGGGGCATGGGGTGACTCCTGTAGATGAATGTAAAGGTGGCTTTAAACTGGATATTAGGCCGGGGCTTGTCAGTTCGGGTAGGTTTTGTGTGAGTTGACTGACTGTACCTATTATAGGTGTTACTTTGAAAACTGTACTGGTTCGACTGAATCCATCGCTGTAAATCCATACGACGAATACAACAAAGCCCGCCTCCGGTCTCCCGGGGCGGGCTTTGTCTTAACAAATCAGTGCTGGCAGTGGACCCGGTGGGTCAGGGCCAGCGAGCGCAAATTAGCGCCAGAACGGCTTGCTGAGCTCTTCGTAGCGTTGAGCTTCGCTGATACCGGCGTCAGCCAGCAGACGCGAATCCAGACGAGCCAGTTGGTGGCGGCTGGAGATACGGCGCTGCCACAACATCAGGTTGGCAAGAACGCGCAGAGGCATGGAAGCCTGGGTGTTTACAGCTTTCTCTTCGAAGAACAGTTCGGAACTGAGTGTACGTTCCATGATGACATCCTTCCGCTTATGGCGGGATTAGGTAGTGGTTTAACTGATGCCAATGATCCTCTTCCGGCGCAAGACTCTCTAGATACAGTTCACCTGTATTGTGAGGGGCCAGTTAACTGTTTATGGGTGCTGTACTGTACGGAAATGGGGCAACTGTACCTGTCTGCACTGAAGCGGTGCGAAATAGGCATCTGCGAGGGTTGATGTGGATTTATCTGTTGAAAAAGACCGGTACAGCAGTACAGTTTTTGCAGGAGTCGGCGGTGATGCTGCCGAGCTGATGAAACTGTGTTTGCATCAGCTCGGATCTGTATCAATCAAGCCTTGAGCATATGCCCGGTTTCTTCCAGGTTGATGTGCCAACTCAGTGCTTCGCGCAGGATGTGGGGCGTGTGCCCGCCGATGGCACAGGCTTCGGTGAAGTAACTGTTCAGCGCATCGCGGTACGCCGGGTGTACACAGTTGTCGATGATCACGCGGGCGCGCTCCCGTGGCGCCAGGCCACGCAAGTCAGCCAGGCCGATTTCGGTCACAAGGATGTCGACATCATGCTCGGTATGGTCCACATGGCTGACCATCGGCACCACGCTGGAAATTGCGCCGCCCTTTGCAATTGATTTGGTAACGAAGATCGCCAGATGCGCGTTACGTGCAAAATCGCCTGAGCCGCCGATGCCGTTCATCATGCGGGTGCCGCAGACGTGGGTGGAGTTGACGTTGCCGTAGATGTCGAACTCCAGCGCAGTGTTGATCCCGATAATGCCCAGTCGACGCACCACTTCGGGGTGGTTGGAGATTTCCTGTGGGCGCAGCACCAGCTTGTCCTTGTAGTGCTCCAGGTTGCCGAACACGTCGGCATTGCGCCGCTCCGACAGCGTGATCGAGCTGCCCGAGGCAAAGCTCAGCTTGCCGGCGTCGATCAGGTCGAAGGTCGAGTCCTGCAGCACTTCGGAATACATGGTCAGGTCTTCGAACGGCGAATCAATCAAGCCGCACATCACCGCGTTCGCGATGTTCCCGATACCGGCCTGCAGCGGGCCGAGCTTGTTGGTCATGCGTCCGGCCTCCACTTCCTGCTTGAGGAAGTGGATCAAGTGATTGGCGATCCCTTGAGTGTCGCTGTCGGGAGGCGTAACCGTAGAAGCCGAGTCCGCTTGGTTGGTGATGACAATGGCGACAATCTTTTCCGGCGGGATGGGAATCGCGGTGCTGCCGATACGGTCATCGACCTTCACCAGGGGGATCGGCGTGCGAGTCGGCCGGTAGGTCGGGATATAGATGTCGTGCAACCCTTCCAGGTTCGGGTTGTGCGCCAGGTTGATCTCGATGATCACCTGCTTGGCGAAAATCGCGAAGCTGGCCGAGTTACCAACGGAGGTAGTGGGCACAATATGCCCTTGCTCGGTGATCGCCACGGCCTCGATCACAGCAATGTCCGGCAGCTTGAGCTGGTTGTTGCGCAGCTGCTCGACGGTTTCCGACAGATGTTGGTCGATAAACATGACTTCGCCGGCATTGATTGCCTTGCGCAGGGTGCTGTCGACCTGGAACGGCATGCGTCGCGACAGTACACCTGCTTCGGTCAGTTGTTTGTCCAGGTCATTACCCAGGCTGGCGCCGGTCATCAGGGTGATTTTCAGCGGCGACGTCTTGGCGCGCTCGGCCAGGGCGTGTGGGACGGCCTTGGCTTCACCGGCTCGGGTGAAGCCGCTCATGCCGACGGTCATGCCGTCCTCGATCAGTGCGGCGGCGTCAGCCGCGCTCATGACCTTGTTCAACAACGAAGGCAAGCGGATACGATCACGGTACATGAATTGTTATCTCAGGCTACGGAAGCAAGGTGGGCAGTGTAGTGATTTCAAAAAGTTTCGGCCCGCTACCATGGTCGAATGCCGAGTAGTGATTTAGAGCCTTTGGTCGGGTTTCATGAGTAATAAAAAACCCCAGCCTATCGCAGGCCGGGGTTTCGATTATTGCGCTGAAGCAGTGTTACTCGACGGCCTTGACCATATCTTCGATGACCTTCTTGGCATCACCAAAGACCATCATGGTCTTGTCCAGGTAGAACAGCTCGTTATCCAAACCGGCATATCCGCTGGCCATCGAGCGCTTGTTGACGATGATGGTCTTGGCCTTGAACGCTTCTAGGATCGGCATGCCGGCAATCGGCGAGTTCGGATCGTTCTTCGCGGCCGGGTTGACCACGTCGTTCGCGCCGAGCACTAGTACCACGTCGGCCTGACCGAATTCCGAGTTGATGTCTTCCATTTCGAACACCTGGTCGTAAGGCACTTCTGCCTCGGCCAGTAGGACGTTCATATGCCCCGGCATGCGGCCGGCCACCGGGTGGATCGCATACTTCACGGTGACGCCGCGATGGGTCAGCTTTTCGGTCAGTTCCTTAAGCGCGTGTTGCGCGCGTGCCACGGCCAGGCCGTAGCCTGGAACGATGATCACGGTGTCGGCGTTGGTCAGCAGGAAGGTGGCGTCGTCGGCCGAGCCGGACTTCACCGGCCGTGCTTCTTTGGAACCTGCCGCAGCACCGGCATCCGGCGCATTGCCGAAACCGCCGAGCAACACATTAAAGAAGGAACGGTTCATCGCCTTGCACATGATGTACGACAGGATCGCGCCGCTGGAGCCCACCAGCGAGCCGGCGATGATCAGCATCGAGTTGTTCAGCGAGAAGCCGATACCCGCCGCTGCCCAGCCGGAGTAGCTGTTGAGCATCGACACCACCACCGGCATGTCGGCGCCGCCGATCGGGATGATGATCAGCACGCCCAGCACAAAGGCCAGGGCCAGCATCAGCGCGAAGGCGGTGAGGTTGCCGGTGAACATAAACGCCAGGCCCAGGCCCAGTGTGAGCAGGCCGAGCACCAGGTTGATCTTGTGCTGGCCGCCGAACTGTACAGGTGCGCCCTGGAACAGGCGGAACTTGTACTTGCCCGACAGTTTGCCGAACGCGATCACCGAGCCGGAGAAGGTGATTGCACCAATGGCCGCACCGAGGAACAGCTCCAGGCGGTTGCCGGCGGGGATTGCGTCGCCCAGGTGTTTGACGATGCCCAACGATTGCGGCTCAACCACGGCGGCGATGGCGATAAAGACGGCGGCGAGGCCGATCATGCTGTGCATGAAGGCGACCAGTTCCGGCATCTTGGTCATCTCGACGCGCTTGGCCATGATCGAACCGGCAGTGCCGCCGACCAGCAGGCCGACAATCACGTAGCCGATACCGGCAGTGGCAAGCTCAGCACCGAGCTTATAGATGAGGCCCACGGTAGTCAGCACCGCCAGCCCCATGCCAAGCATGCCGAACAGGTTGCCGCGCCGCGAGGTGGTGGGGTGCGACAGGCCTTTGAGGGCCTGGATGAAACAGATCGACGCGATCAGGTAGAGCGTCGTTACCAGATTCATGCTCATTACTTCTGCACCTCTTCTTTCACAGCTTTGGGTGCTTTCTTCTTGAACATCTCAAGCATCCTACGAGTCACCAGGAAACCGCCGAACACGTTAACGGCTGCGAGGGCCACGGCGAGCGTGCCCATAGTCTTGCCCAATGGCGTCACGGTGAGGGCGGCAGCCAGCATGGCGCCGACAATCACGATTGCCGAGATTGCATTGGTCACCGCCATCAACGGCGTGTGCAGCGCGGGGGTAACGTTCCAGACCACGTGGTAACCGACATAAATCGCCAGCACAAAGATGATCAGGTTGTAGATACCGGGGGAGATAAGCTCTTCCATCGTCTGAATCCCTGCTTAGGCGTTTTTGCGGATGACTTGGCCGTCGCGGCACATCAGGCACGCGGCGACGATGTCGTCTTCGAGGTTGAGTTCAAACTGCCCTTCCTTGTTGAAGACCAGCTTCAGGAAGTCCAGCAGGTTGCGCGCGTACAAGGCTGACGCGTCGGCGGCGACAGCGCCGGCGAGGTTGGTCGGGCCGCAGATGATCACGCCGTTTTCCACCACGGTTTCATCCGCCACGGTCAGCGGGCAGTTGCCACCTTGGGCTGCAGCGAGGTCGATCACCACCGAGCCGGGTTTCATCTGTGCGACGGTTTCGGCGCTCAGCAATGTCGGCGCTTTACGGCCGGGAATCAGTGCGGTCGTGATGACAATATCGGCTTGCTTGGCGCGCTCGTGCACGGCCAGGGCCTGGCGTTGCATCCAGCTGGTCGGCATCGGGCGTGCGTAACCCCCGACACCGACGGCGCATTCGCGCTCTTCATCGGTTTCGTAGGGGACATCGACGAACTTGGCGCCCAGGGATTCGATCTGCTCTTTCACGGCCGGGCGTACGTCAGAAGCTTCGATCACTGCACCCAGACGTTTCGCCGTAGCGATGGCCTGCAGGCCAGCAACACCGGCGCCGAGAATCAGCACGCGAGCGGCTTTGACGGTACCTGCGGCGGTCATCAGCATCGGCATGAATCGCGGGTAGTGATGAGCGGCGAGCAGCACGGCCTTGTAACCGGCGATGTTGGCTTGCGAGGACAACACGTCGAGGCTCTGCGCGCGCGAAGTGCGTGGCGCGGCCTCCAGGGCAAAGGCGGTGATGCCCTGCCCGGCCAGCTTGGCAATGGTTTCGTTGCTGAACGGATTGAGCATGCCCACCAACACGGTGCCGCTTTTGATCAGCGTGAGTTCGCTGTCACTGGGCGCCACCACCTTGAGGATCAGCTCGGCGCCGAATGCATCGTTGGCACTGCCAATGGTTGCGCCTGCTGTTTCATAGGCGCTGTCGACGATGCTGGCTTTAAGACCGGCCCCGCTTTGTACAGTGACCTTATGGCCCTGGCCGATCAGCTTCTTGATGGTTTCCGGGGTGGCAGCCACCCGCGTTTCACCGGTCTGGGTTTCGAGAGGAACACCAATGTGCACGTCAAATCTCCTGCATGATCTTTTTGCTTTTGATCTTTTTGTAAAAAGGCCAGTGCACCGCGAGTGGCGCAACTGGGGCGGCCGATCAGCACGATCCCGCTGAAATGACAGCGGGGCGCGGCATTTTGCAGGCGAACTTTACGGCCTTCAAGGGATTATGACGGGTGACGAAAAATTAACTACAAGTCACCCTGTGACTGATTGTCGCAATGCGCTGAAATAACCTCTTTAAATACAGGTATTTAAAGGGCTACAGCTGAATGATGGGTGTTTTGCCATGATCGGTGTGAATAGTCGGGCATTGGCCTGTTGGAGTCGCTGTAAGCCGCGAAAATCATGGCCTTAAGCCCTATTTTTGATAGATAGGTACAGTCTGTGAAAATGCGACATATACGTATATCTGTAGGATCTAAAATTAACTGACTACAAAATCAGCATTGGCGCTTTGGCCTTTAATTACTGGGACTGTAGCGCTGAGATTGGTCAATAAGCCAATCCCGGAACGCGTGCAGCGAGGCTGATTCGACTTTTCTGTCAGGAATCATCAGGTAATAAGCCTTCGAGCTCCTTAGCACCTCAGGGCTTGCGATCACCAATTGACGCTCGTCCAGCTCTCGCTGGATAAGGAACGGAGGGATCAGTGCGATACCCATGTCGTGCATGGCTGCCTGGGACAGCATCGAGAATAGCTCGTAACGCGGGCCTGTCATGTCGCGAGGGACGTTCAGTTGCTGGGCGTTGAACCATTGGCGCCAGGCATAGGGGCGTGTGGTCTGCTGCAGCAATGGCAGTTCCGCGATCTGCTGCGGGGTGAACCGCTTGCGTTCCCCCAAAAGGCGCGGGCTGCAGACAGGGGCGGGATTTTCTCCCATCAGTCGGTGGGATTCGGTACCGGACCAATCAGCGTCACCGAAGTAGATCGCCGCGTCGAACTCGGTGTCGGCGAACAGAAAGGGGCGCGTGCGGTTGGTCAGGTTCACCGTCACCTCGGGGTGCTTGCGTTGAAAGTCCTTGAGTCGAGGGATCAGCCATTGCGTGCCGAACGTAGGCACTACGGCCAGTTCTATAGTGTTTGCGCCTTGCTGGCCCATGACTGAGAGGGTGTCGCGCTCGACGGCATCCAGCTGAGTTGCCACTCTGCGGCTGTAGGACAGCCCGGCCTCCGTCAGCTTTACTCCGCGTCGTGAGCGCCGAAACAGTTCGACACTCAAAAATTCCTCAAGGCTGGCGATCTGCCGACAAATCGCGCCTTGGGTAATGGAGAGCTCGTGCGCGGCCTTGGTAAAGCTCTCGTGGCGGGCTGCCGCTTCAAAGCTGACGAGGGCGGTTGTGCTGGGGATTTTCCTGCGCATGTACCTTGTGCTCACATCTAAAGCGCGCCTGCGCCACTACTGAGTATTACGAAGTGACAAATTAGCACAAGCCTATGCAGAAACCTCGTTTGCTCTCCCTGCAAGCGCGGCCTAGGCTCCATCCACGACTTCTGAATTTCTGTGCGAGGACTTATTCATGGCTGGCAAGGCAAGCTTTAACTGGATCGACCCGCTGCTGCTGGATCAACAGCTCACTGAAGAGGAGCGCATGGTGCGTGACAGTGCCGAGCGCTTCGCCCAGGACAAGCTGGCGCCTCGTGTGCTGGAAGCCTTCCGCCATGAAAAGACCGATCCGGCGATTTTCCGTGAAATGGGTGAAACCGGTTTGCTGGGGGCGATGATCCCTGAGCAGTACGGCGGCAGTGGCTTGAACTACGTCAGCTACGGGTTGATTGCGCGTGAAGTTGAGCGTGTTGACTCTGGTTACCGCTCGATGATGAGTGTGCAGTCGTCACTGGTGATGGTGCCTATCAATGAGTTCGGTACCGAAGCGCAAAAGCAGAAGTACTTGCCGAAACTGGCCTCGGGAGAATGGATTGGCTGTTTTGGTTTGACCGAGCCTGACCACGGCTCTGACCCTGGTGCGATGATCACACGTGCTCGCAAGGTGGATGGTGGCTACAGCCTTACAGGCGCCAAGATGTGGATCACCAACAGCCCGATTGCGGACGTGTTTGTAGTGTGGGGCAAGGACGACGCAGGCGATATCCGAGGTTTTGTCTTGGAGAAAGGCTGGAAAGGCCTGAGTGCGCCGGCCATTCACGGCAAGGTCGGCCTGCGCGCCTCCATTACCGGTGAAATCGTGATGGATAACGTCTTTGTGCCGGAAGAGAACATTTTCCCGGATGTGCGTGGCTTGAAAGGCCCTTTCACCTGCCTCAACTCGGCGCGCTATGGCATCTCCTGGGGCGCGTTGGGTGCTGCCGAGTCTTGCTGGCATACCGCTCGCCAGTACACGTTGGATCGTCAGCAGTTCGGTCGTCCATTGGCCGCAACTCAATTGATCCAAAAAAAGCTGGCGGATATGCAGACCGAAATCACCCTGGCACTGCAAGGTTGCTTACGCCTGGGGCGAATGAAGGATGAGGGGACGGCAGCGGTTGAGGTTACGTCGATCATGAAGCGCAACTCGTGCGGCAAGTCTTTGGATATCGCGCGTATGGCGCGGGACATGTTAGGTGGCAATGGTATTTCCGACGAGTTCGGGGTGGCGCGTCATCTGGTGAACCTTGAAGTGGTTAACACCTATGAAGGTACCCATGACGTGCACGCCCTGATTCTGGGGCGCGCGCAGACCGGTCTTCAGGCGTTCTATTAATAGGAGAGCGGTATGGGCGCGCTGTCGCATCTGCGGGTACTGGATTTGTCGCGAGTATTGGCGGGCCCTTGGTCCGGACAGATCCTTGCGGACCTGGGGGCCGAGGTGATCAAGGTCGAGCGTCCCGGTAACGGTGACGATACGCGCGCCTGGGGGCCGCCCTTCCTTAAAGATTCTTATGGCGAGAACACCAGTGAGGCAGCGTACTACCTGTCAGCCAATCGGAATAAAGAGTCGGTGACTATCGACTTTACGCGGCCGGAGGGGCAGCAACTGGTGCGGGATCTGGCGGCTAAGTCCGACATCCTGATCGAGAACTTCAAGGTCGGTGGGCTGGCGGCGTATGGGCTGGACTATGAGTCGCTCAAGGCGCTCAACCCGGAGTTGATCTATTGCTCGATCACTGGGTTTGGCCAGACGGGGCCATATGCGGGGCGTGCGGGCTATGACTTCATGATTCAGGGGTTGGGCGGGCTGATGAGTCTTACCGGTCGGCCTGAGGGTGATGAAGGCGCCGGGCCGGTGAAGGTGGGAGTGGCGCTGACAGACATACTCACGGGGCTCTACTCCACGGTGGCAATCCTTGCTGCGCTGGCGCATCGAGATCACGACGGCGGAGGGCAGCACATTGATATGGCATTGCTCGATGTGCAGGTGGCTTGCCTGGCTAATCAGGCGATGAATTACCTGACCACGGGCGTGTCGCCAAAGCGCCTGGGCAACGCTCATCCTAATATCGTGCCTTATCAGGACTTCCCCACAGCCGATGGTGATTTCATTCTGACGGTTGGTAATGACGGGCAATTTCGCAAGTTCGCCGAAGCGGCTGGGCAGCCGCAGTGGGCAGATGATCCGCGGTTTTCTACTAATAAGGTGCGGGTGGCCAATCGTGCTGAGCTGATTCCGCTGATTCGCCAGGCTACGGTTTTCAAGACAACGGCTGAGTGGGTGTCACAGTTGGAGCGTGTGGGTGTGCCTTGCGGGCCGATCAATGATTTGGCGCAGGTGTTTGATGATCCCCAGGTAAAGGCGCGCGGGTTGGCGCTGCAAATGCCGCATGTATTAGCGGGGCTGGTGCCTCAGGTTGCCAGCCCAATTCGTTTATCCAAGACGCCTGTGGAGTATCGCAGTGCGCCTCCTCTATTGGGCGAGCATACCGCTCAGGTGCTGCAGGGTGTGTTGGGACTGAAGTCTGAGCATGTGGCTTCTTTAAGGGAGGCGGGTGTTATCTAGATGCCCTTCTTCTATATAGGAGGCATTGGATTGGTGGTTTTTTGATCAGGCCTAACTAATTGATAGGGATAAGAAATTAAAGGTTGACGCCAGATTCTGGAAGCCTATAATTCGCCCCACTTCCGGCGCAGTCGAAACGGAAAACTCCTTGGTAAACAATGAGTTACGCAGTTTTCGGCAGCAAGTTGCTTCAGTTCATCGAAGCCAAAAGGAAGTT